>NZ_JBITGT010000005.1:0-571004 GCF_044457285.1 Streptomyces sp. NPDC050560
ACGTACGTCCAGTACGCGGACGACCCTCCGCCTTGCGATGCACGGCACCAGACGCCGCGACCTGATCCGACGCGAATTACCAGACAGGACCTAGCTGAGCCGGGTTCGGAGGGGCTGGTGGGCCCCTTCTTTTCGCCGCGGCGGTGAGTAACCACGATGTGGCAGATCGGCGGTGCCGGGCTTGCCTTGTGTGGGGTGGGTGCCCCTTGGTCTCGGTGGGTTCGGCACCGCCGGTCCGCGCCGTCGTGGTCGTGCGCCGTTGCGGCGGTTCTGAGGGGGCGCGCGGCGCCCCCTCGCCCCGCGCGCCCTGCCGGGGGCGAGGCCGGGGCTGCAGGTCCCCAGGCAAGCCCGGGTCGGAGGGGCCGGCAGGCCCCTCCCTCCCGCCGCGACGGTGAGCAACCACGACGGCGCGGACCGGCGGTGCCAAGCCCACCGCACCCCCCTGGCCCCCGCCCTCGGAGGCAGAGGTGATGCCGATCACGCCGCTCAGATGTGTTGCCCACTGGACAGATGGGCGCGGTACGGCGCAGGATCAAATGAGTGCGGTCAGTAGCGGATGAGCGGAGGTCCCGTGCGGTGGGAGCCTCCGGACCGCCCGCACCCTCCCCCGGGCCCTGGGGTCCCGGGGGACCGAACCCCCAGAACTCTCCAGAAAACCCTCGAACAGGAGATGCCGTGGCGTCCGATGCCCTGCTGTCCGCAGCCGACCGACCGGCCACAGAACCCGCCCCCACCACCCACCGGGCCCTGCTGGCCTGGGTCGACGAGATCGCGGAGCTGACCCGCCCCGACCGGGTGGTGTGGTGCGACGGCTCGCAGGCCGAGTACGACCGGCTCTGCGACGAGCTGGTGGAGCGCGGCACCTTCCGGCGCCTCGACCCGGTCAAGCGCCCGCACTCCTTCCACGCCGCCTCCGACCCGACCGACGTGGCCCGCGTCGAGGACCGTACGTTCATCTGCTCCGCGCGCGAGGAGGACGCGGGCCCGACGAACAACTGGAAGGACCCCGCCGCGATGCGCGAGGTCTTCCAGGGCGAGGACGGCACCGGCGGCCTCTTCCGGGGCTCGATGCGGGGCCGCACCATGTACGTCGTCCCGTTCTGCATGGGCCCGCTCGGCTCCCCGCTCTCCGCGATGGGCGTCGAGATCACCGACTCCGCCTACGTCGCCGTCTCCATGCGGACCATGACCAGGATGGGCCGCCAGGTCCTCGACGCGCTGGGCTCCGACGGCGCCTTCGTGAAGGCCGTGCACAGCCTCGGCGCGCCGCTCGCCGAGGGCGAGGCCGACGTGCCCTGGCCCTGCAACTCCACCAAGTACATCTCGCACTTCCCCGAGGACCGCGAGATCTGGTCCTACGGCTCCGGCTACGGCGGCAACGCGCTGCTCGGCAAGAAGTGCTACGCGCTGCGCATCGCCTCCGTGATGGCACGCGACGAGGGCTGGCTCGCCGAGCACATGCTGATCCTCAAGCTGACGCCGCCGCGCGGCGAGTCCGCGGAGCCGAAGTACGTGGCCGCCGCCTTCCCCAGCGCCTGCGGCAAGACCAACCTCGCCATGCTGGAGCCCACCGTCCCCGGCTGGACGGTCGAGACCATCGGCGACGACATCGCCTGGATGCGCTTCGGCGAGGACGGCCGGCTCTACGCCATCAACCCGGAGGCCGGCTTCTTCGGCGTCGCCCCCGGCACCGGCGAGACCACCAACGCCAACGCGATGAAGACCCTGTGGGGCAACTCCGTCTTCACCAACGTGGCCCTCACCGACGACGGCGACGTGTGGTGGGAGGGCATGACCGACGAGCCGCCCGCCCACCTCACCGACTGGAAGGGCAACGACTGGACGCCCGGGTCCGCCACCCCCGCCGCCCACCCCAACGCCCGCTTCACCACCCCCGCCGCCCAGTGCCCGATCATCGCCCCCGAGTGGGAGGACCCCAGGGGCGTCCCGATCTCGGCGATCCTCTTCGGCGGGCGCAGGGCCAGCGCCGTACCGCTGGTCACCGAGTCCTTCGACTGGAACCACGGGGTCTTCCTCGGCGCCAACGTGGCCTCGGAGAAGACCGCGGCCGCCGAGGGCAAGGTGGGGGAGCTGCGCAGGGACCCGTTCGCCATGCTGCCGTTCTGCGGCTACAACATGGGCGACTACATGGGCCACTGGATCGACATGGGCAAGGCGTCCGTGGCCCGCGAGGGCGACGAGTCGAAGCTGCCGAGGATCTACTACGTCAACTGGTTCCGCAAGGACGCGGAGGGCCGCTTCGTCTGGCCAGGATTCGGCGAGAACAGCCGTGTGCTGAAGTGGATCGTGGAGCGCCTCGAAGGGCGCGCCGACGGGGTGAAGTCCCCCATCGGGGTGCTGCCCGCCAAGTCCGCCCTGGACACCGAGGGCCTCGACCTCACCGACGCCGAACTCGACTACCTGCTCGGCGTCGACAAGGACGTCTGGCGCGAGGAGGCCGCCCTGGTCCCCGAGCACCTGAACACCTTCGGCGAGCACACCCCCGCCGAGCTGTGGGACCAGTACAGGTCGCTGGTGGCCCGGCTCGGCTGAGCGTACTCACGCGGGTTCCTCCGGGGCGGACGTGACGGCCGCCCCGCGGGGCGCCGGAGGAACCCGCGTGCCCCCTCCGCGGCCCCGGCCCGCCGCCTCGGCCCGCCCCGGGCCCGTTACCCCTGCTCGCGCCGGCTCTCCAGGTCGATGCCGATGATGTCCTGGCGGCGCCGCTGCTCCTCCGCCAGCGCCTCGCCCACCTTCCGCACGTCCTGGTGGATCAGCGACAGATGGTGGCTCAGCGCCCGCTCGGGCGACTGCGTGCCGGGGCCGAGGCGGTCCCACCAGCGGGTGCGCACATACGCGTCCACCGCCTCCGGGATGTCGCCGCGGATCGCCCGCGCCACCTTGTGCAGGCCCTCGGGGTCGTCCGCCAGCGCCTCGGCCACCCAGCCCCTTTCGAGCAGGGCCGCGAGCACGTCCGTCAGCGCCGTCAGCTCGCGCGTCGGCGCGTCGGGCAGGTCCACCGAGCCCAGGTACTCGTACAGCGTCTCGAAGTCGGCGCGCAGCGCGTCCAGTTGCTCGGCCGGGTCGGTGAACCCGGGCGCCGGGGGCCGCTCCGGGGGCGCGATCAGCGCGCCCGCCGCGTAGAGGCCGGCGACGGCCAGCGGCCACAGGGCGCCCGCGGCCCCGGTGAGGGCCAGTACGAGGCCGACGACGCCGCCCGCCATCCCCGCGATGTTCTTGCGGGACTCCAGATACGCCCACCAGGGCCGCCGCGCCGCCCCTGGCCCGCCGTCACTGGTAGCCACGGATCTCCTCGAAGGCGTTGTCGAGTGAGTCCTTGCGCGCGTCGAAGAGGCGGCCGCCGGTCAGGTCCGCGATGTGCTGGAGTGCGCCGCGGTCCGAGTCGCCGAACACGATCGGGAACACCGGGGTGCCCCTGCCGGACCCGGGGAGCTTCGCGTAGAAGCCGTCGAAGGTGCCGGCGCCGGGGCCCGTGGTGTTCTCGCCGTCGGTCATCAGCACGATCGAGGTGAACGCGTCGGCGGAGCCGCTGCCGAGGTGGTCGTACGCCTCTTCGAGGCTGCTGTACACCGCGGTGTCGCCCGACGCCGTCAGCGCCTCGGTGTCGGAGCGGATCGCGGCAAGACCCTCGTCGGGGGAGCCCGGGTCCACCACATGGGTGCGCACCTGCTTGACGGAGCTGCCGAACGGCATCAGCGTCACCTCCTCGCGCTCCCTGAAGTCCCCTGTCAGACCGGTGAGCGCGCCCTTGAGCTGCTTCAGCCTGTCCCCGGCCATCGAGCCCGAGGTGTCCAGCACGTAGACGGTCCGCGAGGGCCTGCGCAGCTTGTTCTCGTACGCGTCCACGAGGCCGTCCGCGACCGACTTGCTGCCGGGGAACGGCAGTTCGCGCCGCTTGCCGCCGTCGATCCCGGGCGCCGGGTCCACCGAGGACACCACCGGCCTGCGCAGCGTGCGGTCGGTGATGGTGCCCTGCGCCTCGGGGCTGCGCAGCCGGTCGGTGAGGGCGGCGACCAGGTCCTTGGCGTGGTCGTCGGCGGAGGAGAGCGCGGAGAGCGGATAGGTGGCGGTGACCACGCCGTCGCTCGGCCTGATCACGGTGAGCCCCGTGTGGTCGTCGCGGTTCATCGACAGCAGTACGGACTCGTAGTTGACGAGCGCGTCCACGTCGCCGCGGTGCTTGTACGCCGTGGCCAGCCACCCGGAGGAGCCCGAGGTGAGCTGCTGGCCCCGGAAGAACTCCTTGAGCTTCGGCGTGGCGGTGCGCACATCGGCGTCGCTGAGCGCGGACTGCGCGCCGGAGAGCGCCGCGGCGACCGCGACGAGCGCGGAGAAGCCGGAGTTGGAGCGCGCCGGGTCGGTCATGCCGTAGGTCAGTTCGCCTTGCGCGACCGCGTCGTGCACCTGGGCCCAGGTCACGTGCGAGGCGTCCCAGCCGAGGCGTTTCACGGCCGCCGGGCGCACCCCGATGGCCACGGGCGACGACATGATCGCGGTCTCCGAGACCACCTTGTCGGTGGCGCCCTCGTGCAGTCTCAGATAGTCGTCGGAGGAGAGCCAGACGGCGTCGTACTTCCCGTCGGCGCGGCCCGAGGCGACCTGGTCGACGGCGTCCACGGTGCCCGAGTAGGTCGGCTCGACCTCGATCCCGCTGTCCTCGCGCACGGCGTCAAGCACCGGCTTCATGTCGGACAGTTCCGAGGAGGCGAGGACCCGCAGGGTCCCCCGGACGTCGTCGGCGGCGTGCGAGCCGGTCGGCGAAGTGCCGCCGTCGCCGCCGCCGTTGCCGCCTGTGCAGCCGGTGACCAGCGCGAGGGCGGCCAGCAGCGCCGCAGCCCCGAGGGCGGCGCGGCGCGGGGTGCGCGTTCTCATCCCTCCAGCGCCCCCGCCTGCCGCGACCGCTCCAGATAGGCGCCGGCCCCCTGGAGTTCGGCCGTCAGCGACTCGACGGTGGCCGCCATCGACTCGGTGGCCTGCACCTTGTACGTGTCGATGGCGTCCAGGGTGCGGTAAATCTGCTGGAAGGCGGTGCGCAGCGTCTCCGCGCCGACGGCCGGGTCGGCCGCGATGCGCTGGATCTCGCCCGACTGCGACGCCAGCATCTCCGCGTTGCCCTTGATCAGCTCCTCCGTGGTGCCGCGCAGCGCGTTGACCTGCTCGACCACCTTGCGCTGGTTCTCCAGCGCGGTGGAGAGCATCACGGCGATCCTGAGCGCGGACACCGTGGTCGTCGCGGCCCGGTCGACGCCCTTGATCAGCTCCTCGTTGTTGCGGCGTACGACGTCCATCGCCAGATAGCCCTGCGCGCAGACCGCGAGCTGGGTCAGCAGGTCCTGGTGCTTCTGCCGGACCGGGAAGAGCACGTCGGCGCGGAGCGCGTCGGCGGCCTCCGGGTCGCGCGGCTCGACGCCCGCGATGTGCCGCTCCACGGCCTCGTCGAGCGCCTGGGAGAGGATCGCGTACTCCTGGAGCTTGCCCATGGTGTCCCAGAGCCTGACCCGCTCCGACTGCAACGCGGCGCTGTCTCTGCGCAGTTCGTCCTGGCCGCCGCGGAGCGATCCGACGATGCGGTTCAACGTGCCCTGTGCGGAGGCGTACTTGGCGAGGTGGTCGCGGAGCCTGTTGCCGCCCGGCAGCTTCGACAGCAGCCGCCGCGCCCTGCCGCCCGGCATGTCGCGCGGGTCCAGGTCCTCGACGGTGCGCCGCAGTTCGACCAGTGAGGACGCCACCCTGGTCTGCGCGTCCTCGCCCTTTCCCTCGCCCGGCAGGCTGCGCACGGCGCGCTGGAGCATCCGGTTGGACTGCTGGGCCGCGCCGCGCATCTCCCCGTTGCCGAGGGCGACGATCTCCCCGATCCTGCTGGTGAACTCGGGCGACCTGGCGTCGAGTCCGGCGATCTGCCCGACGTACTCCGCGGCCTTGCGCGCCATCTCCTCGCGCACCGCGTCGTCCACCGGCACCAGGCCGCCCGCCTTGTCCTTGGGCACGGGCGGCACCGGGTCGGGCGGCGTGAGGACGAAGTCCCCGGCGTCCACGCTCGTGCTGTCGTGGGTGAACCCACTGTGTTCCGTCGTCATGACGTCCCCCCTGCGGCCCTGCGGGCCATGTCACGCAGCATGTCGGCCCGGGGAGCTGGTGCCTGCTTCACTCCGGACAGACTCTGATTGATGTGGTCCTTGTGGCCCGCGGTGGCGTCGGCGAACTCCGTTCCGCCGCGCGGCCTGAAACCGAACCTGGCCTCCAGCTTCCGCAGCCCCGGATCGTCGCTGAGCAGCGCGCCGAGCTTCTTGCCCGCGGCGGTCAGCGGCACCAGGTTGTGGTCGCTCGTGACCTCGGTGTCGGGGTAGAGCACCACCAGGTCGTCGGGCGCGTCCCGCTGGATGAGCTGCGCGGCGACCTGGGACTCGTACGCGAGCACCAGCGGGTTGCCGACCCCGCTGACGAAGTCGGTGAACGGCTGCTCGGAACTGCTCTGCTGGCTGCCCTGGACGGCGGTCAGCTTCCGCAGCAGCGGCGCCGTCCGCTCGACGCCCGCCTCGTCGGAGACGACCTGGCCGCCGTTGTCGACGTACGAGGCGGCGGCGAGGTAGAGCGCGCCCGAGTTGGAGGTGCGCGGGTCGGTGGTGGTGATGCTGAGCGTGCCGGTCAGCTCGGCGTGGCCCGAGGCCCCCTTGAGGTCCTGCCACAGCCGGTCGGCCTTCGCCGCCTTCAGATAGGCGTCCATCCTCAGGGTGCCGACGCCCTTGCCGCTGAGGGTGGCCAGGCCGTTCGCGGCCAGTACGCCGGCCGTGGCGCGGTGGGTGGCGACCACGAGCGGGGAGTAGAAGGGGCGCGCGGGGGCGTCCTGGACGTGCAGCTTGGCCGCCAGCTCGTCGGCGGGCTCCTTGCTGCTGGGGAACGCGAAGTCGTACCCCTTGAGGTCCCTGTCCTCCATGGCCCAGGAGCCCGAGGTGTCCACCCGGACGCTCAGCCCCTCGTCCGCGAGCGCCTTCTTCACGTCGGGGTCGGAGAAGAAGGCGGCCTTCTCCGAGCCGATCACACCGCGCACGGTCGTCGTTGCCGTGCCGTTCCCGTTCTCGCCGTTTTTCCCGTCCGCGTCGCCCTGGGACAGGAGGACGGCCGTGATGCCGCCGATGAGCGCGATCCCGAAGACGATCGCGAGGATTCTCTTCACATGGAGGACAGTGCTCCCGGAATCCAACGTTCCCCGATGACTTCGGTTAACGGAGGGTGACGCGGACATCCCGGTATGCAACGGTACGGGTCGGGTGGTGCGCGCCCGCCCCTGCGGTGCCCGGGAGGACCGGGAGGCCCCCGGTGCCCGGCGTGCGGGACACTGGTCCCGGCGCGGCCGGATCGAGTACGACCCGGCTCAACTTTAGACTTGATCCAAGGTAGGATGGTTTCCCGTAGTACTCAGGAGGCCCCCATGTACGAGCCGATCCGCACGAAGTCGGTCCACTCCGTGGCACGTACCCCCGCCGACTTCCCGCACAGGTCACGCCAGGAAGAGCTGGACATCCAGCTCGCGGGACACTTCTCGGCGCTGCTCGCGGTCACCGACGAGCTGCGCGCCCTCGCGCCGGAACCCGATCTCGACGCCGCGGCCGAGCGGCTCTCCCGGCAGGTGGCGCGGCTGCGCGGCGGCGCCGAGCCGGTCCGTGCCGCCGCGGGCGCCGCGGACCCGGGCGCGCTCGCCGGGCTGCACCGCAGGGCGCACGCGCTCGCGGGCCGCGCCCTGGTGGTCGCCGCCTCGCGGGCCGACACCGCCGCCGCGATCCTCTCCGCCGAGCGCATGGACGCCCACGCCGCGTACGCCGGCCGCTCGTCCGCCGAGCCCGCCGCCGCGCTCTCCTGAGCCGCGGGGGCGGCGGGGCGGCCCGGCCGCGGGCGTGGCGGGCCGTGCCTCAGGGCTGCCCGTAGCCGTCCAGGAAGGAGCCGATCCTGGTGACCGCGTCGGTGAGGTCGGCCGCCGACGGCAGGGTCACCACCCGGAAGTGGTCGTGCTCCGGCCAGTTGAAGCCCGTCCCGTGCACCACCATGATCTTCTCCCGGCGCAGCAGGTCGAGCACCATCCGCCGGTCGTCTTTGATCTTGAACACCTTGGGGTCGAGCCGCGGGAACAGGTACAGCGCGCCCTTCGGCTTCACGCAGGTCACACCCGGGATGGCGGTCAGCAGCTCATAGGCCGTGTCGCGCTGCTCGCGCAGCCGCCCGCCCGGCAGCACCAGGTCCGCGATGGACTGCCGCCCCGACAGCGCCGCCACCACCCCGTGCTGCCCCGGCATGTTGGCGCACAGCCGCATGTTCGCCAGGATCGTCAGGCCCTCGATGTACGAGTCCGCGTGCGCCCGGGGCCCCGAGAGCGCCATCCAGCCCACCCGGTAGCCGGCCACCCGGTACGCCTTGGACATCCCGTTGAAGGTGAGCGTCAGCAGGTCGGGGGCGACGGCCGCGGTCGGGGTGTGGACGGCGTCGTCGTAGAGAATCTTGTCGTAGATCTCGTCCGAGCAGACCAGGAGGTTGTGCCGGCGGGCGATGTCGGTCAGGCCGCGCAGCATGTCCTCGTCGTAGACGGCCCCCGTCGGGTTGTTCGGGTTGATGATCACGATCGCCTTGGTGCGGTCGGTGACCTTGCTCTCCACGTCCGCGAGGTCCGGCATCCAGTCCGACTGCTCGTCGCAGCGGTAGTGCACCGCGGTGCCGCCCGACAGCGACACCGCCGCCGTCCACAGCGGGTAGTCGGGGGCCGGGACCAGCACCTCGTCGCCGTCGTCGAGCAGCGCCTGCATCGCCATCACGATCAGCTCGGAGACGCCGTTGCCGACGAAGACGTGCTCGACGTCCGTCTCGATGCCGAGGGTCTGGTTGTGCATCACCACCGCGCGCCTGGCCGCCAGGAGGCCCTTGGCGTCGCCGTAGCCGTGGGCGTCGCCGACGTTGCGGAGGATGTCCTCCAGGATCTCCGGGGGGCACTCGAACCCGAACGCGGCCGGGTTGCCGGTGTTGAGTTTCAGGATGCGGTGACCCGCCGCCTCAAGACGCATCGCCTCTTCGAGGACCGGGCCCCGGATCTCGTAACAGACATTGGCGAGCTTCGTCGACTGAATCACCTGCATGCCGGTCACCCTACGGCCGGGCGCGGCCCGCCGCCGGTGGCGCGCACGGCCGCGCCACGGCGCGCGGCGGCGGAAGCGGAGCCGTGCGCGCCGCCATCGAAAGCGCGCCGGGCCGCGGCCCGGCGGAAGACCGGGTCGCCGCCCCCGCCGGGCTTGGAAAACGAGTGGGGGCGCGGACCCGGGTGCGTTCGGGTGAGATGCGCCACGCGGGGCACCACGCGCCCCCTGCCCCCGGCCTCCGCTGGCGAAATACGTTCGCTCAACTGTTCGTATGCCGCGCTATGCTGGTCCCATGTCCGGTGATATGTCCGAAGCCGTGCTCGGCGCGCTCCAGGGGTCGCTCTTCGACCAGGGCGACGAGATCCGGCTCGGCGACCCGGCCGGGCTGCGCAGGACCGTGCTCGGGGATGGCGCCTGGATCGACCTGCTGCCCGGCTGGCTCGGCGGCTCGGCGGCGCTGTTCGACACCCTCGCGCGGGGCGTCCCGTGGCGCGCCGAGCGCCGGAAGATGTACGACGCCACGGTGGCGGTGCCCCGCCTCCTCGCCCACTACGGCGCGGAAGACCCGCTGCCGCACCCGGTGCTCGCCACCGCGAGGGACGCCCTGACCCGCCACTACGCGGACGAACTCGGCGAGCCCTTCGCCACCGCGGGGCTCTGCCTCTACCGCGACGGCCGCGACAGCGTCGCCTGGCACGGCGACCGCACCGGGCGCGGCTCCCGCGAGGACACCATGGTCGCGATCCTCTCCGTCGGCGCGCCAAGGGAACTCGCGCTGCGCCCGCGCGGCGGCGGCGCCACCGCGCTGCGCCGCCCGCTCGGGCACGGCGACCTGATCGTGATGGGCGGCTCCTGCCAGCGGACGTGGGAGCATGCGATCCCCAAGACGACCCGGCACGCGGGCCCCAGGATCAGCATCCAGTTCCGGCCACACGGGGTGCGCTGAGGGGCGCTCCGCGGCGGGCCGCGGCCGCTCAGGCAGGGGCTGCCGCCGGGCCGCGGACCGGCTCAGCCGGTCGGCACGGCGCCGCGCCCCCGGATCGCGCGCCCGGCCAGCACGTCCGTCCTGCGGCCTTCCGCGATGACGAAGCGGCCGTCGATCAGTACGTACGGAATCCCCGTCGGCGTGGTCCTGGGCGCCTCGAACGTGGCGCCGGACGCGACCGTCTCCGGGTCGAAGAGCACCAGGTCCGCCCGGTACCCCTCGCGCACCAGGCCCCGGTCCACGAGCCCGAGCCGGGCCGCCGCCCGCCCGGTCAGATGCGCCACGCACTCCTCAAGGGACAGCACCCCGAGTTCCCGTACATATGTCCCCAGGTAGCGGGGGAACGTGCCGTAGGCGCGCGGGTGCGGCCGCGCGCCCTGGAGGATGCCGTCGGAGCCGCCGGTGTGCGCGCGGTGCCGCATGATCGTGCGCACGTTCTCCTCGTGGCCCACGTGCTGGAGGATCGTGGGGCCGAGGCGGTCGGCGACCAGCAGCGCCCGCGCCACCGCCCAGGGCCGCTCCCCGCGCCCGGCCGCGTACGCGGCCACGGTGTGCCCCACATACGCCCGGTGCGCCTGGTCCCGTACGCCCGAGACCTCGATGGTGTCCCAGTCCACCGGCACCCCGTGGCAGCCGTCGGACCCGGTCACCTCCATCTCGTGCCCGATCCGTGCCGCGGTCCCGTCGTCCCGCAGCCGCTCAAGCAGTGCCGCGGGCCCGCCCTCGCCCGCCCAGCTCGGCAGGATCGCGGCGAGCGTGGTGCTGCCCGGGGTGTACGGATACGAGTCCAGGGTGATGTCGAGCCCCTCGGCGAGCGCGGCGTCGAGCAGCGCGAGCAGTTCGGGGCCGCGGCCCTCGTTGCCGGTGAAGTTCAGGGTGGCGTGCGCCAGGTGCAGCGGGCAGCCCGACTCCCTGGCGAGGTCCACCATCTCCGCGTACGCCTCCAGCGCGCCCGCCCCGTACGAGCGGTGGTGGGGGCAGTAGTAGCCGCCGTGCGCCGCCACCACCCGGCACAGACCGGCAAGCTCCGCGTCCCGCGCGTACATCCCCGGTGTGTAGGTGAGCCCCGACGACATCCCCACGGCGCCCTCGCGCATCCCCTGCGCGACCAGCCGCCGCATGGCGTCCAGCTCCCCGGCGTCCGGCGCGCGGTCCGCCCAGCCCATCGCCAGCATCCGCACCGAGCCCTGCGGGACCAGGTAGGCGGCGTTCACCGCGATGCCCGCGCCGTCGAAGCCGTGGTCGAGCCGGTCCAGATAGCCGCCGACCGAGCGCCAGGTCACGGTGGGCAGCGCGGGCCCGTTCCAGCCCGCGATCGCCTCCGCCACCTCGGCCAGCGTCCTGTCGTCGACCGGCGCGTACGAGAGGCCGTCCTGCCCGACCACCTCAAGGGTGACGCCCTGCGCGGTCTTGGCGAGGTGCTCGGGGTCGGTCAGCAGCGCCAGGTCGCTGTGCGCGTGCATGTCGACGAAGCCGGGCGCGAGCACGAGGCCGTCCGCCGCGAGCCGCCGCCGCCCGGTCGGCGCCCGGCCCGTGCCCTCCCGGCGGATCTCCGTGATCATGCCGTTGGTGATGCCGACGGCGGCCCGGTACGCGGGCCCCGCGCCGCCGTCCACGACGGTGGCGCCCTCGATGACCAGGTCCATGGGGCCTCGGCTCCTGTGGTCGGTGCGGTAGGGGACCCGGCGGGCGGCGCCGGTCGGCGGGCCGTGTCGGGCGGTCGGTATCGGTATCGGTATCGGTATCGGTGGAGGCTGGCAGGTCAGAAGAAGGTGCGTACGTAGTCCGTGACCGTGCCGTCGGCCGTGACCACCGGGATGAGCTGCCACTTGTCGAAGGAGGTGCAGGGGTGGGACAGGCCGAGGCCGAGCCAGTCGCCGACGTCGAGCCTGGCCTCGGGCGTGGTCCGCAGCCAGGTGTGCTGGTCGGAGAGGCCGGTGACCTCGATCCCGGTGGCCCGCGCGGGCGCCCCCGGGCCCCCGGCGCCGAGCGGGCGCACCACCTGGGCCTCCGGCAGGTCCAGGTCGTACGCCGCGTCCCGCTTGCCCGCGTTGGCGAACGCCTGCCCGGGCGAGGGCCGCGAGACGACCTGCGCCCACAGTCGGAACGCCGGTTCGAGACCGCCCTCCGCCGGGACCCGGTTGAACGGCGTGAGGCGGCGGTAGTGCCCGTCGTCGTGCGAGACGTACGCGCCGGAGCGCAGCAGCTTCAGCACCGGCCTCGACAGCTCGGGGACCTCCGCGAAGACGTCCGCGACCGCGTCGAACCAGGCGCTGCCGCCCGCGCTCAGCACGATCTCCTCCGCCCCCGCGAACCTGCCCTCCGCGTCCAGGTCGGCGGTCAGCGCCGTGAGGCGCCGCAGCCAGGCGCGCACCCGCTCGGGCGTGGGCTCGGGCACCTCGCCCTCGTAGCCCGCCACGCCCACCAGGCGCAGCGTCCCGGTGGCCGCCACCGCGTCCGCGACCGCCCTGCACTCCGCCTCGCCGCGCGCCCCGGTACGCGCCTCATCGCCCGCCGCCAGCTCCACCACCACGTCCAGCGGGCGCCCAGGGGGTGTTGCGAGAGTCCCGCGCAGCGCCGCGTCCATCAGCTCCACGCCGCGCACCGAGTCCACGTAGCAGACGAAGCGGAAGCCGTCGTCCGTGTCGAGGTCCGCGGCGATATGGCGCAGCGCCACCGGGTCCACCAGCTCGTTCGCGAGGAACAGCCGGGGGAGGCCGAACGCCCGCGCCACCCGCACCTGGTGCGGCAGCGCCAGCGTGATCCCCCAGGCGCCGTGCCTGATCTGGCGCTCGAAGAGCTGGGGCGCCATCGAGGTCTTGCCGTGCGGCGCGAACAGCAGCCCGTGCCGCTCGGTGTACTCGGCGAGCAGCGCGAGATTGTGCTCAAGGCGCTCCGCGGACAGGGTGAGCACGGGGGTGGTGAAGCCGCCCGTGAACAGGTTGCGGCGCTGCCCGGCGAGTTCCGCCACGGTAAGACCCTCGGCGTCCGGCGGCAGCCCCTTGAAGCGGTGGTCGATCCGCTCGCCGGCCAACTCGGCCACCCGGGCCGCGAAACCGCCGCCTCGGCCCGCGGCGCCCTCGCCGCCGCCGTTCCGCACCGCGCTGCCCTCGCCCGCCATGGACCCCTCCTCGAAGATCGCGTCCCGTGCAGAAGATTGCGTCCTGTGCAACGGTCATTGCGTATGGCGCAGCAAGCTGTCTAACATCCGACCGGACGCCGGGTCAACGAAGCCCTCCGCCACCGAGTCTTACGAGAGCGTGTATCCCCCGCGAGGAAAACTGTGAACGTCACCGGAGCCCGCCAGACCCCCTCCGAGCCGCCCTTCGACGTGGTGGCGCTCGGCGAGTCGATGGTGACCTTCCGGCCCGCGGGGCCCGGCGGCCTCGCCGGGGCCGACACCTTCGAGCGCGGCATCGGCGGCGCCGAGACCAACGTGCTGTGCGGCCTCGCCGCCGCGGGCCACCGCGTCAAGTGGGTCAGCAGGGTCGGCGCCGACGGCTTCGGCACCCACCTCCTCGACCGCGTCGCCGCGCACGGCGTCGACACCACCGACGTCGCCCGCGACCCGGCGCGCCCCACCGGGATCTACTTCCGCACCGCGGGCGAGCGCGCCGTCACCGACGCCCCCTGCGCCCCCGCCGAGGCACCGCTCTCCGAGGTCGCCTACTACCGCGCGGGCTCCGCCGCCTCCGCCATGTCCCCCGCCACCGTGCCGCTCGCCGCCGCGCGCTCCGGGCGGCTGCTGCACCTCACCGGCATCACCGCGGCCCTCTCCCAGGACTGCCTCGCCCTGCTGCGCGCCCTGCTCGCCCCCGCCCCCGCCACCGGCACCGGCACCGACACCGGCACCGGCTCTGACACCGCCCCCGACGCCGGAAGCGCCGCGCACCGCCCCCTGGTCTCCTTCGACCTCAACTACCGGGTCTCCCTGTGGCCGGGGCCCGCCGCGGCCGCGCCCGTGCTGTTCGGCCTCGCCCGCGCCGCCGACACCGTCTTCGTCGGCGACGACGAGGCCGCCGCGCTCGGCGTCACCGGGGGCCCGGCCGCCGTGCGCGCCGCGCTGCCCGAGCCCCCGCTGCTCGTCGTCAAGCAGGGCGCCGCGGGCGCCACCGCCTTCCACCGCGGGCCCGGGGGCACCGACACCGTCACGGCCGTGCCCGCGCCACGCGTCGACGTCGTCGCCCCGGTCGGCGCGGGGGACGCCTTCGCCGCCGGGTTCCTCTCCGCCACCCTGCGCGGCCTGCCGCTGCGGCTGCGGCTGCGGCACGGGCACCTCGCCGCCGCCGCTGCCCTCACCGTGCCCGGCGACCTCCCTGAGCCGCCCGTACGCGCGCGCAGCGAGGAGGCCGACCGGCTCGCGGCGCTCGACGACGCCGCGTGGGGCAGACTGCGCATCGGCCCCGGAGGGGCCCGCCCGCCGCGCCCGGGCGCCCAGGAGGAGGTAGCCACCCCATGAGCCAGACGGTCGACCGCGCCCTGTCCATCCTGCCGCTGCTCGCCGAGGGCCCCGCCGACCTCGGCCGGGTGGCCGCGCGCCTCGGCGTCCACAAGTCCACCGCGCTGCGGCTGCTGCGCACCCTGCACGAGCACGGCCTCGTCTACCGCCAGTCCGACCAGCGCTACCGCCTCGGCGCCCGGCTCTTCGCGCTCGCCCAGCAGGCCGTGGAGAGCCTGGACATCCGCGAGATCGCCCACCCGCACCTGGTGGCGCTCAACGAGAAGTGCGGCCACACCGTGCACCTCGCCGTCCACGAGGAGCACGAGGTCCTCTACATCGACAAGGTGGAGAGCCGCTACCCGGTACGGATGTACTCCCGCATCGGCAAGCCCGTCGCGATCACCGTCGCCGCTGTGGCCAAGCTGCTCCTCGCCGACCTCCCCGAGCGGGAGCGGCGTGCCCTCGCGGAACGCCTTGAGTTCCCCCTGTACACGGCGCGCTCGATCCCGAACGCCGCCGCCTTCCTCACCGAACTCGCCACCGTGCGCGAGCAGGGCTGGGCCACCGACCTCGGCGGCCACGAGGAGTCCATCAACTGTGTCGCGGCGCCCGTCACGGGCGCCGACGGCCGGGTCGTCGCCGCGATGTCGGTGTCGGCGCCCAACGTGGTCGTCTCCGCGGAGGAACTGCTCACCCTGCTGCCGCTGGTGCGCCGCACCGCGGACGCCATCAGCCTTGAGTACTCGGGCGCCGCCCCCGCGGCCACCGCGCCCGCAGCCCACACCGCATCGAAGGGAACCCCGTGACCAGCAAGACCACGAAGACCGCCCTGACCCCCGCGACGCACACAGCGCCGCCCGCCCGGTTCTCGCACGGGGTGCGCAAGGGGAACCTGCTCCAGGTCGCCGGGCAGGTCGGCTTCCTGCCGGCCGTCGAGGGCCAGCCGCCGACACCGGCGGGCCCCACGCTGCGCGAGCAGACCCTCCAGGCCCTCGCGAACGTACGCGCCATCCTCGCCGAGGGCGGCGCCGACTGGGACGACGTGATCATGGTCAGGATCTATCTGACCGATACCGACCACTTCGCCGAGCTGAACGAGATCTACAACGCCTACCTCGACGAGCAGGGCCTCACCCAGCCGCCCGCCGCCCGCACCACCGTCTACGTGGGGCTGCCCCCGGGCCTCCTCGTCGAGGTCGACGCGCTCGCCGTACTGGACTGAGGCGGGTCCCCGGGGCGGCTCCCGGACCGGTCCCCGGGCCGGTCCCGGGCGCGCCGCGGCGGGGGAGTGGCGGATTCCGTGCGGCGTGCTGACCGGCGCGGGTGTCGCGAACACAGGTTCTTCGTCCATACTGCCCGCCGTGGAGCAGCGTAAAGGTCTGAAGATCCAGCCCGTGCAGGTCGCCTCGACCGATCCTGCCTTCATCAACGGCCTCATGTCGGAGCCCGAGACGCCGCAGGAGCCGGATGCGGCGGCCGGGACCGACGAGGCGCCTGCCGGGAAGGCGCACGCGGACGAGGCCACGGCCGCCGCCGACGCGCCCGCGGTGGCCGACGACGCCGAGGAGGCCCCGGAGGCCGCCCCCGGCGCCGCGGCGGAGCCCGAGTCCGCCTCCGCGGCGGAGCCCGCCGCCGAGCCGGAGGCCGAGGCCGCTACCGGGCCAGCCACCGAGGCCGCCACCGAGCCCGAGGCCGCGGCCGACGGTGAGGCGGACGCCGACGGTGCCTCCGAGGCCGACGACGACCCCACCGTCTTCCACGCCGTGGACCACCGGGGCTCGATCCTCATCGACGGCGCCGGGGTCCGCTTCAAGCTCGACGAGCTGGAAGCAGAGTGGGAGTGGAGCGAGATCGGCGCCGTCGAGTACGGCACGTCCCGCTTCGGCCGCCGCCTCACGGTGACCGTCCACACCCCCGACAGGCGCTGGTACCCGGGCGAGGTCCAGGCGGCGAACCGCGGCCGCCTCAAGGAGTGGGTGGAACGGCTCGACGTCGCCCTCGACACGTATTTCGAGGACGACTCTGAGGACGACTCGGAGGACGCGGGAAACGCCGAAGGCGCTGTGGACGCCGAAGACGCCTCCGGGAAGGGCGCCGCCGAGCCCGACGAGACGGGCGAGTCCGAGTCCGAGGAGTCCGAGTCCACGGCGTCCGAGGCGGCCAAGGCGTCCAAGGCGGTCGAGCCGTCCGAGGCGTCGAAGGAGTCCGTGGACGAGGGCGAGGCGAAGGACCGGGCCGAGGACGAGGACCGGGCCCAGGACCAGGCCGAGGACCAGGACAAGAAGACGTCCGGCTCCGGGGACAAGGCCCGCAAGGGCTGACCCGGCGCCTCCCGCCGCCCCACGCGCCCCTGCGCGAGGCGGTTGCCCCCTTGTGCGCGCGGGCGCGACCCGCATCCTTGTGACGCATGGCCAAGACTGCGGACAGTACTGGTACGGATGCCCCACCACCCGGCCCCCGCAAGGCACGTTGGCGCTATGTGGGCCCCGGCATCGTGGTGGCGGCGACCGGGGTCGGCGCGGGCGACCTGGTCGCGACCCTCATCGCCGGAAGCAAGTTCGGCTACACCCTGATGTGGGCGGCCGTGATCGGCTGCCTGGTGAAGATCTCCCTGGCCGAGGCCACGGGACGCTGGCACCTCGCCACCGGACGCACCATCTTCGAGGGCTGGCGCACCCTCGGCTCCTGGACCACCGGCTACTTCGCGGTGTACGTGGTCGTCTGGGGCTTCGTGTACGGCGCCACCGCGATGTCGTCGTCGGCGCTGCCGCTCGCGGCGCTCTGGCCCGACGGCCCGGGCGTGAAGACCTGGGCGGTGATCGTGGGCGTGGCCGGTCTCGTCTTCGTCTGGTTCAACCGCTACGCCGTCTTCGAGAAGGTGATGACGGTCCTGGTCGGCGTGATGTTCGTGGTGGTCGTGTACGTGGCCGCGCGGGTCGCGCCCGACATGGGGGCGGCCTTCGCGGGACTCGCGCCGGTGCTGCCCGACAGGTCGCTGCTGTACACGCTCGGCCTCATCGGCGGCGTCGGCGGCACCATCACCATGGCCGCGTACGGCTACTGGGTGAACGCGAAGGGCTGGACCAACACGGGCTGGATGCGGGTGATGCGGCTCGACAACCGGGTCGCGTACATCACCACCGGCATCTTCGTGGTGGCCATGCTGATCGTCGGCGCCGAGCTGCTGCACGGCTCGCAGATCGTGCTGACCTCCGGCGACAAGGGGCTCGTGGACCTCGGGAACCTGCTGGAGCGGCGATTCGGCTCCTTCACCGCGAAGCTGTTCCTCGTGGGCTTCTTCGCGACCGCGTTCACCTCGGTGATCGGCGTCTGGCACGGCGTCAGCCTGATGTTCGCGGACTTCGTGGAGCGCCTGCGCGCGGCCCGCGCGGCCGCGTCGGCGCCGCCTGCCGCTTCGGGTGACGAGGAGGGTGACGAGGAGGCGGGGAGCGTGGTCGCGGAGGTGGCGGCGGGCCGTCAGGAGCGCTCGGTGGCCTTCCGCGCGTATCTGCTGTGGCTGACGTTCCCGCCGATGTGCCTGCTCTGGCTCAACCAGCCCTTCGGGCTCGTGGTGGCGTACGGGGTGCTGGGGGCGTTCTTCATGCCCTTCCTCGCGCTCACCCTCGTCTGGATGCTCAACTCCTCCCGTACGCCCGCACAGTGGCGCAACGGCCTGCTGAGCAACGCGATGCTGGTCCTCGGCGGGCTGCTGTTCGTCGTGCTCTGCGTCCAGCAGGTGCGCGACCTGCCCTGGTGAACCCCCGCCGTACCACGCACGGAACGGCCCACAGCGCCGCCGGGGGAGCGGCGGCGCTGTGAACCGTGGGGGTGTGGTCACGCCGGGGAGGGGCGGCGGCAGCCCGGTGGAGCTGTGTGGGGGGTGTGGGCTGCCGCCGGCCCGGTCCTGTGGGTCCGCGGCCGACCGCGCCGGACCGCTCGGGGAGGGGCGTGGCCGCCGGGGGTCCGTAGGGGCCTAGAGGCCGTGCACGTGGGCGCCGACGCTGTCCGACCAGGCGTTGCCGGCCGACGCGTCCCAGTTGGTGGACCAGGTCATGGCGCCGCGCAGGCCGGGCCAGGTGGTGTCGGGCTTGAACGAGCCGCAGTTGGTGCCCTGGGTGAGGCAGTCGAGCGCGTCGTTGACCACGCCCGGGTCGACGTAGCCGCTGCCCGCCGCGCTGCTGGACGCCGGTACGCCGAGGCCGACCTGCGACGGGTCGAGGCCGCCCTGCAACTGGATGCAGGCGAGCGCGGTGAGGAAGTCGACCGAGCCCTGGTTGTACACGTTGCCGTCGCAGCCCAGCATCGAACCGCTGTTGTAGTACTGCATATTGACGACCGTGAGGATGTCCTTGATGTCCAGGGCCGTCTTGAAGTACTCGTTCGACGTGGACTGCATGTCGATGGTCTGCGGCGCCATGGTGATGACGGTGCCGCCGCCCGCCTGCTGGTCGACGGACTTCAGCGCCTGGGACATGTAGGTGGAGTTGAGGCCGTTCTCCAGGTCGATGTCGACGCCGTCGAAGCCGTACTCCTCCATCAGCGAGTGCACCGAGTCCGCGAACGCGCTCGCGGAGGCGTCGTCGCTCACCGACACGGTGCCGTTCTGGCCGCCGATGGAGATGACGACGCTCTTGCCCGCGTCCTGCTTGGCCTTGATGTCGGCCTTGAACTGGTCCTCGGTGTAGCCGCCGAGGCCCGCCGAGTCCAGCGTGAAGTCGACGGCGCCGGGCGTGGCGGTGGCGTCGGCGAAGGCCACCGCGATGATGTCGTACTGGTCGGGCACGTCGGCCAGGGTCTGGACCTGTGCGCCGTTGTCGAAGTTCTGCCAGTAGCCGGTCACGGCGTGCTCGGGCACCGCGGCGGCCGAGTGCGCCGCCGCCTGCGGGGAGTCGCCGTCGTCGGCGCCGATGGCGGGCCCGGCGAGGGCGAACCCGGCGGCCGCGAGCGCCGCGGTCACCAGCGCGGCCAGGGCCGTGCGGCTCCGCCGCGGTCTGCCGTGCCTACGGGGGTCGGTGTGCTTGGCTGCGCGGTCCACTGCGGCCTCCGGTGGGGGGATTGGCGTGGGGGGTCGGTCGTCGACCCAGGGCCGTTGTGCGTGTCGGTTCCTGAATGCTCGTACGGGAAACGGTGGCCACCGCTGGGCTACAAGCTGGTTCAGACCAATCGTGTTGTCAAGACCTCTGGAAGCTACGGACCGACCCCGGCGGGGACTTGGGCACCTTCTCTGCCCGCAAAGTCCTGGATAAGGTTCCTCGTGCAGCTCTGCGCCACTCCGGGTAGCGGTGGCAGGGACTGTCGGTGACCTGAGTGAACGGGGAAGCGCCGTGCCGACCGCAATCGCAGTGACCAGGGCGGATCTGGTGCTGCCTCCGACCGACCAGCAGACCCCGACGGCCGTCGCCCTCCGCCCGCCGGACGAGCAGTCGCTCGACGACGCGCTCGCCGAGATGCACCTGCTCCAGGAGCAGTTCGGCTATGTCGTCGTCGTCCACCCCGCCACGCTGGAGACCGCCTACGCCCGGCGGCTGCACACCGTGCGCGCCATCCTGGAGAGCGACCGCATCGCCCTCGTCGAGTCCGCGCTGCCGCCGCTCGGGATCGCGGTGCTGGCGCGGCAGTTACGGCAGCTCTCGGTCTGCGACTTCAGCGCGGGCGTTGTCGCCGCCGCGGCGAGACTCCTCGCGCACTACATCCACGCGGGCGCGCTCCTCGCGTCCGTCACCCGGCTCGACCGGGTCCCCGTCGACCTGAAGACGCACGCCAGGTCCTGGGTGCCCGGAAGCCAGTTCGGGGTCGTCACGGGGCCCACGCCCCAGCTCGTCAGGGTCGGCGGCGACGCCCGCCTGACGGGGCCCGAGTACGCCACCCGGCTCACCCTCGCGCGCGGCCAGCTCCAGTCCGACTGGGTCACCGAGACCCTGGCGCCCTCCTGGCGGGTCGGCGGGGTGCAGGAGGCCGCGCTGCCCGCCGACTCGCCCGGCTGGTGGGGCACGTCCCGCCTCGTCGAGTTCGCCGCGCACCTGCCCGACGTCTCCGTCATCCACCAGCTCGTGTCCTCGGTGCGCAGGGAGCGCTGCAACTGGTGCGGCATGGAGCTGATAGGAGACCGCTGCTGCTTCTGCGGGGCGCCGCTGACCCCCAGGGAGAACCGCGCGGTGGCCGCCATAGGCGACGGGGCGCGCCCCGCCCGCAGGCCGTGACCGCCCCCGCCGCCCCGGCCGCCGCGGGGCCGCGGCCCGTACCGCCACCCGACCGAACCGCGTCCCTAACGAGGTTGTGCCGCCCATGAATTCCCGTCAGCGCCGTGGAGTCATCCTCCTCATCGTCTCCGTGCTGTGCGCGATAGCCGCGTTCTTCGGGGTCATCTCCGTGATCAGCGACGCGAATTCGAAGGTGGGGCCCGAGGTCACCGCGTACGAACTCGCCCGGGACGTCGCGCCGTACACCAAGCTGGACGACGGCGCGTTCCGCAAGGTGTCCCTGCCGAAGCGCTGGCTCTCGGACACCGCGGTCACCGATCTCGCCGACATCCGCGGCAAGGTCGCCGTCACCACGCTCCGCAAGGGCTCCCTGCTCCAGTCCGACATGATCGTCGAGCAGCCCGAACTGAAGCCGGGCGAGCAGGAGATCGCCATCATGATCGACGCCGAGACCGGGGTCGCGGGGAAGATCACCCCCGGCGCGCGGGTGAACATCTACGCCACCTTCGCCGCCGACAACGACAAGGAGAAGTCGCTCTCCAGGATCATCGTCACCGACGCCAGGGTGACCGACGTCGGCAAGATCACCGCTCTCGACCCCAACCGCGACGACAACCGCGACGGGCCCCAGGAGGCGGTGCCGATCACGTTCGCGCTGAACCCCGCGGACGCCCAGCGCGTCGCCTACGCCGAGTCGTTCGCCGAGCACGTCAGGCTCGCCCTGAACGCGCCCGGCGCCGCCGCCGACGTTCCCCCCGGCGACCGCTCGTACACCCTCGACGAGGACAGCAAGTGACGGCCGCCGGGGCAACGGCGGGCAGCGAGGTAGTGAGGTCCGGATGAGCACGAGAATCCTGCCCGCGGTCGGCGACCTCGACGTCGCCAGGTCCGTCATCACCCTGCTCGGCCAGCTCCCCGACACCGACCCGGCGCCGCCGCTCGGCGACTCCACCTCGCTGCTCGACACCCTTGCGCGGCTCGCCGGGGAGTCCCTCGACGAGCTGCCCGAGGTCGTCCTCGTCCACGAGCGCATCGGACCCGTGCCCGCGCTCGAACTCATCCGCGAGATAGGGCTGCGCTTCCCCGCCGTCGGGGTCGTCCTCATCACCACCGACGCCAGCAGGGGCCTGTTCTCCGCCGCCATGGACTCCGGCGCCCGCGGCGTCGTCGGACTGCCGCTCAGCTACGAGGAACTGGGCAGCAGGGTGCAGACCGCCGCCCAGTGGGCCCTCGGGGTGCGCCGTCACCTCGGCAGCGGCGGCGACGTCCTCAGCGGCCCTGGCGGCACCGTGGTGTCCGTCTCGGGCGCCAAGGGCGGCGTCGGCGCCACCACCGCCGCCGTGCAGCTCGCGCTCGCCGCCAGGGCCTCGGGGCACACGGTCGCGCTCGTCGACATGGACCTCCAGTCGGGCGACGTGGGCTCCTTCCTCGACGTGCAGTTCCGGCGCTCCGTCGTGGACCTCGCCGCGGTGCGCGACATCTCGCCCCGGGTGCTCCAGGACGCCCTGTTCGTCCACGAGACCGGCATCGCGCTGCTGCTCGCGCCCGCCGAGGGGGAGCGCGGCGAGGAGGTCGCCGACCGCTCGGTGCGGCAGAT
This sequence comes from Streptomyces sp. NPDC050560, assembly GCF_044457285.1. NCBI lineage: Bacteria > Bacillati > Actinomycetota > Actinomycetes > Kitasatosporales > Streptomycetaceae > Streptomyces > Streptomyces sp. NPDC050560. Next base: position 22,364 of record NZ_JBITGT010000005.1, read on the forward strand.
CCTCAGCGCCCTGCGCTCCCGCTTCGACGTCGTCGTGGTCGACTGCGGCACCCAGCTCGGCAGCGCCAACGCCGCCGCCGTCGAGATGGCCGACACCGCCGTGCTCGTCACCACGCCCGACGTGGTCGCGGTGCGCGCCGCCAAGCGCGTCGTACGGCTCTGGGGCCGCCTCCAGATCCGCAAGGCCGAGGAGACCGTCGCCGTGGTCAACCGGCATACGCGGGGCGCCGAGATCCAGCCCCCGCTCGTCCAGAAGATCACCGGCACCAGGGTCGCGGCCACCGCGGTCCCCGCCGCCTTCAAGGAGTTGCAGGGCGTCCTCGACGCGGGCCGTATGCAGGACCTCGACGCCAAGTCCACGGTGAAGCAGGCGCTGTGGGCGCTCGCCGGCGAACTCGGCCTGGTACGGGCCCAGGACGGCGCGCCCCAGGGCCGCGGCAGGCGCTCCGCCGGATTCGGTGCCCGCCGCCGGGGTCAGCGGAGCCTCGAAGCGGGCAGTACACCCAGTGGCACGCCCCGCAAGAGCCTGGGCGGCGGCTGACGGTCATGGGTGGGGGTGACGAGCGGTGACCATACGGGCCACGGGGGCCTCACGGGGCGTGTGGACCGCGCGGGGTACGAGGGGCGCGTGGACCCTGCGGAGTGCGCGAGGCGCGCGGGGCGCGCCGGTCTTACGGGGCGTGCGCGGCGCGGCGGTCGCGCGGGCCGTCCCGGTGCGCGCCCTGCGGCGGCGGCTGCGCGCGGCGGGCGGCGAACGGGGCCAGGTGGCGCTGGAGTTCGTCTCCATGACCCCGGCGATCCTGGTGATCGTCGTGCTGCTGTGGCAGGCGGCGATCGTCGGCTACACCTTCGTCCTCGCGGGCAACGCCGCCGACCGCGCGGTGCGCGCCGCCGCCGTCGGCGACGACTGCGAGACCGCGGCCCGCCAGGACCTCCCGGCCGCGTGGAGCGCCTCGATCAGTTGCGGCGCCTCGGGGGCCGGGCTCGTCGAGGCCCATGTCGACCTGAAGGTGCCGCTGCTGTTCCCCGGCGCCGTCAATATGCCGATCACCGTGCCCGGCACGGCCGCCGCGGCCGAGGAGAGCGACCGATGAGGGCACCCACGGACGGCCACGAGCCCCCGGCGGCGATACGGGGCCGGAGCGCGGGGGAGCCGCGTCCGTGGCGGCGCCGTGCCCGGCGCGACGACCGCGGCCAGGTCGCCATCGAGTACGTCGGGCTGCTGCCCGTGCTGCTGCTGGTCGCCGTCGCCGCCGTCCAGCTCGGCCTCGCGATCTTCGCCGTACAGCAGGCGGGGACGGCGGCGCGCGCCGCCGCCCGGGTGGCCGCGCAGCCCGACGCCGATACCGACCCGCAGACCGCGGGCCGCGCCGCCGTCAGCGGCTGGCTCGACGCGCACGTCTCCGGCGGCGGGGGCGGCGGCGATTCGGTGACCGTCACCGTGCGTGTGGACATCCCGTCCCTCGTGCCGGGCGTCGGCTTCGGCAGCGCGGAGCGCACCGTGACCATGCCACGCGACGACTGACCACGGGGGCCGCCCGGCGCCCCGCACCGATCCGACAGGCCCGCCCGCCCCATACCGGAGCAGCAGGACACGAAGGTGCCGCACCGGCCCCCGTCGGGGGCCCCTGGCACCGCCAAGGAGTGACGACAATGAGCCTCAGGTCCCGGATCAACAGCCCAGAGCCCGGGGCGGGCCAGCACGAGGAGAACCACCTCGTCGGCGTCTACCGCGCCAAGCTCCTGGAGGAGATCGATCTCGCGGAGATGTCCGCACTGGCCGCCGCCGACCGCCGGGTCCGCCTCGAACGCGTCCTCGGCCACATCATCAGCCGCGAGGGCCCCGTCCTGTCCACACAGGAGCGCGCCGTCCTGATCCGCCGCGTCGTCGACGAGGCGCTGGGCCTCGGCATCCTCGAACCCCTCCTCGAAGACGCCTCCATCAGCGAGATCATGGTCAACGGCCCCGACCGGATCTACGTGGAGCGCGGCGGCAGGCTCGAACAGCTTCCGCTCAGGTTCAGCTCCGCCGAGCAGTTGATGCAGACCATCGAGCGCATCGTCTCCACCGTCAACCGCCGCGTGGACGAGGCCAATCCGATGGTGGACGCCCGGCTGCCCTCGGGCGAGCGCGTCAACGTGATCATTCCACCGCTGTCGCTCTCCGGGCCCGTGCTGACCATCAGGCGCTTCCCGCGCGCCTTCACCCTCCAGGAGATGATCGCCCTCGGCTCCCTCGACGAGCACATGACGATGCTGCTCGCCGCGCTCATCAGGGCCAAGTTCAACGTGATCGTCTCCGGCGCCACGGGCACCGGCAAGACCACCCTGCTCAACGCCCTGTCCGGTCTCATCCCCGAGGGCGAGCGCATCGTCACCATCGAGGACTCCGCCGAACTCCAGCTCCAGCAGTCCCATGTGATCACCCTGGAGAGCAGGCCGCCCAACGTGGAGGGCAACGGCCGCGTCACCATCCGCGACCTGGTGCGCAACTCGCTGCGCATGCGGCCCGACCGCATCATCGTCGGCGAGGTGCGCGGCGGCGAGACCCTGGACATGCTCCAGGCCATGTCCACGGGCCACGACGGCTCGCTCGCCACCGTGCACGCCAACAGCGCCGAGGACGCCCTGATGCGGCTTCAGACACTGGCGTCCATGTCCGAGGTGGAGATCCCGTTCGTCGCCATCAAGGACCAGATCAACAGCGCCGTCGAGGTCGTCGTGCAGCTCACCCGGTTCGCCGACGGCGCCCGCAGGGTCACCGAGATCGCCCTCGTCGACTCGCACGGCAGGGAGGAGTACCGCTTCGCCACCGCCTGCCGCTTCAACGCCCAGCCCATGGGCCCCGACGGCCGTATCCACGGCCGCTTCGAGTACTTCCCGCTGCCCCGCGGGGTCGCCGAGCGCCTGTACATGAAGAACGAGGCGGTCTCCCCGGTCTTCGGCGTCGCCTCCCACGAGGACCAGCTCGTCGTGCGCCGCTCCCTCACCTGACGGCCCGTCGACGGCGCGCGCGGGCCCCTGACACGCCGCCACCCCCCGGGCGCACACCAGGACTTCACCGCCCGTAATGCCGGGGGCCGCTTCCGTGACCGGCCCCGTACCGCGACAATGCTCCGGGGACCCACCACTCCACGCACACCGCCACACACCGCCCGGACCACCCCCAACGGACCCCGTTCAACCCCCACCGACCCGCATCAGCCCCGAGGAAAGCCGACCGACCCATGGACTACTCCCTGCTGGCGGCAGGCGCCGCACTGCTCGCCTGTGTGCTCGCCGTCGTCGGCCTGCACGTCTTCGCGGCCGGACGGGCCCAGCAACAGGCCCTGGTCGAACGCCTCGCCGCCGCGGGCCGGATACCGCCGCCCCCCGGCCGCGCGCGCCGCTTCGCCGGGATCGACCGCCGGGTGCGCCGCACCAGGGCGGGCAAGCGCCTCGAACGCCGCATCGCCACCACCGGCCTTGACGTCACCCCCGGCGAGTACACCGTCTACACCGTCGCCGCGCTGCTCGTCGCCTACTTCGTCGTCGGCGCCGTCTTCACCGACTTCTTCGGCCTGATCGCCGCCGCCGTCACCGTCTGGGGCGCGTCCGCCTACCTCAACTGGCAGCGCGGACGGCGCACCGAAGCGTTCATCGGACAACTCCCCGAGCTGACCCGCATCCTCGCCAACGCCACCCAGGCGGGCCTCGCGCTGCGCACCGCCATCGCCATGGCGGCCGACGAACTCGACGACCCCGCGGGCAGCGAACTGCGCACCGTCGCCGACCAGCTCGCCATCGGCCACTCCCTCGACGACGCCATGAACGAACTCGCCGAGCGGCTGCCCTCCCGCGAACTCACCGTCCTCGTCACCACCCTCATCCTCGCCAACAGGGCGGGCGGCGCCATCGTCTCCAGCCTGCGCAACCTCACCGAGACCCTGGAGGAGCGCAAGGAGACCCGCCGCGAGGTGGTCACCCTGCTCTCCCAGGTCAAGGTCACCGCCGTCGCCGTGCCCGTACTCGGCCTCGGCTTCCTGCTCATCATCAACGGCATGCGCTCGGGCGCCCTCGACGACATGACCCGCTCCTTCATCGGCAAGCTCGCCGTGATCGTCTCCGCGGCCCTCTACGCCCTCGGCGCCTTCCTGATCAACCGGATGACCCGGGTCCGGATCTGAGCGGGGGGAGACACACCATGGAACTGCTCCTCGCCGCCGTCATGGCCCTCGCCGTCTACGGCGTCTTCGCCGGGGTCAGGCTCTACCGCGCCGACGCCAAGCTCCCCGACGACCTCGCCGTCGCCCTGGAGGTCGGCGCCACCCGCACCAGCCGCACGGGCTCCGCCGTCGACCGCCTCGGCATGCGCCACGCCCCCACCGTGCTGCGCCTCATGGGCCCGCGCCGCGTCGACCGGATGCGCCGCAAGCTCGACATGGCGGGCAACCCGGGCGGCATGACCCTCGACCGCTACGCGGCCCGCCGCGCCGTCTTCACCGCCCTCGGCACCGTCGCCGCCGTCGTGATGCTGCTCAGCGGCCAACTGCTGCTCGCGATCATCTTCGCCGTCTACGGCTTCTTCTGGACCGAGGTCATCATCCGGGTCGCCATCGGCCGCCGCAGGGACGACATCGAGCGCACCCTCCCCGACTTCCTCGACGTCCTCGCCGTCGTCGTCTCCGCAGGGCTCGGCTTCCGCCAGGCGCTCGAACGCGTCGCCGAGAAGTACTCGGGCCCCTGGTCCGACGAACTGCGCATCACCCTGCGCCAGATGGACATGGGCATCAGCCGCAGGGAGGCTTTCGAACAACTGCGCAGGCGCAACGACTCGGAACAGGTCTCCATGTTCGTCAGCGCCCTCCAGCAGGGCGAGGAACTGGGCGCCCCCATCGTCGACACCCTCATCCAGATCGCCAACGACATGCGCCGCACCGACGCCCAGAACGCCCGCCGCAAGGCGTCACGCGCCGTCCCCAAGGCCACCCTCATCGTCACCAGCATTATGCTGCCCGCCACCATGATCCTGATCTCGGTCGGCTTCTACTACGCCTCCGGGGTCGACTTCAACGACCTGCTGGGCGGCTGACATGCGCGGGCGGCGGACCGGGCGCGGCATCGAGGCGGGCAACACCGCGGGCAGCACGGACCCCGCGGACCCCGTCGGCCATGTGCCCACGCTGCCGCTCCAGGTCAACGCCCTCCAGGCGCTCTGCCGCCAGCTCTTCGGCTTCCGCCTCGCGATGATCGCGATCGCCGCGCCCTTCGCCCTCACCACCGCCGAGAACGGCCTCGCCGCCTGGCTCGTCGGCGCCGCCGTCTTCGTCACCTTCATGGTCTCGTACGTCCTCATGCGCGACTGGGAGCGCTTCGGCCCGATACTGCTGCGCCACCCCTCCCTGCTCGCCCTCGACATGCTCTTCGGCGCCCTGCTGCTCTTCACCGCGTCCCCCAACTCCACCCTCGGCTTCGTCTCCGTCTGCACCCCGCTGCTCGCCGGGCTCGTCTACAGTTGGCGCGGCGCCGGGATCTTCGCCGCCCTCCAGATCCTGCTGCTCGCCGGGGCGTACGCCGTCAACCCCGACGCCCGCACGGGCACCTCCGCGCTCCTCCTCGTCGGCGGCTGCGCCCTCGCGGGCGCCGTCGGCGGCACCCTGCGCGGCCTGCTGCTGCGCTTCGGCGCCGCCTCCCAGGCCCTCACCGAGACCCGCGCGAGACTCGCCGTCAACGAGGCCGTCGAGGCCGAACGCGCCCGCCTCGCCCGCGATATGCACGACTCCGTCGCCAAGACGCTGCACGGGCTCTCCCTCGCCGCCGAAGGGCTCGCCGACTCCGCCGACCGCATGGACCCCATGACCGTCAAGCACCAGGCGGGCCTGGTCGCCCGCGCCGCCCGCCGCGCCGCCGCCGAGTCCCGCGAACTCCTCTCCGACCTGCGCCGCGAGTCGGGGCTCGACACCAGCGTCGACATCGCCGCCGAACTCTCCGCCGCCACCGCCGACTTCCGGGCCCGCTCGGGGCTGCGCGCCGTCTACCTGCCGCAGGGCGGCCGCATCCCGCCCGTCCCGCACGCCGTCGCCCGCCAGCTCCTCGCCATCGCGGAGGAGGCCATGGAGAACGCCCACCGGCACGCGGGGGCGGGCCAACTCGACGTCAGCGCGGGCCTCGACGGCGACCAGCTCGTCGTCACCGTCCACGACGACGGCACGGGGCTGCCCGCAGGGCTCACCCTCGACGCCCTGCGCCGCGAAGGACACTTCGGCCTCGTCGGCATGGTGGAGCGCGCCGCCGCCCTCGGCGCCCGTATCCGCGTCGGCCGCGGCACCTCCACGGGCGGCACCGAGGTACGCGTCGACGTCCCGCTCGCCGCCCTCACCGCCCCAGGCCCCCGCGCCCCGGCCCCGCCCGCGCTCCCCGCCCTCCCCCCTGCCGCGGGGCCGCCCGAGGACAGGACCCCCGAGGCCGCCACCGCCCCACCACGCGACAACCCGCCCTGAACGCGGGCGCCCCCGCGCCGCCGCACCACCCGTGAGAGCCCCGTGAGAGGAGGCCGCACGCATGCCGGACCACCAGGAACCCCACCCCGCGCAGAACACCCCGGAGAGCACCGCGAACCAGCACGTCTCGCAGCACGCTTCCGGAAACTCCGCGGCACGCTCCGAGCACACCCCGGCCCCCGCACCGCCGCCCGCACCGGCCGAGGGCCACGCGGCGCCGCTGCGCGTCGTCGTCACCGACGACAACCCGGTGGTACGGGCGGGCCTCACGGTGCTGCTCTCAGGACGCCCCGACATCGAGGTCGTCGCCGAGGCCGCCGACGGCGACGCGGCGTACCGCGCCGCGCTGCGCCACCGCCCCGACGTGATCCTCCTCGACGTCCGCATGCCGGGCGTCGACGGCATCTCCGCCCTGCCCCACCTCTCCCGTATCGCCCCCGTCCTCATGCTCACGTACAGCGGCGAGGCGGAAATCGTCCGTGCGGCACTGCGCGGGGGCGCGGGCGGCTATCTTGTGCACGGCGAGTTCACCGTCGAGGAACTGGTGGGGGCCGTGCACGACATCACCGCGGGCCGCGCCCCGCTCACCAGGACCGCCGCGGGTACCCTGCTGGCCGCCCTGCGCGGCCAGACCCAGGACCACGGCGGCCGGCTCCCCGACGCACTCGGCACCACACCACCCCCCGCAGTGCAAACTGCACCCGCACACACCGGCCGCCCGGCCCGCCCCCGGCGTTTCCTGCCAAGGCCCTCCCGATCGGCGGTAGTTCGGTCGAAGGCGACCCCGCAACAATTAGGTCAAGACCCTTCGCTTTCGCAATCTGATATGGCACAGTCAACAGGACGCCGTGACCCGGCGCCGGGGAGGGCCGCGGGTCTCAGCCAGCGGGAGGTGGAGGTCATGGATCTCATCGCGTCGGGCATGACGAACCAGCAGATCGCCGCCACCTGCTTCATCAGCGAGAAGACGGTCAAGAACCACATCAACCGCATCTTCGCCAAGCTCTCCGCCGCCAGCCGCAGCGAGGCCATCGCCCGCTGGCTCGGCACCGCCCCGGAAGGCGGGAGCGGCCATGCGTGAGCGGATTTGGGCCCGGAGTTGGGCCCGGGGACCCATGCGCGACCGGCGCCACCCGGCATACGCTGCGGGTGCCGCTGTCGAGACCGACCTCGGGGGAGCCGGAAGCACGGGCGGCAGTGTGACCTCCGCCGAGTCGGCCCGGCCGACGGGACCCGAAGGGGAACATCGTGCACGACGCCCTGCTGAAGGCCGCGGCCACCGCGAAGGCTTACGCGAACCACTGGACCCACACGACGGCGACACGCCTCCGCAGGAACAGCGAGCGGGGACAGGGCGCGATCGAGTATGTGGGGATCATCATTCTGGTGGTGGCGATCATTATTGCCTTGTTGAACACGAACATGGGGAGCACGATCGCGAACGCGTTCACCGAGAAGATCAACTCGGTGCTGGGAAGATAGCCGCGGCAGCCAGGTCGGACCGAGGGCAGGCCGCACCGCTGTACATCACGGCGGTCGTCGGCCTGCTCTTTCTCGCGTTGCTCTTCTTCGCCTTCGGCAAGGCCGACGCGCTGCGTAACACGTCGCAGTCGGCCGCCGACGCCGCGGCGCTCGCCGCCGCACAGGAGTCACGTGACCAGCTCAAGGGGGAGTTCCTGGCGAACATCCTCGACGGCGACTACCTCCACGACATCCTGAACGGCGACATCATCGGCACGTACAACGGCTGTTCCGCCGCGGCCAGATACGCCTCGCTCAACGACGGCCGCAGCGTCGGGTGCGACTTCCTCCACGACGGCCGCTGGGGATTCACGGTCCAGGTCGAGTCGGGCAAGCCGGTCGGTGACACCATCCTGCCCGGCACCGAGGGGCAGCACGCCAGCACCCGTGCCACCGCCGTGGTCGAGCCCCGGTGCGGCTTCGACCCCGCGCAGAGCCCCCCGCCGTCGACCCTGCCCGACGAGCCCCCCGACGACGATGACGGCGGCGGGACGGGCGGCGACGGCGCCGATGACGGCGAAGACGACGACAGCGAGCCGTCCCCGGGCAAAATCGTCTGCGACGACAAGGACTGGTCGATCGACCCGGACCATCTGGACCTGCTACCGGACATGGCGGACCTCTTCACCGTCCGACTGGCCAAGGACTGACAGCGAACGAGCGTAAGGGAATCCCACCCATGAGTATTCGGCACCTCAGGAAACTGCGGCGAGCGGGTGCGGTCACGCTGGTGTCCGCCGCCCTGGTCGTCTCCGTCACGTCGTGTGGCAACGGGGACGACTCAGACGACTCGAAGCGCGCCGCCAGCACCTCGTCATCCGCCGGGCAGGGCCAGTCGGACGGCGACGGGCAGGACCAGCCAAGCCAGGACGACACGGAGTCGAGCGGAACCACCGTCAAGGGCGACGACGGCATCGAGATGGTGATCCAGTCCGCCAAACGGGACAGCGGCGGATTCGTCACGGTCAACGGCCAGTTCAACAACCCGGGCGGCGAGACGTTCACCATTCCCGTGCAGTGGAGCGGCGCCGAGAACGCCGTCGCCGGGACCGGACGGTCCATCGCCGCGATGACCCTTGTCGACTCGAAGGACAAGAAGCGGTACTACGTCCTGCGTGACACCGAGAACCGCCCCCTCACCACGGCCGCGTTCGACCCGAGTATCAAGGCCGGAGGCTCGCTCTCCTTCTTCGCCCAATTCCCCGCCCCACCCCAGTCCACCACCTCCGTCGACCTCCAGTTCCCCGGATTCCCCGACACCGCGATTGAGATCTCGTGATGGCCTCCGCCCCCCGCACCCCCCGCCGGGCAGGCGCCCGCGCCGCGGCAGGCGCCGCCCTCGGCGTGCTCGTGCTGGGAGTCCTCGCCACCCCGGACGCCACGGCCGACGACAGCCCGTACCCCTCCGCGTCCGCCTCGGCCCCCGTCCAGGTCGACCCCAACGACCCCGACCTGAAGCTCCCCGCGGGCGCCACCCTCGCCGACCCCAAGGTGCTGGACATCAAGTCGGTCGTCGAGGACATCGGCGGCGAGGAACGGCGCGAGGACACCAACTCGGACGTGAAGTTCGCCCTCCAGTCCGAGGTGCTGTTCGGCAAGGACAGCTCCGACCTCTCGGGCGACGCCAACTCCCGCATCAGCCAGATCGCCGACGAGATCAAGAACCAGGGCGCCAATCTCATCAGGGTCTTCGGCTTCACCGACAACCTCGGCACCGAGGCCCACGGCGACAAGCTCTCCAAGGAGCGCGCGGAGGCCGTCCACAGCCAACTCGCCCAGGACCTCCAGGGCGCCGATGTCACCTTCGAGGTGCGCGGCTACGGCGAGGACTACCCGATCGCCTCGAACGACTCCGAGGACGGCAGGAAGAAGAACCGCCGCGTCGAAATCTCCTTCCCCCGCTCCGAATCGGATTCAGGCTCCGACTCGGGCTCAGATTCTTCTGATACCACTTCAGGTTCCGACACCGGCTCGGGAAGCTGACCCCGAACGCCAATCCGAAGTGCCCCGCCCCTCAACGCTTCTTGACCCCGCCGTCCCTTACTGCTCCACCCGCACCCGGGTCCCGCGCCTGATCCCCCACGACGCCATCGCACCCGCCTCGGCCTCCAGCACATGCCGGGCCCGCAGCCGCGGCGTGCCCAGGCGGCCCGGCTTCATGGTGTGCAGGGACACCACCTTCATACGGGAGTTGAGATAGGCGACGTCGATCGCGAAGCGCATCCGGAAGGTGTGGACACTGCTCGCGGGCGACAGCAGGATCGCGCCCTCTATCCCGTCCCTGCCGAGCAGCCCGCGCGTGCGCGCCCGGTAGGACGTGGCGATCTCCAGCGGAATCCCGGACGGAGCCGCCCTCCGCGCCTCCCGCGCGCCGTCGGCCGTGTCCGCCCCGTCGGCCCCCCGCGCCCCCTCGTCCTCGGAGGGGTCGACCACAAGCCTGCCCTGCCCGTTGCGCCAGCGGCCCACCGCCAAGCACCTCCCTGTGCCGGTCGCCAAGTCGGCCGCCGAGCCCGGGCCGCGGCCGTAACGACCGTATCCACAACGGAGTTGGCTCCGCATCCCCACCGCTTCCGCGCGCCCCCACGAAGTTATCCACAGGCTCCCCACCGCCCGCGTCCGCTACGTAGAGTGATGGGCATGCACGCACTTCTCACCGCGCTGGCGGTCATCTGGGGAGCAGCCGCGGGCCTGTTGGCCCCGCGCGCCGCCTACCGGCTCGCGGTCGAGCCGGACGGACCCCGGCGCGTGGCCTGTCCCGAGGGTCGCCCCCTCGAAGGACCCCTCAAGGGCTGGCTCGGCCTCCCCCGCTGCCCAGGCGACGGCGAGAAACCCCTGGTCGGGGCCCCCGATAACCCGAACACGCCCCCGAATGCCCCAGGCGCGCCCGTCGAAGACCCGAGCACCGCCCCCGAACACCCAGGCACGCCCCTCGAAGACCCGAGCACGCTCTCCAAAGACCCGATACCCCAGCCCCATTGCACCCGGCCCCACTATTTCGGCCCCCGCGCCCCGGTGGCGGCGGCGGTCACGGCCGTGGTGTGCGGGGCGCTCGCGTTCACCACGGGGCCGCGGCCGGAGTTGGCGGCCTGGCTGCCGCTCGCCCCCGTGGCGGTGCTGCTCGCCCTGGTCGACCAGGCGTCACGGCGGCTGCCCGACGTCCTGACCTGGCCGCTCGCCTGCGGCACCGTCGCCCTCCTCGGGCTCGCCGCGCTGCTGCCCGGCAGCGGGGGCTCCTGGACCACCGCGCTCCTCGGCGCGCTCGCGCTGGGCGCCGTCTACCTCGTCCTCGTCCTGGCCAATCCGGCAGGACTCGGCCTGGGAGACGCCAAGCTGGCGCTCACCCTGGGCGCCTCCCTTGGCTGGTACGGGTGGACGGTCCTGGTCGGGGGCGCCGTCACCGGCCTCGCCCTCGGCGCCCTGTACGGCTGGACCCAGGTCGCCCTGCGCCGCCTCACCCGCAAGGACGTGGCCCCGCTGGGCCCCAGCCTGCTGGCGGGCGCCCTCGCCTGGCTGCTCCTCGGCGGCCTCGCGGCCTGAGCCGCCCTCGGACGGCGCCCGCGCCCCCGCTCTCGTGCTCAGCGCGCCCGCGGGATGTACGCAAGACCATGGGCGCCGGGCTCGTCGAGCCTGGGGATGTCGAGGCGGGCCAGGCGCTCCAGCGTCTCCAGGTCGACGATGTCCACGGTGGAGGAGGCCACACAGGCAACATAGGCGAGCCGGCCGTCCGGCGACGAGGTGATGGTCAGGGGGAGCACCCCCACCTCGATCCGGCCGAGTTCCTTGCGGGTGTCGGCCGAGAAGACGGTGAGACGTCCGGGGCGCGGGCGGCCGAAGGAGGCGGCGACGCCGAGGCTGCTGCCCATCTCGCCCGCGAGCACCAGCCCTGTCGAGGTGAGGTGCACGGGGACGACGCCGCTGTCGGTGTGCAGGGTGTCGACGACGGACGCGGTGGCGGTGTCGACGACCCGGACCCCGTTGGGGGGCCGTTCCCCCGCGCCCTGTGCGGTGGCGCCGTAGGGGGCGGCGACGTAGACCAGGCTCCCGTCGGGGGAGATGGCGATGCCCTCGCTCCCCGGGACCTCGGCCTTCGCGGTGAGGGTCCCGCGCTCCAGGTCGACGAGCGAGACGAAGGGGGCCTCCTTGTTGCTCGCGGCGCCGATCCCGGCCCCGGGGGCGGCGACGAACCAGTGCGGCCCAGCGGCGTCCGTGTCGATCCTGCCCAGTGGGCGCCGGGTCGCGGTGTCCACGACGACCACTCCGCCGGGCCGCTCGTCCGAGCCCTCCACGCTGACGTAGAGCCGGCCCCGGGCGGTGTCGAGCGCGAGCCCGTGCGGGCCGTGCTCGGGCGCGAGGTCGACCACTTCGACGATGCGCCGGGAGTCGGGGTCGATGACGGTCAGTTCGGTGCACCGGCCGCCGTTCGCGTGGTAGTAGCCCGAGTGGTACGCGCGGGTGCACCACAGCAGCCGCTGGGTGGGGTCGAAGCAGAGTTCGTGGGGCTCGGCGAGGACGTCGAGGGCGCCGAGGTGCCGGTCGTCGGCGGCGTCGAAGAACGAGACCGTGGGGCCGCTCTGGCTGACCACGGCGAGGACGTCGCCCTCCCGGCCGGCGCGCGCTGACTGCTGCGAGGACATGAGGAGTCTCCCGAAGGGGTTCGAAGGGGTCCGAGGAGCAAGGGGGGTGAAGAGAAGCCCCGCGGTCCGCGGGACGTCCCCACTCTCGGCGCGCCCGGACCCCGACAGCAATGCAAGAATCAGCAGCAAATAATTGCCTCAGGCGTAAAAATGCAGCTCAGGAGCGCTGATGGATCTGAACTTGCTGCGTGCGCTCGACGCGCTGCTCCAGGAGAACAGCGTGACCCGCGCCGCCGAGCGGCTCGGCACGTCCCCCGCCGCGGTCAGCAGGACGCTGGCCAGGCTGCGGCGCACCGTGGGCGACCCGCTGCTGGTACGGGCGGGCCAGGGCCTCGCGCCGACCCCGAGGGCGCTCGAACTGCGCGAGGAGGTCGGCAGGTTGCTGCGCGACTGCGACAACGTGCTGCGCCCCGGGGCGGGTTTCGACGCGGCGAACCTCCAGCGGAGCTTCACCGTCCAGGCCAGCGACGCGCTGCCCGCCGGGCTCGCCGGGCCGCTCATCGACCGGATCGGCGCGGAGGCCCCCCGGGTCGACGTGGTCTTCCTGCCGGAGGCGGTGGAGGGCGGCCCCGCGCTCCGACAGGGCCTGGTGGACGTCGAGTTGGGCGTCCTCGAACATCTGGACCCGGAGACAAGGAAGCGGCGGCTCACCCGGATTCCGATGCTGGGCCTGGCCCGCGCCGGGCACCCGCTCCTCGGCGGGCGGATCGACGTGCGCAGGTTCGCGGCGGCGGACCACATCGGCATCTCCCGGCAGGGCAAGCGCACGGGACCGATCGACACCGCCCTCGCACGGCAGGGGCTGCGGCGCCGGGTCGCGGTCGTGGTGCCGAGTTCCAGCAGCGCGGTCCTGCTCGCCGCCAACTCCGACCTGGTCGGCCTCGCCCTCGGCGGCTGGCTCCCCGGCTCCCTCACGGCGCTCGGCCTGCGCACCTTCGCCATCCCGCTCGACCTGCCGACGGTCGACGTGGGCATGGCCTGGCACCCCCGCAACTCGGCCGACCCGGCCCACCGCTGGTTCCGCGACCACCTGGCCGCCACGGTCCTGGAGGTGACCGGAACCACCCCGTCCGCCCCGAGCGCCTGAAGCGTCACCGCGCTCCCGCGCACACCCCGTGCACCCCGCCGTTTCCGGTCAGGAACCGAGCATTCCGGCCAATCATGGAAACGATCAGACATTCAGTCGCACTTGTTCCCTCAAGGGGCGATGCGAAGGCCAAGCGGCGCGCTCTGGAGTTGCCAAATCGTTATCAAGGGCGGTCTGGTTCGACGGGGTGCGCTCGCGTAGGTTCGGACCAAGTTAATTCGCGCCAGCAAAGCTGCGCGGTGCGGTGTCGCGCAGCGGAGGGGGCTGCGCGGTCCCGTCACGGGGTGCTTGCGGTACCGCCCGGAGGCGCCCCGCCCTCGGCCGGTGCCCGTCAGGCGAGGTGCCCAGGGCGTCCCGCCCGCGCGCTCCGCCCCGCCCCGCCGTACGCCCTGGCCGCCCGCGGCCGCCGCGTTCCCGGAGCCGGGACGCAAACGAGAGCCCTCGAAGCGGTCCGTTCCGGGTCGCCCGTATGGGTGATGGGGGCGCGAGTGCGCCCGGCGTACGCCTCCCTGAAAGAAGGTCCGGGTGCCGGGTTCGTGACGATTCGTTCCCCCATGCGCCTGTCGTCGGACGACTTCGGAGCGTAATTTCGGCAAGCCGGTGCACGCAGCATCTCTTACCAAGGGTTATGGTGGAAACCCCCCCTCGGGCCGGTCCGTATCCCCCCCACGGACCGGCCCGTTCTTCTTGCCCCGGGCGGGCGTCCGGCGCATCCGGCGCGCGGTCAGCCGCGCCCGGCCCAGATGTTGGTGCCCGGAGTGGACACGGCGAACTCGTCGATCGCCGTCAGCTCCTCGGCGGTCAGCGCGGGCGCCGTCAGCGCCGCCACGTTCTCCTCCAACTGCGCCACGCTCGACGCGCCGATCAGCGCCGACGTCATCCGCTCGTCCCGCAGCACCCAGGTCAGCGCGAGCTGTGCGAGCGACTGCCCGCGGCCCTGTGCGATTGCATCGAGACCCCGCAACCGCCGCACCACCTCGTCCGAGAGCAGCCCGGGGTCGAGCGACTTGCCCTGGGTGGCGCGCGAACCCTCCGGAATGCCGTGCAGGTACTTGCGCGTCAGCAGCCCCTGCGCGAGCGGCGCGAAGGAGATGCAGCCCATCCCCGCGTCCTCCAGCGCGTCCAGCAGCCCGTCCTCCTCCGTCCACCGGTTGATCATCGAGTACGACGGCTGGTGGATCAGCGGCCGTACCCCCATCCCGGTGAGGATGCGCGCCGCCTCCCTGCTCTGCTCCGCGGTATAGGAGGAGATCCCGGCGTACAGCGCCTTGCCCTGCCGCACCGCGGAGGCCAGCGCGCCCATCGTCTCCTCAAGAGGGGTGCCGGGATCGAAGCGGTGCGAGTAGAAGATGTCGACGTAGTCCAGGCCCGTACGGCGCAGCGACGCGTCGAGCGACGACAGCAGGTACTTGCGCGAGCCCCACTCCCCGTACGGACCCGGGTGCATGTAGTAGCCCGCCTTCGTGGAGACGACCAGCTCGTCCCGGTACGGCGCGAAGTCCTGCGCGAAGAGCTTGCCGAAGTTCAGCTCCGCGCTGCCCGCGGGCGGACCGTAGTTGTTCGCCAGGTCGAAGTGCGTGACACCGAGGTCGAACGCCCGGCGCAGGATCGCGCGCTGGGTCTCCAGCGCCCTGTCGTCGCCGAAGTTGTGCCAGAGACCGAGCGAGACCGCGGGCAGCCGCAGCCCGCTGCGGCCGCTCCTGCGGTATTCCATGGCGTCGTACCGCTCGGCGGCGGCACGGTAAGCGGAGGTGTCGTTCATGGGTACGAAACTACGTCAGCGGTTCGGCTACGTGTCGTCAGCACCCCGCTCCGCAGCGGTAGGCTGTCGGCTTCGGGGGCGACATCCGCACGGAGGGGCTGACGATCGTGAACCTGCGCGACCTGGTGTACGGACTTTACGCACGCCGGGTGGAAGGCCGTCTCGACCACGAGCAGGTCCCGAAGCACATCGGGCTCATCCTCGACGGCAACAGGCGCTGGGCGAGAGCGTCGGGCGGCACGGCAGCGCAGGGCCACCAGGCCGGGGCCGACAAGATCATGGAGTTCCTCGGCTGGTGCAGCGAGACCGAGGTCGAGGTCGTCACCCTGTGGATGCTCTCCACCGACAACTTCGACCGGCCCCAGGCCGAGCTGGTCCCCCTGCTCGGCATCATCGAGGAGGCCGTGCGCGGGCTCGCCGCCGACGGCCGCTGGCGCATCCACCACGTCGGCAACCTCGACCTGCTCCCCGGGCACACCCAGACCGTGGTGAAGGAGGCGGAGGAGGCCACCGCCGACCGCGGCGGCATACTCGTGAACGTCGCCGTGGGCTACGGAGGCCGCCAGGAGATCGCCGACGCGGTCCGCTCCCTGCTCCTCGACCACGCCCAGAAGGGCACCAGCTTCGAGGAGCTGGCCGAGATCGTCGACATCGACGTCATCGCGGAACACCTCTACACGCGCGGCCAGCCCGATCCCGACCTCGTCATCCGCACCAGCGGGGAGCAGCGCCTCTCCGGTTTCATGCTCTGGCAGTCGGCGCACTCCGAGTACTACTTCTGCGAGGTCTTCTGGCCGGCCTTCCGCAAGGTCGACTTCCTGCGTGCCCTGCGCGACTACTCGGCCCGGCACCGGCGGTACGGGGGCTGACGCCCCTCCCGGCCGCCTCCCCGAAGGGGCTCGGCCCCCCTGTTCCCCTCCCCGTCGTGGCGTGAGGCTCCTGGGCCTGCGCGGCTGCGGGGGCGGGGCTTTTCCGGTCCTCGGGTGCGCGGCGGGGAGATGTCGCCGGACCCTCGTCGTCCGGGCGGCTCGCCGTCGCGGCGAGAGGAGAGAACGGGGCTGAGCGCCCCGGCGCCCCCTCCGGAGCTGGACGGTGCCGAGCGCCCCAGAAAGTCGCGTCCCGCGCGAATCCCCCGCAGCGTCCCCCCGACAGCGGCGTATAAGAGGGAGTGCTCTCATCGGACGGGCTACCGGGGGGCTGCGCCAGGCGAGGGAAAACTGCTGGTGGACGGAGGCGACGACGGGAGTTCACCCGCGTGTTGGGTGACGGCGTGGCATGGCGGCGGCCGTTCGAGGGAATACCTCCCCCAGGTCGACACCAGGCGGTGCCGGGAAGCGGCGCCGGACAGGGTGCCGCACCCTCAGCGGGCGGCGAGAGGGCCGCTCGCCCGGGAGGCCCGTTGCACCAGCAGGACCGTACCCACCGTACGGACACGGACGACGCAGGGGGCCGGAGCTCGGCCCGTGCGGCGTGGCCACAGCCCCGGTCCTCACCCCATCTCCTGGGGAAGCTCCGCGACTCCGTCGCGTACAGCTCGCTCCTGGCGCCCGTGCCTGCGTCGAGTGCGCCTCACCGACCTCATCCGAGGGGGTACGTCCTTCCGTGGTGACCAGCACAAAGCGCCGCATGCCCGACCGGCGCACCTACGTTCTCGACACCAGCGTGCTGCTGGCCGATCCCAATGCCCTGACCCGCTTCGACGAGCACGAGGTCGTGCTCCCGATCGTCGTGGTCACGGAACTGGAGGCCAAGCGGCACCACCCGGAGCTGGGCTACTTCGCCCGGCAGGCGCTGCGCCTGCTGGACGACTGCCGGGTCCGGTTCGGCCGGCTCGACGCCCCGCTGCCCGTGGGCGACCTCGGAGGCACGCTCCGGGTCGAGCTGAACCACTCCGACCCCGGCGTCCTGCCCGCGGGCTACCGGCTGGGGGACAACGACTCCCGCATCCTCGCCGTGGCCCGCAATCTCCAGGCCGAGGGCTACGACGTCACGGTCGTGTCGAAGGACCTCCCGCTGCGGATCAAGGCGTCCTCGGTGGGCCTGCTCGCCGAGGAGTACCGGGCGGAACTGGCCATCACGGACTCCGGCTGGACCGGCATGACCGAGCTGAGCCTCGCCGCGGAACAGGTCGACCTCCTCTTCGAGGAGGAGACCCTGTACGTGCCGGAGGCCGCGGAACTGCCCGTGCACACCGGCCTCACCATCCAGTCGGAGCGCGGCAAGGCGCTCGGCCGGGTCAGCGCCGAGGGCCAGGTGCGGCTGGTGCGCGGCGACCGCGAGGCGTTCGGCATCAAGGGCCGCAGCGCCGAGCAGCGCATCGCGCTCGACCTCCTGCTCGACCCCGACGTCGGCATCGTCTCCATGGGGGGCAGGGCCGGCACCGGCAAGTCCGCGCTCGCGCTCTGCGCGGGACTCGAAGCCGTGCTCGAACGCAGACAGCACCAGAAGGTGATGGTCTTCCGGCCGCTGTACGCGGTCGGCGGCCAGGAACTCGGCTATCTGCCCGGCACCGAGGCCGAGAAGATGAGCCCCTGGGCGCAGGCCGTCTTCGACACGCTGTCCGCGGTCACCAGCCGCGAGGTCATCGAGGAGGTCACCGCGCGCGGCATGCTCGAAGTGCTGCCGCTGACCCACATCCGCGGCCGGTCCCTGCACGACGCGTTCGTCATCGTCGACGAGGCCCAGTCCTTGGAGCGCAACGTCCTGCTGACGGTCCTGTCCAGGATCGGCGCCGGCTCCCGCGTCGTCCTCACCCACGACGTGGCCCAGCGGGACAACCTGCGCGTCGGCCGGTACGACGGAGTGGTCGCCGTCGTCGAGAAACTGAAGGGCCATCCGCTGTTCGCACATGTGACCCTCACCCGCTCCGAGCGCTCCCAGATCGCCGCGCTCGTGACGGAGATGCTCGAAGAGGGACGCATCTGAACAACCGGACATCCGGCGACGCGCACATTCGGAAACGGTCCGCCCTGGCCCGCTGTCAGGACCCCGCCACGACGCTCCGCTTTGCGGAGATTTTCCCGTGATGAGGGTGCGTGCGGAGTACGGCATTACTGCGTACGGGCGGACCGTTTTCCACTTCTGTTGACACCTTTCGCCGGATTTCCGCCCGAGCAGGGCTGGAGCCCGCCCGGCCGGTTACGGAAAGGCCGTCAAGGCCGGGCGTATCGGGCGAGGCAGGAGCGGGCCGCCCCGAAAAGCCGAACAGCTTAGCGGGGCGGTCTCCCCATGGGCGATCGCTTGCCGAAAACTCTTGAGCCGATCGGGGTGTGAGCTTTCACACTCAACGCGGAATTGCGGTGCGGCGTCCCGCTGCGGCAGAGTCTGGGTCCTGTCAGGCCCCGCATACGGCACTTGTACGTCGCGAGTGGTCCCCGCACCTGTGGGGGTGGCCCCTTGCACACACCGAAAACTTCACAGCGACCGTCGTATGCCGCCCGAAGCACCATGCGGTGAACTCCCCCCAGGGGAGGCCGCCGCCGGGCCCGCGCCTCCCGTGACCCGATTGTGGGGAGGCCAGTGTCAGGGGCACGATCGCGTCCGTGAGGGTCTGCTGAAGCGGGCGATGCTGGAAGGACACCGTGTGAGCCGGATTTCGGTCCGGGGATTCGCCGTGGCATCCGCCACCGCGGTCACCACCGTCGGCGCAGTCGTGGGCGTTGCCTCGGGCAACACTCCGACGCCTGGGGACGACTTCGAGGCAACGGCGGACGACTCCACACTGCTCGCCGACATCCCCGCGGGAACCCAGGCCCAGGTCCAGACCGAGGCCGTGTCGCAGCAGGCGGACGCGCAGGCGATGGCCGCCGACGCCGCCGCGAAGAAGTCGGCCGAGGAATCGGCGCGCGTGGAGGCGGCCAAGACCGCCGTCGCCAAGCAGCAGGCCGCCAAGGACAAGGCCGAGCAGGAGGCGAAGGAGCGCGAGGAGCAGAAGGAGGCCGCCAGCCGCGACAGCGTGCGGGACGCGTCCAGCTTCAGCGCACAGAGCTCGTACAGCGTCGCCCAGGTCCAGGCCATCGCGCGCCAGATGGTCCCCGCGGACCAGTTCCAGTGCTTCAGCAACATCGTCACCCGCGAGTCCGGGTGGAACTACCAGGCCACCAACGCCTCCTCCGGCGCCTACGGCCTCGTACAGGCGCTGCCCGGCACCAAGATGGCCTCGGCCGGTGCCGACTGGAGGACCAACCCCGCCACCCAGATCAAGTGGGGCCTCAGCTACATGAACGGCAGGTACGACAGTCCCTGCGGCGCCTGGTCCTTCTGGCAGGCCAACAACTTCTACTGACCGGACCCGCCCGGCCCCGCAGCACACGGGGGCCGGGCGCGGCCGGGGGCCCGCCCCGCGACGCACCGTCCCGAGGCCGCCCGCCCTCCCGCTCAACCCCGCACCGCCCCCCGCCGTCCTACGGTGGGGGGCGGTCGGCGTGTAGGTTCTTCCGCGTGCTTCGGGGGCAGTCTTCGGGGCGTACCGGGACCGCCGCCGCGCGCGACACGACTGCGGCGACCGCGGCAGGGGTACACGCGGGCAGCGGGGACGACGCGGGGGACACCCGGGAGACCACGGGGAGAGGGACGGGCGATGGCGGGAGTGCGGAGCTGGGTCGGCCAACTGGGCGGCGGCCTTTCCCGGATGGGCGAGAAGCTCAGCGAGCGCAAGGCGGCCGCCGAGAAGGAGGAGGCCGAGCACCACCTCCCGGGCGAGTCCGAGACCGGGGCCGCCGGGGGCGGCATGGCCGAAGTGGCCGACCACGTACCCCCGCCGCCCGCCTACGCGCCCGCGATACCGTCCAAGCCCGACCCGGCGGCCGCCGTGCCCTGGGGGGTACGGGTCGCGGCCGAGGCCGCATGGCGGCTGCTGATCCTCGCCGGCACCCTGTACGTCCTCATGCGCGTCATCAGCGCCGTGCGCCTCGTGGTACTGGCGTTCGTCGCCGCGCTGCTGATCACCGCGCTGCTCCAGCCGACCGTCGCCCGCCTCAAGCGGCTCGGGCTGCCCCGCGGCGTCGCCACCGCGCTCACCGCGATCTCCGGCTTCGTCATCATGGGCCTCGTCGGCTGGTTCGTCGTCTGGCAGGTGCTGGAGAACCTCGACAACCTCTCCACCCAGGTCCAGGGCGGCATCGACGAGTTGCGGCGCTGGCTGCTGAACAGCCCGTTCCATGTGACCGAGGACCAGATCAACGACATCGCCAAGAGCCTGCGCGACGCCGTCGGGGCCAATACCGACGAGATCACGTCCAAGGGCATCGAGGGCGTCACCGTCATCGTGGAGGCCCTCACCGGCATCCTCCTGACGATGTTCTCCACCCTGTTCCTCCTCTACGACGGCCGCCGGATCTGGGAGTGGACGCTCAAGCTCGTCCCCTCCCAGGCCAGGCCGGGACTCGCGGGGGCCGGGCCGCGCGCCTGGCGCACCCTGACCGCGTATGTGCGCGGCACCGTCATCGTCGCGCTGATCGACGCGATCTTCATCGGGCTCGGCATCTTCTTCCTCGGCGTGCCGATGGCGGTGCCGCTGGCCGTGTTCATCTTCCTGTTCGCGTTCATCCCGCTGGTCGGCGCCGTCGTGTCGGGCGCGCTCGCCGTCGTCGTCGCGCTCGTCACCCAGGGCGTGTTCACGGCCGTGATGGTGCTGGTCGTCGTGCTCGCCGTGCAGCAGATCGAGGGCCATATCCTGCAACCGTTCATCCTGGGCCGCGCGGTGCGGGTGCACCCGCTCGCCGTGGTGCTCTCGGTCGCCGCCGGCGGCCTCGTCGCCGGGATCGGCGGCGCGGTCGTCGCGGTGCCGCTCGTCGCGGTCACCAACACCGTGGTCGGATTCCTGCGGGCGTACTCCCGCAAGAACGCGGCGGGACAGATCGCCGTACCGCACACCGGCGACAAGGGCCCGGCCGTCACCGTCACTCCCGCCGTCCCGATCCCGCCCGTCGCCCCGGCCGACCCCGCCGCGGGCGCGGACGCGGTACCGACGCCCGGCGGCGGCGCGGGCGAGACCGGCTGACCGGCCCCGCCCGCGCCCACCCCTACTCCGTCCGCAGCCCGTCCGGCCGCAGCATCCGGGCCAGCGGCGGCAGCGCGAGCGCCGTCACCCCCAGGACCACCGCCGCGCCCGCGCCCACCATCCGGGCGACGTCCGACCACGCCACCGACAGCGTCGCGCCGACCATCTTCAACAGCACCGTGCCGAGCAGCAGCCCGGTCCCCGTCGCCAGCAGCAGGCCGAGTGCGACCGGGATCGCGGTCTGCCACAGCACCGAGAGGCCGAGCGTGCGGCGCCGGGTGCCGAAGGCGACCAGCGCGGACAGCAGCCTGCGCCGCTCCCGCAACTGTTCGAGCTGGGACACCAGCAGGCTCGCCCCGATCAGCGCCAGCACACAGACCGCGCCGACGAGGAGCCCGGTGCGCAGCGAGGTGAAGGAGCGCGCCTGCTCCGTCGAGTCCAGGGCCTGGACGTCGGCGAGCGCGTCGACGTGCGCCACGGCGTTGCGCGCGTGCTCCTCCGCGTCCGGCACGGAACGGTCGAGGCCGATGTACATCTGCGGGCCCAGCATGGCCTTCACGGCGTCGGGCACGGCGGACGGGGTGGCGAGCAGGCCACGCGAGTCGTTGCCCGTGGGGTCCTCCCGGGTGCCTGCCGTGCCCACCTCGGGCAGCTTCCACGCCGTCGCGCGAGCGTCGACACCGTCGGCACCCGGGTCGGTGTACAGGGTCGCGCCGGTACGGGCGTAGACCTCCGTGTCCTGGTCGTACGGGGCGTCGTCGATCGCGAACACGTCGCCCTCGTGGCACGAGCCGATCCTCGCGACCTCGCGCAGCGCCGCGCAGCCGCCCACGGTGAACTGGAGGTACGCGTCCGCCTCCTTCCCCGAGTCGGTGTTGGTCAGGGTGGTCTGGCCGACCGAGATGGTCCTGGCCACGCCCTCGGTGCCGCGCACGGCCGCGTCGGCGGCCTCGGGGGAGGTGCCGAGGGCGAGGCCGACGGACAGTTGGGCCCGGCTCACGTCGTTGCCCGTCCTGCGGACGTAGTCGCCCTGGACGCCGGAGAAGAGCATCTGGAGGGCGATGGCCCCGGCGACCGCCACCGCGATGCCGTTGACCATCCGGGTCGCGGAGCCGCCGCCCACCTGGAGCCTGCGCACCGCGAGCTGCCAGGGGACGCCGCCCCCGCCGAGCCGCGACACCGCCGTCTCGACCACCCACGGCAGCAGCGCGGTGATCCCGACGAGCAGCAGCACGGTGCCGCTGATGACCATCCACTCGTTGAAGTCGGGGTTGGCGCGGCTCTGGCCGACCATCGGGTACAGCAGCGCGAGACCGCCGAGCGGCAGCAGCAGCCGCCACCACAGCCGCCGCCGCGGGGGCTTCGCGGTGCGCACCACGCCCAGCGGCTCGATCACCACGCGCCGCATGGCGAACAGCGTCACCCCGATCGCGGACAGCGGCACCGCCACCGCCACCAGCGCGACGAGCCCAGGCACCGGGGTCAGGTCGGAGGGGAAGACACTGACGTCGATCACCACCGCCCGGCCCGCGAGCGATCTCCCGACGAAGAAGAGCCCGGCGCCCACCAGCAGCCCGAGCAGCGACCCGGCGAGCGCCTCGCCCGCCGCGATCCGCCGTGTCATCAGGGCGTCGGCGCCGACCAGCCGGAGCGCCGCGAGCCTGCGGTCGCGCTGCTCGCCGCCGAACCTGACCGCCGCCGCGAGGAACACGCCCACCGGCATCAGCAGCGCCACGAACATGATCATCACAAGGAGCAGCAGGATGGGGTCGGCCGCCTCGTGCTGTGCGGGGGAGCCGAACGAGTCGATCCGCCGGACACTGCCCGCGTGTTCTGTGGCCTTGATGTGGTCGGCGCCCGCGTAGTAGGCGAGTTCGGAGGGGCCGACCAGGCCGGAGTCCTCGATGGTGCCGGTGATCCGGTACGGCAGCCGGTCCCGCAGCAAGGCGCCGCCGTCGGACTTCAGCAGGTCGGCAAGGGCGGGGGAGACCACCATCTGCCCCGGCGCCGGCATCGCCCGCACGCCGGGCGGCAGCGCCGCGTGCGCCCCCTCGGGCTCCAGCAGGCGGCCCCGTACGTCCTCGCCGTGGAAGCTGGTGCCCGCGTCCGCCACGAGCAGGGAGCTGTCGGACTTGTGGGCGGCGGAGATCGACCAGTCGTCCCGGGCGCGTTCGCGGTCGTGCCGGTGTCCGAGCCCGGTCGGGATCGCCGTGGTGATCAGCAGCAGCGCCACACCGATGCCGACGCCGACGCCGGTCAGCGCCGTACGGACCCAGCTCTCCCGGCCCCCGGCGAACGCGAACCTGAGGCCCATGGCGAGATCGTGCGCCCAGGAGCGCCGGACACCGCCGGGCGCCGTGGCGCCGGATGCGGGGCCACCGGGCGTGCGGCCGCCGGGTGAGGGTGTGTCGGATGCGGAGGCGCCGGATGCGGGGCCGTCGGGTGTGGGGCCGTCGCGTGTGGGGCCGTTGGGCGTGGGGTCGCTCATCCGACTCGCTCCATGTCCCGCGACTTGCCGTCCCTGACGACGATCTCCCGGTCCGAGTAGGCCGCGACCCGCGGCTCGTGCGTGACGAGGACGACCGCGCTGCCCGCCGAGCGCGCCGCGTCGGTCAGCAGCTCCATCACGCGCTCCCCGTTGAGGGAGTCGAGCGCGCCCGTCGGCTCGTCGGCGAAGAGCACCCGGGGCCCGGTGACCAGCGCCCGCGCCACCGCGACCCGCTGGCCCTGACCGCCCGACAGCTCACCGGGACGGCGCCCCGCCACATCGTCGACCTCCAGCTTCTCCAGCCAGCCGCGCGCCGCGGACTCGGCCGGCCTGCGCCCGGTGCCGCCGAGCCGCAGCGGCAGCGCCACGTTCTCCACCGCGCTCAACTCCGGCACGAGCTGGCCGAACTGGAACACGAAGCCGAACTCGCCGCGCCGCAGCGCGCTGCGCCGCGAGTCGCTCATGGACGACAGCTCACGGCCGTCGTACGTGATGGTGCCCGCGTCGGGCGTGACGATCCCGGCCAGGCAGTGCAGCAGGGTCGACTTGCCCGAGCCCGAGGGCCCCATGACGGCGACGACCTCGCCGGGGTGGATGGCGAACGAGGCGCCGTCGAGTGCGGTCGTGGCACCGTAGGTCTTGTGCAGGTCCTCGGCGGCGAGCAGCGCTCCCGTGGGGATCATGAGGTGACCTCCTTGGCGAGCTTGGCGAGCCGGGCCGCGGTGAGTTCGAGCCACCGCAGGTCGGCTTCGAGGTGGAAGAGCGCGTGGTCGCAGATGAGCTGGTCGGCCAGGTCGCCGCCGCGCTTGCGCTCGGTGAGGGTGCGCATCGTGCGCAGGTGCGCCGCGCGCTGGGTGTCGAGGACGTCGGCCGCGTCCCTGCCGGTGAGGAGCGCGAGCACGACCTTGGTGTAGAGGGTCGACTGGAGGTACGGCTCCGGTCTCTCCGGGGTGGCCAGCCACTCCTCGACGTCGGTGATGCCGGCGTCGGTGATGGCGTACCGCTTGCGCTCGGGGCCGCCGCCCGACTCGACGCCGTCGACCTCGACGAGGCCGTTCTTCAGCAGCCTCGACATCGTCGAGTAGACCTGCCCGTAGTGCAGCGGACGGTCGTGCCCGAACTTCTCGTCGAAGGCGCGCTTGAGGTCGTAACCGTGGCGCGGCCCGGATTCGAGCAGCCCCAGGAGTGTGTGGCCAATGGACATGCCGAGCACTATACACACCATGTATACGTGCTGTGTATACCTGCCCGGGGGAACTCGTGGAGACCCGATGGGACCTGCCGGAACCCCGGCGGGACCGCCGCCCCGCCTCCGCCCCGCCTCCGCGGCGGCGGCACGCGGACCCGCGCGGGCGGCGGCCCCTGCCCCGGTCCCCGGGGCAACCTTCCGCGGCCCCCGCACGTCGGTTCCATTGAGGCGGGTGCTGATTGTCACGCCCCAAAAGGCCGGATCGGCGGCCCTTTGTCCCGGCGTGCGGTGTTAGCTTTCTGAACTGACCGCGCCCGCACCTGCGTCGACGGACACGGCCACGGACACCGAGGACAGGGCGGAGCGGCACAGCCATGGGACGAGCGGACGAGCGACGAGCAGGGGGGCACGGTGGCCGCCGGGTGGCGCCGGGCCGCGCCCCCCGGCGCGGCATACGCCGCTTCTTCACCTGGAAGAAGATCCTCGGCGCCTTCTTCGGCCTCTGCCTGCTGGTCATCGGCGCCTTCGTGGTGCTGTACCTGGTCGTCAGCGTGCCGGAGGGCAATGCGCAAGCGCAGCTCCAGAGCAACGTGTTCAAGTACAGCGACGGCACGGTCATGGCCCGTACCGGAAAGGTCAACAGGGAGAACGTCGACCTCTCCGAAGTCCCCAAGGACGTCCAGCACGCCTTCGTGGCCGCGGAGAACAAGTCCTTCTACAAGGACCAGGGCGTCGACTTCAAGGGCACCGCCCGCGGCCTGTTCAACACCGTCACAGGGCGCGGCAGGCAGGGCGGTTCGACGATCACCCAGCAGTACGTCAAGAACTACTACCTCGACCAGGACCAGACGGTCACCCGCAAGCTCAAGGAACTGGTCATCTCCCTGAAGGTGGACCGCGAGAAGTCCAAGGACGACATCCTCCAGGGCTATATGAACACCAGTTACTACGGCCGCGGCGCGTACGGCATCCAGGCCGCGGCGCAGGCGTACTACGGCAAGGACGCCCGCCGCCTCGACGTCGCCGAGGGCGCCTACCTCGCCGCGCTGCTCCAGGCCCCCAGCCAGTACGACTGGACGCAGGCCACCGACAGCGGCAAGAAACTCGTCACCGCCCGCTGGAACTACGTCCTGGACAACATGGTCGACGAGCACTGGCTCGGCGCGGCCGAGCGCGGCGGGCTCAAGTTCCCCGTCCCCGGCTCCCCCAAGGCCGCCGACGGACTCCAGGGCCAGGAGGGCTACTTCGTCCAGGCCGCCAAGGCGGAGGTGGAGAAGGAGAAGGGGATATCCGACGCCGAGTTCGAGGCCGGCGGCTGGACGGTCACGCTCACCATCGACAAGAAGAAGGAGAAGGAGCTTGAGGGCGCGGTCAAGCAGAAGCTGCGCAGCCGGCTCGCCCCGAAGCAGCGCGCCGTCGACGCCGACGTACAGGCCGGGGCGGTCTCGGTGGACCCGAAGAACGGCGACGTGGTCGCCCTCTACGGCGGCACCAGTCTCACCGACCACTGGACGTCCAACGCCACCCGCCGCGACTACCAGCCCGCGTCCACCTTCAAGCCGCTGATCCTCGCCGCCGCCCTCGACCAGGACGCCAAGACCCAGGACGGCGTCCCCATCAACGCCGACACCGTCTACGACGGCACCAGCAAACGCGCCGTCAAGGGCAGCGACATCCCCTTCGCGCCGCCCAACGAGGACGACGTCGACTACGGCCCCGTCACCGTGCAGCGGGCCATGAACAAGTCCATCAACGCCGTCTTCGCGCAGATGGGCGTGGACGTCGGCATGGACGAGGTGATGAAGACCGCGGGCAAGCTCGGCATGGACGTCGACGGGCTGCCCGTGGTGCCCGCCCAGACCCTCGGCTCCATGGGCGCGAGCCCGCTGGAGATGGCCGGGGTGTACGCCACCCTCGACAACCACGGCAAGCGGGTCACCCCGCACATCGTCAAGTCGGCCACCAGCCAGGGCGCCCCGGTGGACCTGCCGAAAAGCCCCGGCGACCAGGTCGTCAGCAGGGCGGCGGCGGACTCGGTCACCTCGGTGCTGACCGGCGTCGTCGACGACGGCACCGGCTCCGCGGTACGCAGCCCCGTGCAGCGGGTCGCGGGCAAGACCGGCACCTCCGACGACAACAAGTCGGCCTGGTTCACCGGCTACACGCCCGACCTGGTCACCTCCGTCGGCCTGTTCGGCGAGGCCGCGAAGGACACCAAGGGCGACGACGGCAAGGTGGTCAAGCGCGGCGCCCAGGTCCCGATGAAGGGCGCGGGCGGCCTGCCCAGGGTCGACGGCGGCAGCTTCCCCGCGCAGATCTGGGCCGCGTACACCTTCGACGCCATGGGCGAGCCGAGCCGCTTCGACCTGGACACCGACAAGGGCGCCGGGGTGTCCGACCCGCCGGCCCGGCAGACCCGGGACCCGGGCGACGGCACCGGCGAGAGCGACGAGCCGTCCGACGGGCCTTCCAGCCCGCCGCCTTCGAGCCAGCAGCCGCCCTCCGACGACCCCACGGGACCCGAGTCACCGCCGGGCGGCGACCCCGGAGGACCTGGCGGCCCCGAGTCGCCCCCGACAAGCGAGGACCCGCCGGGCGACCCGACCGGCGGCCCCTCCACGAGCCCGGGGGTGCCGCCGCCGCGGAACCTCGGCTTCTAGCCTCCGGCTCCCGGCCACGGCCTGGGCCCGCGGGCGCGGGGGCCGGCGTCGGAAGCCGGGGCCGGGCCCCGGGACGTCGGGGCGGCGTCGGCGCGGCGTCGCTCAGGTCGTCCCGTTGGTCGGCACCTCGAACCACACGACCTTGCCCGTGCTGAGCCGGGTCGCGCCCCACCGCCTGGTCAGCCGGTTGACCAGGTACAGGCCGCGCCCGCCCTCGTCGGTGGCGCGTGCCTGCCGCAGCCGGGGCAACTGCGGCACGTCGTCGCCGACCTCGCAGCGCAGTACGTCGGTACGGAGCAGCCGCAGCGTGATCGGCCGTGACGCGTACCGGACCGCGTTTGTCACCACCTCGCTGACCAGCAGCTCCATCGAGTCCACCAGGTCGTCGAGGCCCCAGCGGGCGAGCGCGCTGCGCACCAGGCGCCGCGCCCTGCCGGGCGCCGCCGTCTCCGGGTCGAGGAACCAGTACGCCACGTCGCTCGGCGCGATCCCGTCGAAGCGGGCGGCGAGCAGCGCGATGTCGTCGTCGCGGTCGCCGGGGCCCAGCATGTCGAGCACCTCGTCGCACAGCGCCTCAAGGGGCGGCGCGTGGTCGGGCCCGGTGAGCTGCGCGGTCGCGGCCAGCCGCTCCCGCAACTGCTCGATGCCCGTCCACACGTCCCGCAGCCGGGACTCCACAAGGCCGTCGGTGTACAGCAGCAGTGTGGCGCCCGCGGGCGCGTCCAGGTCCACCGCCTCGAAGTCGACACCGCCGACCCCGATCGGCGCCCCCGGCGGCACCCGCAGCACCTCGGCCCTGCCGCCCAGGTGCAGCAGCACCGGCGGCGGATGGCCCGCGTTGGCGACGGTGATGCGGTGCGACACCGGGTCGTACACCGCGTAGATGCAGGTCGCCATGCGGTCGGCGCCGAGCCGCTGGGCCTGCTCGTCCAGGTGGTGCAGCACCTCCTCTGGCGGCAGGTCGAGGCCCGCGAGGGTCTGCGCCATGGTCCGCAGTTGGCCCATGATCGCCGCCGAGGTCATCGAGTGCCCCATGACATCCCCGACGACCAGCGCCACCCTGCTGCCCGGCAGCGGGATCGCGTCGTACCAGTCGCCGCCGACCCGCGCGGTCTCCGCCGCCGGCAGATAGCGCGAGGCCAGCCTGACCCCGGTGGGCCGCGGCATCGTCTCGGGGAGCATGGTGCGCTGCAACTCGTCCGCGATGTACGCCTCGCGCCCGTACAGCATGGCCTTGTCGATACCGAGGGCGCTGTGCGTCGCGAGCTGCGCCGCGACCAGCAGGTCGTCACTCTCGAACACGGGCCGCTCGGGACCGCGCAGGAACAGTGCCGCACCGATCACCCGGCGCCTGCCCCGCAGCGGCGCCAGGATGGCCCGCCTGCCCGAGGGCACACCACCACTGCCGCCCAGCAGTTCCGGCAGCGCGGCCAGCGCCGCGGGCGCGTCCGTGAAGACCGGGCGCACCCCGCGCAGCACCTCGGCGAGCGCGCCGCCCGGCTGCACCTCGCACAGCTCGCCCGCGACCACGAACTCCGGCTCGGGCGCGGGCGGCGGCAGCAGCGGACCACCTGTCGGGTCGAGCGGGTCGGCGCCCAGCTCCGCGCCGTCCGTGCCGTTGTCGAGCGGCCGCAGCCGGTCGGAGCGGCGCAGCCGCAGCACCATGGGGCCCGCGGGCCGCTCGTCGCCCACCGGCAGCGGGTCGCGCAGATAGACCAGGATCGCGTCGGAGAACGTCGGCACGGTCGCCCGGCACAGGCCCATCACGATCTCGTCGAGGTCCATGCCGCGCGCGATGCGCCGGGTCGCCGCGCCCACGAACCGCAGCCGGTCGCCGTCGCGCAGCAGCGCCCCGTGCGGCGCGCCGCCGCTCGCCGGGTGCGGCACGAGCCGCCCCGCGTCGGCGCCCGCCGCGGCGGCCAGATACGGGTCCGCGGCGGCCCCCGAGTGCTCAGCGCCTGGCTCGGGGCGCCAGGAGCCGCCGCCCGCCTCCATGGCGGGCGCCGGACGGGCCCTCGGCCCGGTGGTCTCCTCGGCGGGCGACTGGCTGTGCTCGCCGCCCTGGGCGGCGGCGACGGGCTGCGCGGGCGGCATGCCGGGTCTCGGGGCCCGCGGCGCCTCCGGGGCGCTCAGCGGTACCCCGCGGGGGTCCGCGGGCTGCGGCGGGCGCGCGGCCTCGGGCCGCCGCCCCTCAGGGGAGGTGGGATGCTCCGTCACGCGTGTCGAATCCGTCCGTCCGGGGCCGCGCGCCGCGCGCGCCGTCCATGCGTCACCAGGTGCGTCACGCGGTTTCTGGCGCGCCGGCCGAAGTGCTGCTGGCGTTCGGGTACTGCGCGGGTCGGTCTGGGGGTGCTGGGGGAGTGTGCCGTGGCGGGGGCGCCGCTCCCCGCGCGGTCCTTACGGGGCGCGCCGGGGCGCGACTCGTCCCGCCGGAGACCCGATACCCGCATTGGCGGCCCGGGGAACGGAATCGAAACCCCGTCCGATGCGCTCCAGGCCGCCGGGGACGCATCCGGGCCGTGCCGCTCCCGCCGTGACCGGCAGGGCGGGCGCCACACAACGCCGCGGTGGCTTCGGCGGTTCCCGGCCGCGGGGTTACCCGCGTTGACCGGCCGCCGCGCTCGGGGAACCGCTCGCCACCCTCGCACGTTACTGACGCTCCTCGATGACGTCGTGTCAGGACTCGCGTGGACCAAAGGAGTTGCCACTGCCCGCCGCCGCGGAACCACACGATCCTACGGGCGCACCACGGGGGCCTTGCAAGAGTCTCATGGAGCCGCACCCCCGGGAGCCCGGCCCCAGTCGTCCGGAAGCGACGGAATCGTCCAGGAGGGATCAGGCCGGAAATCCTCCCAGCCCCCCGAGAACGGGGGTCCCCACTCGGTGATCAGTTCGAGTGCGGCGCGGCCCGCCTCGCGCACCGCCGCGGCCTTCTCCCGGCCCATCAGACCCGCCGTCTGCGCCGCCTCGAACTCGTCCTCGTCGAGCCAGCTCCAGCTACGGTCGGGGAGCACCGAGATGTCCAGGAAGTGGTCCTCGGAGTCCACCCCGCCCGACCATCGCAGCCGGGGCTCCTCCAGGTTCACGTACCAGTTCTTGAACCGCCAGCCCTGCTCCCAGAACAGCCACACCGACCACGGGTCGCCAGGTCTGGCCAGCTTGAGCAGTCCTGTGCCCGCCCAGGGGACCGTGCACACCGTGCGCGGCTTGCGGTAGCGCGTGACCAGCGGCTCCCGGTGCACGGGTGTGCCGTCGGCGAGCACCGGCCTGACACAGGGCGTGCCGGGGGCCATCCACACCGCCAGCAGCTCGGCGGTGTCGCGCACGACGGTGACGGGGCGGCAGATGTGCACGCCCGTGCCGCCGTTCTCGCGGTAGCGCCACAGGATGTGGGTGCCGGGCGCCCAGCGCCCGCCGCTGTCCCCCGCGCGGGCCGGTGTCACGTCGTCCTTCATGAACGAATAGTAGGTGGTCACCCCGGCGGGCCCGCGGCGCCAGGTGCGCCAGGAGCGCGGGGCGCCGGTGGGGTTCTGCCGGTTTGCCGGGGCGGCCCTCGGAGGGCGGTGCGGGGGCTACGGGGACGGGCGTCCAGGCAGCGCGGGCGCGGGCTCAGGGGTGGGTCATCCGCAGCACGTCGAGGGCCTCGTCGAGCTGGGCCTCCGTGAGGTCGCCGCGCTCCACGTAGCCCGATTCGAGCACCACCTCGCGGATCGTCTTCCGCTCGGCGAGCGACTTCTTGGCGACCTTGGCCGCCTCCTCGTAGCCGAGGTACTTGTTCAGCGGGGTGACCACGGAGGGCGAGGACTCGGCGTACTCCCTGGCGCGCTCCACGTTGGCGGTGATGCCGTCGACGGTGCGGTCGGCGAGCAGCCGTACGACGGCGGCGAGCAGCCGCACCGACTCCAGCAGGTTCCTGGCGATCACCGGGAGCATCACGTTCAGCTCGAAGTTGCCCGCGGCGCCTGCCGCGGCCACCGCGGCGTCATTGCCTGTGACCTGCGCCGCGACCTGGAGCACCGCCTCGGGAAGCACCGGGTTGACCTTGCCCGGCATGATCGAGGAGCCGGGCTGGAGGTCCGGCAGGTTGATCTCGGCGAGCCCGGTGCGCGGTCCCGACGCCATCCACCGCAGATCGTTGGCGATCTTGGTGAGGGAGACCGCGACGGTACGGAGCTGGCCCGAGGTCTCCACGAGCGCGTCACGCGCGCCCTGGGCCTCGAAGTGGTCGCGCGCCTCGGTCAGCGGCAGCCCGGTCGCCGCGGCCACCTCCTCGATCACCGCGGCGGAGAACCCGGCCGGTGTGTTGATCCCGGTGCCCACCGCGGTGCCGCCGAGTGGCAGCTCGGCGAGCCGGGGCAGCGCCGCTTCGAGCCGTTCCACACCGTGCCTGACCTGGGCCGCGTAGCCGCCGAACTCCTGGCCGAGGGTGACCGGGGTGGCGTCCATGAGATGGGTGCGCCCGGACTTCACCACGTCGGAGAACTCGGCCGCCTTGCGTTCGAGCGCCTCCGCGAGGTGGCCGAGCGCCGGGACCAGGTCGCCGGTGACGGCGGCGGTGGCGGCGATGTGGATGCTGGAGGGGAACACGTCGTTGGAGCTCTGCGACGCGTTCACATGGTCGTTCGGGTGGACGGGGCGGCCCAGGCGCTCGGTGGCGAGGGTGGCGAGCACCTCGTTGGTGTTCATGTTCGACGAGGTGCCTGAACCGGTCTGGAACACGTCCACGGGGAAGTGCGCGTCCCAGCGCCCCTCGGCGACCTCGGCGGCGGCCTCCTCGACCGCCCGCGCGATGTCCGCGTCCAGCACGCCGAGCCGCGCGTTCACCCGCGCCGCCGCGGCCTTGATCCGCGCCAGTGCCTCGATGTGGGCGCGCTCCAGGCGCTGGCCCGAGATCGGGAAGTTCTCGACGGCACGCTGGGTCTGCGCCCGCCATTTCGCGTCCGCGGGCACCCTGACCTCCCCCATCGAGTCGTGCTCGACCCGAAACCCACCCTCACCCATGACCCGTTTCCTCCCACATCGCTCTTCGGCCCCGGCCGCGTACCCGGAAGCCGGTACGTTTCACGTTTCAGCACGGGAGTGGCGAAATGTGTTCCCGGGGGCTGGGGCTGGGGCTGGACCCGGGGAACCCCCGAACCCTCAGCCCACCCCCCGGCTCCCGCCGCCCGTACCACCCCGAACCGGAATACTCGTGAACGTAGGCTCGGACGTCGGCGCGGCAAAGAAATCATTGCCCTTGTCGTCGACGACGACGAACGCCGGAAAGTCCTCCACCTCGATCTTCCACACCGCCTCCATCCCCAGCTCCTCGTACTCGACGACCTCCACCTTCTTGATGCAGTCCTGCGCGAGCCGCGCCGCGGGCCCCCCGATGGAGCCCAGGTAGAAGCCCCCGTGCTCCTCGCAGGCCCGGGTGACCTGCCCCGACCTGTTGCCCTTCGCGAGCATCACCTTGGAGCCCCCGGCCGCCTGGAACTGCGCCACGTACGAGTCCATGCGCCCCGCGGTCGTCGGCCCGAAGGAGCCGGACGCGTACCCCTCGGGGGTCTTCGCGGGCCCCGCGTAGTACACGGGGTGGTCCTTGAGGTACTGCGGCATCTCCTCGCCCGCGTCGAGCCGTTCCTTGATCTTGGCGTGTGCGATGTCGCGCGCGACGACCAGCGGCCCGGTCAGCGACAGCCGGGTCTTGACCGGGTACCTGGTCAGCTCCGCAAGGATCTCGTCCATGGGTCGGCGCAGGTCGACCCGTACGACATCGCTCTCCGCGCCCTCCGCGTCCGTACCCAGATGCGCGTCGGTCGTCTCCGGAAGGAACCGCGCGGGATCGGTCTCCAACTGCTCAAGGAAGACGCCCTCCGCGGTGATCTTCGCCAGCGCCTGCCGGTCGGCTGAGCAGGACACCGCGATCGCGACCGGACAGGACGCGCCGTGCCGCGGCAGCCGTACCACCCGCACGTCGTGGCAGAAGTACTTGCCGCCGAACTGCGCCCCGATCCCGATCTTCTGCGTCAGCTCGAAGACCTTCTCCTCCAGGTCGCGGTCCCGGAAGCCGTTGCCGGCCGGCGAGCCCTCGGCCGGCAGCTCGTCGAGGTAGTGCGCGGACGCGTACTTCGCCGTCTTCAGCGCGAACTCGGCGCTGGTGCCGCCCACCACGATCGCCAGGTGGTACGGCGGGCAGGCCGCGGTGCCGAGCGAACGGATCTTCTCCTCAAGGAACCGCATCATGGCCGGCTCGTTCAGCACCGCCTTCGTCTCCTGGTACAGAAACGACTTGTTGGCCGAGCCGCCGCCCTTCGCCATGAACAGGAACTTGTACGCGTCGCCGTCCGTTGCGTACAACTCGACCTGGGCCGGCAGGTTGGAGCCGGTGTTCTTCTCGTCCCACATCGTCAGCGGCGCCATCTGCGAGTAACGCAGGTTCAGCCGGGTGTACGCGTCGTAGACGCCGTGCGACAGCGCCCGCTCGTCCCCGCCCTCGGTGAGCACGCCCTGCCCCCGCTTGCCCATCACGATCGCGGTGCCGGTGTCCTGGCACATCGGCAGCACCCCGGCCGCCGCGATGTTGGCGTTCTTCAGCAGGTCGAGCGCGACGAACTTGTCGTTCGACGACGCCTCGGGGTCGTCCACGATGCGGCGCAGTTGGGCGAGGTGCGCCGGGCGCAGATAGTGCTGGATGTCGTGGATCGCCTCCTCCGCCAGCCTCCGCAGCGCCTCGGGCCCGACCTTGAGGAACGTGCGCCCCCCGGCCTCGAAGGTGCTGACCCCCTCGGACGTCACCAGCCGGTACGGCGTGGTGTCGGGACCCGTGGGAAGCAGATCGGAGTACTGGAACTCTGGCATTGCGGCCATACCTCACTCGGCGAAGACGGGGCGGACCCTGCGGACCCCAGCAGGGACACGGGGCGCGGCCGACGCGGACGGCCCCGCTCAGCGTAATCCGCCCCCGCGCACGCCCCGCCGGGCCCCGCCCCCGGCCCGGCGTCCCCGCCCGCCTTCCGCCCCCAGGGGGTAGTCGCGATCTATCGCGTTTCGGTACGCTGCTGCCGTGGACCTCCAAAAGCGCCCCGAGCAAGCCCAGACCCAAGCGCCCGCCACCGGCCTCAGGGCTTCGGACGCCGACCGGGACCGTGCCGCCGACATCCTGCGCGAGGCGCTGTCCGAGGGGCGGCTCACGGCGGAGGAGCACTCCGAGCGGGTCGAGGGCGTCTACCGCGCCAAGACCTTCGGGGAGATAGAGCCGTACGTCGCCGACCTGCCGGCCCCCGCCGCCGAGCGCCCCACGCGCGCACGCCCCGGCGCGTACGAGCCCCCCGCGCCCTCGGGGCCCGTGGCGCCGGAGGAGACCATGGTCGCCGTCCTCAGCACCACCCAGCGCAAGGGCCGCTGGCGGGTGGCCCGCAGCTCCCGGGTGTACGCGATCTTCGGCACCGTCTCGCTCGACCTCAGCGAGGCCCTCTTCGAGTACCAGCACGTGACCATCAAGGCGTACGCGGTGTTCGGCAACGTCGAGATCCGGGTGCCGGAGAACGTGTCGCTGCGCGGCAACGGCATCGGCGTCCTCGGCAACTTCAAGGTCGACGTGCTCGACTCCGCGGAGCCCGAGGCGCCCGTCGTCTTCGTCGACGGCGTCACCGTGCTCGGCAACATCGAGGCCAAGCCGCGCCGCGGCCGCGTCATCAGCGACCTCAGGGACATGCTCCGCAAGCGCTTCGACCTCTGAGCAGCCCCGGCGCCCCGTCCACGCACCCGCCGCCCCGGCGCCGTACGGGCCCTGCCCCGGCCGCACGACCACTTCGACGAGCCCGCCCCAGCCGCCGCCCCCTGCGCGGCGTCCCCGCCCGCGCGCCTTGCCCGCGCCTCACCTGTGGCGCCCCACCGCGTCCCGCCGGTGGCGCCCACCGCGCCCCGCTCGTGTGCCACCCGCCGGTGCCCTGCCGCCCCCTCTGCCACGCATCGCCCCCCGGGCGCTCACGGCCCCTCCGGGTGGCCGGAATCATTCGCTCCGGCCTCGCCGTGCGGTGCCGCGCCGGGTGCCCTGAGGGCCCGCCCGGGAGGGGGCTTCGGGCCTCGGGGGGCGGCTCCCGTAGCGCGCGTGTGCTCCCCAACGCGCCTGGCTGAGAACCGGCGTGGGCCCCAACGCAACGCTTAGGCCCGCGTACAGCGGGTAGACCTTGCTGCATCGTCGCTCGCTCGCGAAGCCGTCGTCAGGAGTAGACCGTGCTGCAAACTCCGCGCCAGTCCGTGCAGGTCGTCGCCGTTCCCGCTCAGCGAACGCCCGCGGGAGGCCGGGACCAGGACACGCCCTGGCATACGGAGGCGGTCTGCCGACGCGACGAGGCGGGCCTGTTCTTCGCGCCGTCCAAGGAGCCCACCGCGGCCCGGCTGTCACGCGAGGACGCCGCGAAGCGGGTCTGCGCGCGCTGCCCCGTCATGGTCGAGTGCCGCGAGCACGCCCTGCTCCAGCCCGAGCCGTACGGGGTCTGGGGCGGGCTCACCGCCGCCGAGCGCAGGGTGGTTCTCGCCCGCCGCAG
This sequence comes from Streptomyces sp. NPDC050560, assembly GCF_044457285.1. NCBI lineage: Bacteria > Bacillati > Actinomycetota > Actinomycetes > Kitasatosporales > Streptomycetaceae > Streptomyces > Streptomyces sp. NPDC050560. The sequence continues at coordinate 58,716 of NZ_JBITGT010000005.1, forward strand.
GCGCCGCGTCCCCGCGGCCTGACACCCGGCGCCCCCTCAGCTCCCCGCACCCTCCGCGACGGCCCTCTCGTCGCTCCCCGCGAGCGCGAGGAAGGCCGCGGGCACGGCGAACTCGACGGCGGTCAGCACGTTCTGGAACCAGTGCGGGCCGCCCCTGTCGGCCAGCGACACCGCGCGCCCCACACCGCCGAGCGCCATGGCCCCGGCCAGCGCCCGTACCGCGGGCGCGGGCACGGGCGACCTGCGGGCGGCGGCGATCCAGGCCAGGCCGTAGGCGGCGAACATCGCGCCGTAGAAGCGCTCACGCGAGTCCACCGTCGTGTTCGCGTCCACGGCGCCCGGCACGGATCGCACCCCGTAGGCCGCGTGGCAGACGCCGATCGCCGTACAGGACACACCGGTCGCCCTCGCGAAACGCTTCAGGAACGTGGCCATCCGCCACCCCTCTCGTCGCTCCAGTCGCTCCACGCCACCCTACGGACGGCCCCCGACGCCCCGGCCGGACACCCCCGCCGGAACGGCACTTCAGAGAGTGGGGCGGCTCGCGGTCACCGCCTCACTTCGCCCGGTCGAAGTCGATGGTGCTGTAGGCGCGCAGCTTGGCGAGCCGGTGCGTGGAGTCGATCTGCCGGATGGTGCCCGACTTCGACCGCATCACCAGCGACGACGTCGTGGCGGTCTCGGGGCGGTAGCCCACCCCGGGCAGCAGCTCCCCGTCGGTGATGCCGGTGGCGACGAAGAAGACGTTCTCGCCCGACACCAGGTCGTCCGTGCCGAGCACCCGGTCCAGGTCGTGCCCCGCGTCCAGCGCCCGCTGCCGCTCGGCCGCGTCCTTCGGCCACAGCTTGCCCTGGATCACCCCGCCCAGGCACTTGATCGCGCACGCCGAGATGATCCCCTCGGGCGTCCCCCCGATCCCCAGCAGCAGGTCGACGCCGCTGCCCTCGCGCACCGCGAGCACCGAGCCCGCCACGTCGCCGTCGGAGATGAGCTTGATACGGGCCCCGGTCTCCCGCACCTCCCTGATGATCCCGTCGTGCCGCGGCCGGTCCAGGATGACGACGGTGACGTCCTCGGGCGTGGAGCGCTTCGCCTTCGCCACCGCGCGGACGTTCTCCGCGACCGGCGCCTCGATGTCCACGCTGTCGGCCGCATCGGGCCCCGTGACCAGCTTGTCCATGTAGAAGACCGCCGACGGGTCGAACATGGTGCCCCGGTCGGCCGCGGCCAGCACCGCCACCGCGTTCGGCATGCCCTTCGCGGCCAGCGTGGTGCCGTCGATGGGGTCGACCGCGATGTCGCACTCGGCGCCGGTGCCGTCGCCCACCCGCTCCCCGTTGAACAGCATGGGCGCCTCGTCCTTCTCGCCCTCGCCGATCACCACCACGCCGTTCATCGACACGGTCGAGACCAGGGCCCGCATGGCCCGCACCGCGGCCCCGTCGGCGCCGTTCTTGTCGCCGCGCCCCACCCAGCGGCCGGCGGCCATCGCCGCCGCCTCAGTGACCCTGACGAGTTCGAGCGCGAGATTGCGGTCGGGAGCTTCGGGGGAAACCTCAAGCTCCGACGGGAGATGGTGGTCGGTCATCGGGCGCACCTTCCTGTACGACGACGGCCGGAAGGAGTCACCCGACTCCCACCGCATACCAACATTATGAGCGGACTTCCCCACGAATGAGCGCCACAAGAGACGCGGGGCCGGTCACATGGCGCGATCGGGCGCCTGGGACGATGGGTACGTGGCTGGTACGGACAGCGGGACCGACGACAAAACGGACGGCGCGGCGGCGCGGACGCCCGCATCCACGGGCGCCGACACCCCGGGGGCGGGTCAGGAGCCCCCGCGCGCGGCCCCCGCCGCACGCTCCGAGCCCGCGGAGGCGACTGAGGCGGCAGGCCCCGCCGAAGAAACCGAAACGGCCGAAACGGCCGAAACGACGGGACGGGCCACCGCCGAGAAGACTCCCGGCACCCCCGCCGGTTCGGATGAGCCCGACGCCACGGGCAAGCCCGACACCCCGGGTACCCCTGACACTCCCGCCGACCCCACCGCCCCCGGCCCCTCCGTCCCGCCCCAGGCCCCGCCGACGGACATCCCGGCGCCGCGCAGCGCCGAAGGCGCCCCCGCCGCCTCCAACGGCCGCAAGCGCAGCGGCAACCGGGTGTTCGACATGGTGCTGTCCCTCGGCGCCATCCTCATCGTCGCCTTCGTCGTCTACCTGTTCATCCCGCACGACGACCACGAGCCCCCGGTCAAGCGGATCGACTACAGCGTGGAGCTGCTGACCGCGCGCCGCGCCGCCCCGTACCCCGTGGCCGCCCCTGAGGGACTGCCGCACGCCTGGAAGCCCACCGTGGTCCGCTACGACGGCGCCGAGGACGACACCTGGCACCTCGGCTTCCAAGACCCGAAGGGCGAGTACGTGGCCGTGGAGCAGTCCACCGAGGACCCCGCGTCCTTCGTCGAGGACGTCTCCCAGGGCGCCAGGCGCACGGATGCCACCCAGCGCATCGGCGACCAGGTCTGGCGGCGCTACGAGGGCGCCAAGTACGACGCCCTCGTGCTGCCGGGGAAGAAGGCGACGACCGTGGTCACGGGCACGGCGTCGTTCCAGCGGCTGGCCGAGATGGCGGGGGCGCTGAAGGCAGAAGCGGCGGACCCGGCCGGTTCGGCGAGCCCCTGAGTTCATGACATCCTTGGCGCGCGGCCCGGCGTCCAGAGGCGGTGACGTCGCGGCCCCGACGTATGCGCGAGGCCCCCGGCGGGCTGCCCTGCCGGGGGCCTCGCGCATGCCGGGCCCCGCCACGCGCCCCCGGCCGCCTGCCCCCCGGCCCCGCTACTCGGCTTCCTCCCCGCCACCGGGCCCGCCCTCGGCCTCGTCACCGTCCCCGCCGCCCCGCCCCTCGCCGCGCGACCCGTCGTCCTCTCCGTCGTCCTCCGCGTCGCCCTCGGCGAGCGCCCGGTCGAGCCTGGCGCGCGCGCCATCGAGCCAGCGGCGGCACACCCGCGCCAGCTCCTCGCCGCGCTCCCACAGCGCGAGCGACTCCTCAAGCGAGGTCCCCCCGGTCTCCAGCCGCCGTACCACGTCGATCAACTCGTCCCGCGCCTGCTCGTACCCGAGCGCCGCCCCGTCCGTACCCACACCCTCGCTCATGCCGCCCACTCTAGGAATCCCCGCTCTCGTCGACTTCCCCGGCGCCGCCGCCCGCCGCCTCCCTCTCCCCCTGCCCCCGCTCTTCCCCCCGCTCAACCACCCGCACCGTGAAGTCGCCCTCGGCGACCCGCGCGTGCAGCGGCTCGCCCGCCGCCACCTCACGGGCCGCACGCACCGCGCGGCCGTCCTCGCGCTGGAGGACCGCGTAGCCGCGCTTGAGCGTCGCGGCGGGCGAGAGGGCGAGCACCCGCGCGCGGGTGTGCGACAGCTCGGAGTCGGCCCGGTCGAGCAGATGGCCCACGGTGCGTCTCGCCCGCTCCACCAGCGTGCCCACCTGCTCCTCGCGCTCCCCGACCATCCGGTACGGGTCCTGTATCGAGGGCCGCGCGAGCGCGTGCGCGAGACCCCGCTCCTCGCGCTCCACCAGCGCCTCCACGGTGCGCCGCGCGCGATCCCGCAGCCACAGCACCCGCTCGTGCTCCTCGCCGACGTCGGGCACGACCTTCTTGGCCGCGTCGGTCGGCGTGGACGCGCGCAGGTCGGCCACCAGGTCGAGCAGCGGCTGGTCGGGCTCGTGCCCGATGGCGGACACCACGGGTGTACCGCAGCCCGCCACCGTGCGGACCAACTGCTCGTCGGAGAACGGCAGCAGGTCCTCCACGCTGCCGCCGCCGCGCGCCACGATGATCACGTCGACCTCGTCGAGCGCGTCGAGCTGCTTGACCGCCCGCACCACCTCGGGCACCGCGTGCACGCCCTGCACCGGGACGTTGCGCACCTCGAAGCGCACCGCGGGCCAGCGGTGGCGCGCGTTCTCCAGCACGTCGCGCTCCGCGGCCGAGGCGCGCCCGCAGACCAGGCCCACGAGCTGCGGCAGGAACGGCAGCGCCCGCTTGCGCTCGGGCGCGAACAGCCCCTCGGCGGCCAGTGACTTCTTCAGCCGCTCAAGGCGGGCGAGCAGCTCGCCCATGCCCACGGGCCGTATCTCCGCCGCGCGCAGCGAGAGCTGGCCGCGCGGCGCGTACCACTCCGGCTTCGCGTACACGACGACCCTGGCGCCCTCGGCGACGACGTCCGCGACCGAGTCGAACACCTGCCGGTAGCAGGTGACGCCCACCGAGATGTCGTGCGACGGGTCGCGCAGGGTCAGGAAGACGACGCCCGCGCCCGGGCGCCGCGAGAGCTGGGTGATCTGCCCCTCCACCCAGATCGCGCCGAGCCTGCCGATCCAGCCCCCGATCATCCTGGAGACCTGGCCGACCGGCAGCGGGGCGTCCACGGACGTGTTCACAGCCATGCCGCGAGCGTAACCGCCGCCACCGACAGCGCCCCGGGCCCGGGACCCGCCAGGACCCGCCGTTTCGCGGCCATACGCGCCCGCGCCCGCCTTTGCCGTCGGCAGCTCGTGAAACCCGCCCGAAGAGGGGATCACAACCGCCGGGGGCTCACCCTTACGATGGATGCCATGACAGCCACGCCAGCCCGCCGCGTCCGCCGCGTTCTCCTCGCAGCCCCCCGTGGCTACTGCGCGGGGGTGGACCGTGCGGTGATCGCCGTCGAGAAGGCCCTCGAACAGTACGGCGCCCCGGTGTACGTACGCCATGAGATCGTCCACAACAAGTACGTGGTCCAGACCCTGGAGAAGAAGGGCGCCGTCTTCGTCGAGCGCACCGACGAGGTCCCCGAGGGCTCCATCGTCATGTTCTCGGCGCACGGCGTGGCGCCCGTGGTGCACGAGGAGGCGGCCGCCCGCGGCCTCGCCACCATCGACGCGACCTGCCCGCTCGTGACCAAGGTGCACCGGGAGGCCGTGCGCTACGCGAAGGAGGACTTCGACATCCTCCTGATCGGCCACGAGGGCCACGAGGAGGTCATCGGCACCTCGGGCGAGGCCCCCGAGCACATCACCCTCGTCGACGGCCCCGAGGAGGCGGCGCAGGTCGAGGTCCGCGACCCCTCGAAGGTGGTCTGGCTCTCCCAGACGACGCTGTCCGTGGACGAGACCATGGAGACCGTCGGCGCCCTCAAGGAGAAGTTCCCGCAGCTCCTCTCGCCGCCGAGCGACGACATCTGCTACGCCACGCAGAACCGCCAGATCGCGGTGAAGCAGATGGGCGCGGAGGCCGACCTGGTCATCGTCGTCGGCTCACGCAACTCCTCCAACTCCAAGCGGCTCGTCGAGGTCGCCCTCCAGGCGGGCGCGCGCACCGCGCACCTCGTCGACTACGCGTCAGAGATCGACGAGAGCTGGCTCGAAGGGGTCGCCACGGTCGGCGTCACCTCGGGCGCCTCCGTGCCGGACGTCCTGGTCGAGGGCGTCCTGGAGTGGCTGTCCGAGCGCGGCTTCGAGGACGTGGAGATCGTGAAGACGGCCGAGGAGTCGATCACGTTCTCGCTCCCGAAGGAGCTGCGCCGCGACCTGCGCGCCGAGGCCGACCAGCGGCAGGCCGAGGCGCGCGAGCGGCCGGCGGCCGAGAGCGCCTGACCCGCCCGGCGCGACCCCGTGTGACGGGGGTCGTACGGTAAGGACATGCAGATCTTCGGTGTGGACATCGGCGGTTCCGGCATCAAGGGCGCGCCCGTGGACCTCGACCGCGGGGACCTGGCGGCCGACCGCCACAAGGTACTGACCCCGCGTCCGGCCAAGCCCGACACGGTGGCCGACGGCGTACGGGACGTCGTGGAGCACTTCGGCTGGAAGGGTCCCGTCGGCATCACCTTCCCCGGCGTGGTGACCGCGGGCAGCACCGTGCGCACGGCGGCGAACGTCGACAAGAGCTGGGTCGACACCGACGCCAGGGAGCTGCTCGGCGAGCGCCTCGGCGGCCTGCCGGTCACGGTGGTGAACGACGCGGACGCGGCGGGCGTCGCCGAGATCGAGTTCGGCGCGGGCAAGGGCCGCGGCGGCACGGTGATCCTGCTGACGTTCGGCACCGGCATCGGCAGCGCCCTCTTCGTCGACGGCAGGCTGGTCCCCAACACCGAACTCGGCCACCTGGAGCTGCACGGCCACGACGCCGAGAAGCACGCCTCGTCGAAGGCCAAGGAGGACCACGACCTGAGCTGGGAGCACTGGGCCCGCCGGGTCCAGAAGTACCTGGCGCACGTGGAAATGCTGTTCTCGCCCGAGCTGTTCATCATCGGCGGCGGCGTGAGCCGCAAGGCCGAGAAGTTCGTCCCGCTGATCAAGGGCATCAGGGCGGAGATCGTCCCGGCCCAGCTCCAGAACAACGCGGGCATCGTCGGCGCGGCCATGCGGGCGGCCCAACGCCGCTAGCCGACGGAGGCCCGCAGGCTCCTGCCCAGCGGGCCCCTTCGCCGCCGCTCAGCCACCGACCGCCGACCACAGGCCCTGCGAGCCCACCGCCCCCGGCTCGGGGGCCCCGGCCCCGGGGTTGCTGACCTGAGGGCCCCGATCCGCCGCCCCCGTCAGCCCATCCGTCCCCCGCCCGCGCTTCTGAGCGCCGGCTCCGCGTAGCCCCGTGGCCGGGGAGCGCGGGGCGCGGCGGCGCGGGCGGCGAACCGGCGGCGCATCAGCCGCACCTTCCGCACGGTGGCGATCACCCCGGCGATGAGCGTGCCACCGTAGAGCCAGCCCGCGTGCAGGGCGAGCGAGGTGAAAAGGCCGATCATCTCGCCGCCGAAGCCCCCGGTGCCACCGCAGATCGGCAGCACCCCCACCGCGAAACCGATCGGCACCGTCACGGGCGCGGCCACCAGGTCCGCGCCCCGCACCCAGAGCGCGCTGAGCGCCGCCACCGGCAGGAACACCACCCCGTACACCACGGGCGAACTGCCCAGTACGAGGCGGTCGGCGCAGGCGACGAGGAGCATCACGGCCGCGCAGAAGAGCCCGCCGCCGAGCCCGGTAAGACGCGGGTTGGGGGCCCCCTTCAGCGCCCGTACCACCCGGGAGACATACGGGGCGACCGGCGAGACCCGGGGCCGCGCGGCGCCGGGCGGGGGCCCTGAGGGGCGCCGCGGCCGGGCCTCGGCCTCGGGCCTGCGGAGGCGCGGCGACGTGGTGCTCGGGAGCGGGGGGAGTGCCGCCGGCCTCGGCGGGCCGCCCTGCGGCGGCAGCGGTGCGGTCCGGCGCGGGCGGGTCTGTGGGGGACGCGTCCTGGGATGATCCACGGGAACAACTTAGGTGCGATGATGTGCCGAACCACTCGTTGGACACGCCGTTTGGTCTTCCTTGGCCCTGCGTTCGACCAAAGGGGCCGTGCCGTGTTCGAACCGGCGGCGCCCGCCCACGGCCGGGAGGGGCGCGCCACGCCGTAGACTGGTGGATCGGCCGACGCCCGCGCGCCGGCCCCGCACGGCCCCTCATCCGGCCAAGGCCGGCCCATCCTGCCACCCCAGACATCCGGGAAGTCGCAACGTGTCGCTCACGATCGGAATCGTCGGTCTGCCCAATGTCGGCAAGTCGACCCTGTTCAACGCCCTGACCAAGAACGACGTGCTGGCGGCCAACTACCCGTTCGCCACGATCGAGCCCAACATCGGCGTGGTCGGCGTCCCCGACCCCCGGCTGGGGAAGCTCGCCGAGCTGTTCTCGTCGCAGCGGGTGCTGCCTGCCACGGTCGACTTCGTCGACATCGCGGGCATCGTGCGGGGCGCGAGCGAGAACGAGGGCCTGGGCAACAAGTTCCTCGCGAACATCCGCGAGTCCGACGCGATCTGCCAGGTCATCCGCGCGTTCAAGGACGAGAACGTCGTCCACGTGGACGGCCGGGTGTCCCCGAAGGACGACATCGAGACGATCAACACCGAGCTGATCCTCGCCGACCTCCAGACCATCGAGAAGGTGCTGCCGAGGCTCCAGAAGGAGTCCCGGGTGAAGAAGGACCTCCAGGCGCAGGTGCGGGCGGTCGAGGAGGCGAAGGAGATCCTGGACGCGGGCCAGACCCTGTTCGCCGCGGGCATCGCCCAGGGCACGGAGCGCGCCGAGCCGCTGCACGACCTGCACCTGCTGACGACGAAGCCGTTCCTCTACGTCTTCAACGTCGACGAGGACGAGCTGGTCGACGAGGCGTTCAAGGACGAGCAGCGCGCCCTGGTCGCCCCCGCCGAGGCCATCTTCCTGAACGCCAAGCTGGAGTCCGACCTCGCCGAACTCGACGACGACGAGGCCCTTGAACTCCTCCAGTCCGTCGGCCAGGAGGAGCCGGGCCTCGTCACCCTGGCCCGCGTCGGCTTCGACACCCTCGGCCTCCAGACCTATCTGACGGCGGGCCCCAAGGAGGCGAGGGCCTGGACCATCAAGAAGGGCGCCACGGCCCCCCAGGCCGCCGGAGTCATCCACACGGACTTCCAGAAGGGCTTCATCAAGGCGGAGGTCATCTCCTACGACGACCTGATCACCACAGGCTCAGTACCCGAAGCCCGAGCAGCGGGCAAGGCCCGCATGGAGGGCAAGGACTATGTGATGCGGGACGGGGATGTGGTGGAGTTCCGGTTTAACGTGTAGCCGCTGAGATATCACCACGTCGTCGATCTGGCAAACATGCAGTTCAGAGAGGGTCCGACTCTTCGGAGTCGGGCCCTTAGTGTTTTCCCGTGCTGGGATGGTGCTGGGATGAGATGGAGATGCTCGTGCTGGGTCTCAGACAGTGAGCCTTTTCCAACCTGATGGCGCTGGTCGGGTGTTGGACGGATCTATGGAACACGAAGCTCCTGGTTGACGGTTTCGCGACCAAGATCCGCTGTCTGCCAGGAGCTTCGTGTGCTTGTCTATCCGTCGTCGATCGACCTGTCCCGTCGCACCCTGCGGTACCTGACCGGACGACTCGCTGTGCGGTGAGGGGGGGATCGGGACCCGGTGGCGGCGCCTGACCACCGGCCGTCAGGCTCTCCTCGCCCTGGCCCAAGCTGCTCGCCGACGATGAGCAGGTGGTGGCTCTGATCACTGAGGCGCGCTCACGTGGCATGGAGGTCGTGACCAGCTCACTTGCCATCATCGAGGCCGTCCACGCCCGCACGAACAAGGCCCGCCTGAACTGGGTGCTCTCCGGACTGCGCGTAGTTCCGGTGGGCGACGAGGAAGCGAGGGCAGCCTCGAAGCTGCTCATGGACGCCGGTCTGCATGGGCATAACTACGCGATCGACGCAGCGGTCGCCGAGGCCGCCCTGCGACAGCACCGCCCGGTGGTCATGTTGACCTCCGATATCGACGACATGGTTAAGCTCTGCGGCGATCGGGTCCGGCTCGTGGCGGTCTGATTTCTGCGGTCGGGAGTGGTCCAGCGGACTCTTGGGGCGGTCTTGCCCCAGAGGTCTGGCGCACCGTTGTTCAGGCCGTACCACCGTCACCTCCGTCCTGCTCGATCGCCTTCGCGGTCACCGCCCCCGCAAGGGGACCCAGCCCGGCGCCCACCGCACCGGTCGCCGCTCCCAGCGCTCTGCTGCTGCCCGGCTCACTGACTACACCCCGGGCGACAGTGCAGTATCCGGCCAAGGCCCGGACAACGGTGACGCGGAGGAAGCGGAGCAACGCGAGGCGGAGCCGGACGGACCTCCACCCGAGGTGGGCACCAAGGTCCTGGACGTGATTGACCTGGCGGCCGTTACCCGATGGGTGGCCGGGCAACTCGGCGTCGCCGCAGCCCTCACACCCAACGCGATCCGTATCAAGAGCTATCAGGTCGCGGCCCGGCATGCGGACGAGGCGGGCGGTGACATCTTCTCCACAGCTTCTACGCCGACGATCTGGAACGAGTGGCCGGTGTACTCAAGGCCGGCCAGGCTGGCACTGGGGGCAGACGCCTGCGGTGCGATCGCCGCACGCCTGGGACGGCGCAGCAACCGCTCAGATTTCGTCCGGCGCTTCTGGTGGGGTGAGCGGTCCAAGGGCAGCGGCGGGCCAAGGCCGGAAGCGAGCGGGGACCGCCCGCTCCTGGGCCTCCAGAAGATTCTGCACAAAACATCGCCCGTGCAGCCGGCGGGATCGGGGCCACGCCGCTGCGGCGAGCTCTGGGGCTGCTCTCCATCGGCACCGGGCCGCCCTCACCGACAAACCCGTTCCAGTCATGGCGGCCTCGCGCAGTGGCAATCCGGTCCGGACTTCGTGGATGAGCCGCTCGGCCCCCGGATGCCCTGCTGTCGGCCCCAGCACCAACTTGGGTGGTCCCAAGGAGAGAGTGGGTCACCTTGCGATTTCCAGCCTTGACCAGTCGTATTCGCAAGTAGAAAGATCCAATTAAGTCACTGGCGCGGTGCTTGAGAAGCCGCTCGGGGGCGTCCCGGTGCCGTGGCCACCCGGGAAGCCTGCCAACGTGCGCCGGGACGTCGTGACCCGTTTTCGACCGCCGCCGACCTGGCAACGATGCGCCTTGGCGCGCCCTGAAAGGGCTTGACGTAATGAGAAGAATCCGACGTGCGCTGGCGCCCGTTCTGGGCCTTGGACTCGCCGCAACGCTGGCGAGCGCCTGTAGCGGCGTCGGCGGAGGCGGCAGCGGAAAGTGGCCCGCATCGACGATGCAGTTGATCATCGCGACCTCGCCCGGGGGATCACAGGACACCATTATCGGCCCGTTCCTCCCCGTCCTTCAGAAGCAGCTCGGAACCAAGATCAACGTGCAGTACCGGCCGGGGGCCGGACTCGCGGTCGGCCTGGCGCTTGCGCACCGCGCCACCCCGGACTGCAACACCCTCGTCGGGATCGTCACCCCGCAGATCCAGTTCTCCTACCTGACCCAGAAGAACGTCGACTACACCTACGACGACTTCCGCTCCCTGGGCGGCCTCGCGGTCGACCCGGCCATCCTCGTCGTACGCAAGGACTCGCCCTGGAAGACGCTCGCCGAGTTCATCGACTACGCCAAGCGGCACCCGGGCAAGGTCAAGGTCGGGATCTCCCAGTACACCTCGAACTACTACCCGTCGCTTGTCGAGTTGGAGGAGAGGACGGGGGCGCGGTTCAACATCGTCTCGTACGACGGCGGCGGCCCCGCCCGCAAGGCGCTGCTCGCCGGTGAGGTCGACGCCTCGGAGAACGGCATCTACAACGGTGCGAGCATCCGCTCGCGCACCACCACGCTGGCGCTCTCCTGGGACAGGAACAACTGGGCGAAGCAGATCGGCGACGTCCCGACGTTCTCGAAGGCGCTGGGCGGCAGCTTCCCGGTCAACGAGTCGTTCACCACTCTCGGCGTGCCCGCCGGCTGCGCCAAGGAGAACCCCGAGCGGTTCAAGAAGCTCCAGGACGCCTTCGCCGCGGCGAGGTCGAGCACGGCCTATCACACGGTCCTCAAGAAGAGCGACTCGCTCGGGCAGTTGCAGACCGACTCCCCGTCCGCCTTCGACAACAAGGTCGACGCGTCCATCCCGCAGCTCAAGTCCGTCATCGCGAAGTACCCCGAGCTGCAACCCAAGTGACGTGCCGCCGACCACGAACCGGACACCGGCCATGACCCTGATCCGCAAGACGCTCTTCCCCGCGCTCTGCGTCGTGCTCGCCCTCGTCTACGGACACAGCATCCGCGGCCTTCGGGGCACCGCGCTCGCCTATCCCGCGATCGTCGCGGGAGCCGTCCTGGTCCTCGCCGTCGTCGACCTGGCCGCCGAACTCGTCCGCAGGCGGGCGGCGCCGCCCGATGACGGGCGCGGGCCCGACGACGAGTCCGACCGTACGCCGTCGGGCCACGAGGACGGCGTGCTCGTACGGGCGCGGACGCACTGGCGCTCGATCGCGCTCGTCCTCGCGCTCGCCGGGTACGCCGGAGTGATGCAGGTGCTCGGTTTCTACACCTCGACGGCGGTTTTCCTCCTCGCCGGCTTCCTGCTCCTGCGGGTGCCGGTGGCGAGAGCGGCGGTCACCACCGTCTGCTGCCTGCCGGTGATGTACGTGGTCTTCACGGTGCTCTTCGACGTCAGCACCCTGCCGCGCGGGCTGGTGATCTGAGATGGCCGACGTCTCCGCGGGGCTGAGCGACCTGTTCACCCTCTCCAGCCTTCTCTTCGTCGTCCTCGGCCTGCTGGCCGGCTTCGGCGCCGGCCTGCTCCCCGGGTTCAGCGCCTCGAACGCCGCCGCGCTGGTGCTCGGGCTGACCCTGACGATGTCGCCGACGAACGCCCTCATCTTCATGGGCGGGATCTACGCGGGCGACACCTTCTCGGGCTCCGTCCCCGCGATCCTCCTCAACATCCCCGGCACGCCGGGCGCGGCCGCCACGGCGTTCGACGGCTATCCGCTCGCCCAGCAGGGGAAGTCCTCCCTGGCGATCGCGATCTCGCGGACCGGGTCGGCGGCCGGGGGCGTCCTGGCGGCGGCAGCGGTCGTCGTCGTGATCCACCCGCTCAGCCAGCTCGCGCTGAAGATCGGCTCACGCGAGATGTGCATCGTGCTGCTCTTCGGTCTCATGGTCATCGCCACGGTCATCGGCAGCAGCGTCGTCAAGGGCCTGCTCGCCGCGTCCACCGGCATGCTGTTCGGCGCCGTGGGCCTCGATCCGGTCAGCGGTGCCAGCCGGATGACCTTCAGCCTGCTCCCGCTCGCGGACGGCATCCCGCTGCCCACCATCATCGTCGGGCTCTTCGCCGTCGCCGGGATGGTCGCCCTGTCCGCCACGGTCGGGACCGGCGGCCGGTCGCGTCGGCGTGCCGACCCGGCCGACGCCGACACCGCGTCCGCCGACCGCTCGTTCACGGGCGTCGTCCGCGCCGGTGTCGCCGCTCTCCGGAGCGAGGTCGGCGAGGCCGGGCACGGCATGCGGCTGGCGGTCTCGTACCCCTGGGTGATCGTCAGGTCGGCGGTCATCGGCCTGGTCATCGGCATCGCCCCGGGTGCCGGCACCGCGGTGTCGAGCTTCGTCGGGTACGCCCGCGCCAAGAGCACGTCCAAGCACCCCGAGCTGTTCGGCAAGGGCTCGCCCGAGGGGATCGTCGCCTCCGAGGCGGCCGACACCTCGGTGACGGCGGGGGCGCTCGTACCCACGCTCGCGCTGGGCATCCCGGGCAGCGCGACCGCCGCGGTGATGCTCAGCGCCCTCTACCTGCACGGCCTGACCCCGGGACCGACGCTGATCCGCGACAACGGCCCCTTCGTCTACACGGTGCTCTTCGGCCTGCTCCTGTGCTGCCTGCTCATCCTCCCGCTCGGCATCCTGCTGGCGATCCCGATGCGCTCGGTGGTCCGCGTCCGTCCCGGGCTGCTGGTCCCGCCCATCCTGGTCCTCGGCCTGGTCGGCGCGTACGCGACCCGGAGCATGATGTTCGACCTGTTCCTCGTGGTCCTGTTCGGCCTCGTGGGCCTGGCGATGCGCGCGGGCGGCTACCCCTTCGTACCCATGATCCTCGGCCTCGTCCTCGGCCCGCTGATGGAGTCGAACCTCGACCGCGCCCTTCGGCTCGGCGACAACCAGGTCTCGTACTTCTTCGGCTCGACCACGGCCGTCGTCCTGTGGTGCGTGCTCGCCGCCGTGGTCGGCTACGCGTCGCTACGGGGCGTGCTGCTGCGGCGGCGCCCCGGCACCGCACCCGATCGCGCCACGACGGCCGACTGATCCCCGCATCCGACCAAGACCCGGCAGAAGAGGCGGACGTGCCCCAGAACCTCACCGAGAAGCTCATCGCCTCCCATGTGCTCTCCGACGAGGCGGCCACCGGAACGGAGATCGCGCTCCGGGTGGACCAGACCCTGATGCCGGACTCCGGCGGCCCGGCCGTGTGCGCCGCGCTTGAGGCGATGGCGGTGGAGCGGGTGGCGGTGCCGCTCGCCGTCCAGTACGTCGACCACAACCTGCTCCAGATCGGTCCTGACAACGCCTCCGACCACACCTACCTCCGCAAGGTCTGTGCCAAGCTCGGCATCTGGTTCTCCCGGCCGGGCAACGGCGTCAGCCACTGTGTCCACATGGCCAGGTTCGGCGTGCCGGGCGCCCTGCTCGCCGGGGCCGACAGCCACACGCCTTCGGCCGGCGGGCTCGGCATGCTGGCCATCGGCGTCGGCGGCCTCGACCTCGCCACGGTCCTGGCGGGCAGCCCGCTCTACCTCGACCGCCCACGGGTCTTCGGGGTCCGCGTCGAGGGCGCCCTGCCTGCCTGGGTGAGCGCCAAGGACGTCGTCCTGGAGCTGCTCCGCCGGCACGGTGTCGACGACCTGGCCGGCCAGGTCATCGAGTACTCGGGCCCCGGCCTCGCCTGTCTCTCCGCGATGGACCGGCACGTCATCGCCAACATGGGTACGGAGCTGGGGGCGCTCAGCTCGGTCTTCCCCTCCGACGCGCGGACCCGGCACTTCCTCGCCCTCCAGGGCCGTGCGGACGTCTGGGTCCCGCTGGCCGCCGACGAGGGAGCGACGTACGACGCCGGGAGCGAGGTCCTCGACCTGTCACGGCTCGAACCGCTCATCGCGCTTCCCGGGAGCCCCGCCCACGTCGTACCGGTCCGCGAGGTGACCGGCCGTCCCGTCGCCCAGGTGGTGATCGGCTCCTCCGCCAACTCCGGCCTGCGCGACTACATGGTCCCGGCGGCACTGGTCGCAGGCAGGGCCGCGGCGAGCGGAGTCTCCTTCGACGTGAACCCGTCGAGCCGACAGGCGGTCCTCAACATGACGAAGCTCGGCGGTGCCGGCGCGCTGCTCCAGGCCGGCGCCCGCATCCACCAGTCGGGGTGCCTCGGCTGCGTGGGAATCGGGCAGACGATGGAGCCGGGCCAGATCAGCCTGCGCACGATGCCGCGCAACTTCCCCGGACGCTCAGGGACCCCCGAGGACGCGGTCTACCTCTGCTCCCCGGAGACGGCCGCGGCCGCGGCGCTGACCGGTGTCATCACCGACCCCCGCGACCTTGAGGAGGACCTCGGCATCCGCTACCCGGCCTACGCCCCGCCGAGCGTCGAGGAGTACGTCGTCAGCACCGACTTTCTGGTGCCGCCCTCGGCGGAGGGGGCGCACGGAGCCCGGAGCCGCGCCGACCGGGCACCGATCTTCGACCCGATCCCGGCCTCCGTCACCTGCGAGGTGATCCTGCGCGTGGGCGATGACGTGTCGACCGACGAGATCCTCCCCGGGGGCGAGCGGACACTGTCGCTGCGCTCGAACCTCCCGGCGATCAGCCGCTACCTCTTCTCCCGCACCGATCCGACGTACGTCGAGCGGGCCGAGGCGCTTGCCGGTGTCGACGGCCACGTGATCATCGGCGGCCGGAACTACGGCCAGGGCTCCAGCCGCGAGCAGGCCGCCGCCGGCGCGCGCCTCATGGGCCTCCGCTTCGCGCTGGCGCTGAGCTACTCCCGCACGCATCGTAAAAACCTCGTGAACTATGGCGTCCTCCCGCTCCGCGTCGCGGACCCGGCGGTCCTCGGGGCGATCCCGGTCGGCGCCCGCATCCGGATCGACGGCGTACGGACGGCGCTGGCCGCCGGCGAACAACGGCTGACCGCCCGGATCGAGGGCGGAGACAGCTTCGAGGTCCTCGCCGACCTCAGCCCCCGCGAACGGCGCTCGGTGCTCGGCGGCGGACTGCTCAACACCGCCCTGGGGAGGGGTGCTTCAGGAGCCGCCCGGACAGTGCTCCGCCCGGCTCGGCCCGAGGCGTAGGAGCAGCCGGGAGGCCGGGGCCGACTCATGGGCCGACGGAGGCGACGCCGCCGAGTGTCCCGCGTATGCCACCCGTCGCCGGTGCCCCCTGCGACCGTCACGGCGCCATGTGCACGCGGTCTGGGCAGGCGTCCGGGGCCGGGCCGAGGCGGGCGGCGGTGTCCTGCCGGACGGGTACGGTTGCATCGCCCGGCCGCGTGGCGGTCTGACGAGGGACCACGTGTCGGCGAAGGGAGGCCACCGCGATGGCGCTCCGGAGCCGGATGCCCAGCCTCGACAGCCTTGAGGTACTGGTGGCCGTGGCCCGCTGGGGCAGTCTGTCGGGCGCCGCGCGCGAGCGCGGCGTGACCGAGCAGGCGATCTCGTCGCGGGTCAGATCGCTGGAGTCCCAGACAGGGCTTCCCCTGGTGGTCCGCGGACGGCTCGGCACCACTCTCACGCCGGACGGGACCGAGGTCCTCGGCTTCGCGCACGCCCTGCTCGCCGCGGCCCGCGACATGGACGACAGACTCGCCGAGCTGCGCAACGACCGTCGGCGCAGACTCCGCGTCAGCGCCAGCTTCACCATCGCGGAGCATCTGCTGCCGCAGTGGCTCGCCGCGTTGCAGCAGGACGCGCGGGAGCGTGGGGTCGCGCCGCTCGACATCCACTTCGACAGCTCGAACTGGACCACGGTGATCGACCGCGTGGTCTCCGGGCAGACCGATCTCGGCTTCGTCGGGGGGCCGAGCATCCCCGAGGGCGTCCGGTCGCGCGTCGTGGCCGCCGACGAGCTGATGCTGGTCGTCGTCGCCGACCACCCGTGGGCCCGCACCGGCCGCCGCCTTGACGCGACCGACCTGCTGCGGGCCCCGCTCGTCGCGCGCGAGGAGGGCTCGGGTCAATGGGCCACCCTCAAGGTGACCCTCGCCGCAACCCTGGGCGACGAAGCGCGCCCGGCCGAGCCGACGATGGTGCTCCCCACCACCGCAGCGGTCCTGGCCGCGGTCCGATCGGGCGCGGGGCCGGCCATCCTCAGCTCGCTCGCGGTCGATGCGGATCTCAGGGACGGCAGACTGCACCGCATCCCGATCGACGGCATCGACCTGCGGCGCAGCCTGCGCGCGGTCTGGCTCGGCCCCAAGGTGCCGCCGTCGGGCGCGGTCCGTGACTTCCTGACCTTCGTCACCTCGCAAGCGGCGGCCCGTCGGCGATAGCGGCCGGGCCGTGGCCGTTTCCGTCTGGTCGGCCCTCCCTCGTAAGAATTTTTGAAGCGGCGACCAATCCGGATGGGTGTTCGCGCCGGATACCCCACGTAGGCCGTTTCCGCCCAGGGAAGGCGCCCACGCCAGTCCGAAGGGGATGCATCATCGTGGCTGTACACCGCACCGCCCGCCTCACCACCCTCATCGCCGTGCCCGCCGCTCTCGTCCTGTGCGGCACGGCGCCGTCGATCGCCGCCGACAATGCGAAGGCGGCCGACGCCGGGCATACGTATCAGATCAACTTGGACCCGCTCAACAACTCGGGAGCCAAAGGCGCGGCCCTGCTCAGCATCAAGGGCACCAAGCTGACGGTGAAGATCGACGCGAGTGGACTCGTGCCCGGACAGCCCCACGCACAGCACATTCACGGCTCGACCGACGGGCACGACTTCCACTGCCCGGACGCGAGTGCGGACAAGGACCATGACGGCATCGTCACGACCGCCGAGGGCATTCCCATGTACGGGGACATCAACATCTCCCTGACCACCAAGGGGGACACGTCCAAGGACAGCGGCTTGGCCGTCGACCGGATGCCGGTGGCCGACAAGGACGGGAAGCTGTCGTACTCACGCACCCTCACCGTCTCGCAGGACGTCGCCGACCACATCAAGGATCTGCACCTGGTGCAACACGGCATCGACCCGAACTCCAACGACAAGTACGACTTCGGCAAGGGCAAGAGTGAACTCGACCCGAAGCTCCCACAAGAGGCCACGGCGCCGGCGGACTGCGGCATGGTCAAGGGCGCGGCGGTAGGTTCGATGCCGGTCGGCGGCGTCGAGACCGGGAGCGGCAGCACCAGCGGCGTCGAGTCGCCCGGGCTACTGGCGGGAGGCGGCGCGGCGCTGCTCGGAGCCGCTGCCTTGCTTGCCGTGTGGCGCCGCAGTCGGCCCGCGGTCGTCAACCCGCGAGGCGACTCCCGTACGAACCGGCAGAGCTGACGGCCCGTGGCACGGGCACCCGAGCGGCTGGACGGCTCCGGGCGCGATCATCCCCGTCGGCGTTGGGCTCTTCTCGCCGCCGCGGCCGTGCTCGTAGTCGTGGGTGGGCTCCTCCTGGCCCGTGGAGTGGCCGTGCAGAAGCCCGCCCCACCCGCCGACGCCGGGGGACGACAAGCACGGCACGCGGAGCCCACCCCGACCGCCTCGGGCGCTCCGTCCTCCTCCGGTTCCACCGGCGACGGTGGGGGCACGGCGCGGACGGCGGCCCCGGCCTTGCCCGCGTCGCGTCCGCAGCGAGTCTCCATCCCCGCCCTTCACGTGTCGGCGCCGCTCGAAGCACTGGATACCGACGGGCACGATGCCATGACGACGCCGCGAACTCCGTCGGACGCGGGCTGGTACCGCCCCGGCCCGACACCCGGCGAGACCGGGCCCGCGGTGATCGCGGGACACGTCACATGGAACGGGGCCCCGGCCGTGTTCTTCGACCTCGCCAAGCTGGTCCGGGGCGACACGGTGTCGGTACAGCGGCGGGACGGGCGTACTGCCCGGTTCACGGTGGACCGGGTCGCCACGTACGAGAAGCAGACGTTCCCCACCGTCGAGGTCTACAGGAACCTCGACTACCCGGGGCTTCGCCTCATCACCTGCGGAGGTCGCTACTCGGCGGCCGATCACCGCTACGCCTCCAACGTGGTCGTCTACGCCACTCTCTCCGACGAGCCGTGACACGGCTCATGCCCCCATCCGTCGGCCCACGCTCCGCCGAGTCGCGGGCGGCGCCCATGTTCCGCGAACGCACGGCCCCAGAGGGCCGGTGGAGAAAATCATGAACGAGGACATAGGACGGTCGTCCGACGACGACAGACCCCACCGCGTGGCCGCAAGGGCGGCCTCCCTCAGGGGCGGGAGAGAGACACCGAGCCGAAGTGCCGCGCTTTCGGACGGCAACGCGTTCCTTGAACTGAGGGTCTTCGACGCAGTCCGGCCCCCGTGCTCCGCCCCACCCGCCGCTTCCGACGGGCCGTGGAGAGCAACCCGCCCAGGCACGCGGCCAGAACCGGAAGCTCCCGTCGGACCAGCCGCCGATGCCGACAACGGGTGTGCCGAAGACGCGGACAAGGGCGACGGAGGGGGAGTTCCCCTGCATGGGGCTCCTCTGGACGGGGCGGCAAGCACACAAGGCGACGTCTCCCGGAAACCCGTCTTCGTCGACGACTCGGGCCGACGCGGCCTCCGGCTGCGAAGGATCGGCTGGGGGGCTGTCGCAGGGTGTGTCGCTGCCGCCGCGGCCATGGCGTTCACCGTGATGGGAGGGGACGCCCGCGCGCCCTGGAATCTCCCCGGCCTCTCCGAGGACGACCGAGGCTCAGGCGACAGCCGAGGACCCGAACACCCTGCGCCCACGAACACCGGGGCAGCAGCTCACGCTGCCACGCCTCGCCCTTCGTCCCCCGTCACGGCCCCGACCCACGACGTCGCTTCGGGCCCGGCAACCTCTACCGGGGCATCGCGGTCCCCTTCTGGCGCGCCGACACGGGGCACCGCGGCAGATGCGGCCGAGCAGCCCACTGAGGCGCCGCATGGTGCCGAAGGCACGCCGGGAGCTGACGAACCGGCCACGACACCCCCTGCGACGAAGGGGCCCGAACCGCACTCACCTCCGTCACCTGGCGAACCGGAACCGTCGGTCCCACCCGGCGGCGGCCTCCTGGGCGACCTGCTCGGTGGTCTGCTCGGTGGCCGTTGACACACGTTGCACCCGCGCGACAGGCGTCCGTGGACGCTCTGCCTGCCTTCTACGCGAGATGCTGTGGCCGGGCCCTGCGATTACTCCTCGGCCGGCCTCGTCGCACCTTGACAGGCAGGCGAGTTGGTTCAGTCAGCCAGCACCTTGAACTCCTGGAGGCCGCGCATCTCGTCACCTCGGAGCGGGACGGCCGACGCAAGCTTCACGCCGGGTAGGCGACCGGGTCCCTGATCTGGTCCTACAGGAGCGGCCCGATCCCGGGCGCTGTCCTCGATGTCCCCGGGGCAGTAGTTGTCGGGCAGCGGCGTCGCGCGCCGTCCCGTCACCAGGTCCTGCCTGTCGAGCCGAGTACCCGCAGCGAGTGGATTCGCGGAATGGCACTGCGATCCGGGAATTGCGTGCTGCGTTCGCGGGATCGGTCGCCGCTCACCGGTCAACGGTCAACGGTGGAGAACCCGTCCCGCCGCGGCGCGGATGGTGTCGGCGAGTGCGGTGGGGGCGGTGAGGTGGGCTATGTGGCCCTGGCCCGGGAGGGTGAGGGTGTGGGCGTTCGGCAGGGTTGCCGCCAGATCTGCCACGCGTTCACGGAGGTGGGCGGGGCTGAGGTCGCCCTCGATCAGGGTCGTCGGGGTGGCGAGCGTACCGAAGCGGTCGACTCCGACGCCGAGCGCGTCGATCGCCTCGTTGTCCGCGATCTGTGCCGCCGCGTTCGCGGCCAGCGCCGCTCGTGCGTGCTCGTCGGCGAACATCGCGTCGACCATGGTCGCGGGCATGCGCACGATGTCCCGCATATGTATCCGCATCGCCTCGACCGGGTCGCCCCCGTCGAGCGCGGCGCGGGCACGTGCGCCCGCCGCCCCGGCCGTCAACTCCCTGGTGGGCATGGGAGGTTCGTAGAGGACCAGTCCCGCGAACGGGGACGGGTCCAGCAGGGCGGCCTCCAGGGCGGCGACGGCGCCCGAGGAGTGCCCCACGAGCAGCACGGGCCGCTCAAGGAGGGCCGCGACGGCGACGATGTCGGCCGCCTCGACGGCCATCGAGTGGGGCAGCGCGACCTCAGCTCCGGGAACGTAGATCCGCCGTTGGAGCCTGACGACGCGGAAGTCGCAGGTGAGGTGGCCCGCGACACCGTCCCAGGCCGTCGCGTCCCCGCCGCCCGGGTGGACCACCAGCAGGTTCGGCCCCGTTCCCTCGTCGAGGGCGGTGACGGTACGGCCGTCGTCGGACGGTGCGAGAAGCTCAGCCATGACCACCAGCCTGTACCGCTACGCCTACATCGCGCCGACAGAACGCTGACATCCCCTGCCGCCGCCGGTGGCCGACGGCCACGACGCCGCACCGGGCGAACAGTGGGTGTCGGCGTCGGGTCGAGCCGGTGCCCCGGAGGCGGTCGCGCGCGTCCGGCGGAGGACGTACGGGACTGTCTAGCGGTCGGCGGGTGTGGGGCGGGGCCTGCCCGGGAGGAGGGCGAGGGCGGCGAGGGCGGCGACGGTGAGGAGGACGGCGGCGATGAGGAAGGCGCGGGCGTAGCCGGAGGTGGCCGCGGCGAGGCCGGTCGGCTCGGTGTGGTGGCGGGTGACGTTGGTGGCGACCGTGACGAGTACCGCGAGGCCGATGCTGCCGCCGCCCTGGCGGGCGGTGTTGAGCAGGCCCGAGGCGAGTCCGGCCTCGGCGTGCGCGACCCCCGTGGTGGCCGCGGCGGTATTGGTCACCATGCACATGCCGAGGCCGACAGAGGTGACCAGGGAGGGCCCGAGGATGTCGCTGGTGAAGCTGCCCTGGGAGCTGACCTGGCCGAACCAGCCCATCCCGACCGCGCCGAGCACCAGGCCGGTGATCAGCGGCGCCCTGGGCCCGGTGCGGGACATGAGCCTGCCCGCGACGACGGTCCCGGCGACCACCCCGAGGCTGAAGGGCACGAAGGCCAGCCCCGTCTTGAGGGGGCTGTAGTGCAGCACCCCCTGGAGGTAGAGGGAGGCGAAGTAGAAGGCGGCGAACTGGCCGCACGCGATGAGGAAGACGACCAGGCAGGCGACGGAGAGCGAGCGGGCCCGCAGTATCCCGAGGCGTACGAGGGGCGCCGCCACCCGCCGTTCGACCAGGAGGAACGCGCCCGCGAGCAGTACCGCAGCGGCGAGGCCGCCGAGGGTCTGGGGCGAGCCCCAGGCGTAGGTGTCGGTGCGCACCACCGTGTACACGAGGGCGGTCATGGCGGCGGTGGCGAGGATCGCCCCGGCCGCGTCGAGACGTGTCCGCCGTGCGGTGCCCGCGCCGGGGATGCATACGGCGGCGAGCGCGATGGCGACCACGGCGATGGGGACGTTGACGAACAGCACCCACCGCCAGTTCAGGTACTCGGTGAGCACCCCGCCCAGCAGGACCCCCACGGCGCCGCCCGCGCCCGCGACCGCCCCCCAGATGGCGAGGGCGCGGTGGCGGGCCGGCCCCTCGGCGAAGGTCGTGGTGATCACGGTCAGGCTCACGGGCAGCAGTACGGCGCCCGAGACCCCCTGCACCGCGCGGGCGGCGATCAACTCGCCCTGGTTCTGGGCGAGTCCGCCGAGCAGTGAGGTCAGTGCGAACAGGCCGAGACCGGCCACCGCGGCGCGGCGCTGTCCGACGAGGTCGGCGAGGCGCCCGCCGAGCAGCAGCAGGCCGCCGAAGGTGAGGGTGTACGCGTTCACCACCCATTGCAGGGCGTTGGGGCTGAAGCCGAGGTCGGTGCGGATGGCGGGCAGCGCCACGTTCACCACCGAGATGTCGATCACCACCATGAGCTGGCACAGGCACACCACCGCCAGCACGAGCCCGGACCGCGGCGGCGCCGCCCCGGCCACGGCCCCGCTCTCCTTGCCCACCGCTCCCTGACTGGTCCCGGCCATGGCAGCCCCTTTCCCCGTTGGTGTCCACCGCGCGCGGTACGGGTCCGGCGGGCGCGGTGGATGATTAGGTTAGGCTAACCTAATTTCCGAGCCGCCAGCGAGGTGCGGCCGGTGTTGCGGCATCGTAATAAAGAACGGAAATCATTTTCAATGCCGGAGGGTGTGGGCCGTGGTGGGAGACTGCGGGAATGAGTACGGAGCAGCGCGCGATCCTCGTCGTCGGTATCGGGGCGGGTGACCCGGAGCAACTGACGCTCCAGGCCGTCAGGGCCCTCGGCCGCACGGACGTCTTCTTCATCGTCGGCAAGGGGCGGGACAAGGCGTCCCTCACCGATCTGCGGCACCGGATGATCGAGGAGCACGCGCGGGGCCCGTACCGCGTCGTCGAGGTGGCGGACCCGAGCCGGGACCGCCGTCCCATGAACCGCTCCGAGTACACCGCCGCCGTCGAGGACTGGCGCGGGCGCCGCGCCGACGCCTTCGAACGGCTCATGACCGAGGAGTTGGCGCCCGGCGGGACGGGGGCCTTCCTCGTGTGGGGCGACCCCTCCCTGTACGACAGCACGCTCGGCATCCTCGCCGCCATCGAGGAGCGCGGCGCCGTCCCGTTCACCGTGGAGGTGGTCCCCGGCATCAGCAGCGTCTCGACGCTCGCCGCCCGGCACCGCATCCCGCTGAACCGCGTCGGGCGCCCCGTCCACATCACCCCGGCCCGCCGCATGGCCGACGTGGCGGCCCAGGACGGCGACGGCGACATCGTCGTCATGCTCGACGCGCACGAGTCCTTCACCCGGGTCGGGGGCGAGGACGTGTGGATCTACTGGGGCGCCTACCTCGGCACGCCGGACGAACTGCTCGTCGCGGGCCCGCTGCACGAGGTCGCCGACCGCATCAGGCGGGTCAGGGCCGAGGCCAGGGCCCGGCATGGGTGGATCATGGACACCTATCTGCTGCGCGGCGCGGAGCCGCCGACCGGGGCGGATGGGGCGGCCGGGGCGGATGGGGCGGCCGGGGCCGCCGGGCCCGTCACCGCCTGACCCGGCGCTTTCGGCCGGTGGATTTACCGGAAAGCCCGTCTGTAGAATGCCGCCGGACCCGCGGTGCAGGGAAGCCGGTGTGATTCCGGCACGGTCCCGCCACTGTGACCGGGGAGCACGCTGTCGAGCAGGACGCCACTGACGAGCGAGATGTCGGGAAGGCGGACGGCGCGCGCTGAACCGGGAGTCAGGATACCGGCCGCGGGAAGTTCCGTGTTGTCCACGAGGATGGAGCTGACACGCATGGCACCGCCGCGCCGCACGCACTCCCCACTCCCCGGCCCCCGCCGTCCGCACCCGGGCCGAAGGCCCCTCCCGTCCCCCGCCGCCGTCGGCTGACGGCGTCTTCGCCCGTTCGCGCCCCCGCGCGCGAACTGACCTACCGCACCGGCGGGGAGCCGTCATGACCACAGACGAGTACGAGTACGACTACGAGACGATCTTCGTGGAGCGCGAGGGCCGCACCGCCCTGCTCACCCTCAACAGGCCGCGGGTGCTCAACGCCCTGAACCTCCAGCTCATGAACGAGGTGGTCGCCGCCTGCGAGGCACTTGACCGCGATCCGGAGTGCGGTTGCCTGGTGCTCACCGGGTGGGCGAGGGCGTTCGCCACCGGTGCCGAGACCGAGGAGAGGCAGCCGCGCGGCTGTCCTGACACGTATCGCGACGACTGGTTCGCGGCCTGGGACCGGCTGGGCCGGCTGCGCACTCCCACCGTGGCGGCCGTCGCCGGGTATGCGCTGGGCGGCGGCTGCGAACTCGCCCTGCTGTGCGACATTCTGCTCGCCGCCGACACCGCGGTCTTCGGCCGTCCCGAGATCGGGCTCGGGGCGGTCCCGGGCATCGGGGGCTCCCAGCGGCTGGCGCGGGCGGTCGGCAAGGCGAAGGCCATGGAGATGTGCCTGACGGGACGCACCATGGACGCGGAGGAGGCCGAGCGCGCGGGTCTCGTCTCCCGGGTGGTGCCCGCGGACGACCTGCTCACGGAGGCGCTCGCGGTCGCCGGGACGGTGGCGGAGCTGCCGCTGCCGGTCGCGATGCTGGCCAAGGAGGTCGTCGGCCGCGCCTTCGAGACCACCCTCGCCGAGGGCGTCCGCTTCGAACGGCGCCTGTTCCACGAGGCGTTCGCCACCGAGGACCAGAAGGAGGGGATGACCGCCCTCGCCGAGAGGGGCCCGGCGGAGTTCGGACACCGCTGAGGTGACGGCGGGCGCCGGGAGTGGGGACGAGGCCGTGCCGTCGGTGGCGAATTCGCCCTAGACGGTGGTCAGTTCGGCGGGAGGGGGAACGGAAGCGCTTCGCCGTCCGCCACCGGCGCACCCGCCTCCACACCGTGCAGGAGCCGGGCCAGGATCTCCGCCCCGCGGACCACCCTGGGGCCGGGGCGGTTGAAGTGGGCGGGCCCGTCGAGCACCCAGACCCGGCCGGCCCGTACCGCGGGCAGGTCCGCCCAGCCCGCCAGGCGCGTCAGCAACTCCGTTTCGCGCAACGTCCGTTCGGGAGGAAAGCCGCACGGCATGACGAGGACCGCGTCCGGCCGCGCCTCCCGTAGCGTCTCCCAGGCCATCGCCGCGGTGTGCTCCCCGGGCGCCGCGAGCAGGGGGCTGCCCCCGGCGGCCGTGATCTGGTCGGGGACCCAGTGCCCGGCGGGCCGCAGCGGATCGAGCCATTCGATCGCCGCGGTACGGGGCCGCTCCCGCCCCCCGACCGCGTCCCGCACCCGGTCGAGCCGCGCCCGCAGCTCCTCCCGGCGCCGCTCGGCCCGTTCGCGGACGCCGAGCAGTTCGCCGACGGTGACGAGGCAGTCGAGCACGTCGTCGAGGGTGCGCGGCTCCAGGCTGAGGACCCGGGTGTCCGCGTCGAGCAGCCGCACGGTCCCGCTGACCCTCTCGTACGACACCGCGCACACCTCGCACAGGTCCTGGGTGAGCACCACGTCGGGCCGCAGCGCGGCCAGGGCCTCGGCGTCGAGGGTGTACAGGGACGAGCCGGAGTGCTCGGCCCCGCCCACCGCCAGGGAGATCTCCCGGCTGGTGAGGACGTCCGCGTCGAGGTCCGCCCCGGTCACCACGGGCACGCCCGCCACCTCCCGCGGCGGCCAGTCACACTCGTGCGTACGCCCGACCAGCCGCCCGGACAGCCCCAGCTCGGCGACGATGTCGGTGGCGGCGGGCAACAGAGAGACGATACGCATAACGCGACCCTAAGGTCTCCCACCCGGCCCCGCGGACTGCGTCCTCACCCCGTGTCCGCCGCCGTTCCGTCGGGCTTCGGGGTGGGGTGGGGGGTGCTGGGTTTCCCGGGGTGGGGGGTGGTGGCGCCGGTTTCGGGGACGTAGCGGACCAGGAGGAGTACGACGACTGCCGCCGAGACCGCCGTGAACAGGAAGGACGAGGCGTAGCCGAGCTGCGCCGCGAGGACGGCGAAGAGCAGGGGGCTCAGGGTCTGGCCGCCCTGGCCCGTGAACCGCCACAGGCCGAGGAACATGCCGCGGCCCTCCGCCGGGGCCACGTCCGCGCCGACCGTCTGGATGGAACCGCCCGTCAGCGCCTGCGCGACCACCCCGATCAGGAAGAGGACCACGTACCAGGCGAGGGACAGGTGGAAGAGCGC
Organism: Streptomyces sp. NPDC050560; assembly: GCF_044457285.1. Taxonomy (NCBI): domain Bacteria; kingdom Bacillati; phylum Actinomycetota; class Actinomycetes; order Kitasatosporales; family Streptomycetaceae; genus Streptomyces; species Streptomyces sp. NPDC050560. The sequence continues at coordinate 84,878 of NZ_JBITGT010000005.1, forward strand.
GGAGGCGGCCAGCGCGCACATGGCGAGCGTCACGCCCGTGAAGCCGGGGACCATCGTGCGCTTGCGCCCGTAACGGTCCATCAGCCAGCCGCTGATGAAGCCGATGGGGAGGGTGAGCGCCGCGGCAGCGGTCGAGAGGTAGCCGATCTGGGCCGGGCCCAGGTGGTAGGCGAACGCCGCGTACAGATGCAGCAGATCGGCCTGGAGCGGGCCGCGGGTGAGGCCCGCGAACAGGGCGACGCCGAAGTAGACGAGCCGCGGGAGCACGATACGGCGCAGCGCGGCCAGCCGCTCCCGGGGCGCCCGCGGTACCCGGCCGCGCACCCGGCGCGGTGTGTCCTGCGCGTACCGGTACGCGGGCAGCAGCGCCACGAGCGCGAGCGCGCCGTAGATGACGAACGGGGCCCGCGCGCCGCTGCCGCTCGCGAGGAAGCCGCCGACCAGGGGGCCCGCGAGCTTGCCCGAGTTGTTCATCCCGAACAGCCAACTGACCTCGCGCCCCCTGCGGCCCGCCGCCGCCCCGTGCGAGATCGCCGCGAGCCGCGCCATCAGCCACATCTGCGCCGCGGCCCCGTCGAAGAACCGCAGCGCGAGCAGGACGCCGAAGGAGTGCGTGCCCACCACGGCGAAGGCCATGAGCGCGGTGAGGATCGGGCCCCCGAGCAGGACGGCACGGCGCCCGAAGCGGTCGATGAGCCAGCCGGAGGGCACGGTGCCCGCGAGGCTGCCGAGGACGAACGCGGTGACGACACCGCTCGCGGCGCCGAAGCCGACACCGAAGGACTTGGCGAGCGTCGGCACCGCGGGCACCGCGATGCCCGCGCCGAGCGAGAGGACGAACGCGGGCAGATAGGTGGAGAGAATCGCCTCCCGGGTGAGAACGCCGTCACGCGTCTTGTCCGCCCCGGACCGCGGCATTCAGTCCCCCCTGGTGTCGAACCCCTTCATGACTCCCGCAACACAGTCGCAACAGCAATGACCACCCAGAAAATATTTATACCATTGGGCCTCCGGCGGGGGCAGGTGGTGCGCGGCGGGGTACGCGACAATCCCCCCATGCTGAGAATCGGTTCCGTAGTGCTGGGTGTCTCGGATGTGCCGCGGGCGGCCAGGTTCTGGATGGGTGCGTTGGGATACGTTCCGCGGGACGGGATGGACGACGACTGGGTCGTGCTCGTGCCGTCGGAGGGGGCCGGGGCGCAGGTGGCGCTCATGCGCAGTGGGACGCCGGTCCAGGAGCGTCCGCGGGTCCATCTGGACCTCTACGCCGGGGACGCGGCCGACCAGGCCGCCGAGGTCGAGCGGCTGGTGGCCCTGGGCGCCGGCCGGGTCGACTGGGACCTGTACCCCGACGACGCGGACTTCGTCGTGCTCGCCGACCCCGACGGCAACCGCTTCTGCGTCATCGACACCGGCAACCACTGACGGCGACCGCCTGCGCGCCCCGGCGCCCGCCCGTCTCAGCGCAGTGCCACCACCAGGGCGTCGCTCGGGGAGCACCACGCCTGGCGGGCCTCGGTGAAGCCGGCCGTCCGCAGGGTCTCCGTGTGCCAGTGGGTGGTGGTGGGGCGGTCGGTGCGCGGGCCCCGGGGTGTGGGGTCGCGGGGGTCTCCCAGGAGGGTGAAGCGGCGCAGCGCGGGCTCGCGCAGGTGCTCGTCCGCGGCGACCCGGGCCCACCACGCCGCCCAGTCGTCGGCGCCCCCCGCCTGCTCCCGCTCCCTGCGCGCGGTGTGGAAGGCGCGTACCGCCGCGTTGATACGGGGCGCGGTGGGGTCCTCCATGTGGTCGGCGTTCAGGAACACGCCGCCGGGGCGCACCACGCCCGCGAGCGCCCCGTAGAGGCGGCGCAGCGGCGCGGTGTCGAGCCAGTGCAGGGCGGTGGCCGTGACGACGGCGTCGTAGGAGTCGTGCGGCAGCAGGCCGGGCCAGTCGGGGTCGGTGAGGTCGGCCGTCACAAAGGTGACCCGCGCGTCGCCCTCGAAGTGGCCCCGGGCGATGGCCATGAGCGCGGGGTCGAGGTCGAGGCAGGTGGAGCGGGCCTGCGGCAGCCGCCGCAGCAGCCGGTCCGTGATACTGCCGGTGCCGCAGGCCAGGTCGAGGACGCGCGGGGAGCGCCCGGCCAGCGCCTCGACCATGTCGAGCAGCACCCGGAAGCGCTCCTCGCGGTCGGGCATGTACCACTCCTGCTGGCGGTCCCAACTCCGCTGCCAGGCGGCCCAGTCGGCGGGGCGTGTGGTGGTCGTCATCGGTGGGTCTCCCTCTCGGGCGGCGGTGGTGGGTGTGCCGCCGGGCGGTGTCCCGGCGCGGTGGTGCGGGCGGCCCGCGGCGGCAGGCTCTCGGCGCGCAGCAGGAGCCCGGCGGTGTCCGACGCGGGGGCGGTCAGGACCTCGTCGGTCGGGCCCTGCTCCACGATCCGGCCCGCGTCGAGGACGGCGGTACGGGCGGCGAGCCGCCGGGTCAGGGCCAGGTCGTGGCTGATCCAGAGGACCGCGGTGCCGTGGGCGTCCCGCAGCCGCCGCAGTTCGGCGAGTACGCGTTCGGTGGCGGCGGGGTCGAGGGCGGTGGTGATCTCGTCGCAGACGAGGACCCGGGGGAGGGCGAGGGCGGCGCGGGCGAACGCGGCGCGCTGCAACTCGCCGCCGGAGAGTCCTTCCGGGCCGCGGCGCGCGGTGGCGGCGTCGACGCCGAGCCGTTCCAGCAGGTCAGCGGCCTCCTCCGCGGCCCGCGTGGGCGGCAGTTCGCGCAGTCGTACGGCGGTGCGCGCCACCTGGTCGAGCACGGTCCTGCGCTCGTCGAAGGAGCCGCGGGTCTCCTGCCAGACGTACTGGACACGGCGCCTGGTCTCCCGGTCGCGGGAGCGCAGCGGCGGCGGCAGCGGTGTGCCGTCGAGGAGGACGGCCCCGGTGTGGCGGGCGTGCAGCCCCGCCACACAGCGGGCCAGGGTCGTCTTGCCGCCGCCGGAGGGGCCCGCGAGGCCCAGGCAGCCGCCCGCGGGCACGTCGAGGTCGATGTCGCGCAGCACGGTGTCACGGCCGCGGGGGCGCAGCCACGCGGTGAGCCCGCGCACCCGCAGCGCGGGGGGAGCCGGTGGCGCGGACACCGTCCGGGGGGCGGGGACCTGGACGGTGGGTGCGGCGAGGGGGCGGGGTGCGGGCGGGCCGGTGGCGAGGTGTCCGCCGTCCAGTACGAGGACGTGGTCGGCGACGGCGTCGACCAGAGCGCGGTCGTGGGTGAGGAGCAGGATCGCCAGGCCGTCGTCGGCGAGCCGGGACAGCTCCCTGACGAGGCCGAGCCTGGTCACCGTGTCGAGCCCCGTGCTCGGTTCGTCGAGGACGAGGGCGCGCGGGCGGCAGGCCAACACCTGTGCGAGCGCCACCCGTTGGCGCTGCCCGCCGGAGAACTCGTGCGGCAGGCGCCGCAACACCTGCCGGTCCGAGGGGAGTTGGGCCGCTTCGAGGGCGGCCCGTGCGCGCGCCAGGCCCCCGGCGCGGTCGACGCGCCCGTGCAGCCTGGCGAGTTCGCGCAGTACGGCACCGGTGCGGCGGACCGGGTTGAGCGCGTCGCCCGGGTGCTGGGGCATATACGCGAGCGTGCCGCCGCGCACGGCGGGCGCGTCGGCGGTGACACCGTGCGCGTCGACGACGTCGACCCCCGCCACCCGTACCGTGCCGCGCAGTTCGACGCCGGGTGCCGCCTCGCCGAGCAGGGCGAGCGCCGTCGTGGTCTTGCCGCTGCCCGACGGGCCTACGAGGGCGGTGACCTGCCCGGCGGCGGCCGTCATGTGCACTCCGTGCAGCAGGGGCGCGGACCCCGCCCGCGCGGTCAGGCCCCGTACCTGGACGACCTCCTCGCGTGTGCCCACCTCGTGTGTGCTCACCGTGCCTCCGGGGTCGCGCTGCCGCGGCGGGCGAGCAGGCCGTCCGCCAGCAGGTTCACGCCGACGGTGAAGAGGACGAGCAGCGCCGCGGGGGCGCAGACCGCCCAGGGCTGCACGAGGAGCGCCTCCCGGTTGGCGGCCACCGTCACTCCCCAGTCGGCGGCGGTGGGTTCGAGGCCGAGGCCGAGGAAGTTGGCGGCCGCGACGGTGAACACCGCGGCGGTCACCCGGGTGCCGGCGTCGGCGGCGACGGCGGGCAGGGTGCGGCGGCCCACGTATCCGAGGGTGATCCGGGCGCGTGACTCGCCCTGGACGCGCATCGCCTCGGCCACCGGGCTGCTCGCGGCGCGTAGCGCGGCGGCGCGCACGAGACGGGTGACCGCGGGGACGTTGAGGGCCGCGACGGCGAGGGCGATCGCGAGCGGGCTGCCGTGCCTGCCCACCGCGACCACGCTGATCACCAGGAGCGAGGGCAGCGGTAGCAGCAGTTCCACGGGCCGCAGCAGGGCCTCGTCGACCCAGCGGTGCGGTGTGGTGGCCGCCATGAGCCCGAGGCAGCCGCCCACGGCGTAGGCGAGCGCGGTGGCTCCGCAGGCGACACCCAGCGTGCTCGAACCCCCGCGCAGCAGCAGGACGAGGACGTCGCGCCCGAGCCCGTCGGTGCCCAGCGGGTGCCCGCCGCCGAGGGCGTACGGCGGCCCGTCGGGCGCGGTGACCAGCGGGGCGAGGAGGGGCCCGAGCAGCGCGGCGCCGAGCGGCAGCGCGAGCAGCACGGCGGCCACCGCGGCCAGTACGGGCGAGCGCCCACGCCGTGCGGCACCCGGCACGCGCCGCACCCGGAAAGCCCGGAAAGCCCGGGAAAACCGGAGAACCCGCGAGGCCCGCGAGGCCCCCGAGCTGCGGGGGCCGGTGCGCCGCGGGGGAGCGGCCTGCGGGGTCATCGCAGCACCTCCGTACGGGGCGCGAGCCGTCGGCAGGCCACGTCGGCGGCGACGTTGAGGAGCAGCGCGACGGCGGCGAGCAGCAGCGTCAGCGCCTGCACGGTCGGCACGTCCCGGTTGCGCACCGCCTCCACCAGCGCGGTGGCGCTGCCCGGGATGGCGAAGACCGCCTCCACGATCAGCACCCCGCCGAGCAACTGGTCACCGGTCCTGGCGAGTTCCTGCGCGCCGGGCACCAGTGCGTTCGGCAGGACATGGCGCAGCACCAGGGAGCGGCGGGGGACCCCGAGGCGGCGGGCCTGGACGGTGTAGCCCGCCCGTACCGCGTCGACGGTGCCCGCCCTGATCTGGCGGGACAGCAGGCAGACGGTGCGGGCGAGCAGCACCGTCAGCGGCAGGACGAGCAACTGCGGCCGCCCCCACCAGCTCCCGCCGTCGACCCCCACCCATGTCGAGGGGAGCCAGCCGAGCCTGAGGGAGACGACGGCGACGAGGAACAGCGCGAGCACGAAGTCGGGCACCGCGTTGAGCGCGACGGTGACCGCCGACACGGCCCTGTCGGTACGGCTGCCCTCGCGCAGCCCGGTGAGCAGCCCGAGCGCGGTGGCGAGGGGGACGAGGACGACGGCCGTGAGCAGGGCGAGCGCCAGGGTGGTGCCGAGGGAGCCGGTGAGGATGCCGCTCACCGGCCGGTGTCCGACCAGGGAGGTGCCGAGGTCGCCGGTGAGCAGGCCGCCCGCCCAGTGCGCGAACCTCGCGGTCAGCGGCTCGTCGAGCCCCATGGCGTGCCGGGCTTCGGCGATCTCGCCCGGGGTGGCCTGCTCGTTGAAGGCGACGGTGGCCGCGTCCCCCGGCAGCAGCGAGGTCAGCAGGAAGACGAGGACGGCGAGCACCGCGAGCTGGGCGGCGGACAGCGCGAGGCGCCGTGCGAGATAGCGGAGCACCGTCGTCCCCCTCAGCCCAGCCAGACGGTGTCGAAGCGCGCCCAGTCGACCGTGTTCGGCGGCGCCGCCGCGACCCCGTGCAGCCGGACCGCCACCGCGTTGAGCCAGTCGGAGTGCCCCCACATGACGAGGCCGCCCTCGTCGCGCACCCGGCGTTGCAGGGCCGCGTAACGTGCGCGGCGGCGTTCGTCGGCCATCGTGGAGCGGGCCGCGTCGAAGGCCGCGTCGAAGTCGCGGTGCTTCCAGGCCGTCGCGTTCTGCGGGGACCTGGTCAGCATGCGGTCGCCGAGGTAGGTGGGGATGGGCATGGCGCCGCAGCGGTGGTTGCCGAGCGTGCCCGTGGTCAACTGGTCGGTGAAGTACGTGTCGGGCGGCCCGGTGACGACGTCGACCCGCAGGCCCGCCTCGCCCGCCTGCTCCGCGAAGAGGTGGGCCGCCGCCACGAACCCGTCGGCGGCCGTCGAGGTGTAGAAGGTGACACGGCGGCCCAGCGCGCCGCTGCGCCGCAGCAGCCGCCTGGCCTCCGCCACGTCGCGCCCGCGCTGGGGCACGTCGGCCGGGTAGTACGCGAAGCCCTTCCCGAACATGTCGTTGCCGAGCGCGGCCCGCCCTCCCGACACGACCTCCACCAGGCGCTCGCGGTCCACGAGGAGCTTGAGGGCGAGCGCGGCACGCGGGTCGTCGAACGGCGGCCGGTCGGTCTTGGCGGCCACCGCGTCGGCGCCCGCGTGCGGCGCCGCGACGACACGGATACGGGGGTTGCCCTCGGCCAGCCGCGCGAAGGTGGCGCTCATCTCGTGCGCGTACTCCACCTCCCCTGCCTGGACCGCGTTCGCCCGCGCCTCGGTCTCCGCCGACAGGACCCGTATCCCGTCCGGGTACGGGGCGCCCGCCCAGTGGTCGTCGAAGCGACGGGCGGCGAAGGAGCGCCCCGCCGTGAACGAGCGGAACCTGAAGGGGCCCGTGCCCACCGGCCGCGCCGGGTCGCGGTACCCCTCGCGGACGACCGCGGTGCCGGTCATGGCGAGCAGCGCGGGCAGCTCGGCGTTCGGGCCCTTGAGGGCGAGTTCGACGGTACGGGGGCCGAGGCGGCGGCAGCGCGGCAGGTCGAGCACGGGCGCCAGGCTCTCCTTCGCCCTGCGGTCGGCGGCCTTCGGGTCGAGGATGCGCGCCAGGCTGAACAGCACGTCGTCGCCGTCGAGCAGGTGCCCGTCGTGGAAGCGCGCCCGGCGCAGCGTGAGGCGCCACACCGTGCCGTCGCCGTTGGCGCTCCAGCGCTCGGCGAGCCGGGGGACGGGGCGCAGGGTGGCGTCGAGGTCCACGAGCTTGTCGAAGACGGCCTTGTGCCGGGCGATGTCGACGAACTGCCGCTGTGCGTGCGGGTCCATCGTCTCCTTCACCCCGGCGCCGGGAAACACCGCGCGCACCGTGCCGCCGCGCTTCGGTGTGGACGAACCGGCGTCGGCGCCCGGGCCGCAGCCCGTGAGCAGCGCCCCGCCCGCTGCCGCCGCCGACAGGCCCCCGGCGAGCCCGAGGAGGCCACGGCGGGAGTGTTCGGGCGGCACGTGGGGCCCCTTCCGGCGGTGGACGTGCGGATACGGCGTGCCCCGGAGGGGGCAGCACGATGCATTGAACACGTAACTGCAAACCTTTTGCAATAGTGGCCGCGGGCGGGCCGACACCCTCCTGACTCCCTCCCGCGCACCGCGCGTTCCCTGCTCGCCACTGGCCGCGGGCACGCTCCCAAGGTGCTGAGCCCAGGGGACGAACCGCAGACACACAAGTGCCGACTGCTGGGGCTCGCCGGCTCCGCGGCCGTGGCCGTCGGCGGCGAGAGCGCGGGCGCCCTGCCCGTCGGCCAGTCGCTCGCACCGTCCTCGGGAGCGGCGGCGGTGGGCCTCTTCGGCGCCTACTTCGGGCTCGTGCTGCTCGTCGCGGCATGGGCCTGGCTCGGCCGCGCCGTGCGGGGACCGCGGCCCCCGGGCACCCGGAGCATGGTGGTCACGCTCGTGGTGTGGGCCGCGCCGCTGGTGCTCGCCCCGCCGCTGTTCAGCCGCGACGTGTACAGCTACCTGGCGCAGGGCGCGATGGTGGACGCCCGTATCGACGTGTACAGCCAGGGCCCCGACCAACTCGGCGGCCCGCTCGCCGCGCAGGTCCCCGCCGTCTGGCAGGACACACCGACCCCGTACGGACCGGTGTTCCTGTCCTTCGCGTCGCTGATCGCGCGCGCCTCGCGGGCCGAGCTGTCGGCCGGGGTGCTCGGCATGCGGCTCGTCGCGCTGCTCGGCGTGGGCCTGATGGTGCTGTCGCTCGTGCTGCTCGCCCGCCGCGCCGGCACCGCGCCCGCCGCGGCGCTGTGGCTCGGGGCGCTCAACCCGCTGCTCCTGCTGCATCTGGTGGCCGGGGCGCACAACGACGCCGTGATGCTGGGGCTGCTCGGTATGGGCCTGGTGGCCGCGAAGGGCCGCTTCCCCCTGCTCGGCGCGGTCCTGATGACGCTTGCCGCGCTGGTCAAGGCGCCCGCGGCGCTTGGTCTGCTGGCCGTCGCCGCGTACGCGGCGGGCGGGCTCACCGGCCGCCGGCGGTGGCTCAGGGCGGCCGGTGCGGTGGCCGCCGTCGCCCTCGTGACCACCGCCGTGGTGACGGCGGCCACCGGCACCGGCTACGGCTGGCTCGGCGCCCTCGGCACCCCCGCGTCCCGCCACAACTGGGCCCTCACCTGCCTCCTCGGCCGGATGACCGCGTCGGTGCTGCACGGCGCGGGCAGCGATCTCGCGCCGTTCGCCCCGGCGGCATGGCGCGCGGTCGGCCTGGTGGCGACGGCCGTCGCGGTGCTGCTGGTGTGGCTGCGCCGCCCCCGGCACAGCCCCGTGTACGCGCTCGGCCTCAGCCTCGTCGCGGTCGCCGTGCTCGGCCCCGCGATCCGCCCCTGGTACCTGCTGTGGGGCCTGTTCCCGCTGGCGGCGGCCGCCCCGCGGGGAGCGGCGCGGCGGGCGGTGGCCGTCGCGAGCGGGGTGCTCGCGCTGGCCCAACTGCCCAGCGGGCTCGCCGCGGACGGCCTCCAACTGGCGCTCGCCACGAGCGGCGGGCTGCTCGCGGCGGTCGCCCTGTGGTGGGCGCGTGTCACGTCGGGGGCCGAAGTGGCCCTGGCGGGGCGGGAGTCGGGGAGGGCGCTGTGGCGCGGCGGGGCGTGACGCGGCGGTGGCGGCCCGCGCCGCGCAACCGCGGCCAACGGCTCCCACGCGGCGGGCACTTGTCCCCCTATAAAAGGCAACAGGCGCGGGGCCGCGGGCACTTGTCCCCGCACGGCGGGCACCCGCCCCGGCGCCGCGGGCAGTGGAAGTGGCCGCCCCGCCGCAGGTACCCGCTCCTCGGCCTGCTGTGCGCGGCCGTTGCGGCCTTCGTCGTGACCGTGCCGTACCACCGCGACTGGTTCGACCTGCGGGTCTACTACGACGCGGTGCGCTACTGGGGCGGCTCGCCCGGGGGACTGCGCGGCGCCGGGCTCTACGACTTCCGGGTGCCCGGGCAGCCGTACGGCTTCACCTACCCGCCCTTCGCCGCCCTGTGCGTACTGCCGCTGTCGCCGCTCGACTGGCCCGCCGTGCTCGCCGTGGGCACCGCCGCGAACCTCGGCGCCCTCGCACTGATCGCGCACCGGCTCGCGGGACCGCTCATCCGCCGCCACGGCCTGCACCGCGCCACCGCGTACACCCTGACCGGCTGCCTGCTCGCGATGCTGGAACCGGTCTACGACAGCTTCAGCTTCGGCCAGGTCAACCTGCTGCTGCTCGCCCTCGTCCTCACCGACGCCCGGCTGCTCGCCGACGGCAGCCGCTGGGCGGGCGTCGGCATCGGGCTCGCCGCCGCGGTCAAGCTCACCCCGGCGATCTTCGTGGGCTACCTCGTCGTCACCCGCCGCCGACGCGCCGCGGGCACCGCCGCCGCGGTCGCCGTTGGCGCCACCCTGCTCGCCCTGTGGCTCTCGCCCGGCGCCTCGCACGCGTACTGGACGTCGGCGCTCTGGGACACCGGCCGCATCGGCGACCTCTCGTACGTCTCCAACCAGTCCTGGCAGGGCGTGCTCGCCCGGCTCTCCGCACCGGAGCAACCGGGCGGGGCGTGGTGGGTGTGCGGAGTCGTCGCGGTCCTCGGTGTGTGGGCGTACCGGGTCGGCAGGGCGGAGACGGCGGGCGACGTGCGTGGCGGCATCGCGCTCACCGGCGCCGCCGCGTGCCTGGTCAGCCCGGTGACCTGGGTGCACCACCTGGTCTGGCTGCTCCCCGCGCTCGCCGCGCTCGCCGACCGCGCCCTGCGGCCGCCGCGCCGCGCACGCCCGACGGCCGCGGCGCTCGCCGCGTACACCGTCCTGTGCAGCTACGTCGTCTGGCTGTGGCGGTTCCACGTGGGCGGCGTCGGCGGCCTCCTCGGCGGCAACGCGTTCGTCTGGACGGAACTCGCCCTGCTCCTCGCGCTCCCCCTCGGCCCGCCGCGCCCCGGCTCACAGCACCTTCCGGCGCACCAGCGCGGCCAGCACCAGGGCCCCGGGCAGCAGCGGCAGCCACACCGTGACGATACGGAACCCGAGGACCGCGGCCGTCGCCACCGAGACCGGGGAGCCCGCGCCGACGAGCGCGACGAGCAGCGCCGCCTCGATCGAGCCGATCCCGCCCGGGGTCGGCACGATCCCGGCGACGACACTCGCCGCCAGATAGGCGAGCACGACGCCGACGGCGGGCACCGGCATCCCCACCGCGCGGGCCACCGCGACCAGGACACACCCCTGGAGCGCGGGGAAGGCGAAGGCCCCGCCCCACAGCGCCAGCACCCTGGCGGGCCTGGTGTGCAGGGCGCGCGCGTCGGTCAGCGCGGAGCGCAGCAGGTCCAGGACGAAACCCCGCAGCGGCCGCACTGACCACAGGACGAGCGCCACCAGCGCGAGCCCGCCCGCCAGGAGCAGCAGCGCCACCACCCCGTACTCCGCGGGCAGCGGCCCGCCCAGCGGGGCCGCGCCGGGGCGGGCGGCGAGCAGCGCGAGCAGCAGACCGTACCGGCCGACCGGCTGGACCAGCGAGTAGAGGGCGAGCGCGGCACAGGCACGCGCGGCCGGTATCCCGCGGCGGCGCAGGAACCGCAGCGTCACCATGTGCGCGCCGAGCCCCGCGGGCAGCAGGTGGTTCGCGGAGCCCGCCGCGATCTGGGATGCCAACAGCCGCCCCACGGGCAGCCGTTCCACGACGGTGCCCTGGCGCAGCAGGCAGATCGGCACCCAGCACACCGCGGTCATCAGCACGGCGGCGAGCAGCCAGCCGCGGTCGGCGCCGCGCAGCTCGCCGAGGCCCGCGAGGATCACCGGCCAGTTCCCGGCCACCCAGGCGGCCACCGAGAGCAGGAAAACGAGACAGACCAACTGCCGCAGCGGCAACCGCCGCAGCGCGGAGGGCGAGATCGTCGACACGGCGCAGCCGTCCTTCCATGGCGCGGGGCGGGGGACTCCCCCTGGGAGATGCCCGCCCCGCGCGACCGTGCGGTGTCGTCCGCCCGTCGACCGGCCGAACGGCGCGGGCCGGGCACCGACGCCGTACGCCCCGTACCCCACCCCCTACCGGGGTACCACCGCCGGTCCGGCTCCCCGGTGTGACGCCACGCGCCCGGCCGCACTCCTACGGTCCACCCCGTCCCGCCGAACACCAGGAGCGCACCCATGTCACCGGCCGCAGACCCCCTCGTCCCGCACCCAGGAACGGCCACCGCCGGGCAGTACCCACCGGACGGGGGCAGCGAGTTCACCCCCCTGCTGCGCGCCGTGCGACAGCAGACGCTGCTGGAGCCGCGCACCGGCTGGTACGCGCGCAGCATCGCGGCCAACGCGCTCGGCCTTGCCGCCGTCGCCACCGCCATGGCACTCGTCGGCGGCTCCTGGTGGGTGCTCGCGCTCGCCCCCGCCCTCGCCGTCCTGTGCGCCCGCACCGCGTACGTCGGCCATGACGCGGGCCACTCCCAGATCAGCGGCGACCGCGCCACGAACCGCCGTATCGGCCTCGTCCACGGCAACCTGCTCCTCGGCATGAGCTACGCGTGGTGGAACGACAAGCACAACCGCCACCACGCGAACCCCAACCACATCGACAAGGACCCCGACGTCGCCGCCGACATCCTCGTCTTCACCGGCGCCCAGGCCGCCGCCCGCACCGGACTGCGCGGCCTGCTCACCCGCCACCAGGCGTGGCTGTTCCTCCCCCTCACCCTCCTCGAAGGCGTCGCCCTGAAGGTCCACGGCTTCCGGCACCTGCGCCGCCAGCGGGGCCGCGCGCGCCTGGTGGAGGGCGCCCTGCTGGCCGCCCATGTCGCCGGATACACCGCCCTGCTCCTCGCGGCCATGCCGCTCACGCACGCGCTCGCGTTCGCGGCGCTGCACCAGGCGCTCTTCGGGCTCCACCTCGGGCTCGCCTTCGCGCCCAACCACAAGGGGATGGACATGCCGGAGCCCGGCGGCGAGAAGTGGGGGCACCTGCGCCGCCAGGTCCTCACCTCCCGCAACATCAGGGGCGGCCCCCTCACCGACTGGCTCCTCGGCGGCCTCAACTACCAGATCGAGCACCACCTGTTCCCCAGCATGCCGCGCCCCCATCTGCGGCTCGCCCGGCCCCTGGTACGGGCCCACTGCCGCGACCTCGGCGTCCGCTACACGGAGACCGGCCCCCTCGACTCCTACCGCCAGGCCCTGCGGCACCTGCACGACGTGGGGGAGCCGCTGCGCCCGAGCGGGCCCACCCACCAGCCGCGCGTGCCCTGACACCACTCGCCACACCTGCCCTGACACCGCCCCCCACCTAAGCTGGAGCCCATGACCACAGTGAAGGAGGCACGCCCGCGCGCGCTGCTCGCGGGTGCCTCCCGTCGGTGGGTGCGGCTGCTGCCGTGGGCCGTCGCGTTCGTGCTGTTCGTCTCGCTGCTGCCCACGACCATCCAGGTGCTCACCGCCGACTACGGCATGAACAGCGGCCTGGCGAGCGGTCTCGCCGTCGCCCAGACGGCGCCGCTGCTGCCCGCCGTCGTCCGCCCGCTGCGGTCCTGGTACGTCATCTTCGCCGCCCAGGTGGCGGGGGCGCTCGCCCTGCTCGGCGCCGACTTCGAGAAGCGCCTGCCGTGGCCGTTCCCGCCCATGGAGATCGTCGGATACGTCGCCCTCTGCATCGCACTCGGACTGCGCGAGCCGCGCAGGACACTGCTGCTCGTATGGCTCGCGACGGTGGGCGCGGGCGTCGGCCTCGAATTCGCCGCGCCCCACGGCACCAGGGGCAACGGCACCCTGCTCATCATCCTCAGCGGTGTCGCGCTCGTCCTCGCGGGCGCGCTGCGCGAGCGCAACGACGTACAGCGCAGGCTGGCCGAGCAGGAGACCATCAGCGAGGCGGAACGCGGCCGCCGCACCCTGCTCGAAGAGCGCGCCCGTATCGCCCGCGAACTGCACGACGTGGTGGCGCACCACATGTCCGTCATCACGGTGCAGGCGGACACCGCCGCCTACCGCCTCCACCGGCTGCCCCCCGACATGCAGGAGGAGTTCACCTCCATCGCGGCCACCGCCCGCCAGTCGCTCGGCGAGATGCGGCGCCTCCTCGGCGTGCTGCGCAACGAGGACGCGCACGGCGAACTCGCGCCCCAGCCGGGCCTGACGCAGATCGGCCAGTTGGTGGAGGCCACCACGAGGGCGGGCGTGCCGGTGGAGTTCACCCCCTGCGACAGCGCCGTGCCCGAGGCGGTGGCGCTCACCGCCTACCGCATCGTCCAGGAGGCCCTGGCGAACGTCGTACGGCACGCGCCCGGGGCGCCGACCCGGGTGTCGGTGTCGGAGACCGCCACCGAGGACGGCCCGCGGCTCACCGTCCTCGTCGTCAACGGGCCCCCGCCCGAGCCGCGTTCAGCCCCGCTGGAGGTGGGCGGCACCGGGCACGGCCTCGTCGGCATGCGCGAGCGGGTGCGGCTCGCCGACGGCACCCTCGACGCGGGGCCGCTGCCGGACGGCGGCTTCCGCGTCGCCGCCCGGCTACCAGTGACGGAAGAGGACATCACGTGACGACGCGCGTCATCATCGTCGACGACCAGGCCATGGTGCGGGCCGGTTTCGCCGCCCTGCTGGCCGCCCAGGCCGACATCGACGTGGTGGGGGAGGCCCCCGACGGCGCGCGGGGCGTCGAACTGAGCCGGCGCACCCACCCCGACGTGGTGCTGATGGACGTCCGCATGCCCGAGATGGACGGCCTCGAAGCCGCCCGCCGCCTTCTGTCACCCCCCACGGGCGGCGCGGACGCCGGGGCCGCGGGGGAGCACAGGCCGCGCGTGCTGATGCTCACCACCTTCGACGTCGACGACTACGTCTACGAGGCGCTGCGGGCGGGCGCCAGCGGCTTCCTCCTCAAGGACGCGCCGCCTGCCGACCTCATCGCGGCGGTACGCGTCGTCGCCGCGGGCGACGCGCTGCTCGCGCCCTCCGTGACGCGCCGCCTCATCGCGGACTTCGCCCGGCAGCGGCCCGTCGCCCGCAGAAAGCCCGCGCTGCGGCTCAAGGCCCTCACAGAACGCGAGACCGAGGTGCTCGTCCTGGTGGCGCGCGGCCAGTCCAACACGGAGATCGCGGGCACCCTGGTACTGGCGGAGCAGACGGTGAAGACCCACGTCAGCCGCGTCCTCACCAAGCTCGACCTGCGCGACCGCGCCCAGGCCGTGGTCTTCGCCTACGAGTCCGGCCTCGTCGCCCCGGGCGAGTAGCACCCCGGCGCGGCGCCCGCCCCGCGCCACCCCCTACCGGGGTAGCACCCCCGGGTCGGCTCCCCGGTATGACGCCGGGCCCACCGCCTTCCCCGCACGCTGCGTCCGTCGGCACGACGAGAACGCGAAAGGGCGGAACATGAGGCTACGCATCGGCAGGCGGCACCCGAAGGACGACCGGCCCGAGCCCCCGGCCGGCACTCCGGGACTCGCCGTCGAACTGCGCGGTGTCAGGCGGCAGTACGGCCGCGGCGCGGGCGCCGTGCACGCGCTCGCGGGCGTCGACCTCGCCCTCGCGCGCGGCACGTTCACCGCCGTCATGGGCCCCTCGGGGTCGGGCAAGTCCACCTTCTTGCAGTGCGCGGCCGGGCTCGACAGGCCCACCTCGGGGTCGGTGTGCCTCGGCGGCACGGAGATCACCGGCATGAAGGAGGACGAGCTGACCGAGCTGCGCCGCAGCCGCCTCGGCTTCGTCTTCCAGGCGTTCAACCTGCTGCCGTCGCTGACCGTGGAGCAGAACGTCCTGCTGCCCATGCGGCTCGCCGGGCAGCGCCGTGACCGGCACCTGGCGGGCGACGTGCTCGCCCGGGTCGGCCTCGCCGACAAGGCGCGGCGCCGCCCGGGGGAGCTGTCCGGCGGCCAGCAGCAGCGGGTGGCCGTCGCCCGCGCCCTGGTCACAGGACCTGACGTGGTGTTCGCCGACGAGCCCACCGGCGCCCTCGACACCACCACGGCCGCCGAGATCCTCGGCCTGCTGCGGCACGCCGTGGACACCCTCGGCGCCACGGTCGTCATGGTCACCCATGACCCGGCCGCGGCCGCCTGGGCCGACCGCGTGCTGTTCCTCGCCGACGGCAGCTTCGCCGACAGCCTGGAGCGTGCAGGCGCCGAGCGGATCGCGGCCCGGATGGCGGCGCTCGCCGCCCGTACCTCCCCGGCCGGTGCGATGGCGGGTGCCGCGGCATGACGCGCCCCAACGGACTCGCCCGCGAGGCCGTACGCTTCAGGCCCGCCTCGTTCGCGGGCACCTTCCTCGCCCTGGTGATGTCCGCGCTGATCGTCTCGGCCTGCGGCATCCTGCTGGAGACCGGGCTGCGCGCCTCGGTGCCGCCCGAGCGGTACGCGCAGGCGCCCGTCGTCGCGGCGGCCGACCAGTACGTGCGCGTGGTCACGGGAAGCGGCGAGGACCGCGAGGAGGAGGCGACCCCGCTGCCCGACACGGCGCGGATGGGCGTCGCCCTGGCGGCGAAGGCCGCGCGGGCGCCCGGAGTGGCCGCCGCCGTACCGGACTTCACCTTCCCGGTGCGCACGGCGCACGGCGGCGCGGACCGGGGCGCCCGCACGCCGCACGTGCCCGGCGGCGCGCTGACCGCCCACGGATGGGGCTCGCACGCCTTCACCGGCACCGCGCTGACCACAGGATCGGCGCCCCGCGCGGGCGAGGTCGTGCTCGACACGGGCACCGCCCGCGCCTCGGGGACGGCCGTCGGCGACACCGTCGCGCTGGAGACCGCCGCGGGGCGGCGGGACTTCCGTGTCGCGGGCGTCGCCGAGGCCGGGCCCGCGGACACCGCGAAACACGGCGCCGCGGGCAGCGCCCTCGCCTGGTTCGCCGACTCCCAGGCCCCGCTGCTCGCGGGCCACCCGGGCAAGGCGGACGCCGTGGCCGTGCTCCCGGACCACGGCACCGGCACCCGCGCGCTCGCCGGCTCCGTGCGGAAGGCGCTGGCGGGCTCCGGCGCCCTGGTGCACGTCGGCGACGACCGCGGCGCCGTCGAGGACCCGGGCCTCGGCTACGCCAAGGAGACCCTCTTCGGCATCGGCGGCTCCTTCGGCGGCATCGCCGCCCTCGTCGCGGTCTTCACCGCGGCAGGGACGGTGGCCCTCTCCGTGTCCCAGCGGGCCCGCGAGTTCGCGCTGCTGCGCGCCGTCGGCGCCACCCCGCGCCAGGTGCGCCGCGCGGTGGCTTGCGAGGCGCTGCTCGTCGCACCGCTCGCCGGGGTCGTCGGCTGCCTGCCCGGCATCGGGCTCGCCCACTGGTGGTTCGGGCAGCTCGGGGACCGCGGCGCGGTCCCGGAAGCGGTGCGGGTGCACGTGTCCGCGCTGCCCCTCGCCGCCGCCGTCGTCATCGGGCTGCTCACCGCGCTCGGCGCCGGCTGGGCGGCGGGGCGCAGGCCCGCGAGGGCCAAGCCGGGACAGGCGCTCTTCGAGGCGTCGGTGGAGCGGCTGCGTCCTGGTCCCGTCCGTACGGCACTGGGCGTCGGCGCCCTCGTCGGCGGCGGCTTCCTCACCGGGGTGTCCGCCTCCGCCACCGGGGACGACGCGGCGGGCGCCGCCCTCGGGGTCGTCATGCTCTTCATGCTCGCCGTCGCGCTGCTCGGACCGCTGGTGGCACGGCTGTCCGCGGGCCTCTTCGGCCTCCCGCTGCGCGGCGCGGGCCCGGCCGCCGCGCTCGCCGCCGCCAACTCCCGTACCAACGCCCGCCGTCTCGCCTCCGCGATCACCCCGATCGTGCTCGCCATGGCGTTCGCCTCGACCCTCGTCTTCATGCACACGAGCGAGAACCACGTCGCCGACGCGCAACTGCGGGCGGGCCTCACCGCCGACCACGTGGTCACGGACCCGGCGGGGCTCCCCGTGGACGCCGCGGCCGGGGCCGCCCGCACCCCGGGTGTGGACACCGCGGTCGGCGTGCTGGACACCGAGGTGCTGGTGCCCGTCGGCTCCGGCGAGTTCAGCTCGTTGCAGAGCGCGGCGACCCAGGGCGTCACCGGCTCGGGAGCACAACTCGCGCGGGTGCAGGACCTCGACGTGCGCGAGGGCAGCCTCGGACGGCTCGGCACCGGCCGTGTCGCCGTCGACAGGACCCTGGCGGACACGGCGGGCGTCGGCGTCGGCGACCGGCTCCCGCTCCACCTCCCCGATGGCACCGAGGTGCGCCCGGAGGTCGTCGCCGTCTACGGCCGCGGCCTCGGCCTGGCCACGGTGACCATGGACCGCGCCTCCCTCGCCGGGCACGTCACCTCGGGCTTCGACTCCGCGCTGCTGGTACGCGGCGGCTCGCGGCGGGCCCTCGGCGCCCTGGGCGACGTCACCGACGCCTCCGGCTACGCCACCGAGCAGAGCCTCGACGCGAAGCTGGGCGCCTGGTCCAACAACATGATGGCCGCGGTCCTCGGCGGCTTCGCCGCGGTCGCCGCCGTCAACACCCTGGTGATGACGGTCCTCGACCGCCGCCGCGAGCTGGGCGCGCTGCGCCTCGTCGGCTCCACCAGGCGCCAGGTGCTGACGATGCTGCGCTGGGAGGCCCTGCTGGTCTCCGCGGTGGGCGTGGTCATCGGCTCCGCGATCGCCGCGGCCACCCTGGTCCCGATGATGCGCGGCATGACGGGCGAGAACCCCTACGTGCCCCCGCTGCTGTACGGGTCCTTCGCGGCCGTGGGCACGGGACTCGCCCTGCTCGCGGTCGCGGTGCCCGCCCGCGCGGCGCTACGACGCCGCTCGTAGCCGCGGCCGGCCCGCCCTCAATAGTTAAGCGAGTGCTTGACTATTTGGCGGTCCCGCGTGATAGTTAAGTACATGCCTAACCAATCTGGTCTCGATCGGGTCGGCCGGGTCTTCCAGGCCCTGGCCGATCCGACGCGGCGGGCGATAGTCGAACGGCTGGTGCGCGGTCCCGCGGCCGTGAAGGTGCTCGCCGAGCCGCTGGCGATGTCGCTGCCCGCGGTGATGCAGCACCTCCGGGTGCTGGAGGGCGCGGGCGTCATCGTCACCGAGAAGGCCGGCCGCGTGCGCAGTTGCCGGATCGAACCGGCGGCGCTGCGCGAGGCCGAGGGGTGGCTCGGTGCCCAGCGCACCGAGTGGGAGAGGCGGCTCGACCGGCTCGACGACTATCTCAAGGAGGAGTGATCATGGAGGTCACCCATGCGACGTTCACGCTCGAACGCCGGTACCCGGTCCCCGTCCCGCGCGTCTTCGAGGCGTGGGCCTCGGCGGAGGCGCGCGGCCGCTGGATGGCCCAGGGAGCCGAGTACTCCCAGGACTTCGCGGTCGGCGGCCTGGAGACGGTCAGGGGCTTCGACGGCGAGGGCCGCCCGCTGACCCACGAGGCGCGCTACGCCGAGATCGTCGCCGACGAGCGCATCCTCACGACGTCCACCCTGCGCACCGGGGACGTGCTGTCGACCGTGTCCGTCACCAGCGTCGAGTTCTCGGCGGACGGTACGGGCACCCTCGTGGTGCTGACCGAGCACGGGATGTACCTGCCGGGCCAGGAGCGCCCGGAGTGGCGCGAACAGGGAACCGCGCACCAACTCGACACCCTGGCGGCGGAGTTCGCCAGGAGCACCGGGACGGACCGCGCCCCGGGGGAGAGCTGAGCGCGCCCCCGGCTCACGACAGGACGGTCCAGTCCCTGCGCAGCAGCGGCAGCCCCTGCTCGACGTCCTTGGGTCCCGTGACGGGCAGCCGTACCTCGAAGCGGGTGCCGGGCGCGCCGTCGGGCCTGTCCTGGACGGCCACCCGCCCCTGGTGCAGGGCGATCTGCTGGACGACGAGGGTGAGCCCGAGGCCGGACCCCGGGCTGTCGGGGCCCCGGTAAAAACGCCGGAACACCTCGGCGCGCCGGTCCGCGGGGATGCCGGGCCCGTGGTCGTCGACCGTCAGCACCGCGGTCTGCCGCCCGCCGTCGAGGACCGCCGCGAGTCCCACCTCCATCCGGGCCCGCCCGTCCGGGGAGCGGCCGTGCCGCGCGGCGTTGGCCAGCAGGTTGTCCACCGCGCTGCGCAGCCCCTGGCCCCAGGCGTGCACCAGCAGCCCGCCGGTGATCCGCGTGGTCACCTTCGCGCCGGGGTGGGTGTCGCGCAGCCCGGTGACCGACTCCCGTACCAGCTCCCCGAGATCGAGCGGTGCGAAGGCGTCCAGCTCCACGAGGTCGCCCTGGGCGAGGGTGCGCAGCATCACCAACAGCCCGAGGAGCCTGGTGTGTTCGCGGCCGAGGTCGCGCAGCACCTCGTCGCGTTCCGCGGCGTCGAGGTCCCCGTACTCCGTCAGGATGTCGAGGTTGGTGCGCATGCTCGTCAGCGGGTTGCGCAGCTCGTGGGAGGCCGCCGCCGCGAACGACCGCGCCGTGGCGAGCGCTTCCGAGGTGCGCGCCGCCTGCTCGTCGTAGCGGTCGAGCACGGTCTCCAGGGTGCGGGCGAGGTCGTCGACCTCGGTGACCCGGGTCGGCCTGTGGTCGAGGCGTACGGCGGAGACCCGCGGGTCGAGCCCGCTCGCGCGGCGCTGGAGGCGCCGCAGCGGCAGCGCGGCCCGGCTCGCGACCAGCCAGGCGACGGCGCCGGTCACCGGCGCCGACACCAGGGCCGCGGTCAGCGCGCGCTCCCGTACCGTCGCAAGCCGCTGCTGGTAGGCGGTGTCGGGCGAGTACATCCACAGGTTCGGGCGGACGGGAAGCGGGTGGTTCCGCGGGGCGACGCGCCGCGACAGGGCGACCCACCGCGTGCCGTCGGCGGCGCCCGAGCCCACCGTGACCGGATGCCCGGCGTGCGGCGGGAACCGCAGGGGCGCACCGGGCTGGGAGCCGCCCCTGACGACGCCCTCGGGACCCTTCAGACGGAAGCCGATGTCGAGCGACGAGGCGATCAGCCGGCGCCGTGCGCGCCGGGCGACGACGGGCCTGTGGGCCTCCACCGCCTGGAGGTACGCCTGGGCGTTGTGCGTGATGACCGTGGCCCTCGACCGCAGTTGCCTGTTCTGTTCGAGGCGCAGGTCGGAGGCGAACCAGCGCACCAGCACATAGCTGGTGGCCAGCACCATCAGCGGCATGATCACGGCGGCCGACAGGGCCAGGCGGGTGGAGAGCCTCACGACGGCGCGGGCGCTCCCGCCCCGGCCGCCTCGGCCCTGAGCACGAATCCGACACCGTGCACGGTGTGCAGGATGCGGGGGCGCCCGTCGGACTCGGTCTTGCGGCGCAGATAGCTGACGTAGGTGTCGACCGCGTCGGCGCGCACCCGGGTGTCGGGACCCCATACCAGGTCCAGCAACTGACGCCTCGTCAGCACCATGCCCTGGTGCTTGGCCAGCGTCTCCAGCAGCCGGAACTCACGCGGCGTCAGGTGCAGTCGCGTCCCGTCGAGGCTCGCCCGGTGCCCGGCCGCGTCGACGGCCAGGCCGCCCACGCGCAGCGGGCCCGGTCCTGGCCCCGCGGGCAGGCGGCGGCGCAGCAGGGCCCGCAGTCGCAGCGTCAGCTCCTGGAGCGAGTACGGCTTGACGAGGTAGTCGTCGCCGCCCGCCTGGAGCCCGGCTATCCGGTCCCCGACCTGGTCGAGCGCCGACACCATCAGGACCGGGATGTCGTCGCCGCTCTCGCGCAGCGCCCGGCAGATGTCGATCCCCGTCGGCCCCGGCATGCACACATCGAGAACGACGACATCGGGCCGGAACCGGTCGAGGGACTCCAGCGCCGCACGGCCGTCGTCGGCCAGCGCCACGTCGAACCCACCGAGCCGCAGGCCCCGTTCCAGCGAGCGCCGGGTGCTCGCGTCGTCGTCGGCGACGAGTACCCTCCCGGCTCTGCCGGCCATCCGCACTCCCCTCAACGGTTCGCTTGCCGAAGGCACTTGCGACCCCGATGTTACGCACACCCCGCCCGCCCCAGCAGGGCGACCGCGCCACGCGCGGCGGCGAAGTCGCCGAGTTCCGCGGGGCACACCAGCAGCGGCGGCCATGCCGCGCCCCGCATCGCGTTCGCCCGCAGCTCTTGCTCCAGGGGTTCAAGCAGGGCGGGCCCCGCGGCGGCGAGTTCACCGCCCACCACCACCGTGCCGGTGTTGAGCGCGGTCACGAGACCCGCGAGCACCCGGCCCACCTGGACGGCCGCCACGCCCAGCGCGGAGCGTGCCGCGGAACCGGCGCCGCCGAGCGCGGCCAGCAGCGCCGGCACATCCGCCACACCCGCGGCGCGCAGTACCGCGGGGGTCGACGCCAGCGTCTGGAGGCAGCCCCTGCGGCCGCAGACACAGGGCGCCCCGCCCGGCTCCGCGACGATGTGCCCGAACTCCCCCGACAGGCCGTGGGCGCCGCGGTGCAGTGTGCCCCCGGTCATCAGGCCGCCGCCGACGGTGTGCGACAGGGCCACATAGAGCACGTCCTCCCGGCCCCGCGCCGCGCCCCACACGCTCTCCGCGAGCATGGCGAGCCGCGCCGCGCGCTCAAGCCTGACACGGCAGCCGAAGGCGCGCCCGACCGACGCCGCCAGGGCCCGGTGGTCGACCGCGCCCCGGCCGCCGGGCGCCGACGCGCCGAAGGGGGCGGGCAGCGCGATCCCGACCCCGGTGACGAAGTCCCACCGCCGCGTGTCCCCCGCCAGTTCGGCGGCCAGGGCCCGGGCGAGCGCGACGCGCCGCGGCCAGGGGACGCCGGGGGAGTGCGGTGCGCTCGCGGTGGCGACACCGCCGCGCACCGCCGTCGTCGCGGCGACCCGCACCGCCGCCCTGGCGAACTCGATCCCGACCGCGCGCCCGGTCCCCGGGTTCAGCGCCAGCCGCTCCGGCGGCCTGCCACGCCCGCGCGCCGCGGCCTTCGGCACCGAGGCGGTGACCGAGCCGCCGTCCACGAGTGCGCCGACGACATCGTGCAGCGTGGTCCGCGTCAGCCCGCTCAGCGCGCCCAACTCGCCCCGGGTGAGCGGCCCGTGACGGTGCAGCAGCCGGAGCACCAGATCCGCGTGCGGGCCCGGGGGCCGGGCCGTCGGATCGCGCCGCCGTACCGCTGCCGCCGGCGGTGGCGGGGTGGGTGTCGTCATGGCAGGGCGGGCCCCTCCGTGAGTGGGCGTCGCGGACGGCCGGTTCGGCCGCCGCGGAACGGGGCGGAATCAGGAACGTAGGGGCACTCTTTGTGGGTTTCTTGTGAACACCGGCCCCGCGCCGGTGACATGGGCCGCGCACCGCCGGTCCCGGCGCGGACAAAACCGCGGTCGCGGCGGAAAAAATAGCCGCCGCGCCGCACGGAACGGCAGGCTCACGCCCCAGGGCCAGGCGCCGCCCCGCGGTGTGCGCCCGGCCGGAATCCGAGCAGTACGACGGAAGGGAACGGAGCCCATGTCCCTGCCCCGACACCTCGCGGCCGTGGCGGCCCTGGCAGCGGCGGCGACCGCGCTGACGGCCACCCCGGCGGCGTCGGCCACCGCGGCGCCCACGGCGGTCAACCGGCGCGCCCAGGTGATCAAACTGACCAACGCGGAGCGCACGAAGGCGGGTTGTCCCAAGCTGAAGAGCAACGCCGCCCTCGGGAAGGCCGCCCGGCGGCACTCGGCCGACATGGCCAACCACGACTTCGTGGGGCACAACGGCTCGGGCGGCAGCACCCTCGTCTCCAGGGCGCAGGCGGCCGGCTACACCGGCTGGCGCGCGCTCGCCGAGAACGTCGCCGGCGGGCAGCAGACCCCGAAGGCGGTCGTCAAGGGCTGGATGAACTCCCCCGGCCACCGCGCCAACATCCTCAACTGCTCCCTCAAGCACATAGGCGTCGGCTACGCCAAGAAGAGCGGCACCAGGTACGGGACGTACTGGACACAGGACTTCGGCGCGAAGCTCTGAGAACCAGGACCTCGCCGTAGTGACCCAAGGAGCCCCCACCATGCCAAGAGCACGCGCCGTCCAGGCCGCGCTGACCGCCCTCGCCCTGGCGGCGACCGCGAGCGGACTCGCCACCGCCGCCGCGTCGGCCGCCCCCGCGCAGCGCGCCGGCCTCGTCGTGAGCAAGGCGCAGTACAACACGATGTTCCCGAGGCACAAGAAGCTCTACAGCTATGACGGCCTGGTCAAGGCCGCCAAGGCGTTCCCCGCGTTCGCGCACACCGGCACCGCCGCCACCAGGAAGCGCGAGGCCGCCGCCTTCCTGGCCAACGCGGGACACGAGACCAGCGGGCTCATCTACGTCAACGAGCAGAACAAGGCCGCCTGGCCCACCTACTGCGCCGCCGAGCCGTACGGCTGCCCGGCGGGCCGCTCCGCGTACCACGGCCGCGGCCCCCTCCAGATCAGTTGGAACTACAACTACAAGGCGGCGGGCGACGCGTTCCACACCGATCTGCTGCACCACCCGAACCTCGCGGCCCAGAAGCCCGCCGTGACCTGGAAGCTCGCGCTCTGGTACTGGATGACCCAGTCGGGCCCCGGCACCATGACCTCCCACCACGCGATGACCGCGGGCGGCGGCTTCGGACAGACGATCCGCAGCATCAACGGCGCCGTCGAGTGCGACGGCCGCAACCCCGCCCAGGTGCGCGACCGTGTCGCCCGGTACAAGAAGGCCGCCAGGATGCTCGGCGCGGCCCCCGGCAAGCACCTGAGCTGCTGAGAGGAGACCCGATGCGACACACCACGCGCCTCGCCGCCGTGCCGCTCGCGCTCGGCGCGCTGCTCGCCGCCGCGGGCCAGGGCGCCGCGGCCCCCGCCCACGCACCCGGCACGCACCCGCCCGCCGCCACGGCCGCCACGGCCGCCGCGGGGACGAAGAAGGGCGTCAGCGCCTGGCAGTTCCAGGGCGTCAGCAAGGCGCTCACCAACTCCCGGGCGGGCTGGTTCTACACCTGGTCGTCGGGCAGGCTCGGCATCAAGGCGCCGCGCGGCGTCGAGTTCGTGCCGATGATCCATGACGCGGGCTCGGTGACCAAGGCGGAACTGGCCCGGGCCAAGAAGCAGGGCAAAACGCTCCTCGGCTTCAACGAGCCCGACCGGGGCGACCAGGCCAACATGACCGTGAACCGGGCGCTCGACCTCTGGCCCCGGCTCCAGTCGACCGGGCTGCGGCTCGGCGCCCCCTCCGTGGCCACCGGCGGCGACACCCCCGGCGGCTGGCTCGACCGCTTCATGAAGGGCGCCGCCTCCCGCCACTACAAGGTCGACTTCATCCCCCTGCACTGGTACGGAGGCGACTTCGACGCCCAGCGCGCCACCGGCCAACTGCGCGGCTACCTGGCCGCCGTCCACAACCGCTACCACAAGCCGGTCTGGCTCACCGAGTACGCCCTGACGGACTTCTCGTCCGGCACCGCCCGCTACCCCACCCAGGCCCAACAGGCGGCGTTCGTCAAGAAGTCGACGGCGATGCTGCGCTCCCTGCCGTACGTCAAGCGGTACGCCTGGTTCACCCTCTCCACCAGCCGCGGCGACGGCACGGGTCTCTACCGCGGCACCCGGGCCACGAAGGCGGGCGCGGCCTACCGTGCGGTGAAGTGAGCGCGGCCGGGGGCCGGGCCTACGACCGGACCGGCCCCCGGCGACACAATATCTGGGGGTTGCTTGGATAAGCACCCACCAGATGTATGCTCTGATCGCTGCCGCCGCAGGGGAACCCGGTGCGAGTCCGGGACTGTCCCGCAACGGTGAGCGGGCATGCTCACGCATGCCCGCGAGTCCGGTCGCCTGCCGGCAGCGCACCCGTCGGCCCCGGCCGCGGGTGCCGTCGAGTCCGGGCCCCGTGGGATGGGTCGGCGGGCGTGCCGCGGCGTTCCCGCGTACCCCCCTGCCCTCCCACGGCCGTCGTACGAGGGAGAGCACACATGACCATCGCGCCCGCGGCCCCCGCCACCGCGCGCACCGCACCGCCCGGCACCGGCCCCGCAGACGCCCTCGCGCGCGCCGTGGCCGAGGCGTGCACCGGCCTCCGCGACACCGACGGGGACCGGATCGTGGCCGCCGCGCTGCGCGGCGCGGGCGCCGCCCCCGACGAGGCGGAACTGCGCGCGCTCGCCACCGAGGCCGCCGCCGGGCTCATCGCCGAGGACCCGCAGTACTCCCGCGTCGCCGCCAGGCTGCTCGCGCACGACATCGCCGCGGAGGCCGCGGGGCAGGGCGCCGTCTCGTTCTCCGCGTCCGTCGCGGTCGGCCACCGCGAGGGCCTGATCGCGGACGCCACCGCGGGCTTCGTCCGCGCGCACGCCGCACGGCTCGACACGCTCGCCGACCCCGCCCACGACGACCGCTTCGGCTACTTCGGGCTGCGCACGCTGCACAGCCGCTATCTGCTGCGCCACCCGACGACCCGTCAGGTCGTCGAGGCGCCCCAGCACTTCCTGCTCAGGGTGGCGTGCGGGCTCGCGAAGGACGGCGGCGCCGCCGCGGCCGACGAGGTGGCCGAGCTGTACGGGCTGATGAACCGCCTCGAATACCTGCCCAGTTCGCCGACGCTGTTCAACTCGGGCACCCGGCACCCCCAGATGTCCTCCTGCTATCTGCTGGACTCCCCGCAGGACCGGCTCGACTCCATCTACGAGCGCTACCACCAGGTCGCCAGGCTCTCGAAGCACGCGGGCGGCATCGGCATCCCGTACACCAGGGTGCGCTCGCGCGGCTCCCTGATCCACGGCACCAACGGGCACTCGGGCGGCATCGTGCCCTTCCTGCGCACGCTGGACGCCTCGGTGGCCGCCGTCAACCAGGGGGGCCGCCGCAAGGGCGCGGCCTGCGTCTACCTGGAGACCTGGCACGCGGACATCGAGGAGTTCCTCGAACTGCGCGACAACACGGGCGAGGAGGCGCGCCGCACCCACAACCTCAACCTGGCGCACTGGATTCCGGACGAGTTCATGCGCCGCGTCGAGGCCGACACCGAGTGGTCGCTGTTCTCCCCTTCCGACGTGCCGGAGCTGACCGACCTGTGGGGCGAGGAGTTCGACGCCGCCTACCGCGCGGCCGAGGAGCGCGGGCTCGCCGTCAGGCGGCTGCCCGCCCGTACCCTCTACGCCCGGATGATGCGCACCCTCGCACAGACCGGCAACGGCTGGATGACCTTCAAGGACGCCGCCAACCGCACCGGCAACCAGACCGCGGAGCCGGGCCGCGTCATCCACTCGTCGAACCTCTGCACCGAGATCCTGGAAGTCACCGACGACGGCGAGACCGCGGTGTGCAACCTCGGCTCGGTCAACCTCGCCGCCTTCCTCACCGACGACGCCCGCGCCGGGGAGACGGCCGACCCCGCCCTGGCCGTCGACTGGGACCGCCTCGACCGGGCCGTGCGCACCGCGGTGGTCTTCCTCGACCGCGTGGTCGACACCAACTTCTACCCCACCCCCGAGGCCGCGTCCTCCAACGCCCGCTGGCGCCCCGTGGGCCTCGGCGCGATGGGCCTCCAGGACGTGTTCTTCGCGCTGCGGCTGCCCTTCGACTCGCCCGGCGCCCTCGCCCTGTCCACCCGGATCGCCGAGCGGATCATGCTCGCGGCCTACGAGGCGTCCTGCGACCTCGCCGAGCGGCACGGCCCCCACCCGGCCTGGTCCGCCACCCGCGCCGCCCGCGGCGTCCTGCACCCGGACCACTACCCGCCGTCCGTGACCTGGCCCGAGCGGTGGGCCGCGCTGCGGGCCAGGATCGCCGCCACGGGGCTGCGCAACTCGCTGCTGCTCGCCATCGCGCCCACCGCCACCATCGCCTCCATCGCGGGCGTCCACGAGTGCGTCGAGCCGCAGGTGTCCAACCTGTTCAAGCGCGAGACCCTGAGCGGAGAGTTCCTTCAGGTGAACACCTCCCTGGTGGCCGAGCTGAAGCGGCTCGGCAGGTGGGACGAGCACACCAGGCAACTGCTGCGCGAGTCCAACGGCTCGGTACGGGACATGGAAGGGCTCCCCGCCGACGTGCGCGAGCTGTACCGCACCGCCTGGGAGCTGCCGCAGCGCGCGCTGATCGAGATGGCCGCCGCCCGCGCCCCGTACCTCGACCAGAGCCAGTCGCTCAACCTGTTCATGGCCTCGCCCACCATCGGCAAGCTCAGCTCGATGTACGCGTACGCGTGGCGCCGCGGCCTGAAGACCACCTACTACCTGCGCTCCCGGCCGGCCACCAGGATCGCCCAGTCCGCGCGCTCGGCGGCACCGCCGCCGGACGCCGCACCCGCGGCCGCCCCGCCGGAGGCGGAGGCCGTCGCCTGCTCCCTGGAGAACCCCGAGTCCTGCGAGGCATGCCAGTGACCACCCGCACCGCCGTGAAGAACCTGCTCGACCCCGGCTTCGAGCTGACCCTGCGGCCCATGCGCTACCCGGAGTTCTACGAGCGCTACCGGGACGCCATCAAGAACACCTGGACGGTGGAGGAGGTCGACCTGCACTCCGACGTCGCCGACCTCGCCCGGCTCTCCCCGGGCGAACAGCATCTGATCGGCCGTCTGGTCGCGTTCTTCGCCACCGGTGACTCGATCGTCGCCAACAACCTCGTCCTCACCCTCTACCGGCACGTCAACTCCCCGGAGGCCAGGCTCTACCTGTCCCGCCAGCTCTTCGAGGAGGCCGTCCACGTCCAGTTCTACCTGACGCTGCTCGACACGTACCTGCCCGACCCCGAGGAGCGCAACGCCGCGTTCGCCGCCGTCGAGAACATCCCCTCGATCCGGGAGAAGGCCGAGTTCTGCTTCCGCTGGATGGACTCCGTGGAGGACATCGACCGGCTGCGCACCAAGGACGACCGCCGCCGCTTCCTGCTCAACCTGATCTGCTTCGCCGCCTGCATCGAGGGGCTCTTCTTCTACGGTGCCTTCGCCTACGTGTACTGGTTCCGCTCCCGCGGCCTGCTGCACGGCCTGGCCACCGGCACCAACTGGGTCTTCAGGGACGAGTCCATGCACATGGACTTCGCCTTCTCGGTCGTCGACACGGTGCGGCAGGAGGAGCCCGACCTCTTCGACGAGGAGCTGGGCAGGAGGGTCACCGCGATGCTGGAGGAGGCCGTCGAGGCGGAGTTGCAGTTCGCCCGCGACCTGTGCGGGGACGGCATGCCCGGCATGAACACCGAGTCCATGCGCGCCTATCTGGAGTGCGTGGCCGACCAGCGGCTCGCCCGCCTCGGCCTGCCGGTCCGCTACGGCTCCCGCAACCCGTTCACCTTCATGGAACTCCAGAACGTCCAGGAGCTGACCAACTTCTTCGAGCGCCGCGCCTCGGCCTACCAGGTCGCCGTGGAGGGCTCGGTCAGTCTCGACGACGAGTTCTGAGCGGCGGCGCGGTTCGCCGGGTGGTGCTTTCGGAAATCGCCCATGGAAACTAAGGTAAGCCTTGCCTTAGTGGTAGTGGGGGATGTCCGGAGGTGGATCGGTGGAGAGTGGTCGATGACGACAGAAGCCCATGAGCTGGCGATGCTCGCGCGGGAGACCGTCGGCGGCGCGGAGCGCGCGGTGCTCCGCGTCCTCGGCGGCGAGCCCGGCACGGACGCCGCGGTGGTGGCGATCCAGGACGACAACGGCTGGCCGGTGTTCTGGTGCGACCTGGGCTCCAGGGTGGCCGACGCGGCGCGCAGACTGGAGCTCGCCACGCTCACGGTCCGCGGCGGCGGTCCGGGCCACGGCGAGGTGGCGGTCGTCCTCACCGGCCGCCTCGAACTGATCGGGCGCGGCCACGGCGGGGGCCGGCCGGTCGCCGCCGTGCTGCTGGCCACCGACCGCATCCACCTGGAGACCGCCGCGCCCGGCGGCGCCTCCGCGCTGCGCCACGAGGTGCCGCCGGACGACTACGTACGCACCTGCCCCGACGCGCTCGCCGACTGGGCCGGGCGTCTCGTCGCCCACACCAACGAGGCGCACCTGGGGGACATGCGCCGCTTCGTCGCCCGCAGGGCCGGTGTCCCGGAGCGCCTGGTGGCGGGCGCCTGGCTCGCCGGACTCGACAGGCAGGGGCTGCTCGCCAGTTGGGTCGACGAGTCCGGCGCGCACTCCGTACGGGTCGACTTCCCGGTCCCCGCCCGCACCACCACCGAGCTGGCGATGCGGCTGCGCGACCGGCTCTCCGCCGGGCAGCCCGCCGGGTCCGAGTGACCCGCGCGGGCGGCCAGGGGCCACGTCACCCCGCGGCCCGGCGGGCGGCGGCCCCGTCGGGCCCCACCCCCTGGGCGGCGCCGCGGATGGCGGCGTCGAGGAGCTGCACCGGGTGCACGACGGGGATGCCCGCGTCGAGGTAGCGGCGGATCTGGAGCAGGCAGCCCGCGTTGGCGGTGGCGACGACGTCGGGGCGCACCGCCTCCAGGTTGCGCGCCTTGCGGCGGCCGAGGTCGTCGGCGGTCTCGGGCTGCACCAGGTTGTAGATGCCCGCGGAGCCGCAGCACAGCTCCGCCTCCGCGATGTCGTGCGTCTCAAGGCCCGGGATGGTCGCGAGGACGGCCCTCGGCTCCTTCCTGATGCCCTGGGCGTTCGCCAGGTGGCAGGCGTCGTGGTACGCGACCCGGGTGGTGAGGGTGGAGCGCGGGGCGCGGGGCGGCAGTTCGGCGAGGAGTTCGCTGATGTCGCGCACCCGCGCGGTGAACGCCGCGGCGCGCTCCGCGTACTCCGGGTCGTCGCGCAGCAGGTCGCCGTACTCCTTGAGAGTGGAGCCGCAGCCCGCCACGTTGGTGACCACCACGTCCAGGTCGTACCGCTCGAACATGTCGATGGTGGCGCGGGCCCGCGCCTTCCCCTCGTCCTCGCGGCCCGCGTGCACGGAGAGCGCCCCGCAGCACTGGTTGTCGCGCGGCACCAGCACGTCGCAGCCCTCCGCGGTGAGCACCCGTACCGTCGCCGCGTTGACGTCGCCGAAGAACACTCGCTGGGCGCACCCGGCGAGCAGCCCCACCCGGAGCCTGGGCTGCCCCACGGCGGGGGTGTGCGGGCGGGGCCCGGCGAACAGCGCACGCAGCGTCACCGGCGGCAGCAGCGCCTCGGCCGCCCGCAGCCTCGGCGGCAGGGCGCCGATCAGACCCGTCCTGTGCGCGAGGAAGCGCAGCCCGAGGCGGCGGTAGAGCAGCCCGCCGAGCGCCGCCACCCGCAGCCGCCGCGGATACGGGAAGAGCTGGAAGATCAGCGCGCGGAACAGCCGGTCGAGGCGGGTGCGCGGGATGTTCCGCTCCACCTGGGGGCGCACCGACTCGATCAGCTTGTCGTACTGGACGCCCGAGGGGCAGCTCGTCACACACGCGAGACAGCCCAGGCAACTGTCCATGTGGCCGCCGAACGCCTCGTCGAGGCCGATCTCCCCGCGCGCGGCGAGGTCCATGAGGTAGATACGGCCGCGCGGCGACTCCATCTCCTCGCCCGTGACGGTGTACGTGGGGCAGGTGGGCAGGCAGAACCCGCAGTGCACACAGTCGTCGAGCAGTGCGCGCGCGGGCGGGTTGCCGGGGTCGAACGAGCCGTGGCCCACGGGACCGCCCGCGCCCCCGTTGCCCGCGGCGCCCCCTGTGCCACCCGTGCCACCCGTGCCACCCGTGCCACCCGTGCCAGCGGTGCCCCCTGTGTCGTCGGTGGTCGTCATGTCAGCTCTCCTCCGCCCTTGTCGCGCCCTTGCCCGCGGCCGTGTCCGCGTCCGCCTCCGTGCCCCCGGTGCCCGCCGCCGCGGGCGGTGCGGGCAGCCACCCGGCGAGGCGTCCCGCGCCGAAGCGGCCCCCGGGGTCGAAGCTGTTCTTGACCGCCCTCAGCACCCCGACGGCCGCGGGCGGCCTCCCCCAGGCGGGGAAGGAGCCGGGCAGCCCGTCGCGGCGCAGCACGGTGCAGGTGCCGTCCGCGCGCTCGACCGCCTCGCGCAGCCGGTGCGCGAGCGCCGCGTGCCCCTCGGCGCCGCCGCCGCTCAGCCGCACGGTGTGGACGCCGACGCCCACCGCCCCCGCCGTCTCGACCGTGACGCCGTCCGCGGCCTTGGGCAGCGCCTCGGCGATCCGGGCGGCGGCGGTCGGCAGCGCGCCGAAGCGCAGCACCGTGTCGCCGTGCCCGCCGCGCGCGATCAGGTCCGTCCGCGCCCCGTGCCCGGCCGCCGTGTCGCCGTCGAGCAGCCGGGCGTCCGCGCCCCGCGGCGCGAGGCCGCGTACCGCGTCGGCGCGGGTACGTGTCCCGTCGGCGGTGCCTTCGAGGCGTACCAGCAGCAGCCCGTCGACCCAGTCGAGCGCGGCAGGTTCCAGCCCCTTCGCCATCAGGCGCCCGCCGAGTTCCGAGGCTTCCGAGGGGGTGGCGGCGACGGCGACGGTGCGCACGCAAGCGGGCAGCGGGTGCAGCCGCAGCACCACCTCGGCGACCACGCCGAGGGTGCCGAGCGAGCCGTGGAACAGCTTCGCCAGGTCGTAGCCCGCGACGTTCTTGATCACATGGCCGCCCGAGCCCGCGACGGTGCCGTCCGCGAGCACGACGGTGACACCGATGACGAGGTCGCGCAGCGTCCCGTACGCCTGTTGCAGCGGTCCGCCGTCGGCCGTGGCGAGCAGCCCGCCGACGGTGGCGTCCGCGCGGGCCGGGTCGAAGGCGACCCGCTGGCCGTGCTCGGACAACTCCTCGCGCAGCTCCGAGAGGAGTGTCCCGGCGCGTACGGCCACCGTCATGTCGGCCGGGTTGTGGGCCTGGACGCCGCCGAGCGCGGTGGTGTCGAGCACCGCGTCGGGCGGCTCAGGCGCCCCGCCCCAGCCTGCGGCGGTCCCCGCGCCCGCCACCAGCAGCCGGGGCGCGGTGCGCGCGGTGTCCCGTACCACATCGCGC
Source organism: Streptomyces sp. NPDC050560 (assembly GCF_044457285.1). Taxonomy (NCBI): domain Bacteria; kingdom Bacillati; phylum Actinomycetota; class Actinomycetes; order Kitasatosporales; family Streptomycetaceae; genus Streptomyces; species Streptomyces sp. NPDC050560. The sequence continues at coordinate 116,896 of NZ_JBITGT010000005.1, forward strand.
AGCTCGGCGAGCGAGGCGGGGCGCAGCCGCGGCACGGCGGCGGTGGCGGTGGTGTCGGAGGGGGCGGGGGTGGCAGGTGTGTTCACGGGGGTCACATCCGTTCCGCGAGGCCGGCGTCCTCAAGGGGGTGCGTCCTGTGGACGCCGGGACGCTCCCCGCACAGCCGGGGCGTCGGCAGCACCTTGCCGGGGTTGCAGATGCCGTCGGGGTCGTACGCGCGCCGCAGCAGGGCCATGGTCGCGAGGTCGTCGTCGGTGAACTGGCGGGTCATCGAGCAGACCTTGTCGGTGCCGATGCCGTGCTCGCCGGAGAGGGAGCCGCCGAGGTCGACGCAGAGTTCGGCGATCGCGGACGACAGCTCCTCCGCGCGCTCGTGCTCGCCCGCCGCCTCGCTGTAGAGGACGAGCGGGTGCAGATTGCCGTCCCCGGCGTGGAAGACGTTCGCGACCCGCAGCCCGGCGGCGGCGGCCAGCTCCGCGATCCTGGTCAGCGCCTCGGCGAGCCGGGTGCGCGGCACCACGCCGTCCTGGACGAAGTAGTTGGGGCTGATCCTGCCCACGGCGGCGAACGCGGCCTTGCGCCCCTTCCACACCGTGGCGCGCTCCTCGGCGGTGTCCGCCACCCGCAGCTTCTGCGCACCGTGCTCCTCGCACAGCCGTATGACGTCGTCGAACTGGGCGGCGACCTCGCCCTCCGGGCCGTCCAGCTCCACGATCAGCGCCGCCGCCGCGCCCCTGGTGTAGCCCGCCGCGACGGCCACCTCGACCGCCTCGATGGCCAGGGTGTCCATCATCTCGACGGCGGCGGGCACGATCCCGCCCGCGATGACCGCGCCGACCGTGCGGCCCGCGCGCTCGACGGAGGGGAAGTCCGCGACCAGGGTGCGCACGGCCTCGGGCCGCGGCAGCAGCCGTACGGTGATCGCGGTGACGATCCCGAGCGTGCCCTCGGAGCCCACGAACGCGCCCAGCAAATCGGGCCCGGCGAGGTGCGCCGAGTCGCCCCCGAGGGTGGTGACGGTGCCGTCGGGCAGCACCACCTCGACCGCCAGCACGTGGTTGACGGTGAACCCGTACTTGAGGCAGTGCGCGCCCCCCGAGTTCTCCGCGACATTGCCGCCGATGGTGCAGACCTGCTGGCTCGACGGGTCGGGCGCGAAGTAGAGGCCGTGACCGGCGACGGCGCGGGTGATGTCGAGGTTGGTCACGCCGGGCTGCACCCGCGCCCTGCGGTGGACCGGGTCCACGTCGAGGACGGCCCGCAGCCGCTGCACCGAGATCACCACGCCCCGCTCGACCGGCAGCGCGCCGCCGGAGAGCCCGGTGCCCGCGCCGCGCGCGACGAAGGGGATGCCGTGGCGCGCGCACACCGCGACCGCGGCGGCGACCTGCCGAGTGGTGCGCGGCAGCAGGACGAGGGCGGGGGTCACCCGGTATCCGGTGAGCCCGTCGCACTCGTAGGAGCGCAGCTCCGCCGGGTCCTCGACCAGGCCGTCCGCACCCACCGCCGCCAGGAACTCCTCGCGTGCGGTGGCCGGTTCCAGAGCCATGCAACAACCTCCGTGTCGATCGCTTTCGATCGCCGTCGATACTTTCGGTGGTTTTCGGTGATCTCGATACTTCGGATCACGTCGGTGGGGTCGCCCGGGTCACGAGGGGCCGAGGGTGGGCAGCAGCCAGCCGAACAGCGGCACGGTGGCGGCGACGCACACCGCCCACAGCAGCAGCCTGCGGAAGAGGCCCTGCTGTTCGGCGTCGGGGCTGCTGGCCAGTACCAGACCGCCCGACACGTGGTACGGGCTCGGGGACGACACCACGATCGCCCAGGACACCGCGGAGAGGATCAGCAGCAGCGCGGTGCTGCTCACCCCGGAGGTGATCTTGATCGCGACCGGGATGACGAGGCCGAGCACGGCCACCGAGGACGACTCGAAGGACGCGAAGAGGGAGCCGACGAAGCCGAGCACCAGGATGCTGAGCCCCAGGCTCTCGATGCCGCCGAGGTGTTTCTCGATCGCGTCCAGCGTGCCCACCTGCTGGAGCACGCCCACGTAGAGGAGCACTCCGGTGATCACCAGCACCACGCTCCACGGCAGCCCCCGCAGCATCTCCTTCTCCGCCGGGCGGTGCAGCACCTGGAGCACGAGCGCCACCGAGAAGGCGGTGAGCCCGACGTCCGCGTCGAAGACCAGCACGATGGCGACGAAGGCCGCTATCCCGAGGAGCGAGGTGACCTGGTACGGGGTGACCCCCGCGGGGGCGGGCGCCGCGGGAGCGGCCGTCGAGGTGGCGGTGCCCGCGGGCGCGGTGGCCTGCGGCGCGGTGGCGGTACCGGGCGCGGTGGTGCGGCGGGCGGCGGCGGGGCGTACGGCGACGGCCTTGCCGGAGCCCGACGAGGTGCCGGGCGCGGCGCCCGACGGCCAGGTCTCCGGTTCGCCCGGCGCCTGTGCAAGCTCCTGCCCGGCCTCCCGCTCCTCTCCCGGCGCCGCGCCCGGCGGCCTGCGCATCAGCGCGATCCCGCCGAAGACCAGGAAGGCGACCAGGGCCACGACCACCTGGAGCAGGAACTCGATCACGAACATCCCCAGATGGGAGATCGGGCGGTGCGCCTTGTCCGTCAGCGTCACGATGAGCTGGCCCCAGACGCTCAGCGGCGAGAACCCGCCCGCGAGCGCGCCCGAGATGGTGACGAGGCCCATCAGGGTCAGGTTGATCCCCCGGCGGTGCGCGGTGCCCATGGCGATCGGGACCACGATCGCGAGCGCCGCCGCGGGCAGCGCGCCGATCCCGCTGAGGACGGCGGCGAGCAGGAACATGATCCAGGGCAGCACCCAGTCCCTGCGCCCGGTCGCGCCGACCGCGAGGTCCGTCAGCCGGTCGATCGCGCCCGATCTGTGCGCGTGGGTGAACAGCAGCGTCACACCCAGGATCAACAGGACAAGGCTGCCGGGGAACTGCGCGTAGTACGTGTCGACGGGGACGCCCGCCACCACACAGAGGAGGAATCCGGCCGGGATCGTCGTGAGGCCGACGTTGATGTGCCGGGCGATCGCGACGGCGAACGCGAGGACGAGCAGGGCGAGCGAGAAGATCTGAATGAGCGACATCTTTGTCCCCTTTGCGGGAGTCATTCAGTGTCGGCGGCGCCGGCTCTTCCCGGTCGCGGCGCCGCCGCAGGGGCCGACGCACCCGGCCAGCCGAGGGCGGCCAGGTGTCGGCGCGCTTGGTCCCTAACGGGACTCCGTGGTGGTGTCGCCCGCCGCCGCCTCAGCGCGGCGGCGCACGATGACGACGCACCGCTGCCCGGGGTCGACACGCACCGTGTCACCGCTCTCGACCTCGCGGAAGAACGCGGGGTCGACCCCGGCGACGATCGGCAGCCCCGCGGTGACGGCGCCCTGCACCATCACCGGGTTCACCGCGCCGAAGACGAGGCCGCTCGGCCCGACGCCGAGGCCGCGCATCGACAGGAACGCCCATCCCGCGGCGACACCGCCCTGGACACCGGGGGCGACGAAGATCCGGCCGGACACCGACTGCCCGCGCAGCGGATGGTCGGTGCGGGAGATCAGCCCGGTGGTCCTGTCGAGGTCGTAGCGGGCGCTGAAGGTCACGGGGCTCACCACCGCCTCCGCCTCGACCGCCTCCCCGGTGGCCTGGGAGACGGGGAAGACCAGTTCGTTCGCGGTGGTCATCGTCCGGCGACCTTTCCGGTGAGAGCGGCGTCGATGCAGTCGTCGGTGCGGCGCAGGGCGGGGGTGTAGCCGTGCGCGCGGATGATGTTGACCAGCTTCGCCGAGTTCGTCGCGAGGCTGCCCCAGCCGAAGTGCCGGCGCTGGGCGGCCGGGTCCATCACATACCAGCAGGTCCCGCGCAGGACGACGCCGCCGGCCGCGGTGATGGTGTCCAGGTGGCCCTGTTCGCGCAGGGCCTCGCAGGTCATGCCGTTGGTGGTGATGAGCAGGGTGACCGAGTCGGCGACCCTGCGGCCCTCAAGACGCCGCGCGATGTGCTCGATCTCGAAGAAGGAGAGCTGCGGCGCGGTGAACACCACGAGGTCGACGGGGCCGCCCTCGGGGAGGTCGCGGGCGAGGAAGGCGTCGATGTCGTCCTGGCCCAGGCGGTACTCGTCGACGAGTTCGCGGCCGCGGTTGGCCGCCTCGAAGGTGGCCGCCTCCGGGGTGGTGCCCACGACGTGGTACATCGCCATCGACCCGAAGCTCGCCAGGCTCGCCCCGAAGTGCTTCAGCTCGTCGGGGACGGGGCCCGCGCGCCCGGTCAGCTCGATCGCGGGCACGTTCCAGTAGCCGCGCGAGCGCTCCCCGACCAGGCCGCCGAGCGCGCCCCAGTCGGCGAGGTCCCTGAGGTCCGCGTCGACCCGTACCCGTACGTTGGCCCTGCGGTGCGAGTCCAGGTGGAAGCCGTACTCGGGGGTGCGGCCCGTGAGGGCGGCGGCGAGCCCGGCGGCGCCCGACTCGTAGTTCGTACGGGCGCCGAGCACCGAGTTCGCGTACGCGACGGTCCCGGTGTCGCCCCAGGCGACGTGCTCCCCGAAGCGGGGCTGGTAGACGCTCTGGTAGTTGATACAGGTGTTGACCGTCGAGATGCCGAGCCTGCGCAGCACCGCCCTGGTCTCCCGTTCCCCGTCGACCAGTTCGGGGGACTGGGCGAGCAGATGGGCCTGCTCGAAGTCGACGGACTGCGCGTTGCGGGTGGTCGGCACGCGGACGGTGGCCCCCGCGTCGGCCAGCCGGGCCAGATAGCCGGCGCCGGCCGCGCCGAAGACCTCGCGGTCGCCCATGAAGTGCGCGTTGGTGATCTCCACGAAGCGCTCCGCCCCGAAGAACTCGCCCACGCTGATCTGCTCACGGAGCACGTCCCGCAGCACGGTGCCGCGGCGCCCCTCCAGAATGTCCCGTTCGGCTGAAGTTAGCTGCATTGCCCCTCCGGATCGCTCTGCGGATACTCTGAGGCCACGGACAAGACAACATACAACTAGTGACAGGTCAATACCGGACGGGAAGATGAGCGAAGACAACTTGGAGCAGGAGCGGCTCCGCCGCGACAGCTCGGCGAGCATGCACGAGCAGCTCGCCGACCGACTGCGGGCCCTGATCGCGCAGTTGCCGCAGGACGGCAGGATGCCGGGCGAGATGGAACTCGTGCGCCGCTACGGCGTCAGCCGCACCACCGTCAGGCGGGCCCTCGGCGCGCTGGTCGACAAGGGGCTCCTGGTGCGGCGGCAGGGGGCCGGCACCTTTGTGGCCCCCCGGAAGCTGGTGCACCCGCTCGACCAGCTCAGGCCCTTCGTCTCCATCTTCGCCAGCGTGGGCAAGCGCCCCGAGGGCCGTATCCTGCGCTTCGAGTGGTCCGAGGACCCGGCGGAGCTGAGCGGCCTCGACACCACCGCCGGGCTGCTCATACGGCGCCTGTACACCATCGACGGCGCCCCGCAGGCCGTGGCCGACATCTCCGTGCCCGACCACGTGGGGCAGCGGATCTCCCGGGCGCAGATCGAGGAGCACCCCATCTACCAGGTGCTCCAGGAGGAGTTCGGGCTCATCCTCGGGCACGGGGACATCACCCTGACCAGCGTGGGCGCCCCCGCGCACCTGGCGGAGCCGCTGGGCATCAGGGTCGGCGACCCGCTGCTCGTCCTCACCCGCACCACGTACGACAAGGCGGACCGGATCATCGAGCACGCGGTCTACCACCTGCTGCCCGACCGCTTCGCGCTGCGGCTGACCGTGGACGCGGAGGAGATCGAGAACGTCTCCTACTCGTTCCGGCACCCGGCGCCGACGCTCGTGATGCGGCACGAGGGGCACGGCTGACGCGGCGGCGCGGGCGGCGCCCACCGGGCCGATTTCTCATGTCCGCACCATGGGCAGCAGGTTGTACGGTGATGTACCCTCCGCTCAGCCGGAGCGGCCCCCGGTGCCGCCACCGCCGCCGTTCAGGGGTATCAGGGTCTCCAGCGGGGCGCCCCGCACCCAGGAGCCCAGCAGGTCGCGGTGGAGGGCCACGATGTCCTGGCGGAGCGCGAGGCCGAGCGCCGCCCTGGTGAACGTGCGGCAGGTGGTGACGAACAGCGCGACGTCCGCGCCGTGTTCGAGGCGGGCGGTGCCCACGAACTTCTGCATGTCCTGCGAGGGCACGCTGCGGTGCGGCGCGTACTTCTTGCACTGCACCACGAGCTTGCGCCCGTCCGCGAGGTAGCCCACGACGTCCGCGCCCAGGTCCCCGCTCCCGCCGCTCACCACCACGCGCGTACAGCCGTCTCTGCGGCACAGCGCCGCCACGTACCTCTCGAAGTCCTGCCATGACAGCGCGTCCACCTCGGCCATCGACAGCTCCCGCGCCCTGGCCTCCTCGCGGGCGCGCCACCCGCGGTCCCCGGCGACGGCCGAGCGGTGCGCCCGCAGCAGCGCCAGCGCGCCGCCGCCCACCGCCGCGCCGCCGCCCGCCGCCGCGAGGACCGGCCACACCGACGACCAGTTCCCCGCCGCCCACAGCGCGGCGACCGCCAGCGCCACCGCGCCCCACACCCGCAGCCGCTCGCGCGTCCGCTTCCGCAGCCGCCCGCGCCGCCCCCGCCGCCGCGCGGCCGTCACCCGTCCCCCCGCGCCCCGCGCCGCACCCCGGCGTGCGGCGCCTGCTGTTCCACCCACGGCATGCCCTCTCCCTCGCCTCCGGCACCTGCGGCCACGGGAACGAGGACACCATCCGGCACTGACAGCCCGTCGCCGCACGCTCGCTCACGGTGATGTGTTTCGGACATGCGCGCCCCCCTCGCCCCGCGCCGGGACGCGCCCGACCAGCGGCCCCGTCGAGAGGGCGTACGGAATCGGCCGAATGTACGGAGCCGCACGCGCCCCGCCGGGAAGCGGGGCCGCGGCCGCGGGCGGCAGCGCGGCTCGTCTACGCTCGCGTACATGCCCGACACGCAGTACGAAGACCTGCTCCGCCATGTGCTCGACCACGGCGCCCGCAAGGGCGACAGGACCGGGACGGGCACCCGGTCGGTGTTCGGACACCAGATGCGCTACCGGCTCTCCGACGGCTTCCCGCTGGTCACCACGAAGAAGGTGCACTTCCGCTCGGTCGTGTACGAGCTGCTGTGGTTCCTGCGCGGCGACGCCGACGTCGGCTGGCTGCGCAAGCACGGCGTCACCATCTGGGACGAGTGGGCGGCGCCCGACGGGAGCCTCGGCCCGGTCTACGGGGCGCAGTGGCGCTCGTGGCCGACCCCGGGCGGCGGCCACGTCGACCAGCTCGACGCGGTGCTGCGCACCCTGCGCGAGGACCCCGACTCCCGGCGGATGGTCGTCTCCGCGTGGAACGTCGCCGACATCCCCCGCATGGCGCTCGCGCCCTGCCACGCCCTCTTCCAGTTCCACGTCGCCGACGGCAGGCTCTCCTGCCAGCTCTACCAGCGCAGCGCCGACCTCTTCCTCGGCGTGCCGTTCAACATCGCGAGCTACGCGCTGCTGACGCACATGGTCGCCGCGCAGACCGGCCTCGACGTCGGAGACTTCGTGTGGACCGGCGGCGACTGCCATATCTACGACAACCACGAGCGCCAGGTCCGCACCCAGCTCGCCCGCGAGCCGCGCCCCTTCCCCACCCTCCGCCTCGAAGCCGCCGACGGCCTCTTCGACTACACCTACGCACACGTCGCCCTCGACGGCTACCGCCCGCACCCCGCCATCAGCGCGCCCGTGGCGGTGTGACACCCGGCGCGCCCCCGCCCGCGGCGCGCCCCCGGCGGCTCCCCGGCGCCCGGCGGCCCCGGGGGCGCGGCGGGGAGATAGGGGGCGTATAGACGGCGCGGTGATCCTGCATGTGTGAATCAGTCCTGGATCAGTCCGGCGGTGGCGGTCCATCGGCGGGCGCGTACATCCGGTGCCGCCCCCGCCCTCCACTACGAGGACGAGACGCTCACCTTCGAGGAGTTGAGCCATCGCGTACGGCAGACGGCCGCGACCCTCGCCGCGGGCGGGGTACGGCGCGGTGACCGCGTCGCCTACCTCGGCCTGAACAGCCCGCTCTTCATCGAGACCCTGCTCGCCTCGGCCCATCTGGGGGCCGTGTTCGTGCCGCTGAACTTCCGCCTCGCGGCGGAGGAGGTGGCCTATCTGCTCGCCGACTCCGGCTGCCACAGCCTGGTGGCGGAGGCCGGTCACCGCGAGACGGCCGAGGCCGTCGTCGGCGAGGACCCGGGCGCCGTCCCGGTGCGCCGCTGCTACCTGGACGGCAAGCCCCAGGAGCCGGCGGACGGCATCTGGCACCCGCTCGCCGGCGACCAGGACACCGCCGCCCCCGAGGCGCACCGGCCCGCCGAGGGCGACACCGCGATGCTGATGTACACCTCGGGCACCACGGGCCGCCCCAAGGGGGTGGTCCTCACCTACGGGAACCTCTGGTGGAACCAGGCCAACGTGCACGCCGCGGTCGACATCAGACCGCGCGAGGCCACCCTGGCGGTGGCGCCGCTCTTCCACATCGGCGGCCTCAACGCCTTCACCCTCGGCGTGCTCTGCCGCGGCGGCGCCGTCGTGCTGCACCGCAGGTTCGACCCGGAGGCGTGCCTGCGGGACGTCGCGCGATACCGCGTCGCCAGCATGTTCATGGTGCCGGTGATGTACGCGGGGCTGCTGCACAGCGAGGCGTTCGCCACCACCGACCTCTCCTCGCTGCGCGCCGCGGTCGTCGCGGGCGCCCCGGTGCCGCCCGCGCTCGTCACCGAGTACGCCGAGCGCGGCGTCCCGCTCCAGCAGGCGTGGGGGCTGACCGAGACGGCGCCCTTCGCCACCTATCTGCCGCCGCACCTCGGCCGCGCACGACCGGCCTCCGCCGGGTTCGCCATGCCGTACTCCGAGGTCAGGGTGGTGGACCCGGAGACCGGCTCCCCGCTCACCGAGCCGGGCGCGCAGGGCGAGCTGTGTGTGCGCGGGCCGAACGTCACCCCGGGGTACTGGAACGCCCCCGAGGCCACCGCGGCCGCCTTCGACGCCGACGGCTGGTTCCACACCGGCGACCTCGGCCATGTCGACGGGGACGGGCTCTGCTTCGTCGTCGACCGCATCAAGGACCTGATCATCAGCGGCGGGGAGAACATCTCGCCCGCCGAGATCGAGCGCGTCCTGAGCGAACTGCCAGGGGTGCGCGACGTCGCCGTGGTGGGGCTCGCGCACTCGCAGTGGGGGCAGACCCCGGTCGCGGTGCTGTGCCCGGCGGAGGGCGCCGGGCCCACGCTCGACGACGTCAGGGACTTCGCCGCCGGGCGCCTCGCGCGCTTCAAGCTGCCCACCCGGGTGCTGTGCCTCGCCGCGCTGCCCCGCAACGCGGCCGGAAAGATCGACCGAGCGGCCGTCCGCGCCGCGGTGGCGGCGGCCTTCGGCCCCGCGGCCCGCCGCGATCCCTCCCCAGCAGGAAAGTAGGGCCCCATGACAAGACTGCTCATCGACGGCCACACCCTCGCCCTCGCGGACATCGTCACCGTGGCGCGCAGGCCGGGCGAACTCGGCCTGGGGCTCGCCGAGGACGCGGCCCGCCGGATGCGCCTGTCGGACGAGCTGAAGACGAAGCTCATCGAGACGGGCATCCCCATCTACGGTGTCACCTCGGGCTTCGGCGACAGCAACACCCGGCAGATCGGCCCGGGCAAGGTCGAGTCGCTGCAACGCAACCTGATCCGCTTCCTCGGCTGCGGCGTCGGCGGGTACGCCACCCCCGACGTGGTGCGCGCGACGATGCTGGTGCGCGCGAACTGCCTGGCCCGCGGCCACTCGGGGGTGCGCCCCGCGATCGTCGAGAACCTGCTCGGCTGCCTGGAGCACGACATCCTGCCGCTCGTGCCGGAACAGGGCTCCGTCGGCGCCAGCGGCGACCTGGTGCCGCTCAGCTATCTCGCCGCCCTCATCACGGGCGAGGGCACCGTGCTGCACGGGGGAGAGGAGCGGCCCGCCGTGGACGCGCTCGCCGAGGCCGGCATCGAGCCGCTCGTGCTCAGCGCGAAGGAGGGCCTCGGCCTCGTCAACGGCACCTCGTTCATGTCCGGTTACGCCGCGCTCGCGCTGCACGACGCCACCGAGATCGCGCACGCCGCCGAGGTCTGCACCGCCATGGCCTCCGCGGTGCTCAGGGGCAATCCGGGGCACTTCGCGGCGTTCCTCTTCGAGCAGAAGCCGCACGACGGCACGGTCGAGAGCGCCCACATGATCCGCCGGGTGCTCGGCGGCTCAGGCGCCCGCGGGCCCGAGGCCGCCGCCCTCGCCGGGGACGGCTTCCGCGAACTGGACACCCCGATCCAGGACCGCTACTCGGTGCGCTGCGCGCCGCACGTCATCGGGGTGCTGCGGGACACCGTCGAGTGGGCCGGGCGCTGGGTCACCGTGGAGGTCAACTCCTCCAACGACAACCCGCTGTTCGACGTCCCCGAGAACGTCGTGCGCAACGGCGGCAACTTCTACGGGGGCCACGTCGGCCAGGCCATGGACGCCCTCAAGACGGCCACCGCCAGCGTCGCCGACCTGCTCGACCGCCAGCTCGAACTGGTGGTGGACGAGAAGTTCAACAACGGCCTGACGCCGAACCTCATCCCGATGTTCGCGCCGGGCGACCGGGAGGCGGGGCTGCACCACGGCTTCAAGGGCATGCAGATCGCCGCGTCGTCACTGGCGGCCGAGGCGCTGAAGAACACCATGCCCGCCACGTCCTTCTCCCGCTCCACGGAGGCGCACAACCAGGACAAGGTGAGCATGGGCACCATCGCGGCGCGCGACGCCCGCACCGTCGTCGGGCTCACCCAGCAGGTCGTCGCCATCCACCTCCTCGCCCTCGCACAGGCCGCCGACCTGCGCGGCGACGAGATGCGCAGCCCCGGGGTGCGCAGGGCGCGCGGCGCGGTGCGCGAGGTCGCGCCCCATCTGGACAGCGACCGCCCGATGCGCGGCGACGTCGCCGCGGTGGTGGATCTGGTGGCCTCGGGCGCGCTGCGCCGGGCCCTCGTCTGAGCGGGACGGGAACGGGGCCCCACGCCGCGCGCGGGACCCCGGAACACGAGCGGGTGGGCGCCGGGGCCACGGCGCCCACCTCCCGCCGTACTGACTAACGCGCCTCGTGCCCCGCGTCGTCCAGGCCCTGCGCCCAGAGGTACGTCAGCTCGTGCATCCGGTACTGCTGGCCGACGTTGAGCAGATGGCGTTCGGCGAGGTCGTCGATGATGCGCGACACGTCCACCGCCACATAGCCGCCCTGCGCGCTCGTCCCGCTCTGCCCCAGGCGCCGTACGACCGACTGGTGCGCGGTGTCGAGCCGGGCGTAACCGCGTTGCAGCCGCTGGCGCAGGTTCAGGTTGCCCGAGTGCAGCTCCGCCACCCGGTGGTGCGCCGGGCGCAGCCGCCGTGCCAGGTCGGCCACCCGCCACCGCGGGTTGGACACCAGCCGGGCCGCGGCGATGCGCAGCGCCAGCGGGAGCCCCCCGCAGTTGCGGACGATCTCGGCCGTGGCCTCGGGCTCCGCCCGCAGCCGCCCGGCGCCCACCACCGCGCCGAGCAGATCGCGCGACTGGTGGTCGGTGAGCGGTTCGAGGCCGATCACTCGGGCGCCCACCGGCGCCACACTGGGCGCCTGCGAGGTGATGATCAGCGCGCTTGAGTCGCCGGTCGGCAGGAACGGCAGCACCTGTTCCGGCGTCTCGACGTCGTCGAGCACGATCAGCATCCGCCGGGTCGTCAGCAGGCTGCGGTAGAGCTGGACCCGCAGGTCGAGCCCGGTCGGCAGCACCTGCTGCGGTATCCCCATCGCGACGAGGAAACCGCCCAGGACGTCGTCGATCCTGCGCGGCTGGTCGGCCGCGGTGTGCAGCTCCGCGAAGAGGTGCCCGTCGGGGAACGCCTGCGCGCCCGCGTGCGCGGCCCGTACCGCCAGGGCCGTCTTGCCGATCCCCGGCATACCGGTGATCACCACCGGGTCCGGCGACCTGAGCCGCAGCCAGGAGCCGACCGACGCCGACTCGGCCTCGTGGCCGACGAAGTGGGCGACGTCCCTGGGCAGCATCGCCGGAACGACGCCCGCCCAGGCGCCGGGTCTTCGCAGGGCGAGCGCCCCGGTCAGCAGCCGCTGGTAGGTCTCCGTCAGCTCGGGGCCCGGGTCGACCCCCAGCTCCTCGGCCAGCAGCCGCTTGCCCTCGTGGTAGGCCGCCACCGCGTCCGCCTGCCGGTCGCAGCGGTACAGGGCCGTGATGAGCTGGGCGCGCAGCCGCTCCCGCAGCGGGTCCTCGGCCACGAGGCCGGTCAGCTCGGCGGTGAGCTGCCGGTGCCTGCCGAGGGCCAGGTCGGCCTCGATGCGCCCTTCGAGCGCGGTCATCCTGGCCTCGGTCAGCCGGGGCCCCTCGATCGCGATCAGCCGGGCCGTGGCGTCGTCGAGCGCCGGGCCGCGCCACAGCGCGAGGGCGCGCCGCAGGACGGACGAGGCGTCCGCGTGGTGTCCCTCGGCCAGCGCCGCGGCCCCCGCCTGCGCCAGCCGCTTGAACTGCACATGGTCGCAGGAGGACTCCTCGACCTTCATCTGGTACCCGGTGGCGAGCCGGGTGATGACCGCCGCGTCGCCGAACAGCTTGCGCAGCCGCGACACATAGGTGTAGATCTGCGCGCTCGCCGTCGCCGGCGGGCGCTCGTCCCAGAGCCGGTCGGCGAGCTGCTCGTCCGACACCGCCCGGCCGTCCGCAAGTAACAGGGTGGCGAGCACGGTGCGCTGCTTCGCGCCGTGCAGGACCAGGCCGTCCTCGCCATCGCTGACGCGAACGGGCCCGAGGACCCTGAACTCCATGTCCCTCTCCTCTTCTGCCAGGACCCGACCCGGCCGCGCGACGGCGGGCTTGTGGCACGCGCGTCCCACGGCGGGGGGTCATGGCGGTGTGGGTGGGAGCAGGCCGGAGCCGTCAAGGACCGGCCCGGCGCGCCGCGCGGCACCGCCGGGCCCAAACGCCCCGAGGGACGCCGGGCGGGGCGGAGCCGCCGAGGACGTGGATGGCCGATCGGGCCGTGGTCCCCGTGGGCGGCGAACCGGTGTACTGCTCCCTCAGCGCCCCCGCGACGCTGATCGGGCTGTGGTCTGTGGGCGGCCGGGCGCGCCGCGGCACGGCCGGGTCGCCGCTCCAACGGCGGCCTCGGCTCCGTGGGGCGGCCCGGCGCGCGTGCGCGGACGGACGGGACGGGCGGCTACGGGCCCCGGCACCCCCCGTGCCCGACACCGCGTCCGTCCGCCGGATCAGCGCGTCGGCCGGTGCCCGCGGCGCGCGGCGTGGCGCCGCGGGCGGCCCGGGGCGCGGTCGCGGACACCGCGGCGGCGTGCGTCCGGCGGCGGGTCCCGGTGGGACGCCCGCGTCACCCGGCGGGCGCGGCGCGGTGTTCCCGGCATGGGACCGGCGGGCGCCCGGCGGCTCCCGGCGCGCCTGCACCGCCGCGCGGTCTACCGGCCGCGGCCGCGTCGCCACCGGGCCGTGGGGCGCCGCGCGGAGCGCGCGCCGGGCCGCGGCCGTGGGCGGGAGCGGGACCGTGGTGCCCGTTCGGCCCGATACCGGTGTGCTGGCCTCGCGTAGGGCGTTTCGTCTGAGTGCGACCGGTGTGAACACACTGCGGACGCGCCGCCCACGATGTCTATGTCCAAGACAGACCCCCGTGTGACAGGTGGGACTCGATCGGCGAGCACAGACTAGCTCGATTCGGGCGCCCGCAGATCAGCACTCAGCGCACGAAAGTCGACCGAACGCGCATGTACGCTGCCCACCGGCCCCCCGAAGAGGGCCGCGGCCCCCCATATATGACGGGCACTCAGTTGGCCGGAAACGGGCCCGCCGGGTGCCCGAACCGTGAGGCAGGGGCCCGCTTATCGCTCCGGTATAGGCGCCCCCGGTCTGCTGGCTGTCATGAGGGACGCTTCTACGGCTGAAGGCCGGCCGGACCACCACGTCGTGCTGTCCGGCCCGGAACGAGACGAGCTGTCCGCGCACGCGCGGGAGCTGACCCGGACTCCGCCCGCACTGGTGGACGACGGCAAGTGGCTGGCCGCGGCGGAGGGTCTTGCGGCGGCGGTGCCGCTCAGGGTGCGCCGGGCCGTCCGCCGCTTCCAGCACGACCCGGGCGAGGACGGCGTACTCCTGCTGTCGAACCTGTGGCTCGACCCCGGCGCGCTGCCGCCGACCCCGGCCAGGCCCGGCGCGGTCGAGCGCGAGGCGACACTGCCCGCCGCCACCCAGGTGCTGATCGCGATGTGCCTCGGCGAACTGGTCGCGTACCAGAACGAGAAGGGCGGCGCGCTCGTCCAGAACGTGGTGCCGGTGCGCGGACAGGAGGAGTCGCAGAGCAACGCGGGCTCCGAACTGCTCGCCATGCACACGGAGAACGCGTTCCACCCGCACCGCCCCGACTACGTCATGCTGATGTGCCTGCGCAACGACCACGAGAACCGGGCCGCGCTCCAGACCGGGCCGCTGCGCCGCGCCCTGCCGCACCTGCCCGCCGCCGTCCGCGACGCGCTGCGCAGGCCGCGGTTCGTCACCGAGGCCCCGCCGTCCTTCTCCGCCTCGGGCGCGAAGGACCTGCACCACGCGGTGCTGAACGGATCGCCCGACAACCCCGACATCATCGTCGACTTCCACGCGACCCGCGCCCTCGACGCCGAAGGCCGCCGCGCCCTCGACGCGCTCCGGGAACAACTCGTCGCGGCCGAGCGGAAGTTCGTACTGGCCACCGGGGACCTCGCGGTGCTCGACAACCGGGTCACCCTGCACGGCCGCAGCGAGTTCGTGCCGCGCTACGACGGGCGGGACCGCTGGCTGCACCGCACCTTCGTCCACCTCGACGCACGCCGCTCGCTCGGCGCCCGCGTCGGGGACAGCCAGGTCATCGAGTGATCCGCCGGTGCGCGGACCCGGCGCCCCCGGGCGGCCGGGACCCAGGAGGCGACACGAGGGGATGGACGGCGGCATGGTGAACAAGCCGTTGCGGGGCGTGCTCGCCACGATCGGGAACACGCCCCTGGTCGAACTGGCCTCGCTGCTGCCGGGCTTCGGCGGGCGGGTCTTCGGCAAACTGGAGTTCTTCAACCCCGGGGGCAGCGTCAAGGACCGCTCCGCCGCCTCCATGATCCTCTCGGCGATCGGGTCGGGCGAACTGGTGCCGGGGCGCTCGGTGGTGGTCGAGTCCAGCTCGGGGAACCTCGCCATCGGGCTCGCGCAGATCTGCCAGTACTACGGGCTCCGCCTGATCTGCGTGGTGGACGCCAAGACCACCGAGCAGAACCTCGCGATCCTGCGCGCGTACCAGGTCGGCCTCTCCATGGTGGCCGAACCCGACCAGGAGACCGGGGAGTTCCTCTCGGTGCGCAAGCAGCGGGTGCGCGAGATCGTGGCCGAGACACCGCACGCGTACACGACCGACCAGTACGCCAACCCGCTCAACCCGGCCGCCCACGAGCACACCATGGCCGAGATCGCGCTCGCCCTCGACGGCCGCGTCGACTACGTGTTCTCCGCGACCAGCACCACCGGCACCCTCAACGGCTGCGCCTCCTACGTCCGTTCCCGGGGGATGTCGACCACGATGGTGGCGGTGGACGCGGTCGGCAGCGTCCTCTACGGGCGCGAGCCCGCGCCCCGGCTCATCCCCGGGCACGGCGCCTCCGTAGCGCCCGCGCTGCTCGACCGCACGGTGCCCGACCGGGTGGTGCACGTCAGCGACCTCGACTGCGTCGTCGGCTGCCGCAGGCTCGTCCAGCGCGAGGCGGTGCTCGCGGGCGGCTCGTCGGGCGCCACCGTGTCGGCGCTCACCCGGCTGCGCGGCGAGATACCCGACGGCGCGAACTGCGTGCTGATCTTCCCGGACCGCGGCGACCGCTACCTGGACACCATCTACTCCGACGGCTGGGTGACCACCCACTTCGGCGAGGTCACCCACCTGTGGAAAGACGACGACGTCGAGGTATAGGCCGTGCATAGTGCGTCCTTCGAGTCTTGGGCCATGACGGGCAGACTGTTGGTCGTCGACCCCGCAGCGGTCGACAAGATCCTTGACACCTCGCCGGCGCGGGTCGTCGACGCCGTGCGTACCGCCTACCGGCTCCACGACGAGGCGCAGACCGTGGTGCCCCACTCCACCTTCCTGCGCTTCCCCGACGACACGGTGAACCGCATCATCGGCCTGCCGGCGTACGTCGGCGGGCAGGTGCGCGCCGCCGGGATGAAGTGGATCGCCTCGTTCCCCGGCAACATCGCGGCGGGACTGCCGCGCGCCAGCGCCTCCATCGTGCTCAACTCCATGGAGACGGGGCGCCCCACGGCCCTCCTCGACGGCGCGCGCGTCTCCGCCCACCGCACCGCGGCGAGCGCCGCGCTCGCGGCCCGGGTGCTCACCGCGGGCGAGCCGGACGGTATCGCGCTCGCCGGCTGCGGCGTCATCAACCTGGAGGTGCTGCGCTATGTGCGGCACCTGCTGCCCTCGGTGCGCGACGTCACCCTGTACGACTCCGACCCGCAGCGCGCCGCGGCCTTCGCCGCGCGGGTGCCGGACGGCGTCACCGCCCGGGTGGCGCGCGGCCTCGACGAGGCGCTCGCCGCACACCGCCTGGTGTCCTTCGCCACCAACGCGGGCACCCCGCACACCGGGCTGGACGCCTGCGGCCCCGGCACCGTCGTGCTCCACGTGTCGCTGCGCGACCTGCACCCGGAGGCGCTGCTCGCGGCGCGCAACGTCGTCGACGACCCCGACCACGTCGACCGCGAGAACACCTCGGTCCACCTCGCCTCCCGGCGGGTGGGCCACCGCGACTTCCTGCACGCCACCATCGGCGGGCTGCTGAACGGCCGCACCGCACTCGGCCCGGCCGAACAGCCCACGGTGTTCTCGCCGTTCGGGCTCGGGGCGCTCGACATCGCGGTGGCGGAGATGGTGCGCGAGGAGGCCGAGCGCACCGGTCTTGGACAGTCCGTGCCCTGGTGAGACCCGGGCGGAACCGAGCGAATCGCGTGAACGAGGGGGCAGGATGTCAGCGGAGCAGGTGCTCTACAGCGTCGTCGTCAACGACGAGGAGCAGTACTCGATCTGGTGGGACGGCAGGGAGCTGCCCGCCGGATGGCGCAACGAGGGGACGCGCGGCAGCCGGGAGGAGTGCCTGGCCCATATCGACCAGGTCTGGACCGACATGCGGCCGCTGAGCCTGCGCCGCCGGATGGAGCGTGGCTGACCGTGCCAGGCAAGGACACCGGCGCCTTCCTGCCGGACCTGGTGGCCGCGCAGGCGGCCCGCACCCCCGGGGCCCTGGCCGTCGTCGGCCCCGGCGGCCGCGGCGCCCTCACCTACCGTGAGCTGCTGGCGCGCGCCGCCCGCGTCACCGCGTACCTGTGCGCGCGGGGCGTGGGACCCGGCGCGCGGGTCGCGGTGCGGCTGCCCCGCGACCTCGACCTGGTCCCCGCGCTGCTCGGCGTCTGGGGGGCCGGGGCCGCCTATGTCCCCGTCGAGCCCGACGCCCCCGCGGAGCGCGCGGCGTGGATCGTCGAGGACAGCCGCGCCGCCCTCACCCTCGGCCCGGCCACCATGCCGCGGGAGGGGCACGCGCAGGCGCCGCCCGTCACGCCCGACGGGGCGCTCCCCGCCTACGTGATGTACACCTCGGGCTCGACCGGCACCCCCAAGGGCGTCGAGATCCCGCACGCGGGCATCGCGAACCGGGTCCTGTGGGCCGTGGAGCGGCACGGACTCGGCGCCGACGACCGGGTGTTGCAGAAGACCGCCGTCGGCTTCGACGCCGCGGGCTGGGAGATCTGGGCCCCGCTGGTCAGTGGCGGCAGCGTGGTGCTCGCCCCGGCGGGCGCCGAGCGCGACCCCGCGGCGATGCTGCGCGCGGTGGCCGCGCACCGGGTGACGGTGCTCCAGGCGGTGCCCTCCGTGCTGCGGATGCTCGCCGAGGAGGACTGGACGGGCTGCGAGGCGCTGCGGCTGCTCTTCAGCGCGGGCGAGCCGCTGCACGCGGAACTCTGCCACCGGCTGCTCGCCAGGGCGGACGTCGAGGTGTGGAACACCTACGGGCCCACCGAGTGCTCCATCGACATCACCGCGCACCGCTTCGACCCCGCGCAGCGCACGGGGCCCGTCCCCATCGGCAGGCCGCTGCCCGGCATGCGGGTCCTGGTGCTCGACCCGGACGGGCGCCCGGTGCCCATCGGGGTGCCGGGCGAGCTGTACGCGGGCGGCGTCGGGCTCGCCCTCGGCTACCGCGGCCGCCCCGCGCCGACCGCCGAGCGGTTCCTGCCCGACCCGTTCGGCGCGCCGGGGGAGCGGCTGTACCGCACCGGCGACCGGGTGCGCTGGCGCTCCGACCGCACGCTCGAGTACCTCGGCAGACTGGACGGCCAGTTGAAGCTGAACGGGGTGCGCATGGAGCCCGGCGAGGTGGAGGCCGCGCTCGCCGCCCACCCCGCGGTGCGCGCCGCCGCCGTCGCCCTCGTCGACGGCCGCCTCGTCGGCTACGTCGTCGGGCAGGTGCCGCCCCGGGAGTTCCTTGCCGCGAGGCTGCCGGCCGCCGCGCTGCCCAGCGCCTATGTGACGCTGGCCGAGCTGCCGCTGACCACCAGCGGCAAGGTCGACCGGCGGGCGCTGCCACGCCCCGACCTGAGCCGCCCGGCGTTCGTGCCGCCGCGCACGATCGCCGAGGAGGAGGTCGCCGCCGCCTGGAGCGAACTGCTCGGCGTCGGCGAGGTCGGCGCGCACGACGAGTTCTTCCACCTCGGCGGCTCCTCGCTGCTGCTGACGAAGCTCGCCAGCAGGCTCGGCGACGTACCGCTGCCCGCGCTCTTCACCGCCACGACGGTGGAGGCGCAGGCGCGGCTGCTCGCCGACGCGCCAGAGGCGCCCCTCGTGACCCCCGCGGGCCGGGGCGGGCCGCTGCCGCTCTCGGTGGCCCAGTACCAGTTCTGGCTGATGGACCGGATGAACCCGGGCGGCCATGAGTGGAACGCGCCGCTGTTCCTGCGGCTGCCGGAGAAGCTGACCGCGGCCGACGTCGACGAGGTGCTGACCGCGCTCGCCGCCCGGCACGAGATCCTGCGCACCCGCTACGAGGCCGGGACCGGCGAGCCGCACCAGGTCGTCGACCCGCCCGCGCCGGTCGCCGCCACCGTCGTGGACGGACCCGTCGACCTCACGGACGCCCTCGGGCGCGGCTTCGACCTGGCCGCGGGCCCGGTGTGGCGGGCCGTGCTCTTCCGGGAGCCGGGCGAGGACCACCTCCTCGTCCTCGTCGTCCACCACATCGCCTGCGACGGCTGGTCGGCCGCCGTGCTGGCCCGCGACATCCGCGCCCTGAGCGCGGGCGAGAAGCTGCCGCCGCTCACCACCCAGTACGCCGACTACGCCGTCTGGCACCGCGAGCACGGCATCGACGAAAGTCAACTCGACTACTGGCGCGAGCGGTTGGCGGACCTCCCGACGATCGAGCTGCCCCTCGACCGGCCCCGCGCCGCGCGCCGCGACTACGCCGGGGGCACCGTCACCTTCACGGTGCCCGCCGGCCTCACCGCGCGCCTCGACGCCATCGGCCGCCGCGCCCGGGCCACGCCCCACACCGTGCTGCTCACCGCCTTCGCCGCGCTGCTCGGGCGCTACGGCGCCGGATGGGACGTGCCGGTCGGCACCTCGGTGACCGGCCGCACCCGCCCCGAGTTCCAGGACGTCGCGGGCGTGTTCCTCAACACCCTGGTGATGCGCTGCGTCCTCGACCCCGACAGCGGCTTCGCCGCCGCCGTCGCCCGCACCCGCGAGGTGACCCAGGGTGCCTTCGCCCACCAGTCGCTGCCCTTCGACCGGCTCGTGGACGAGTTGCAGCCGGACCGCGACCCCTCGCGCACCCCGCTCTACCAGGTGATGTTCAACTTCCACGAGGACGGCCTGACCGGCGTCGCGAGCGACGTCGCCGACGTCGAGGCCGTCGCGGGTGCCTGGCACGTCGCGCGCACCGACCTCACCCTGGTGCTCCAGCGGGACGACGCCGGTGACCTCGTGGGCTTCCTCGAATACGCCACCGCGCTCTTCGACCGCGCCTCCGTCGAGCGGATGAGCCGCCATCTCAAGTGCCTGCTGTACGCGGTCGCCGCCGACCCCGACACCCCCCTCGCCGACCTCGACCCGCGCACCGAAGAGGAGCGGGCACACCAGTCGCGGCGGCCCGTGCACGCCTCCGTGGACACCGTGCCCGCCGCGATCGCCCGGTGGGCGGGCCGCGACCCTGAGCGGGTCGCCGTGCGCTGCGCGGGCGAGCGCCTGACCTACGGCGAACTCGACCGGCGCGCCACGCTGTTGGCGCACCGGCTGCGCGCCCTCGGGGTCGGGGCCGAGTCCGTGGTCGGCGTCTCGCTGCCGCGCGGCGCCGCGTTCCCCGTCGCGGTGCTCGGGGTATGGCGGGCCGGGGCCGCCTATGTGCCGCTCGACCCCTCCGACGCCCCGGAGCGCCGCGCGCACATGCTGCGCACCACCGGCGCCGACGTCGTCATCGACACCGCCTTCCTCACGGACACCACCGCGGTGCAGGGCCACGCGCGGGCCGCCGCGCTGCCCGGGACCGAACGGGACGCCGCCGCCTACGTGATGTTCACGTCCGGGTCCACCGGGCGGCCCAAGGGCGTGGCGGTCGAGCACCGCTCGCTCGCCACCATGCTGGCCGCCGCGCGCGACAACCTCGGCTTCGACGAGGACTCGGCATGGCTCGCGATGGCCGCGTTCACCTTCGACATCTCCTGCGTCGAGCTGTTCCTGCCGCTCAGCAGCGGCGGCGTGGCCGTCGTCGCCGACGCGGAACAGGTACTCGACCACCCGGCGCAGTTGCGGCTGATGGACGAGCACCGGGTCACCCACCTCCAGGTCTCGCCGCCGCACTGGCAGATGCTGCTCGACGCCGGGTTCGGCAGCAGGGACGTGGTCGCGCTCACCGGCGGCGAGGCCACCACTCCCGGACACCTGGGCACGGTCGCCTCCCGGGTCAGGGAGTTCTACAACGAGTACGGGCTGACCGAGACCACCGTCGCCGCGCTGCGGTGGCGGGTGCCGGAGCGGGTCGGGGCCGTCGCCGTCGGCACCCCCTACCCGCACGTGACCGTGCACCTGCTCGACGAGCGGATGCGGCCCGTGCCGCCCGGCGCCGTCGGCGAGCTGTACGTCGGCGGCGCCGGGGTCGCCCGCGGCTATGTGTCCCAGCCGGGCCTCACCGCCTCCCGCTTCCTGCCCGACCCGTTCGCGGGCGGCGGCGCCCGGCTCTACCGCACCGGCGACCTCTGCCGCGAACTGCCGGGCGGCGAGCTGGTGTTCGCCGGGCGCGCGGACCGCCAGGTCAAGGTGCGCGGGCGCCGCGTCGAACTCGGCGAGATCGAGGCGGTGCTCACCGAGTACCCCGGGGTGCGCGCCGCGGTGGTCGCGCTGCGCGACGACCAACTCGTCGCGTACTGCGTGGGCGACGTGCCGCCGCTCGCCGAACTCGTCGCGCACGCGGGCCGCTTCCTGCCCGAGTACATGCTGCCCGGCACGGTCGTCCCGATCGAACGCGTACCGCTCAACCGCAACTCCAAGATCGACCACGAGGCGCTGTCCCGCCTCGCGCAGCCCCAAGAGGAGAAGCCCGACATGTCCGGCGCACCGAGAAACAAGTTGGAATACCGCATCGCGGGCCTGTGGGCGGACGTCCTCGACCGCTTCGTGGGCATCGAGGACGACTTCTTCCAGGCGGGCGGCACCTCCATGCTCGCCACCCGGCTGGTCTCCGACGTCAACAGGGAGTTCGAGGTGAAGGTGTCCATGCGGGCCTTCTTCGACCGGCCGACCATCGCCGGGCTCGCCGCCCTGGTCGAGGACGCGGTACGCGCCTCGGTCGACCGGGAACTCGGGGGCGACGAGGGCGCCGTCGCATGACCGGCTCTGCCCTGCGGGAGCGGCTGATCAGGGAGCGCCTTGCGGGCGGGCGCGGCGGCGGGACCGGCATCGGCCGCGCCGACCGCGCCGGTGAGCTGCCGCTGTCCTGGGGGCAGCGGCAGTTCTGGGCGCTGCACACCGCCGCGCCGGACAGCACGGAGTACCTGGTGCCGCTGCTGCTCCGCCTCCAAGGCCCCCTCGACACCGAGGCGATGGCCCGCGCCTGGGCGGCCCTCGCCGCCCGCCACGAGGTGCTGCGCACCACCTACGCCTGGGAGGGGCCCGAGCCCCGCCAGCACATCCACCCGCCGGGCACACGGGCGGGCGCGGTGGACTTCGCGGTGTACGACGAGAGCGGTGCGGGCGGGGACGACACGGCGGGGACGGACGGCGCGGCGGGCCCGGAGGGCGCCGCGGGGGACCAGGACGCCCGGGACGCCCGGGTCCGCGCCGTCTTCGCGCGTGAGATGGCGGTCCCCCTCGACCTCGGGCGGCACGCGCCGCTGCGGGTGCGGCTCGTCAGGCTCGCGCCCGACGACCACGTACTGCTCGCCGTCTTCCACCACATCGCCTGCGACGCGATGACGTACGGCATCGTCACCCGGGAGGTCTGCGAGCTGTACGCGGCGGAACACGAGGGCAGGGCGCCGCGGCTGGCGCCGGTCGCCGTGCAGTACGCCGACTACGCGGCCTGGGAGCGCGGGCGCCGCTTCGACCTCGGCTACTGGCGCGAACAGCTCGCCGACGCCCCGCCGCTCGAACTGCCCACCGACCGGCCGCGCCCCGCCGAGTGGGACGGCCGGGGCGCCACGGTCCCGGTGCGGGTCCCCGACGAGGTCGCGGCCCGGGTGCGCGAACTGGCCGCGCGCCACGGCGCCACCGGCTACGTCGTCCTGCTCACCGCCTTCCAGGCACTTTTGGCCCGCTACACCGGCACCACGGACGTGGCGGTCGGCACCGCCGTCTCCGCCCGCCAGCGCCCCGAACTCCAGGACCTGGTCGGCTACGCCTTCAACACCCTCGTGCTGCGGGCGCGTTGGGAGGGCGGCAGCTTCGGGGACCTGCTCGCGGCCAACCGCAACACCGTCCTCGACGCCTTCGACCACGCCGACGCGCCCTTCCTCGCGGTCGCCGACGCGGTACGCGGCGGCGAGCACCGGCAGCTCTTCCACGTCATGCTCGACCTGCGCACCGACACGGGCCCCGGGCTCGCGCTGCCCGGCCTCACCGCCACCGCGCTGCCCGCGGGCGAGGGCGTCGCCCGCTTCGATCTCACCCTGCACCTGCACGACCGCGACGGCTCCCTCGGCGGCGACCTCGAATACGCCACCGCGCTGTTCGACGCGTCCACGGCCCGCCGGATCGCCGGCCACTTCGCGCGCTTCCTCGACCGCGCCACCGCGCGCCCCGACGCCCCGCTCGCCCTCCTCGACTTCCTGCCCGCACAGGAGCGCGGCCTGCTGCTCCCCGAGCCCCGGCCCGCCCCCGCCTTCCGCCCGTTCCGGCTCGGCGGCGGCCCGGATGCGGTCGCCGTCACCGGCAGCGGCCCCGAGGTCACGTACGCGGAACTCGACGCGCGCGCCAACCAGTACGCCCACCACCTGCTCGGCGCGGGCGCGCGCACCGGCTCCGTCGTGGGGGTGCGGATGGGCCGCACCCCCGACACCGTGGCCTGCCTGCTGGGCGTGTGGCGCGCGGGCGCCGCCTACCTCCCGATCGACCTCGGCTACCCGGACGACCGCGTCGCCTACATGGTGGAGGACTCCGGCGCCCGGCTCGTCGTGGACGCGGACACCGACGTCTCGGGGTGCCCCACCACCCCCGTCGACCACACCCCCGACCCGCTCGACCTGGCGTACACCATCTACACCTCGGGCTCGACGGGCAGGCCCAAGGGCGTCGCCGTCACCCATGGGGGCCTCGCCAACTACCTCGCCTGGGCGGTCGGGCGCTACATGTCCGCGGGCCCCGGCGGGGCGCCGCTGCTCTCCTCCATCGCCTTCGACCTGGGCGTGCCCAACCTGTTCGCGCCGCTGCTGACCGGCCGCCCGGTCCACCTGGTGCAGGACAACTTCGACCCGGCGCGGCTCGGCGAACTGCTCGCGGCGGGCGCCCCGTACGCCTTCGTGAAGCTGACGCCCGGCCATCTCGACCTGCTGTCACGCCAGTTGAGCCCCGAGCAGGCGCGCGGGCTCGCCGGGCTCGTGATCGCCGCGGGGGACGAGTTCCCGCGGCGGCTGGTGCGGCGCTGGGCGCGGCTCGGCGGGCCGCCGCTGGCCGCCGAGTACGGGCCCACCGAGATCACCGTCGGCAACTCGGCCCAGTTCGACGTCGCGGGCCAGGACACGGAGCTGGTGCCGATCGGCTCCCCGATCCCCGGCACCACCATGTACGTACTCGACGAGCACCTCCAGCCCACGCCGGTCGGCGCCGTGGGCGAGGTCCACATCGGCGGGGTGGGCCTCGCCCGCGGCTACACCGGGCGCCCGGGGCAGACCGCCGAGCGGTTCCTGCCCGACCCGTACGGCCGCCCCGGCGCGCGGCTCTACCGCACGGGCGACCTCGCCAGGGTGCTGCCGGACGGCTCCGTGGACTTCGCGGGACGCGTCGACCACCAGGTCAAACTGCGCGGCTACCGCATCGAACTCGACGAGATCGAGGCCGTGTTGACCGCGGAGCCCGGGGTCAGGGACGCGGTGGTCGTGCTCCGCGACGAGCGCCTGGTCGGCTATGTCGTCGGCGACGCGGACCCCGGGGCGCTGCGCGAGCGCGCCGCCGCCGCGCTGCCGCCCTACATGGTGCCCGCCGCGCTCGTCACCCTGGACGCGCTGCCCCTGACCGCCAACGGGAAGACCGACCGCCGCGCGCTGCCCGCGCCCGGGCGCGAGGAGCTGACCGGGAGCGGCTACCGGGCGCCGAGCGGCCCCGCACAGGAGGCCGTCGCGGCGGTGTGGGCCCGGGTGCTGAAGGTCGAGCGGCCCGGCGCCGACGACAGCTTCTTCGACCTCGGCGGCGACTCCATCAGCGCGGTGGGCCTCGCCGGTGAACTGCGCGCCGCGGGCCTCGACATCAGCGTTGCCGACGTCTTCGCCGCCCGCACCATCGCCGGTCTCGCCGAACTCGTGGCGGCCGCGGACGAGGACACGGCGCCGCTGCCGACGGGCGTGCAGCCGTTCGCCCTCGTCGGCGCCGCCGACCGCGCCGCGCTGCCGCCGGGACTCGTCGACGCCTTCCCGCTCTCGCTGACCCAACGCGGCATGCTGCTGGAGATGTTCACCGGCGGCGACGTCAACCGCTACCACAACATCACCGCGTTCCGGATCACGGACGGCGCCCCGTTCGACCCCGCCGCCCTCCAGGCCGCCGTCGACCTCGTCGTCCGGCGCCACGAGGTGATGCGCACCGGCTACGACCTCACGTCGTACTCCGTGCCGCTGCAACTGGTGTGGCCGCACGCCGCCCTGCCGGTCGGCCACACCGACCTCAGACACCTGGAGCCGGGCGCCCGGACGGACGCGCTCATGGCGCACTGCGCCGCCGAGCGCGCCGTGCTCTTCGACATCGCCCGCCCGCCGCTCATGCGCATGCACGTCCACCTGTGCGACGACGAGAGCTGGTGGCTGTCGATCACCGAGTGCCACCCGGTCCTCGAAGGCTGGAGCTACCACTCCCAGCTCATGGAGATGCTCACCGCCTACCAGCGGCTGCGCGGCGGCGAGGAGCCGGAGCCGCGGGAGCCCGCGCCGTTCCGCTACGCCGACTTCGTCGCCACCGAGCTGCGTGCCCTCGACGACCCGGCCGACCAGGAGTACTGGCGCGGCGTCCTCACCGACCACACCGCGTTCACCGTCCCGCCCGCGCTCGCCGACCCGGCCGGGGGCACCCGCCGCTACCAGCTCGCGATCCCCTTCGACGACCTGGAGGAGCGGCTGCGCGCCCTGGCGACGCGCGCGGGCGCGCCGTTCAAGAGCGTGCTGCACGCCGCGCACCTGCACGTCCTCGGCATGCTGACACCCGACGAGTCCTTCCACAGCGGCGTCGTCTGCGACGGCAGACCGGAACTGCCCGGCTTCGAACGGGTCTCCGGCATGTTCCTCAACTCCGTGCCGTTCCCGCACCGCAGGGGCGCGAGGAGCTGGCGCGAGCTGGTCGAGCGCACCTTCGGCACCGAGATACGGATGTGGCCGCACCGGCACTTCCCGATGCCCGCCATGCCCGCGCTCGTCGACGGCGGCCGCCCGGTCGACGTGCTCTTCCACTACCTCGACTTCCACCAGGTCGACCGCGCCCTCGTCGACGTCGAGGCGTGCATCGACGACAGCCCCAACGAGTTCCGGCTCGTCGTCGGCACCCCGATGCGCGGCAGGCTGAGCATCGCCGGCACCCCCGAGGTGCTGGGCGAGGACCGGGCCGCCCGGCTCGCGGGCCTGTACCGCGCCGTCCTGGAGGCGATGGCGACCGACCCCGAGGGCGACCCGCGCGCCCTCGCGCTGCCGGGCTCGCCCCGGCTCACCGGCCCCGGGCGCCACGCGGACGACCTCGGCGACCTGCTCGCCGCCGGTGCGCCGGGCGACGCCGCCGTGATCGCCGACGGCCGCACCCACACCTTCGCCGACCTGGCCCGCCGCGCCGACCGCGTCGCCCACCGGCTGCACACCCTGGGCGCCGGGCCCGACACCACCGTGGGCGTACTGCTCGACCGGGGCGTCGACCTGGTGGCCGCGCTGCTCGGGGTGCTGCGGGCGGGCGCCGCCTACGTACCGCTCGACCCCGCACACCCCACCGCCGCGCTCCGGGACCAACTCGTCGGCACCGCACTGGTGGTGACCTGCGCCGGGCACGCCGCCCGGATCGGGGACCGGGAGGCGGTGCTCGTCGAGGAACTGCCCGACGCGCCCCCGGTCGCGCACACCGCCGACCCCGAATCGCTCGCGTACGTCCTGCACACCTCGGGCTCCACCGGCCGCCCGCACGCCGTCGGCGTCACCAGGAGGGCGCTCGCCAACTACCTCGCGTACGCCGCGGGCAGCTACGCCGCGGGCGGCACGTCCCGGGTCGGCGCGCCGGTGTTCTCCTCGGTCGCCTTCGACATCACCGTGCCCAACCTGTTCGCACCGCTGCTCGCCGGGCTCCCGGTGTGCCTGCTCCCGCAGGACCTCGACCCGGCCGACCTCGGCACCCGGTTGCGCGAGCACGCCCCGTACCGCTTCATGATGCTGACGGCCAGTCATTTCAGCCTGTTGCTGAGCCAGTTGGGCGCCGAGGAGACGGCGGGGCTGGCGGCGGTGACGGTGTCGGCGGGGGAGCCGCTCGGCGCGGACGCCGCCCGGCTGCTGCCGGGTCTTCGCGTCGAGTACGGGCCGACCGAGACCACCGTCGGGGTCGCGGGGGAGCCGGTGGACGGGCGCCTCACGGCGCCGCTCGGCACCCCGCTGCCCGGCACCGTGCTCCAACTCCTCGACGCGGGGCTGCTGCCGGTGCCCGTCGGCGCCGTCGGCGAGCTGTGCGTCGGCGGCACCGGGCTCGCGCGCGGCTACCTCGGCGCGCCCGGCCGCACCGCGGCCCGCTTCGTGCCCGACCCGTACGGCCCGCCGGGCGCCAGGCTCTACAGGACAGGGGACCTGGCGAGGATGACCGAGGAGGGGCGGCTTGAGTTCGTCGGGCGCGCCGACGACCAGGCCAAGGTCCGCGGCCACCGCGTCGACCCGGCGAGGACCGAGGCGGCCCTGCTGGCCGACCCCCGGGTGGAGCGGGCCGCCGTCACCGTGCGCGACGGGCGGCTCGTCGGCTACCTCGTCACCGCGGCGGAACCCGCCGCCGTCCGCGACACCCTGGCGCGCGTCCTGCCGGACCACCAGGTGCCCACCGTCCTCGTCGCCGTGCCGGAGCTGCCGCTGACCGGCAACGGCAAGCTGGACCGGCGGGCCCTGCCCGCGCCCCCGGCGGGCGGCGCCGCCACGGGCAGGCCGCCGCGCAGCGCCATGGAGCGCGCGCTCGCCGAGGTGTGGGGCACGGTCCTCGGCACCGAGGTGACCGACGTCGGCACCACCCTGCACGACGCGGGCGCCGACTCGCTCGCGCTGCTGACGGTCCTCGCCACCGCCGCGCGGCGCGGCCTCGACGTGCCGCGCGACCTGCTGCGCGCGGGCGCCACCCTCGAAGAGACCGCAGCCCACACCCGGGGGAAGCCGTGACAGACCACCGAACAGCACCCACCGCCACCGCCGCCACCGGGCCCGCCACCACCACCGGCACGGCCACCGCCGCAGGCCCCGGGGACACCGTCGACCTGCGCACCGTCGACCTCGACACCCTCGACCTCGCCGACTCCGCGACCTTCCACGGCACCGGCCTCGCCACCCTCTGGCGCAGGCTGCGCGACGAGCGCCCTGTCCGGCTGCAACCGGCGTCGGGCGAGCGCCCCGCCTTCTGGGCCGTCACCCGCTACGCCGACGCGCTCGCCGTCTACCGCGATCACGAGCGGTTCACCACCGAGCAGGGCAACATGCTCGCCACCCTCCTCAACGGCGGGGACACGGCGTCCCGGAAGATGCTCGCGGTCACCGACGGCGCCAAGCACCGCGAGATGCGCCAGCTCATGATCAAGGCGTTCTCGCCGCGGGTGCTCGGCAAGGTCACCGAGCGCATCGCGACCCGTATCCACCGGCTGATCGGACAGGCCAGGGAGCGCGGCGAGATCGACTACGCGCGCGACGTGGCGGACTCCATCCCCATCCACACCATCTGCGACCTGCTCGACATCCCCGAGGCCGACCGCGCGGAGCTGCTCGATCTGAGCAAGGCGGTCCTCAGCTCCGACACCGCGAGCCCCGACCAGACGGAGATGGTGACGGCGCGCAACGAGATGCTGCTCTACTTCACCGGACTCGCCGCGGAGCGCCGCGCCCGGCCGGGCGACGACGTCGTCAGCACCCTGGCGACCAGCTTCCTCGGGCACGAGGAGGTCGTCTACAACTGCTACAGCCTCATCATCGGCGGCGACGAGTCGAGCAGGCTCAGCTCCACCGGCGCCATCCACGCCTTCGCCACCCACCCCCAGCAGTGGCGCGCCCTGAAGGAGGGTCTTGTCACCGCGGACAGCGCGGTCGAGGAGATACTGCGCTGGACGTCACCCGCGATGCACTTCGGCCGCCGCGCCCTCGCCGACGTGGTGGTCGGCGCCACCCTGATCCCGGCGGGCTCCGCCGTCACCGTCTGGAACGCCGCCGCCAACCACGACGAGCGCGCCTTCCACGAACCGGAACGCTTCGACCTCGCGCGCACCCCCAACAAGCACCTCACCTTCGGCTACGGCACCCACTTCTGCCTGGGGTCGTTCCTGGGGCGGGCGCAGTTGAAGGCGATGGTGGAGTCGGTGCGGGAGACGGTCGACACCATCGAGCCGCGCGGCGAGCCGCAGCAGGTGCACTCCAACTTCATGTACGGCTACTGCCGGCTGCCCGTCGCCTTCGGCTGACCGCGGCGCCGGTGCGCGGGGCGTGCGGGGGTACGCCCCGCGCACCGGCTTCCCGCGGCTCAGACCCCGGGGGAGAGCAGCGCGGAGTCCGGCCACTCGGCGAAGCCGCGCAGCCCGAACAACAGGGGCCTGACGTCCCCGCGTTCGACGACCCCGGTGACCTCGCCGAAGACGACGGTGTGGTCGCCGACCGCGGTCTGCCGCAGCACCCGGCAGTCCGCCGTGGTGTGCGCGGCGTCGCTGAGGTGCGGGCCGCGCGCGCCGGGCGCCAGGTCCCAGCGGACCTGCTCGTAGCGGTCGGGTCTGCCCGACGCGAACAGCTCCGCGGTGTCACGGGCGTCGGCGCGCAGCAGGTTGACCGCGAAGCCGCCGTGCGCGGCCACGGCGTCGAGGGTGGGGCTGGCGCTGCGCAGGCTCACCAGCAGGCAGGGCGGATCGAGCGTCACACTGGCGATCGCGGTGCAGGTCATCCCGGCGGGCCTCGTGTCCCGGCCGATCGCGGTCACGATGCCCACACCTGTCGGGAACGTCGCCATGACGCTGCGTAGGTCGACCATCTTCCAGGTCCTCCCGGTGGACGGCGGGGGCCGGGCGGCCCCCGCCTGGTTGCTTGGCCGTCCGCGTCACCGGCCGTGCAGCCGGGTCAGGAACTCGTGGTTGCTCGGCAGGCTCTCGACCAGGTTCCGCTGGTCCCGCTTGATCTCCTCGAAGAGCGGTTCCGCGGCCTCCACCGCGGAGCGCCTGTGCCGCAGCGAGGGCAGCACCCGGTCGGGCAGCAGCCCGAGGCCGGCGAAGATGCAGTAGTAGCTGCCGTTGGTCCAGAAGTTGCGGAACTCGGCCTCGAAGTTGCCGTAGTAGCCGTCCTCGCCGGTGATCGGCGGGTTCACCGGAAGGCCCGCCTTGTACGTGGCGACCTTCTCCTTGATGTTGTCCGCGAGCCGCAGCTCCTTGTTGGCCTGCCAGAACGGGGTGTCCACCCGGGGCGAGAAGAAGAAGTGCGCCTGGAGGAAGTCGCGGGTGTCGTCGAACATGGTCTCGATCTCGGTGTTGAACCGGTCGACGAGCACCTGGTCGCAGTCCCTGGTCGGGAAGAACTTCGCGAGCTGGTGGAGGGCCGCGGTGATGAAGTAGATGCCGGTCGACTCCAGCGGCTCCACGAAGCAGGAAGACAGGCCGATGCTGACGCAGTTGCGCACCCAGGCGCGGCGGTTGCGGCCGACCCGGAAGCGCACGTGGTTGAACTCGGTGGCCTCGGGGTCGAGGCCCCACAGCGCGCAGAACTCCTCGGTGGCCTGGTCCTGGGTGGCGAAGCGGCTTGAGTAGACGTAGCCGGTGCCGTGCCGCCCGAGCATCGGGATCTTCCAGGTCCAGCCGGAGTTCATCGCGATCGACGAGGTGTACGGCTCGACGCCGTTCTTCTCGTCGTCGTTGGGGATCTGGGTGGCGACCGCGCGGTCGTTGATCAGGTGGTCGCTCATGTCGAGGAACGGCTCGCGCATGGCGCCGTTGATGAGCAGCGAGCGGAAGCCGGAGCAGTCCACGAACAGGTCGCCGTTGAGTACCCGGCCCGACTTGGTGTGCAGGGCGGTGATGAAGCCGCGCGAGTCCTGGTCCACCGTCGTCAGCACGTCCTCGACGTGCACCACGCCCTGCTTCTCGGTGGCGAAGCGGCGCAGGAAATCGGCGACGAGCTGGGCGTCGAAGTGCCAGGCGTAGCGGGTGGCGCGACGGCCGTCGAGGAAGCGCGGGGCCCGCTTGGCGTCCATGATGGCCGGTTCGCGCATGCACGCGTAGTCGTACGGCTCGTCGGTGCGCCCCGCCTGGAAGTCGCGGAACCAGTAGTGCGACAGCGGCACACCGCCGGACTCGGGCAGCAGCCCGAAGGGGTGGTAGAACTGGTCGGTCCTGTTGCCGAGCGGCTTCGGCGCGGTGCTCGGGGCGCCGGACGAGCGCCAGTTGACGAACTTCACCGCGGTCTTGAACGCAGCGTTGCACTCCGGCATCCAGTCCTCCTCGGCGAGGCCGAGGAAGTCGAAGAAGACCTTCTGCAAGTTGGGCACCGTGGCCTCGCCCACCCCGATGCGCGGGATCGACGGGGCTTCGAGCACGGTGACGGTGACGTTCTCCTCAAGCGCCTTGCTCAGGTACGCGGCCGCCATCCAGCCCGCCGTACCGCCACCGAGGATCACGACGTTGCGAATCTGATCGTCCACGGATGACCGACCCTTCCGAACTCAGAGGTCAACGGGCCGCCAAGACTGCGCCGCCGCGCTATATCCGCCCTATGCCCAGCCGGTATGGCCCGGGTATAGAAGGCTGCCCGACACTGCCCGGCGAGGTGTGGACGTCGAGCGAGCCGACCTGGGAGGCGTACGTGGCCGAGCGGACCGCGGGACTGGACGAGCCGCTGCGCGCGGAGATCAAGGACATCATCTGCGGGCTGCTGCGCGCGGACCCGGACACCGTCACGCTGACGAGCCGGTTCGTGGAGGACCACGGCGCCGACTCCTTGCAGTTCGTGGACATGCTCGCCTCCGTCGAGCGGGTCTGCGGGGTGCTGGTCCCGCCGGAGGAGATGGGCGCGATGACCACGCTCGGCGGGGTGTACGGGGTGCTGGAGCGGGTGCGGTAGCAGGTGAGCGCCCCCGCCTCCAAGCCGCTGTCCGTCATCCAGCAGTCGATGTGGCTCGACTACCGCCTGGCTCCCGCCAGTTCGGCGTACAACCTGGTGCTCGCGCTGCGCATCCGCTCCCGCCACGATGCCGCCGCCCTCGCCCGTGCCGTCGAACGCGTGGGCGCGCGGCACGAGTTGCTGCGCACCAGGTTCGTCGAGATCGACGGCGAGCCGCGCCGGGTGCCGAGCGCGGCGCCGCTCGCGGGGCTCGACGTCGTCGAGACGGCGCCCGGGGAGCTGCGCGCCGCCGTGCGCCGGTATCTGGAGGCGCCCTTCGACCTGTCCGAGGGCGCGTTCCGGGTCGGGCTCGTGGTGGCGGCGCCGGACGACGCGGTGCTCGTGCCGGTCGTCCACCACATCGCGGGCGACTTCGTGTCGCACTGGCTGATCGTGCGCGACCTCCTCGACGCCTGCGGCGGCGCGGGCCTGCCGCTGCCCGAGGCGGACTACGACCTGTACGTGGCCGAGGAGGCCAGGATCGTCGCGTCGTCCGTCGGGGAACGCTCCCGCGCCTACTGGTCCGGGCGGATCGGCGAGGCGCCCGCGGCGGAACTGCCGCTCGACGCCCCCAGGCCCGCGCTGCCCCGGCACGTGGGTGCCACCCACAAGGTGCGGCTCGACGCGGACATCGCCGAGCGGCTGCCCGGGGCGGCCCGGGCGCTCGGCGCCACCCCGTTCGGCTGTCTGCTCGGCGCGTTCAACGCCCTGCTGCGGCAGTACACGGGGCTCGACGACTTCCTCGTCGGCTGCCCCGCCACCAGTCGGCTCGGCACCCAACTGCGGGAGGTCGTCGGCTCGTTCGTCAACCCGATGCCGATCAGGGCGCGTTTCGGGCGCGACACCACCTTCCGTGACGCGATCGCCGCGGCGAGCGGGCAGTTGCGTACCGGGATGCTCCATGTCCGTTACCCCTGCGGCCTGTTGGCCGCCGGTGCCCCGCTGTTCAGGATCGCGGTGCTGCTGGTCGCGATGGACCGGCGCGAGCCCGCCGTCCCCAACCCGGCGGCG
This sequence comes from Streptomyces sp. NPDC050560, assembly GCF_044457285.1. NCBI lineage: Bacteria > Bacillati > Actinomycetota > Actinomycetes > Kitasatosporales > Streptomycetaceae > Streptomyces > Streptomyces sp. NPDC050560. The sequence continues at coordinate 150,010 of NZ_JBITGT010000005.1, forward strand.
GGCGAGGAGTGCGGGCCCGAGGTGGAGTACGCCGGGATGCGGGTGGCGCTGATGGACGTGCCCTCCCAGGAGGGCCAACTCGACCTGGTGGTCCGCTTCGAGCAGAGCGGCGCGGGCATCGACATGGTCTGCGCGTACGACACGGACCTCTTCGAGGCGGCCACGGTCGAGCGGTTCGCCGCCCACTTCCAGCGCTTCGCGCGCGCCGCGGTGACGGAGCCGGACTCCCCGGTGGCGGCGCACTCCCTGTTCGGCGGCGGCGAGCTGGGGGAACTCTTCGGGCTCGGCGGAGTATGGAGCGAATAGATGCGCCGTCGGTATGAAGGCCCCATGAGGAACCTCATCTCCCTGTCGGACCTGTCCGACGACGCCCTGCGCGCTCTGGTGGCCGACTCCCTCGACCACGCCGCCGGGTCCCGTGCGCCCTCCCTTGAGGGCCGGATCGTGGGCACGTACTTCCGGAAGACCTCGACGCGCACCCGCACCGCGTTCACCGCGGGCGCGCTCAGGCTCGGCGCCCGGGTGATCGCCTACGGGCCCGAGGACATGCAGTTGGTGACCGGCGAGACCAGCAGGGACACCGGGCGGGTGCTCTCCGGCATGATCGACGCCCTGGTGGCCCGCACCTCGGGAAGCACCGAGGAACTGCTCGACTTCGCGCACCAGGGCCGGATGCCCGTGATCAACGCGATGAGCGCGCAGGAGCACCCGACCCAGGCGCTCGCCGACCTGACGACGCTGCACGAGCGCTTCGGCCACATCGAGCGGCTGCGGGTGCTCTACGTCGGCGAGGGCAACAACACCGCGACCGCCTTCGCGCTCGCGATGAGCCGCTACCGGGGCGCCCACGTGGAGTTCCGCACACCCCCCGGCTACGGGCTGCCCGCCGGCTATCTGCGCGCCGCGGCCGGGAACGCCGCCCGCAGCGGCGCCACCGTCGTGGAGCGGCACGACATGGACGGCCTGCCCGAGGGCTTCGACGCCGTCTACACCACCAGGTGGCAGACCACGGGCACCAGCAAGCCCGACCCCGGCTGGCGCTCGGTGTTCGCGCCGTTCCAGGTCACCGGGGCGCTGTGGGAGACCAGCCCGAAGGCGGTGTTCCTGCACGACCTGCCCGCGCACCGCGGCGAGGAGGTCACCGCCGACGTGCTCGACGGGTCCGCGAGCCTCGCCTTCCGGCAGGCCGAGCACAAGATGCACAGCGCCATGGCGGTGCTGCGGTGGTGCCTCGGGTGACCACTGCGGACGAGCGGACGGCGGTCAAACCCCTGCGCCGCAACCGGGACTTCGGCCTGCTGTGGGTGGGCGCGGGCTTCTCCTACCTGGGCTCGCGGGTCACCGCCCTGGTCTATCCGATGCTGCTGCTGTGGGCGGGCGGCTCCACCCTGGCGGCGGGGCTGCTCGGCTTCACCGCCCTGCTGCCGCAGCTCCTGGTGCAACTGCCCGCGGGTGCCTTCGTGGACCGGCGCGACCGCCGCAAACTCATGATCGTCTGCGAGCTGGGGATCGTGCTGGCGGTCGGCAGCCTCGTCGTACCGCTGCTGGCCGACCGGATATGGCTGCCGCACCTCTTCGCGGTCGCCTTCGTCGAGGGCAGCCTCCAGGTGGTGTACCAGCTCGCGGAGCGCTCCGCGGTGCCGCAGCTCGTGCCGCGCGAGCAACTGCCCGCCGCCTACAGCGGCAACGAGGCGCGCACCCGCGCCGCCTCGATGCTCGGCCAGCCCGCGGGCACCGGGCTCTTCGCGGTCGGCGCCCCGGTGCCGCTGCTGCTCGCCATCGGCACCAGGGTGGTGGCGCTCGCCTCGCTGCTGGGCATCCGCGGCAGCTTCGACGCGCGGCGCTCCACCGCGCCCGCGGCGATCCTCGCGGACATCAGGGACGGCATCGGCTGGCTGTGGCGCCGGCGCTTCCTGCGCGCCGTGCTGCTCGTGCTGGCCGGCACCAACATGATCTACCAGATGCTGGTGTTCGCGATGCTGCCGCTCTTCGAGGAGCAGGGCTGGAGCAGCGGCCTTGTCGGCGTCGTCGTCGGCGCCTCGTCGGTGGGCGGGCTGCTCGGGGCGCTCACCGCCACCCTCTGGATGCGGGTGTGGGGGCTGCGCCGCATCCTGATCGGCGCGACCGCCGTGTGGGCGCTCGTGACCGTCCTGGTCGCGCCGACGCACAACGTCGTACTGATCGGTGCGCTGTTCGCGGCGAGCGGCTACGTCGGGGGCGCGTTCAACGTCCCCGCCCTCGTCTATGTGATGCACATCACACCGCCGGAGATGCAGGGGCGGGTCGGCAGCGTCGCGAACCTGGTCAGCTACGGGGCGATGGCGCTCGGCTGGGCGGTGGAAGGCCCGCTTCTAGAGGCGATGACGCCCCGTCAGAGTATTATCACGATGGGCGCCGGTTTGTTGTTGATCACACTGATTGCGGTTCTGAGCCCGGCGATCCGCCGTGCGGTGCACCCCGCGGAGACCAAACCACTCGCCCCAGCGGCCTCGAAAGGTTGACCCCCCTATGGCGCGCAGGAAAACGGCCTCCCCGGCAATGGCCGTCCGCCTCCAGTCCGTCACCAAGTCCTACGGCAGCGGCGACGGGCGGGTCATCGCGCTCGACAACGTCTCGCTCGCGGTGCCCGCGGGCACCTTCACCGCCGTCATGGGACCCTCGGGCTCCGGCAAGAGCACCTTCCTGCACTGCGCCGCGGGGCTCGACCGCCCCACCTCGGGCTCGGTCTTCCTGGGCGACACCGACGCCGATCTGGCCACCATGTCCGAGAACCGGCTCACCGAGCTGCGCCGGGACCGGATCGGCTTCGTCTTCCAGGCGTTCAACCTGCTGGACGCGTTGAACGTACGGCAGAACGTCACCCTGCCGCTGCGCCTCGCCGGGCGCCGCACCGACCGCGCCCACCTCGCCGACACCCTCGCCAGGGTCGGCCTCACCGACCGCGCGAGACACCTGCCGTCCCAGCTCTCCGGCGGCCAGCAGCAGCGGGTGGCCATCGCCCGCGCGCTGATCACCAAGCCCGACGTGGTCCTCGCCGACGAGCCCACCGGCGCCCTCGACACCGTCACCGCCCGCGACATCCTCGGCCTGCTGCGGCACACCGTGGACACCGCGGGGCAGACCATCGTGATGGTCACACACGACCCGGTGGCCGCCTCGTACGCCGACGCCGTGCTGTTCCTCGCCGACGGCCGCATCGTGGACACCGGCGCCGGATACAGCGCCGACCAGATCGCCGACCGTATGACACGCCTGGGGGCACGGGCCGCATGATCCGACTCGCGCTCGCCACGCTCCGCAGGCGCAAGGGCGCCGCCGTGGGCAGCCTCCTCGCGCTCTTCTGCGCCGCCGCCATCGTCTGCGCCTGCGGGGTGCTGCTGGAGAGCGGTATCCACGGCAAGGTCCCCGCCGAGCGCTACGCGGGCAAGCCGACCGTGGTCGCCGCCGAGCAGCAGATCTCCTGGACCAAGGTCAAGCACAAGAAGGGCAAGACGAAGTCCAAGACCAAGTCGGACCCGCTCAGCGCCCGCGCCTGGCTGCCCACCTCGGTCGGCGACAAGCTCGCCGCGCTGCCGGGCGCCGAGGTCGCCGAGGACCTGGTGTTCACCGCCAACCTCGTCAGCCCCGACGGCGACGTCCTCGCGGGGCCCGAGGGCAAGCCGACCAAGGGCCACGGCTGGTCGTCCGCCGCACTGACCCCGTACACGCTGGTCTCGGGGAGCGAGCCGCGGCGGGCGGGCGACGTCGTCCTCGACACCGCCCTCGCCGACGCCTCCGGGCTGAAGGCGGGCGACGACACGGTCGTGCAGTCCACCGGGTCGCCACGGAAGTTCCACGTGAGCGGCGTCGTACGCCCCGGGTCGCCCGTCAACCACGAGTCCGCGCTCTTCTTCTCCCCCGACGAGGCACGCACCCTCGCGGGACACCCCGGCATGGCCGCGGCGTACGGGGTCTCCGGGGTCGGCACCGACAAGGTGCGCGCCGCCGTCGAGGGCACCGGCGCCAAGGTCTCCACCGGCGACGACCGCGGCAAGGTCGAGTACCCGGACGCGTCCGCCGCCCAGACCAAGCTGATCAGCATGAGCGGCGCCATCGGCGGCACGGCCCTGATCGTCGCCGTGCTGGTGGTGGTCGGCACCTTCGCGCTCTCCATCCAGCAGCGCTACCGCGAACTCGCCATGCTCCGCGCGATCGGCGCGAAGCCCCGGCAGGTACGCCGCATGATCGGCCGCGAGGCGCTGCTGCTCGGCGTCGTCGCCGCCGTCCCCGGCGCACTGCTCGGGCTGCCGCTCGCCACCCTCATCCACGACGAGTTCGTATCGCTCGGCGCGCTGCCGGACGCGCTGCGGATGACCAGGGGCCCGCTCCCCGTGCTCGGCGCCGCACTCGCCACCGTGCTCGCCGCCTGGATCGCGGCCCGTGTCACCGGGCGCAGGGTCGCCCGCATCTCCCCGATGGGCGCGCTCGCCGAGTCCGCCGTCGAGCGGCCGGGCGTGGGCGCGGGCCGGGTACTGGCCGGGCTGATCGTCACCGGCGTCGCCGTCGTGATCACCGTGGTGCTCGGCGTTCTGCACTCGGAGGCCGCCTCGACCCCCGTCACCTATCTGAGCGTGCTGCTGTGGATGGTCGCGGTGGCGCTGCTCGGGCCTTATCTGGCGCGGGGCGCGGTGGCGCTGCTCGGCGGGCTGCTGCGGGCCTTCCCGGTCGGCGGCTTCCTCGCCTCCCAGAACTCCCGCGCCAACACCCGCAGGTTCGCCTCCGTGGTCACCCCGCTCGCGCTGCTGATCGGCATGACCTCGACCATCCTCTTCGTGCCGAGCACCATCGGCCAGGCCGCCAGGGGCGAGGTCGACGACGGCGTCAGGGCCGACCACGTCGTCACCGCCGAGGGCCCCGGCATCCCGGCCGCCGCCACCACGGAGTTGCGCGGCACCCGCGGCGTCGACGCGGTCACGGGGCTGCTCCAGACCAGGGTCTGGGTCGGCCAGGACAAGCGGCAGAGCCTCGGCGTCGGCCCGCAGGGGCTGCGCGACACCCTCGACCCCGATGTGAAGTCCGGCTCGCTCGCCGACCTCGGCCACGGCACCCTCGCGATGAGCGAGGACGCCACCGGCGGACACCACATCGGCGACCGCGTCCAGCTCACCCTGGGCGACGGCACCAAGGGGGAGTTCCGGCTCGTCGCGACCTACGGGCGCCATCTCGGCTTCGGCGACATCCTCTTCGACTTCGACGACGTCGTCGGCCACGTCGACACCCCCCTCGCGAGCACCCTCCTCGTCAAGGGCGACGCCGACGAGGACCAACTCGCCGCCGCCGTCAAGGACTTCCCAGGACTGACCGTCAAGGACGGCTCGGCGCTGGGGGAGTTGCAGGCGTCGGCGCGGAAGACCAACAACGACGCCAACCTCATGTTCATGGGCCTGATCATCGCCTTCACCTCGATCGCCGTCATCAACACCCTCGCCACGGCGACCGGCGGCAGGACTCGCGAGATCGCCCTGATGCGCCTGGTCGGCACCACCCGCCGCCAGGTGCTGCGCACGCTGCGCTGGGAGGTGGTGCTGATGCTGCTGGTCGCCGCGGTGCTGGGCACCGGCGCGGCCTGGCTGACGCTGAGCGGCTTCAGCCTCGGCATGGTGGGCTCCGCCTCGCCCGGCGTCACCCCCGGCACCTACTTCCTGGTGCTGCTGGGCGCGGTGCTGCTCGGCCTCGTGGGGTCCGTGATTCCGGCTCGGCTCGTTCTGCGGCGCAACCCCGCAGAGGACATCAACGGAAGACAGTAGTGAACAGAGGCTATCTGCGCAGATACCACCCGCGACCGCGGGCGGACGTGAACCTGGTGTGCCTGCCGCACGCCGGCGGGGTGGCGACGGCGTTCCGCGACTGGGGCGCGGCGCTGCCGCCCGGGATCGAGCTGGTCTGTGTGCAGTACCCGGGCCGCCAGGACCGCCTCGGCGATCCCTTCGCCCCCGATCTGCCCACCCTGGTCGACGAGTTGGTGGCGGAGCTGCCCACCGACAGGACGCTGGCGCTGTTCGGGCACAGCATGGGCGCCACGGTGGCCTTCGAGGCCGCGCGCCGCCTCGGCCCCGCCCATCTGTTCCTGTCCGCGCCGCCCACCGGCCGCGACCCGCTGGACTTCTCCACCGAGGAGCGGCTGCTCGCGAGCGTGCGGCGGCTCGGCGGCTCCGGCGCGGCACTTCTCGACAACCCCGAGGTCAGACGCCTGGCGCTGCCGGCGATCCGGCACGACCTGACGATCCTCGACGCCCACAGGATCACCGAGGGCGCACCGCTGGCCTGCCCGGTGACGGTGCTCGTCGGGAAGTCCGATACCGGCAGCACGGCCGCCGACGCCGGGGTGTGGGCCGGGCGCACCGAAGGCGCCCTCGACGTCGTGGAGTTCCCCGGCGGCCACCACTATGTCGAGGACGCGGGCGACGACCTCGTCGCGCTGTTCGCACGACGGCTGGAAGCGCTGCCCGGCGCGCGCTGACGGACGGGCCGAGGGATACGGGGGATGCGATGATCTGGGGCGATCTGTATGTGCGGGCGGTGGCGTCGTGCCTCGGCGAGCCCGTCGACGTCAAGGAGGCGGTCGCCTCGGGGGCGTACGACCCGGACGACGCCCAGCGGCAGGACTTCCTCTCGGTGGCGGTCGCCGAGCCGGGGGCGAACGTCGCCGACCTCTGGTCCCGTGCCGCCCGCACCGCGCTCTCCCGCTCCGGCGCCGCCGCGTCCGACGTCGGCCTGCTGCTGTGCGCGGGTACCTTCGGCGCCGGGGTCGACGGCTGGAACGCCGCCGCCTATGTGCAGCGGGAGCTGGGGATGGACGGCGGCTTCGCCGCGGAGGTGCGCGGCGGCTCCAACGGGGGCCTCGCCGCGCTCGAACTCGCCGCCGCCCATCTGGCCAGGCAGGGCGCGGGGGTGGCGGTGGTCACGGCGGGCGACCTGTTCCCGCTGCCGTACTTCGACCGCTGGCGCGCCGAGCGCTTCCTGTTCGGCGACGGCTGCGCGGCGGCGGTGCTGTCGCCCGACTCCGGCTTCGCGCGGCTGCTGTGCGCGGCGACGACGAGCGACCCCTCCCTTGAGGCGATGCACCGCGGCGACGCCCCGATAGGCCCGTTCGAGCCCGACAAGCCGTACCCGATCGATCTGCGGCTGCGCGCCCGCCAGTTCCAGGACGCGGGGATGGGCAAGGACGAACTCGTGCGGCGGCTCGGCGCGGGGCCGCGGCTGGTGGTGCGTCAGGTGCTCGACGAGGGCGGGGTCGCGCTTGAGGAGGTCGAGCATCTGATCGTGCCGCACTTCGGCCGCACCATGACGATGTTGCAGTGCCTGATTCCGCTGGGGCTGCGCGACATCGAGCGCACCGTGTGGGACTTCGCCCGCCGCACCGGGCACCTCGGCCCGGGCGACCAGTTCGCGGCCCTCGACCATCTGCGTGAGAACAACCGTCTGCGGCCCGGCGAGCGGGTCCTGATGCTGGGCATCGGCGCCGGATTCGCCTGGAGCAGCGCCCTGTTCGAGATCACCGACTCCAACTCCTGACGTCTGCGGGCCTGTTGGCCGGACCTGGCACCGCCTGCCCGGCCGGGCAGCGCCCCGGTGCGCCCGCGGCTCGCTTCAGGCCACGGCTAACCCCGCGTCGCGCCTGCGTAGTTCGCTCGGTACGACGCCGTACGCGCGCCGGAACAGCCGCCCCATCTGGGAGCCGTCGCCGAGGCCCCAGTTGGCGCCGATGGCGGCGACGGTGAGGTGGTCGAGCCGCGGGTTGCTCAGCGCCGCGTGGCACCGTTCGAGGCGCTCGCCGCGCAGCCAGCGGGCGGGTGTCTCGCCCTGGTCGGCGAAGAGCTGTTGCAGATAGCGCAGCGAGATGTTGTGCTCCGCGGCCAGGGTGCGGGGCGAGACGTTGGGGTCGGACAGGCGCTCGCGCGCGTAGTTCTTGATCTCAAGCAGCAGTTCGCGTCTGCCCGTCGCACCGGCGCCCACGGGCGGGCCGAGACGTTCGGCGAGCAGCGAGCGGACCACACCGTCCAGCGTGGCGCCGAGCGGCACCAGCTCGGCGACGGACAACTCGGTTAACTGACCGGCAAGTTCGGTGATGAGGGCGCTCGCGACCGCGCCGACGCCGCGCGGCGACGACCAGGGCGCGGCGGTCAGCGGCCGGGTGTCGCGCGGGGTCAGGCCCATCGCCCGGTGCGGGAAGCGGACCGCGGCCAGCCGCATGGAGCCCTCGCTGTCCACGGTGTAGGGCCGGGAGCCGTCGACGGAGGCGACCTCGCCGCGGCCGACACTGCTGTCGTGGTCGTCCTGGCGGATACGGACGGTGCCGTCGGCGGGCACCATCAGATGCACATGGCTCTCGGCGTCGCCGGGGTCCCGCCGCGTCTTGCGTACGGTGTGCGCGTCGGCGCTGATCAGTGCTATCTGCATGGCGCCGAGACGGCCGATCACGAGGGTGCCGCGGCTGAACTCGGGCTCCGCGGCGACGTCGAGGACGCCGCAGATCTTGTGCAGGTGCTCTCGCCACAGCTCAGTGCGGCGCCAGGGCGGTGTCCCGGTGGTCGTGTAGATCTCTACCGAGGTGGCGGACTTCATCGTTCCCCCATTTCCCACGCTGATCCTCTTTGATCGCGTCACCGATGTGGGAGCATGACCCCGAGTGAATGGTATTTCGCAACTATGCCCCGGACAACGGATGGGGACGAGTCGCGGTGTCGGGTGGTGTTTTCCGCCCATGGACTTGGCGGAGTCTTTACCTCCGCGTTCGGTATCCCGAATCCGCTACCTGGATAGCCGTCGATACGGCGAGGCAATGCCCGGACTTCGTTTGCGGAACTTCGGATTCTATTCCCGTATTCCTGTGTGGGTGAAATATTCAGGGGGAAGTCGGCGGCGGGAGGGGTGAGTTGAGGCTCCGGGCCCGGCTCCCGGCGGCGTTCCGTTACGTGGTACGGGGCGGGGGTGAGGGCGGTTCACGTCGTCGGGTGATGGTGGCGGGAGCCGTTGGGCAGTGGTCGCACGGAGGGTAGTGGCGGGGATTCGGGCGGGAGATCGCGGGGGAGTCGCACAATGCGGCGGCCGTGATTTAGCCGCACGTATCCGAGCCGCCTTCGGCGCGGTTCGCGCCGCGTTTCCGTCATCCCTTTTCGATCATCTCGCCACCCTCGGGGAGGACTTCGGAAGCCTCGCTCGGCAAAGTGTCACTTTCCGGAAGATCGCTGCCCCTTGAATCGAAATACGGTCGGTGGTGTGTGGGGGGGCGGGATGGAGGCGGCCGTCCCGGAGGGCGGTCGTCCCTGCCGGGTTCGTGGGGCGGGCGGACGGAATGCGGGGTGCGCCTGGCCGGTCTCGACGGCGGGTGCCGACCGGCTCCCAGGGCCCCACCCCTCCCCCTCGGGGCGTGAAATTGCTGTTCGCCACCGCACATTTCAGGCCACTTGGCACCCCCTTTGCCGTCGTCGCGAGGCGCTTCCAGGGGGTCTTCGGAGGCCGTCCCCGGACCCACATGGCCACCCCTCAGGTTTCAAGGGCGTTAACTGGCCATCGAACTGACCTCGCTGACCAGGCAATTCACCTCTCCGGGAAACCTGCTATATACAAGATTTTACGCATGAGAAACACCACACCGCTCACTCGCTGCGAGGGCTTGCAGGCGCAATGTAGGCGCACGACAGTTGCTTGAGGCAACCACGGGGGCAGCGAGAGGAGCAGACACTTTGTGCGGCATCACCGGTTGGGTGTCCTTCCAGAGGCATCTGACGACACAGCGGCACGTGCTGGACACCATGACCGAGACCATGTCCTGCCGCGGCCCGGACGCCCGGGGCACCTGGACCGCGCCCCACGCCCTGCTGGGCCACCGGCGCCTCGCCGTGATCGACCTGCCCGGCGGGACACAGCCCATGGAGGTGGACACCCCGGACGGACCCGTCGCGATGGTCTACTCGGGCGAGGCGTACAACTTCACCGAGCTGCGTGAGCAACTGCGCGCCGCCGGACAGCACTTCACCACCGACTCGGACACCGAGGTGGTACTGCGCGGCTATCTGGTCTGGGGCGAGGCCCTGGCCGAACGGCTCAACGGCATGTATGCGTTCGCCATCTGGGACGGGCGGACCGAGAAGCTGGTGATGATCCGCGACCGTATGGGCATCAAGCCGTTCTACTACTACCCCACCGACGACGGCGTGCTGTTCGGCTCGGAGCCCAAGGCCATCCTGGCCAACCCGCTGGCACCGCCGGTCGTCGACCGCGACGGGCTGCGCGAACTCCTCGCCTTCGCCAAGACCCCCGGCGCGGCCATCTGGCAGGGCATGCGCGAGGTGCGCCCCGGCCATCTGATCACCCTCGACCGCGGCGGCCTGCGCGACCACGCCTACTGGCAGTTGCGGGCCGAGGAGCACACCGACGACCGCGACGCCACCGTCGCGCACGTGCGCGAACTCCTCGACGACATCATCGCCCGCCAGCTCGTCGCCGACGTCCCGCGCTGCACCCTGCTCTCCGGCGGCCTCGACTCCTCCGCGATGACGGCACTGGCCGCCCAGCAACTCGGGGAGCACGGCGAGCGGGTGCGCAGCTTCGCCGTCGACTTCCCGAACCAGGAGGAGAACTTCCGGGCCATCGACGTCAGCCCGTCCCAGGACACCCCCTTCGTCCACGCCGTCGCCGAGCACGTCGACAGCGACCACAACGACATCGTCCTCGCGGGCGCCGCGCTCTCCGACCCGGAGGTGCGCCGCGCCGTGGTCGCCGCCCGCGACGTCCCCAGCGGCATCGGCGACCGCGACAACTCCCTCTACCTGCTGTTCAAGGCGATCCGCGGGCACTCCACCGTCGCCCTGTCGGGCGAGTCGGCCGACGAGGTGTTCGGCGGCTACCCCTGGTTCCACGACGAGCGCCGCGAGGCGGACACCTTCCCCTGGCTCGCCGGCGGCGGGCTGATGCGCCCCGGCGTACTGCTCCACCCCGACCTCAAACGCGACCTCGACCTCGACACCTATGTGCGCGACCACTATGTGTCCGCCCTCAAGGAGGCGCCGCTGAAGGACGGCGAGACCGGCCTCGAACGGCGCATGCGGCAGGTCTCCTACCTCCATCTGACCCGCATGGTGCAGACACTGCTCGACCGCAAGGACCGGATGAGTATGGCCGTCGGCCTCGAAGTCAGGGTGCCGTTCTGCGACCACCGCCTCGTGCAGTACGTGTTCAACACCCCCTGGGCGCTGAAGACGTTCGACGGCAAGGAGAAGAGCATCCTGCGCGCCGCCACCCGCAACGTGCTGCCGCACTCGGTCGCCGAGCGCAAGAAGAGCGGCTACCCCGCCACCTTCGACCCCGCGTACGTCACCAGCATCCAGCGCCAGGTGCGGGAACTGCTCGACACCCACCATCAGGCGACCGAACTCTTCGACGCCGCCGGGCTCACCGCGGCCGCCACCGCCGACCCGGGCGCCATCGGCCAGGACGACCGCGCGGGGCTGGAAAGGGCGCTCGACATCGCCACCTGGTTCGACCTGCGCCACCCGGTCATCAAGACGTCCTGACCCCGACCGGCCGCGATCCGTCGCGACCCGGAACACCCGTCCGGTACGGGCCGGTCGCCGCCCCCGCTCCCTCGGCGGGGGCGGCGGCCGGTTCCGCCGTACGGGGCCCGTGCCCGCCCGGCGGGAATGACCCGTACCGCCCGCGCCGTTGAGCGTCCATCGACGGTGGGCGACCGAGAGGAACCGGCAATGCAGATCGGATTCACACTTCCCCAGTTCGGCGCGGTGGCCGCGGAGCCCGGCGCGGTGGCGCGGTTCGCGCGGGCCGCGGAGGAACTGGGCGCGCACAGCCTGTGGGTGGGCGACCGGCTGCTCGCGCCGGTGCGCCCGGTGGTGGGGTACGCGGGCGGCCCCGGGGTGCCGGAAGAGTTCAACTCCTCGCTCGACCCGTTCGCGCTGCTCGCGGTGGCCGCGGCGGTCACCGCGCGCCCGCTGCTCGGCACCAGCGTCCTCAACGCCCCCTGGTACCCGCCCGCGGTGCTCGGCCGCCAGCTCACCACCCTCGACGCGGTCAGCGGCGGCAGGCTGCTGCCCGGGTTCGGCATCGGCTGGTCGCCCGACGAGTACGAGGCCGTGGGGGTGCCGATGCGCGACCGCGGCGCCCGCCTCGACGAATGCCTCGACGCGCTCGGCGCCCTGTGGTCCGACGGCACCGCCGAGCACCACGGCACGTACTGGAGCATCCCGGAGAGCCACATGGGCCCGCGCACCGTCGCACGCCCGCGACCCCCCTTCTACCTGGGCGGCTACTCCGCCGCCGCGCTCGCCAGGGTGGCCAGGCGCGCGGACGGCTGGCTGCCCGTGGCCCGCCCCGGCGGCGCGCCCTTCGACCCGGAGTCCGTGAACGGGCCGCTCGCCGCGATCCACCGCGTCGCCCGCGAGGCGGGCCGCGACCCCGCCGACATCGACGTCGTCCTGCGCCTCAACCCGACCGCGGGCACCGGCCCCGAGGACACCGCCCGCACCCTCACCGCCGCAGACGCCGGGACCCCGGTCACCCATGCCTTCGTCGACCTGATGTACGTGGCGGGGACCGTCGACGAGAGCCTGGCCTACGCGGCAGAGGTGCTACGGCACACGGGCGCCGCGACGCCGCCGCCGTCACGGTGACCCCGGGCACCAAGACCTTCGACACCGCCTGGGGACGGTCCGTGAGCTGCTTGCGAAGCTGCCCGGGGCCGGACTCAGTTTGCGCTGAATTCGTCGTCCCTCGCCGCCCGGGGCGATTCGGCGTAACGCTCCGCCTGCTTCATGATTTCCAGGTTCGCTTTCGACTCATGCTCCGCATCAAACCCATGCGGAGGACCGGGAGCGTCGCCGGCGTGGGGATACTCGGCCGCTACCCGACGCCCCAGGTTCCGTGCGTACACGTTGTTCACCAGGTCGGCCCTGTGATCCTGCTGTTCGTCCGCACCGGCGTCCGCCTCATGGGCGTCGCCCCACATCTCCGCCGCGTCGGGACCGAGCTCTCGGGTGAGCCTGGCCTGCCAGATGACATGGCGATACGCATTTTGCTTGTCCTCGTCGTGGGGATACTTTTCCTTGGCCGTGTCCTGGGCCCATAGGGAGATGCTGGACACCGTCCCCACCTCTTCCGGGCGGAGCGCTGCCAGCTTGACCTCTGCGGGATGCAGGTCATGGAGGAACTTGCTGCTGATCGGAGGGCCGTACTTCTTACGGAACTCCTCATCGAGGTTGAATCCCTGCTGCCGGATTTTCTCCCTGCGGGCCGCATCCTCACGATCCTTGATCTTCGGTGTGCTGCTGAACCCCACATGCGTCAGGTTCATATAACCGCGCAGGGCGGATGCCGCGGAGCTGTCGATCTCGTTGGCGGTCGTCATGATGTCCTGCACCCGGTGCAGCATGGCCTTCAGGTCCTTGTCGGAATAGCTGTTCGGGTCGGGGCCGTTCGGCCCTGACGACTTGGCGGTGACGATGATCTGGTTTCCCGAGCACACCACCGACAGGTTCTGCTTGTCCGCGTCCGCCAGCGCGTCGTGCAACAGCCCTCGTTGGGCGACCAGTTCGTCGTGGGTGTCCTTGAGGATGTTGTGGATACTGGCGGCCTCACGGTGCGCGTCGACGAACTCCCGTGCCGTCTTGTGGATGAACCCCTTGCCGACCTTGGCGTTCACCCCCTGCCAGCGTGCTCTGTCGGCCAGGCCCTTCAGATCGTCCTTGGCATCCGCCTGGAGCGTTTTCAGCTTCTTGACCATCTCGCCCAGGTCTTCCACTGCGGTGGCCAGGCTCTCAAGCCTGGCGTCCCTGAGGTCGAAGAGGTTCACCGGTCTCAGCTCCTCTCACCGAAACCCTTGTCGAGTGTGGCGATGCTGCTCAGCTGACCCGCGATATAGAACTCGTCTCCCTGGTGCGCCTTCTGCGTGTAGTCGAGATGATTGGAGATCTGCGCACAGGCATCCAGAAGAGACTGTAATTGCCTGCGCCACTGCTTCTGCGTCGTCGACAGGGCCCCGCCCAGCAGGAAACTCTGCCCCGTCAGATCACCCGCCGCCTTCTCGACGCTCGCTTCCGCGTGCCCGCCGTCCGTGCCGAGCCGCTGCCATAGCTTGAACGCCTTGTCGCCGATCGCGGCCAGGTCCTGCTGGTTGGCCTGAAGATCGCCTACCCCGGGGTTACCGCCTCCCGGCGGAACCGAGTCGAGCCGGGTTCTCGCTTCCTGCTTCCGCGCCGCCTCGGCCTTAAGCTGCTCCCATTCGTCCCAGGCCATTTCGGTGCTCCCTGTCCTCCGCTTGGATCTTATGCATATGCCGGAAGCGTGATCTTCTCTGTGTCAGTGAGCGCACGGACGAAGATGTCCGTCGAGTGCCGTTCGGTTCCCCCTTCCAAGGTACTGACTTCGTCCACTTCCAGCGACGGCGTCTTTCTCACAGACTTGTTTCAGAGCGCGTAACACGATCTTGTTGAGATGCCCTGGTTGGCCGTGACCGGTGTGATGATTCGGCTATAACGACATAGCCCAGCAACTCCTGCCGCTGGAGCTGGGGTTCGGCTCGGGGCAGACGTGCTGGCGGCGGCTGGACCGGTGGCAGGAGGCGGGAGTCTTCGACCGGCTGCACCAGATCCTGCTCGCGGAGCTGAACGCGGCCGGCGAACTCGACGCACCTCTCCTCCGTGCCACGGGCCTCTCGCCCGCACCTCGACCAACTAAAAACCCCTGGCAGACCAGCAGAAACGGCGAGCCGCAGCGTGCAGCACGTTCGTGCTACACGCCTCACGATGGGTTTGTCTTCTCCCGAGCCTCTGCGGCCTCGAAAAGGCCCAGCAGCGCCCGCGGTCGCGCTCTCTCCAGCCGTGTCCTGGCACGCCGAGGGGAAGCTGGAACTCACGCGCACGCGGACAATGCGCGCAGTCCCCATCCGAGACGGGTCAGCGGCTCAGCTCACCGACGGCGGCTGTCCTTCTGTGGCTTGCGCAGGTTGACCTAGATCGAGGAGCGCCGGCCGGGGTGCGCAGACCTTCGTCACCACGGCCTGCGCGACTGCGCCGTTCCTACGTGCCCAGTCCTTACGGTTGCGCCAGCCGGTCACCAGACGCGTCGAGACCGGCCGGGCAGCGAGACAGGCCCCGCCGCCGCACAGGAACAGCGCCGACCAGTACCAGGGAGAACTCGGCAATCCGTGCGACCTGGTCAGGGACGTCGCCGTCGCCGGTCAGCCAGTCGGCTCGGCCCAGTGCGTCCACTCAGCGCCTGCGAGGTACAGCGCGTTCGGCCACCCGGTGATTGACGTCGTGGCGAACACGACGATCCAGAGCACGTTCGCGGTCACGCGCAGCACGTGTCCGCTGCGCCACCAGCGCGGCTCAGGGTCGACGGTGCTCATGCTGTGACCCACCCGAGGGGCAGGCAGACATCCGTGTTCTTCTCAGATGGCCGACGATCGCCGAACGCTCAGCTCAACGAGGGGAGACCGTGAGGCTTGCCCATGCAACTGCCGAGCCAGGCGAACCAGCGTTCGCAGCCGACGTCCACCGACTGGATGGGCGAACGGACCTGGAAGAGGATGTAGGCGTCAGCGGCCAGAGGCTCGTCCACGCCTGTCTCGACACGTGCGGTGTCTGCGTCGCCAGGCTTCGGGAGTGTGCAGCGCTCGGGCTGGTCGGCCGGTGCCGTGGCGTCAGGATCTATCCACCACAGCTCTGCGTCGTACTCGTCGACTCTGCTGGCACCGAAGTCGGGCGTCAGCGTCCCGAGGATCGGCTCGCCGCACGTAGGGTTGTCGCTGACGTGGCCTCGCAGACGCGCCGCGACCTGGGCCGCGTCGCCGGCATCGGGCGACAGCGCGTAGATCTCGTAGGCGACCAGCGCGCACTCCTGCCTGTAGAACATCACCAGGCCCTGCTCGCCGTCGCCGTCGCTGTACCGCGGTGCAAGCCAGCACGATACTTCGCTCCAGGAGCGCACCGGCGTGCCCAGGCGCTCGATGGGAGAACGGATCTCGTCCTGCGTGGCCAGAAGCTCTGCGCGCCCAGTCGCAACCTCGTCGACGAGCTTGTGGGCGCTGTGCATGTGAACAGCCCGAAAGATAGGACCGGGGACGAAGACGGCCAGCCCCAGCAGAACCACAGCAGTGACCACACCGACTGTCCATCGACGCCCAGACGACCATGCGGCCGTCGTCGCATGGGACGCCTCCCGTATCTCGTCCATGCCCATGACGATATCGAGAAGAGACTGTCCGACCGGCTCCTCATGTCAGCCGATCGCGTTCTGTATCGAGATCGCAGTCCATGGTGTGGCGACAGTCAGCAAGAAGAGTGAGACCCAGAGCAGCGCCCAGCAGGCGCGGCGACCGACATGGAGGCCACGTACTGCCCAGAGCAGGGCCGTGCTGATGCCGAAGCCGCTCGTGGCGATTCCGAGAGCCACCGCAGGCAGGCGCAGCGTGCAGGCGATGCCGTAGAGAATCAGGACGACGACCGTTCACGGTCTGCAGGTGGGTTGGGACGGCGTACGAGACCGATCAGCAGCCCGTCGGCCAAGAGCGCGCCTACCGCCGCACTGACGATCGTGAACAAGGGCGACAGCGACCGTTGGTTTTCGAGCCAGTCCACGATCGACGCAGCGTCTGCCGCGTCGACGTCGGGAGGATCGCGCAAGCGATCGATGCCCTCGGGTGAGCGCACGGCCTCTGCCCACGCTGAGGCGGGGTCGGCGGGCCACAGCGAGGCGGGGGTCTCAGGAGCGAGCGTTGCTGGTCAGCGTTTTCTCCTTCCTCTCTCCCCCGAGCAGTGTGTCGCGGCGCGTGGCGCAGGAGCAGCCGACGAACACTCCCGCCGGGATTACGCCGACGCTGACGACGAGAGCGATGACCGGGTGAACCTGGGGAAGAATCTCGGCGAGCACTCTCTGCCCGGCAAGCGAGCCGAAGATCAGGTCGCACAGCAGGAGCGGGGTGAGCATGACCCCGGCGTACCCGATGACGAAGAAGCAGGCCGAGAGGATGCCCCAGATGCGCGCACGAACTGCTCCCGGCCCCGCGTAGCGGATGGGTTTCAGGGCTTCCTGGACTTCCTGCGGCCATCGCGTCACGAGGATGTCGTTGTCGTAGTCCGGGTCGACGGTGGTATGGCGGACGACGACCTTCTTCCCGATGAGCCTCCGGCCCGCGCAAGGACCAGGCAGCGGGCACATGACCGTCCGCGGCAGCGTCAGTGGCCGGCCGTCGTCGCTCGCATCGATGTGGATGACGAGATCGTCGTCTGTCAGCCCGCCTTCGGGAGAGTCGTTCGGCACCGCATAGCGGATGATGCCGACGGCTTCTCGGCCCTCGGCGAACTCCTTCTTGCCCGGGGTCGGGTGCGGTTCCGGCGGCGGAGTGAACTCGTCGAGCGCTTTCCGTATTCGTCGCAGCAGGGAGGGTCTTTCCTGCCCGGCGGTCTCCTCGGCGCTCATGACTCGAACACCCACTTCGAGTCCGCACGGAAGAACGGCGATCCCGGGCCCGGCGGCGTAACGGGCCCGCTCTCGCCGCCGAGGCGGACGCCGTTCAGCTTGTATCCCTTGCGCCAGATATCGTCGTGGGCTTCGGTGAGGAAGACGACGGTGTCGGCGAGCTTCGGATCACCGAAGGCGTAGACCTGCCAGGTCGTGCCCGGCGCGAAGCGGTCACGCCAGGAGTCGTCGATGAGGTCGGCCAGCGCTGGGTCATGGTCCTTGCCGTCGATGCCGCGGTACCGCAGGGTGATGTCCTGCTCGCCCTCGGCATCATCGGTGTTGAACAGCACCCGTGCCGATCGCGGTGTCCGGTCGAGCGCCGGGAGCGGCCGCCTCAGTTGCAGCCGCACGCCGAGAAACGCGATCGCGGTGAAGAGCCCTATCCCCATGCCAGCCACGGCGGGGGCCCACTCAGGAAAGGTGTCCAGCCCGCGCCAGAACACGTAAGGAGTGCCTGCGAGGAAGAGGAAGATCTCGGCGCCCCATCCGAACGCGGAGAGCGCTTCGCCCGCCCAGACCGAGGCGGGCTCCCCGGCGCGCAGGCTTCGCCACGGCCCGCGGAAGAGCCAGGCGGCCACGACCAGGCCGAGTCCGAGCCCCAGCCACACCAACGTGGCCCGGCCCCAGTCGGTGAACGCGAGCCCTGCGATGCCGCCAACGAGCGTGATGAGACCGATCACGACGAGCGCGACAGGGTGCTTGAGCCAGAACGGTGGCGTGTTGTCCTCGTCGTAGACGACGACGCGCCCCGGGGTGGTGATCTTGATCTGTTTGCTCATCGTTCGCTCCTGTCCTGGCGAGCGGGCCGAGGCGTCTCGTCAGCCCAGCCGTCGAAGCGGACGTCGGACAGGTCGTCCGGGTCGAGTGTGTTGTGGCGGAAGCGGATTCTCCGCCCGATCCATGTCTCGTCGGGGGTGTCAGCGGAGCCCGCTCCGCCTTCGAGTTGCCGGATGAGCGTGAGCTGGTCCGAGAGCCGGGCAGTCACGCGGACGCGGTAGACGATGACGAGGTCGCCCTCGCCGTCTCGCTCCTGCTCGCTGGTGACGCACTCGACGATCCCGACGGCGGTGTCCGCGTCGGCGAACTGGGCTCTGTGCAGCCGGTCGCTCACGATGGCCGTCGGGATCGCGCCGAACAGCGTCACGCCGAACGCGATCCCGAACCCCCACATGAAGACCTCGGGTCGGTCGATGCCCGAGATCCAGAACCAGAGCGCGAGCACGATCGCCACAGGGATCATGAGCACGAACAAGCCCATGCCGCTCAGCATGACCGCCGACCAGAAGTTGTCGCTGCGCGACAGGCGACGGATCCGGGCACGGCTCTGCGGGGTCTTCGCCACGCTCGCCCAGCGCTCGGCGTACTGGTCGGTTGTGGGCTGGTCCCACTTCCGGGAGAAAAGCCGGCGACTGGTCATGACCGTCTTCCGTCCGCGCCCGGCCACCCGACGAGCATCACGTCGTCCAGATCCTCGGGGCCGAGGGTGTTGTGGCGGAACCGCACCGAGCGACCCACTCGCTGATCCCAGCGGTGGCCTTCGAGATGCAGCCGGCGACGCAGCGTCACCCCGTCAGGGAGTGCTGCGCTGATGCGCAGGTCGTACCAGGTGTGGTCGTCGCCGCTGCCGGGGTGCTCGATCGCCCGATCCACGGTGCCCTCGCAGACCTGCCCATCGGCGAAGCAGGCCGCCTGTCGCCGACCGGTTGCCACGAGGTTCGCGGTGAGCCCCACTGCCGGCACGCCGATCGTGGTGCCCCAGATCCACCAGTGCGGGCCTGCGTGGCTGACACCGGAGATGCTCGACCAGATGGCCAACGCGATCGAGGCGAACGGTGCCAGAAGCAGCAGCACGATGCCGGTCAGGATCAGCATCATGCCGACAGTCTCGATCCTCGCCCAACGCCGGATCCGCGCCCGGGTCCCGGGCGTGCGGGCCCACGACATCCCTTCCCGGGTCTGCTCGCTGCTGGAGGTCAGGCCGTTCCGAGAGAGCAGTCCCGGGATCCACAACACCGCACGTGGTGACTTGTGCTGTGACATGTTGCCTCCCTGCTGCTCCGTTCAGGGATCGCCACGGCGCGATGCGGTTGTCGGTCGTCCCAGCGGGCCTCAGTCGATGAATATCAGCGTGTGTGACGTTCTCTTCTCTGCCCAGAGTCTCCCATGACCGGCTGGGCCTTGACCCCGAATTCTGGACACGGGATATGCGGCTTGTGTCAGCGTGGTTGATGTGTGTTGGAGGGCGTTTTCGAAGGTGATCGGTGATCGTTGTCCGAGGTGGGTGTGTCGTCGTCGGGTGTTGTGGCGGTGGAGCCGTCGGAAGGCGTCGAGTCGCGCCTCGCGCTCGGTGGACCAGCTCTTTCGTCCTTGCAGGGTCTCGCGTTTGAAACTCGCGTTGAAGGACTCGGCGAGTGCGTTGTCCGCGCGCATGTGGTCGGCGATCGCCCGGCCGATCAGGTCCGGCGCCTTGGCCGCAGCAGGGTCGGGAACGGTGGTGCGGTGTCGGCGGCGCAACCGGACCCCTTCGATCCTGAACGTCCGCATGATCCTGGCGACGCGCTTGTGGTCGAGCGCCTCACCGCTCCTCTCGCGGAGCTCGGCGGTGAGGCGCGGGCAACCGTAGGTGCCGTCCGACTCGTGGTGTACTTCGCCGCCTTCCGCAGGATCTCGCGTTCCTCCTCCAGCTCGCGGATTTTCTTCCGCAAGGCTGCGTTCTCCGCCTCCAGCGGCGCCGGCGGCTGAGACGGTTCCTGCGTCCGTCGTCCCCGCGGGCGGCTTACTCCGGCTGCCCTCACCCAGTTCCGCAGGGTCTCCGGGTTGATCCCCGGATCGGCCGCGACCGACCTGATCGTCGCTTCCGGCCGCGACTCGTACAACGCGACCGCGTCCGCCTTGAACTCCGGCGGGTAGTTCTTCATGACCACGAGACGTCCGTCCTCAGATCCTCAGGATTTAGCGTCTCGTGTGTCCAGGATCAGGGGTCAAGGCCCACACCGGTCACGGCCAACCAGGGCATCTCAACAAGATCGTGTTACGCGCTCTTAGGCGCCCGGTTCCCTTTCCCGCTCCCGCAGATACGCCTCCAACTCCGCGGCCCCCGACAGCATCGACCGGCCGCGTGCCGAGAGCCGCGTGTGCCAGTCGTGCAGTGCCGCGCCCAGGGGTTCGAGGCCGCCCGCCGAGCGCACCTGTGCGATCAGTGCCGCGATCCGCTCCAACGGGTAGCCGCCGCGCCGCAGTTGGTGGGCGAGCCGGGCGTCGCGCACATCGGCCTCGCCGTAGACGCGGTACCCGGTGCGCGGATCGCGCTGCGGGCGCACAAGTCCGGCCTGCTCCCAGGCGCGCAGTGTCGCGGGCCCGATGCCCAGCCGTGCTGCAAGCGGCCCGATGAACATGTCGCCGGGCGTGGACGCCACGGCAGCTTCGACCGGCGGCGCGGTGTCCAGGTCCCGTAGCGCGCCCTCCACGGCCCCCAGGGTCCGCCGGTCGTCGAGGAGTTGGGCGTGGCTCTCGTCGATGAGCCGGAACGCCTCCTCGGCGGCGCCCTCGTTCACCGCCCGCATGACCGACGCCGCCGTCCGGTGGCCGTGGCCGGGCACCAGGGCGAGGAACGCGCGCAGCGCCGCCGAGTGCAGCGGGGTGTAGGCGCGGTGGCCGGCCGCGGTGCGGGCGGCGGGCGGGAGGATGCCGGCCTCCTCGTAGTTCCTGACCGCCTGCGTCGAGAGACCGTGCCCACGCGCCAGATCGACCGGCCGCAGCCGTCGGCCGTTTTGAAGGTTTCGACCCATAGCCCCGCCATTTTCGCGCGAAAGTTTACACCGAAAGTTCAACGATACCGTTGAAGCCATGGCTACCGACATCAGGGACACCACCAGCGCCGTCGACGCCGCCGCCGTCCTGGGACTGCTCGCCGACCGGCCCCGACTGCTCGCACTCGGCGAGCCCACCCACGGCGAGGACACACTCCTCGACCTGCGCAACCGACTCTTCAGGCAACTTGTCGAGGAGGCGGGCTACCGCACCATCGCGGTCGAGAGCGACTGCCTCGCGGGACTCCTCGTCGACGAGCACGTCACCTCGGGCGCGGGCACGCTCGACGACGTCATGGAACACGGCTTCAGCCACGGCTGGGGCGCCTTCGCGGGCAACCGCGACCTGGTGTCCTGGCTGCGTACCCACAACGAGGGCAGGCCCGCCGACGAGCAGGTGCGCTTCGCCGGTTTCGACGGCCCGCTGGAGATCGGCGCGGCCGCGAGCCCCCGGCAGGCCCTCACCGCGCTCCACACCCGTCTCGCGGCCCTGGTCGACGCCGACCTGCTGCCCTGCACCGCGCGGACCCTCGACCGCCTGCTCGGCCCCGACGAGCGTTGGACCGAGCCCGCCGCGATGCGGGACCCGGCCCGGTCCTTCGGACGGTCCCCCGAGGCCGGGGAGTTGCGGCTCGTCGCCGCCGACCTGGCGGCGCTGCTCGACGAGTACACCCCGCAACTCCTCGCGGCCGAAGGCACCCGGGAGTGGGAGCGGGCGCGGCTGTACGCGCGCACCGCCACGGGGCTGCTCCGCTACCACCACGGGGTGGCCGACACCTCCCGGGCCAGGTTCGCCAGACTCGTCGGGACGCGCGACCAGATGATGGCCCGCAACCTGCTCGCACTCGCCGACCGGGGTCCGGTACTCGTCAACTCCCACAACTCCCATCTGCAACGGGAGAAGAGCAGCATGCGGATGGACGGGAAGCGGCTGGAGTGGTGGAGCGCGGGCGCCCAGGTCGGCGCCAGGCTCGGCGGGCAGTACGCGTTCGTGGCCACCGCGCTCGGCACCCTGCGGCACCGCGGGGTGGACACACCGCCGCCCGACACCGTCGAGGGGCTGCTGTACGCGCTGCCCGAGGACCAACGTCTCGTCGACACCCGACGGCTCGCCACCGCCCTCGGCACCGAGCCCCCCGCGCCCCGCGTGTCCCCCTGGTTCGGCTACGCCCCGCTCGACCCGTCCCACCTCATGACGACCGACGCCCTCGTCTTCGTCAGGGACGTGCCGGCCGGCTAGGGAGTTTTCGCCACGGGCCCACCTGCGGTGCGGGGTCTCCGGCCGTGCAGGACAGGACCTGGGCCGAGTGCCGCTCCCGCCCGCGTCCAAGTAATCAGGAGTGTCCCGCCAACTGCCGCCACAGTGCCTCCTCGACCGGG
Source organism: Streptomyces sp. NPDC050560 (assembly GCF_044457285.1). NCBI lineage: Bacteria > Bacillati > Actinomycetota > Actinomycetes > Kitasatosporales > Streptomycetaceae > Streptomyces > Streptomyces sp. NPDC050560. The sequence continues at coordinate 172,713 of NZ_JBITGT010000005.1, forward strand.
GTCGGCGGCACCTCGGGGACCAGCCGCTCGGGGTGCCCGGGGGCGGGGCCCGCGCACCGGGCGCCCGTACAACCGCGGCCCGTACACCCCGCGCTCGTACAACCGGCCCCCGCACCCATCCAGTCCAGTGGGAGCAGTGCCCCGAAGACCCCGGCAAGGGCGGCGACACCGGGCGCGAGCCCGTTCGCCACCACGCGTGTCCATCGCCGCATCGGCTCGCCCGTTCCCCTCCCCGGACCGTGCTCCCGGCCCGGACATCCGCAGTCCCGGCCAGAAGATTCCCCGAGCGGCCTAGAGGATGCCTTGGGTATGGCGTGAGAACGGGGGCGGCATGCGAACGGGGCCGGTGCGCGCGGTGTTTCGCGCGTACCGGCCCCGGCTGTCCGCGGCCGTCACCCCCTCCCGGGGGCCACGGCTAGTGCCCGACGGGAGCGGGACCCTCGGGCCCCTGCCCGGGCCCCTCGGCGCCACCGGCCGCCCCGGCGGCCGCCTTCTCCGGCTCCTCCTTGGAGAACGCCGCGGCCTGCGTGCGCAGCGGCACCTCCTTGATGAGCAGGGAGAGGAGGAAGGCGACGACCAGCACCCCGGCGCCGACCAGGAAGGCCACCGAGATCGAGTTGGTGAAGCCCTCCTTGAACGGATGGGCCAGGTGCGGGTCGAGCTTCGTCAGGAACGACGTGTCGTTGAGCGCGGCCGTGTTGGCGCCCGTGAGCTGCTTGAGCTGGTCCGGGTGGGCCTGCGCGGCCTGCTGGAAGGCGGGGGTGTGCTGGGCCGCGCGGAACGCGTCCGAGATCTTGCCGACCACCAGCGAGTAGACGATGGACAGGAACACCGCGACGCCGACGGTGCCGCCCATCTGCCGGAAGAAGGTGGTGGACGAGGTCGCCACCCCGATGTCCCGCGGCGGCACCGCGTTCTGCATGGCAAGCACGATCGTCTGCATGTTCAGACCGAGCCCTGCGCCGACGACGAACATCGACACGTCGATGTACGGCAGGCCGCTGTCCGCCGACACCCGCCACAGCATCAGCATGCCCGCGACCAGCAGCACACAGCCGATCACCGGGAAGATCTTGTAGCGCCCGGTGCGCGAGGTGACCTGGCCGGAGATCAGCGAGAACAGCATGATCCCGAGCACCAGCGGCAGCGTCAGCAGACCCGCCTTGGTGGGGGAGTTGCCCTTGACGAGCTGAAGGTAGAGCGGCAGCAGCGTGATCCCGCCGAACATGCCGATACCGATGATGAACGACTGCGCGGTGCCGACCGCGAACACGCCGTTGCGGAAGAGCCGCAGCGGCAGCAGCGCGTCGTCGCCCGCGCGCCGCTCGGCCAGCAGGAAGCACACGATGCCGACGGCGCCGATGATGTACGAGGCCAGCGAACGGCCCGAGCCCCAGCCCCACTCGCGGCCCTGCTCGGCGACGACGAGCAGCGGGACCAGCGCGATCACCAGGGAGGCCGCGCCCGGGTAGTCGATCTTGTGGTCGCGGCGCACGTGGTCGAGGTGGAGCACCTTGGTGACGACGATCAGCGCGGCGATGCCGATCGGCACGTTGATCAGGAAGATCCAGCGCCAGCCGTCGATCCCGGCGACCTGCCCCGCACCGGCGAGCGCACCGCCGATGACGGGTCCGAGCACGCTCGACGTACCGAAGACGGCCATGAAGTAGCCCTGGTACTTGGCGCGTTCACGCGGCGGGATGATGTCGCCGATGATGGCGAGCGCCAGCGAGAACAGGCCACCGGCGCCGATGCCCTGGAAGGCGCGGAACGCGGCCAGCATGTACATCGATGTGGACAGCGTGCACAGCATCGAGCCGACCACGAACACGGATATCGCGAACATGAAGAACGGCTTGCGCCCGTACTGGTCGGACAGCTTGCCGTACAGCGGCGTCGCGATCGTCGAGGTGATCAGGAACGCGGTGGTGACCCACGCCTGCGCGGTGAGCCCGTTGAGGCTCTCACCGATCTTGTAGATGGCGGTGGAGACGACGGTCTGGTCGAGCGCGGCGAGGAACATGCCGAGGAGCAGTCCGGACAGGATCACCAGGATCTCGCGGTGGCTGTAGCCGCCGGGTGCTGCCTGCTCTGGGGCGCCTGCCCCGGCGGAGGCCGACGCGGCGCCGGCGGTTGACGTCATGCGTGTGTTTCCTTTCGGGACGCCGGGTTGTCCCGGTTCCGGTCCTTGCCGGCGAGCACGTTCTTGTACGTGAGGGCGTCGTCGAGGAACCGCTTGAGCAGCGTGGCCAACTGCTCCCTGTCCCCGTCGTCCCAGTCGCTCAGCATCTGCTCGTAGTGCATGTTGCGGTCTTCTTTGCGGGCGTCGACCGCCGCGCGGCCCTCGTCGGTGGGGACGAGGACGCTGGCGCGCCCGTCGACCGCGTCCGCGTGCCGTTCGAGGAAGCCGTCCTTGACGAGCTGCGAGACATGCCTGCTCACGGTGGACGGGTCGGACTGCACGGACTGCGCCAGCTCCTTCACCCGCATCGGGCCGTGCGCGACGACCTCGGCGAGGAGCAGCAGCGTCGACCAGTCCACGTCGTGGCGGGCACGGTCGATCATGTACTGGCGGGTCTTGATGAACATCTGCATGAGCCGTTCGACGGCCTCGGCCAGATGCGCCGTACCGCTCGGCCGGGGGGACGCGTCCTCGGCGTCCTCAGCACCCTGGGACGGAGCCCGCCGCCCCGCAGGTACGGCCGATATGTCGGTCATGCTCCCGCTCCTTCGATGGTTGCAGCACGCAACTGCATGCGCCCTGCAAGCATATCCCGCAGGAGGGAGCGTTCGAACCGGTTGGCGAAGCATCGAGCGTGTATATGAGCGCCGCACACCGTCCGGCCCGGCGGCCCCCACGGGTCACGCCCGGGTTTTACGTTCCTTATGGCGGGGTCAAGTCCGCAGGTGCGGGGCGCGTGCCCGAAGCACCCGTTTCACCGCTCCCGGCCCCCACGGACGGGGCGCCTCCGGCGGACACGGGACGGATGTGGTGCTTGTCATACTCCCTGTCCGAGTCGGCCGTACGGGTGACGCTCCCGGCCCGGGGGCTCGGGGCCGCCCACACCCCCTCGGACGTGTGAGCCGCGGCAACTGGAGGGGGATCGGGTCCCGGGAAGCCCTCCGCGCTCCGCACGCTCTCGGTCTCCGGCGCTGGGCTTGATCCGGCCATCCTGGGAGAGCCGTATCCACCCCTCGCCCAGGCTGTGGGCCCCCCGACGCCGTACACCCTGGCCAAAAACAGACAACACCGCCCAATGGGCCACGACCTGGGCTTGACGGGCATTCGGTGCCACCGTTCAAATGCTCCGTTACGCCAGAACGCGCTGACGGGGTGGGGAACACCATGGCACTTGACAGCCCGAAACTGAGCAAGGTCCTCCAGGACATCGCCTCGGGCAAAATGCAGCTTCCGGATTTCCAGCGGGAGTGGAAGTGGAACGACACGGCCATCCGCGAGCTGATCGCGACCGTGACCCTCGACTATCCGCTGGGGGTCGTCATGACCCTGGAGACCGGTGGCAACTCGCCCTTCCGCCCGCGCACGCTGACAGGTTCGCAGGCGGCCGACACCACCGTCCCCGACCTGCTCCTCCTCGACGGGCAGCAGCGCCTCACCTCCCTGTTCCAGGCCCTCTACCTGGACCAGCCGGTGTTGACGACCGACGACCGCAGGAAGCCCCTGAAGCGCTGGTACTACGTCGACATCGCGAAGGCCCTCGGGTCGGCTGCCGACCGTGACGCGGCCATCGTCTCCGTGCCGGAGGACCGGGTGCTGCGCTCGGACTTCGGCCGCCGCGCCGACCTCGACCTGTCCACCCCCGAACTGGAGTGGCGCCAGGGCTACTTCCCTCTGCACGCCGTCTTCGATGCGGAGCGCATCAGCAAGTGGCAGCAGGGCTTCGTCAAACACGACGACGACAACTGGCCGGTGTGGGCCCGCTTCCAGGAACTGGTCCTGAAGAACGTGCAGTCATTCCTCATCCCCATGATCAAGCTGGAGGCCGGGACGCCCAATGACGCCGTGTGCTCGGTCTTCGAGCGTGTGAACACCGGCGGAGTGCCCCTGGACGTGTTCGAACTGCTGACGGCCACCTTCGCGGGCGACCGCGCGTACGAGCGCGAGCACGGCGACTACTACCGGCTGCCCGACGTGTGGGACCAGATCGTGCAGGACCTGTCCACCGCGCACCCGGTGTTCGGCAGGGCAGGCAACGGCGGCGGCGCCGGGATCACAAGCAGCGACTTCCTCCAGGCGGTGGCGCTGGTGCTCACTTGGGAACGCAAGCGGCAGGGCAGGACGGCCGCCGTGTCCTGCAAGCGGCGCGACCTGCTGGAGCTGCCGCTCGACGACTTCGTACGGCTGGGACCCCAGGTGGCCGCCGCGTTCCGCTGGGTCGGCGAGTTCCTCTACAAGCAGTGCATCGTGCGCCCCGACGACCTGCCGTACCGCACCCAGCTCGTGCCGCTGGCAGCCGTACGCACCGTCCTCGGCGCGGCGGCGGAGAAGCCCCGGGCGTTCGACCGGCTGACCCGGTGGTACTGGTGCGGAGTGCTCGGCGAGAAGTACAGCGGCTCCACCGAGAGCCGGTTCACCCGGGACCTGGAACAGCTCCTGGAGTGGGTGCCGGAGGAGTCCGTGGGGGCGCCGGTCCCCGACACCATCACGGAGGCCGTCTTCGTCGCGGACCGGCTCGACACCCTCACCACCCGCAACAGCGCCGCGTACAAGGGAATCTACGCGCTGCTCGTGAAGCAGGGCGCCGTGGACTGGTACTACAACGCGGAGCCCCTCAACCCCGGCCTGATGCTCCAGTACGCGGTGTGGGTGCGGCAGATCTTCCCCAAGGGGTGGTTCGCCCGGCACGCCCCCGAGGACAGACGGGCGGGCTCCATCGTCAACAAGACGCCGCTGTCCTATCGCGCGAGCCGCGGCATGACCGGCTCTCCTGCCGCCTATCTGAAGACGCTGGCCGCCGAGTCCGGCATCAGGTCCGAGTGGTTCGACGACGTCGTCGCCACCCATCTGATCGACCCGCAGCACCTGCACGAGGGCGACTTCGAGCGCTTCTACGCGGACCGCTCCCGGCAACTGCTGGAACTCGTCAACACGGCGATGGGCAAGCGCAGCGTCCACCGCGACGCCTCGGACAGGTGAGCCGACCGTGACCGAGTCCCAGCGACCCACCACCGACGCCCTGCTCGCGCTCAAGGGCACCACCGTCACCCTCACCGACCTGCTCGCCCTCTTCGGCGAGCGCCGTCGGACCTACCGGACCGTCCCCGTCATCACCGACGCCCTGCGCGTCGCGGGACTGGCCACCGTGCCGTCCTTCGCGACCTGCGGGCGGAACGCGTCACTGCTGGTGATGGCCGAGGAGACGGCGCGCCCCGGACCGGGGGCGGACGGGGGCGCGGCAGGGAACGAAGGAGACGAGGCGGACCGTGCCGCCCACACGGGCACGGACGAGGACTCCGGGAACCACGGGGACGACGAGTCGGAACTCGCCGCCGGAACCCTGCCCCAGCACTCCTTCAAGGTCGGCGACATCCCCTGCGCCACGGCCGGCCTGTCCTCCGTGGAGCCGAACCAGGCCCTGCACCAGGCCACGTACGTCATGCAGTCGAAGAACTACTCGCAGATCCCGGTCATCGTGGGCGACCGGGACCTACGAGGGGTGCTCACCTGGAGTTCGATCGCGATTGTGTACGCCTCCGGGCAGACACCGACGCTGGCGAAGTGCATGACCAAGGAGCCGTTCCCGGTCGTCGAGACCCACAGCAGCCTCTTCGCCCATCTGCCGATGCTCACCGAGCACGGCTATCTGCTGGTCAGGCGCAACGACGGCAGCTTCTGCGGGATCATCACCGCCACCGACATCACCAACCGGTTCCACGAGACCGCGCTGCCGTTCTTCCTCGTCGGGGAGATCGAGTACTGGCTGCGCCGGTGGCTCGGCGGGAGACTCGGGCCCGACGCCATCAGGGCCGTGCAGCAGAAGAACAAGCAGACGGGCGACATCGCGGACCTGATGTTCGGCGGCTATGTGCAACTGCTCAACGTCAACAGCCCCAACCCCCAGGTGTGCGCCAACGCACGGGCCAACTGGAGCACCATCGGCTGGCACACCAACCACGCCCACTTCGTGCAGGACCTGATCCACGTCAAGGACATCCGCAACCGCATCGCCCACTTCGACAGCGATCCCCTGCCCGAGGACAGCCTCGGCCGCCTCCGCGAGTTCTCCGTCCTGGTGAAGTCCCTGGTGAACTGAGCGACGACACCACACCACGAACTGCGGAGACGCGCCGTCGCCCGCCCCACCAGCCGGTGTGCCCCGCCCGCGTCCACGCGGCGCGGGCAGGTGTCACGGCCAGGTGCGCTCGACGCCCTCCGCACCGACTGCGTACGCGGCCGGACCGCCCTTCTCGACCGCCCGGTGGATCGCCGCACGGCAGACGTGGAGGCGTTCGACCATGGCGGCGGTGCTCAACTGCTGGTTGTTCAGGTAGAAGAGGACGGCCGACCTGTCGCGCACCGGCTCGATCTCCAGGTCCCGGGACTTGATCCGGCCGTCCTTCGACAACGGTACCCACCCCTGATCCAGACCGTGGGCGATCCATTCCGGGTCGGGGATGTCCTGTGCGTCGGTGGGAAACACCTCACCGATGCGGTGAACGGCCCAGCCAAGAGCGCGCAGTTCCTCGGCGACGCGGCGTCCCAGGTTCCGGTCGAGGAAGAACTCATGCCGCAAGGCTGATCACTGCCCGGCGCAACTCGTCCACCTGGTCCGGTTCCATGTCGTACTCGTACGCGATGTTCTCAACGGACTCGCCCGCCTCCCAGAGGTCGATCAAAGCCTTCACGGGTACCCGGTTGGCTGCGACGACGGGCAGGCCGTGCCCGAAGCGCGGATCGAGGAGAACCGGGACCGTGTCGCCGTACTGCTGGAGCTGGAGGCTGGAGGGGAAGTCGTCGTCCGCCTCCCACGACAGGTACCGCAGGTACCGGTCCACGACCTCCCGGATTGGGGCCTGCCCGTCCCGCGCCCGTCGCAGATCATCAAGGCCGTGCTCGACGAAGATGTCCACTCCGTCGGTGGCGATCCGTCGCGAGACGAGGCCGTATGGGGTTCCGAACGCGTCACGGACCGCCTCCGCCGCCTCCCGGATCTCGCGCATCCGCAGCCCCATCGTGCGCAGCGACCGCAGAACATACGCCTCCGCGACAGCGACGAAGGGTACGGACGGTTGCCCGGAACGTACCGGTTCGACCTGGTGCACGAGAGGCGCCCCGGCCGCCTTGCCGTTCAACCAGTCGCCGAGCGTGGACGGAGGAATCTGGAGATGAAAAGAGGTCTCCGCCTGAGTGAGGAGCCCTTCGGTGAATCTGTCAGTCACACCCGTGTCCCTCCGTTGGCCCTGTTCAGGGATCATTCCACAGCTGGTGCCCCGCCCGTGACACCTCGCACCTTCTCGTCGCCCCGCCGCCCCCCGCCCCGGCTCCACCGCGTGCCGTCCCGTGTGGGAAGGGGCACCACGCGACCCGGCGGGGGGTCTCGGGCCGCGTGGTGGTCAGGGGGTGGGGGTGGTTCTTGGAGGTGGGGACCAGCCCAGGGGGTTGATGGGCAGTTCCGCCGTCACCGTGAAGCCGCCGGACGGGGGGCGGTCGGTGGTGAGGCTGCCGCCGGCCTTTGTGAGGCGTTCGGACAGGCCCGTCAGGCCGTTGCCCTCGGTGTGCGGGGGGCGGGGGGCGGCGGGGGTGCCGTTGTCGGAGATGGTGAGGCGGGCGTGGTGGGGGGTCGCGCTCAGGGCGATCTCGCAGTGCGTCGCGTTGCTGTGCCGGATGACGTTGGTGGTGGCCTCCCGGACGACCCAGCCGAACAGCGCCTCCGCCTCGGGCACGAGCGGCGGCCCCGAGCGGTGCACCGCCGCGGTGGTGTCCGCGGCGGTCAACGCGGAGCGCGCGCGGTCCAGTTCGGTCTTCAGGGTGCCCTGGCGGTAGCCCGTGACGGCCTGGCGGATCTCGGTGAGCGCCTGTCTGCTGATCGTCTCGATGTCGGCGACCTGGGTGGACGATCGCTCCGGGTCCCGGTCGGCGAAGCGGCGCGCCGCCTCCGCCTTGACCACGATGACGGACATGGTGTGGCCGAGCAGGTCGTGCAGGTCCCGGGAGAAGCGCAGCCGCTCCTCCTCCACGGCGTGCCTGGCCAGTTCGTCACGGGCCAGCCGCAGCGCCCCGATCGCCTCGGACAGCGACAGCATCGCGGCCGTCACCATCGTCGAGATCGCCGTGGCGTACGCGATGCCGAGCCCGCTCCACAGCCCGTGGCGGCAGGAGATGGTGGCGGCGAGCGCGGTCACGGTGGTGGCGAAGGAGCGCAGCCGCCTGCCGCGCATGGCCGCGCCCGTCGCCAGGCCAAGCAGGGGGAAGAAGAACAGCGCGCTGTCGCCGAGGAGTATGGCGGACGCACAGGTCACCCCCGTCATCAGGCTGAGCGCAAGCCGTGTCGCCGGCGCCTCGCGGGTGCTCTCGCGCACGGAGCGCAGGACGACGAAGACGTACAGGGAGTCGAAGAAGACGAGACCGAGCCCCCAGTACCCGGGGCTGTGCCCGCCGCCCTGGAACTGGAAGAGGTTCACCAGGACGCCCATCCCCAGCAGCAGCCACGGCAGCAGGGCGATACCGGCCGGGGGCGGGGCCTCGGGCGGCCGCCCGGGTTCGCGGGGGGTGGTGCCACGCGGATCGCGCATGTCTCTCGTGCCCCGTCAGTGCTGTGTCGCGGTCCGGCGGTACGACGTCACCGCGTACGAGCCGAACGCCAGGAGCCAGACGGCCAGGAGGCCGACCGCCTTCAGGGCGGGGGCGTGTCCCGCGGCGACCGCCGTGCCCAGTTCCTGGAAGTGGTGGGTGGGGGTGTAGCCGGCCACGCCGCGCAGCCAGCCGGGGAAGATGCTGATCGGGAACCACAGGCCGCCCACGACCGCGAGCCCCATGTTGCAGATCATGTTGGTCACGTTGGTGGCCTGGACGGTCATCCGGTAGCCGTTGCCGAGGCCGAGCAGGGTGAACGGGATCGAGCCGAGCCACAGCAGCAGCGCGATCGACACCCACTGCCAGGCGCTCATGCGCACCCCGTTGACAAGACCGCCCGCCAGCAGGACGACGCAGATCGCGGGCAGCACCACCACGGCGCCGGTCAGCGCCCGCCCGGCGACCACCTGGCGGGACGCCATCGGGGTCACCCGCAGTTGCCGCAGCCAGCCGATGGCGCGGTCCTCCGCGACGCCGCCGCCCGCGTTCAGCGCCGAGCCGACCGCGCCGTACGCGGCCATGCCGACCGTGTACGTGGTCTGCCAGTCGCCGACGCCCTCGATGCCGACGTGGGTGAAGAGCAGGTACATCATCAGCGGCATGGCGATGCCGCCGGTGATGAACCCGGTGTCGCGCAGCGTCCTGCGCACTTCCAGCTTCAGATAGTCCAGCATCACGCCACCGCCTGCTCGGGAGCCGTAAGCGCCAGGAAGGCGTCGTCGAGCGACGCCGGGGAGACCGCCAGGTCGCGGATGGCGCCCAGGTGTGCGAGGGCGACCACCGTCGCGTCGGAGTCCTGGGTGCGCAGATGCGCCCGGCCGTCGGCCAGGTGGACCGACTGCACACCGGGCAGCCCCTTGAGCGTCGCGGTGTCGAGCGCCCCCGGGTCGAGGGTGACGAGGCTGCCGCCCACGGAACGGCGCAGATGCTCGCCGGTGCCGTCCGCGATGATCCTGCCGTGGTCCAGCACGATGATGCGCTGGGCGTTGTCGTCCGCCTCCTGGAGGTAGTGCGTGGAGAAGAGGACGGTGTGGCCGCGCTCCGCGTAGGCGCGCATCGACTCCCAGAACACGTGTCTGGCCTCCACGTCCATGGCGGCCGTCGGCTCGTCGAGCACCAGCAGCGAGGGGTTGCCCGCGAGCGCCATCGCGAACCGGACGCGCTGGGTCTGACCGCCGGAGAGCCGGTCCACGCGGCTGTCCGACAGCTCGGTGATCTCGGCAAGCTCCAGCGTCTCGGCGACCGGCAGGGGCGCCGGATAGCGCCCCGCCACGAAGGTGACCAGCTCGCGGACGGTGACCCGGGGGACCGCCCTGGCCTCTTGCAGCATCGCCCCCGTCAGGCCTCTGCGGGTGGCGCGCGCCGGTGAGGTGCCGAGGAGTTCGACCTCGCCCTCGTCGGGCTCGTTCAGACCGAGTAACAGGGAGATGGCCGTCGACTTCCCGGCGCCGTTGCGCCCGAGGAGCGCGACCGTCCCGCCCTGCTCGATCCGCAGGTCGACGCCGTCCACGGCGCGTACGTCCCCGAAGGTCTTGACCACCGACGTGAACGCCACGGCGGGGGGTGCTCCTGTCTTCTCATGCATGCTCCCGACGCTAGGCAGTGCGCCCCGCCCCGCGGCAGATTCCTCTGTACGGGCTTCGGCATGACAATTGTCATGGACGATACGAACGGTCTCCGTGCTCTCCAGGGCGCTTCGAATCCTCCGCGCGAGGCTGGGGCTCCCAGCGGCGAGTGGAGGTAGACGGCCGGTGAAGATCCTTTTCGCGACGTCGGAGTGGCCAGGACACTACTTCTGCATGGTGCCCCTGGGCTGGGCCCTCCAGGCGGCGGGCCACGAGGTCCGCGTCGTCTGCAAGCCGTCCCAGGTGCCGGCGCTCGGCGGGGCCGGTCTGACCCCCGCCCCCGTCGGGGACGGCCCGGACCTGGCGCTGCTCACCCGGGTGGTCCACCACACCGAGGTCTCCATGGGCCTGCGCCCGCAGCACGGTCCGCTGCTGAACCCGTTCACCGGCCGCCCGCTGGGCGAGCCGGGTGAGCCCGACATCGCCGTCGAGGGCCCGAAGTTCTTCCGCGAAACGGCCGAGGCCGTGCGCCGCGGCTGCGACAACATCGTGGCGTTCGCCCGCGACTGGCGCCCCGACCTCGTCCTGTACGACGTGATGGCCGCCGAGGGCGCGCTGGCCGCGCGCGTGGTGGAGGTGCCGTCGGTGCTGTGCGCGCCCGGGCTCTTCGGCACGGTGGAGACGGAGAAGGCGCTCGACGTCGGGCCCGCCGACCCCGTCGAGCACTTCGACAGGTACGGGGTCGGCCCCTGGGGGCGCCACCGCGTCGAGTACATCGTCGACCCCTCGCCCGACCGCGCCGTCCCCCCGCTCGCCGGGGCGCTGCGGCTCCCGGTCCGCTTCGTGCCGTACAACGGCCGGGCCGCGGCGCGCCCCGGCGCGGTGCCCGCGCGCGGCGGGCCGCGGGTCTGTGTGCTGTGGGGGAACTCGGCCACCCGGATGTTCGGCCCCCGGGTGCCCGGGCTGCGGCACGCGCTTGAGGCCGCCGCCGACCTCGCGCACGACGTGCTCTTCGTCGCCGGGGCCGAACAGGTCGAGGCGCTGCGGCCGTTCCCCGGCAATGTGCACCCGCTGCCCGGCCACCCGCTCCACCTGGCGCTTGAGGGCAGCGACCTGTTGATCGACCACAGCAGCGACAACCCCATCATGAACGCCTTCGCGGCCGGTGTGCCCCGCCTCGGCCTCGCACTCAGCGACGACCACTTCGCCTACGGGCGGCGCAGCGACGCCCTGGGGGTGTCCAGGACGCTGCCGGGGCTCACGGCCTCCCGCGAGGAGGTGAGGGCGGCCGTCGGGGAGATCCTCCGCACCCCGCCCCTCAGGGAAGCCGCCGCCGGGCTCAGAGCCGACGTCCTCGCCCGACCCGCGCCCTCCCGGCTGGTGCCCGTGCTCGAACGGCTGGCCGCGGCCGGATCGCTCGGCCCCGACGACGTCACGTACGCGGTGCCCGCGCCACGCTCCTAGCGCGCAGCACGACCGCACCTGCCACGGCCGCCCTGAGCACCCGGACCGCCCGCACGCGGCGCCCCGCGCCCCACCTCCCGCCCCGTCAACCGCCAAGGGACAGCCGCCATGCGCCTGATGTTCACCACCTACGCCGCCCGCGCCCACTTCTTCCCCCTGGTGCCGCTGGCCTGGGCCTGTGTGCTGGCCGGCCATGAGGTCCGCATGGTCAGCACACCGTCCCTGTCGGACGCCGTCGAGCGGTCCGGGCTGCCGGGCGTCGCCGTCGGCGCCGACATCGACCTCGACGCCCGGCTCGCCAAGGGCGAGTTGGCGCCACGGCCGCCCGGCGCCGACAGCGGCGGCGACCCGTACACGCGGGTCGTCGACAACATGGCGCGGCTCCAGTTCGACACCGCGCGGGCGATGGCGGACGGCGTCGTGGACTTCGCCCGCTCCTGGCGGCCCGACGTGATCGTGCACGACCCGGTGACGTACGCGGGCCCGGTGGCGGGACAGGTGCTCGGCGTCCCCACCGTCGGCCACCTCTACGGCATGGCCAGGGTCCCGCGCCTCGAACTGGCCGACCTGTGGAAGGGCACCACGCCGCGCGCGGGCTACGGCGCGCTCTTCGAGCCGTACGGCGTCGAGCCGCGCGTCCAGCCCGACGCCTGGATCGACCCGCGCCCCGCGAGCATGCGCTGGCCCGAGGAGGACCAGGAGCGGGCCGCCGTCCCCAGCCGCCCGATGCGCTACGTCCCCTACAACGGCCCGGGCGCACTGCCGTCCTGGCTCGACAGACGGGCCGACCGGCCGCGTGTCTGTGTGACCTGGGGGACCACTCAGCAGAAGAAGCTCGGGGTGGGGGTCGTGGAGACCTTCGGCGACTACATCCGGGCCATCGCACGGCTCGACGTGGAGGTCGTCGTCACCGTCGGCGCGGCGGACGAGGCGATGCGGGGACCCCTGCGCGACCTCCCGGAGCGGGTGCGCACGGTGGAGTGGGTCCCGCTCGGCCTGCTGCTGTCGCGGTGCGACGCGATCGTGCACACCGGCGGCACCGGGACGCTGATGACGGCGGCGGCCTGCGGGGTGCCGCAGCTCGGTGTGACGAGCATCCCCGAGGGCCGGTTCAACACGGAGCGGCTGGCCATGACCGGCGCCGGCATCTGGTGCGAGGAGGCCGCGGCGGGCGCGGACGACATCGGCGAGCACACCCGGCGCCTGCTCGACGAGGACGGGTTCCGCGAGGCCGCGGCGCGGCTGCGCGACGAGAACCGGGACCAGCCCGCGCCCGCCGACGTGGTGCGGGCGCTGGAGACGATCGGAAGCGGGGAAAAGGTTCGATGAAGGTACTCTTCGCGGTCTCGGCCTGGGCCGGGCACTACTCCTGCATGGTTCCGCTCGGCTGGGCCCTCCAGGCGGCGGGCCACGAGGTGCACGTGGCCGTCGCCCCCTCCGCGGCCGACGGCATCGCCGAGGCGGGCCTCACGGCCGTCCCGGTGCTCGACACCCTCGACCTCAACGTCATGCGGCGGATGGCGTACTTCCAGGAGGCCGCCGACGGGCAGTGGAACCTGCCGGGCCTCCCGCCGCACCCGCTGACCGGCGAACCCGTCGGGAGCCTCGACGACTTCGACATCGCCACCGAGGGCCCGAAGTACTGGGCGGAGTGCGGCGCCGCCCTCTCCCGCAGCTACGACGGCGCCGTCGCATATGCCCGGGAGTGGCGGCCCGACCTCGTGGTGTACGACCTGATGTCCGCCGAGGGCGCGCTGGCGGCGAAGCTCCTCGACGTGCCCTCGGTGTACTTCCCGTTCGGCCTCATCGGCAACGTCGAGACAGAGCCGGGCGTGGACCTCGGCGACGGCGACCCTTCCGGGTCCTGGCCGCGGTACGGGCAGCCGCCGTGGCGCGGCGACCAGATCGAGTACGTCATCGACGTGTCACCGCGCGGCGCACGGCCACCGGTGGGCGACGCGCTGCGCATCCCGCTGCGCTACGTCCCGTACAACGGCCCCGCGCGCCTGCCCGACTGGCTGCGCGACCCCGGACCCGGCAGGCGGGTCACCATCCTCTGGGGCAACTCCGCCACCGGCGGGTTCGGCACGGAACTGCCCGTGTTGCGCCACGCCGTCGACGCCGCGGCCGGGGCGGCGGACACCGTCTACCTCGCGGCCAACGCCGCCCAGGTGGCCGCGCTCGACACACTCCCCGGAAACGTACGGGTGCTGCGCGGGTTCCCGCTGCACCTGCTGCTGTCCCTGAGCGACCTGGTCATCCACCACGGCAGTGCCAACCCCGCGATGAACGCGGCGTGCGTCGGCACCCCGCAACTGGCGCTCGCGCTCAACGAGGAGCAGCAGACGGTCAGCGGCAGGATGGCCGCCACCGGCGCCTCCCGGGTGCTGCCTGGCCTGGGGGCCGAGGCCGAAGCGGTGCGCCGCACCGTGCGCGAGCTGCTCGACGACGCCTCCTGCCAGAAGGCCGCGCGCCGGGTGGCCGAGACGATCGCCGCACAGCCCACCCCCGCCCGACTGGTGCCCGCGCTTGAGCACTTGGCCGCCACCGGCCGTCTGGACCGCCGGGACCTCGACCGGCTCACCGCGGCCCGCCCCGCCCTCGCGGACACACCCTGAGGGCCCCCGCTCTCACGGACACACCCTGAGGACCGTCACACCCCGAGTGCCTTCGACCCGATCCGACCCAGAGGGGACAGCATGGCAGGCACAAGCCACCAGCTCTACTACGTCGTCAGTCCGGCGGGCAACGCCAACTACGGCGACGAACTCATCGCGGCCACCTGGCTGCGCCACATCCACCGGGTGGCCCCCGACGCGGACGTTGTCGTCGACTGCCTCGACCCCGTACGCACCGCGGCCAGGCTCGGCGCCCTGCACCCCGGGGTGCGCTGCGTCAACACGCTGTGGCAACTGTGCCTGCGCGGCGGCACCTCGGACGTGGCGGAGGTGGTACGGCGGGTACGGAGCGCGGTGGACGACCCCCAGCTCGCCGGGGACCTGGCCGAGGGCATCGGCGAGGCGCGCCGCGCCGACGTCGTCCACATCGTCGGCGGCGGCTACGTCAACTCGCTGTGGCCGCAGTTCACGGGGCTGCCCGCCGCCGCGGCCGCCGCGGTCGCACACTCGGGCGGCCGCGCCGTGATGACGGGCCAGGGCCTGTGCCCCGCGGCCGACGGCGGCGGCGAGACGCTGCGCCGCATCGCCGCGGACTTCGACGTCGTCGACGTCCGCGACGCGCCCTCCGCGGCCCTCCTCGGGCCGGTGCCCGCCACCCACACCGGCGACGACGCCCTGCTCGGGGTCGCCGACCACCTGCGCACCGCGCCCGACGACGCGCCCCGGCTCGTGCTCAGCATCCAGTCCCAGCTCTCCGAGGTGGAGTCGGAGCCGCTGCTCGGCTTCCTCGCCGGTGTGGTCAAGGCGTGGGGCGTGGACGGGATCGGGCTCCTCGAATGCCTGCCGGACGAGGACCGGGAGATCCTGGAGCTGGCCGAGCGCATGCTGCCGGTCGCCCGGCGCTACGGCGTCGACGAGGTGCTGGCCGAGGGCCTGCCGGTGGCGGCCGACCAGATCTGGATCTCCTCACGCTTCCACCCCCACCTGGTCGCCGCGGCGGGCGGCGCCGGCGGCATCGCGCTGAACATCAGGCCCGACTACTACGGCACCAAGCACCAGTCGCTGATCGACGCCGGGTCCGGCTGGTCCCTCCTCAACGAGCCCATGATCCCGGCCAGGCCGAAGTCCGGCGGCTTCTCGCCCGAACGGCGCGCGGAGCTGCACGGGGCCAAGCTCCGGCTCGCCGAGTCCGTCTACTCTCCCGGCGGCTGAACCGCGGCGGCGCGCTCCCGCCGCGCCACCGAGTCGAGCCAGAAGTCACGCACCGCCTCGCGCAGCGACCGGCGCGGACACCAGCCGAGGACCGCGCCCGCCCGGCTGGCGTCCGTCTGCTGCCAGGGGATGTCGGTCCTCGTCGGCGCCCCCGACGCGTCGGGGGCACGCTCCACGATCCTGGTGGGGATGGCACTGGCCTCGACGAGCAGGTCGACGAGGGTGCGCACGGGCACCGCCGTTCCGCTCCCGAGGTTCAGCACCTCGCCGCTCACGTCGCTCTCCGCGGCCAGCAGGACCGCCCGGGCGACGTCGCGGACGTCGACGTAGTCACGCCGCGCCCGCAGCGGGTGCAGCTCCACCACCGCGGGCCCGCCCGCGTCCGCGGCGGCCAGCAGTTGCCCGGCGACACTGCCGAGCAGACTGCCGGCCGGCGCGCCGGGCCCCGCGACGTTGCCGACCCGCAGGACCACGCCGCGCAGGGCCCCCTCGGCGCAGGTCGCGAGGACGGCACGGGTGGCGGCCAGCTTGGAGCGGCCGTAGGCGTCGATGGGTCCGAGCGGGGCGTCCTCGTCGAGCGAGACACCGTGGGGGGCGGGCGCGTACTCGCGTGTGGAGCCGAACTGCACGAAGCGCGGCGCGGGTTCGCTCGCGCCGAGCGCGCCCACGATCCGTTCGAGCAGCCGGACGTTGAGGTCCAGCATCGCCTGCTCGTCCATGCCCCACACCATCCCGGTCGCGTTGACCACGACGTCGGGGCGCTCGTCGGCGAAGAGCCGGGACAGCTCCCCGACGGACACCCGGGAGAGGTCCATGATCCGCAGCCGGCCGCCCCGGGGCAGCCGCCGGGCCCGCCGTGCCACGGCCGTGACCCGGTAGCCCCCCTCCGCGAACGCCGCGCACACGTGGCGGCCGATGTAGCCGGTGCCGCCCAGCACCAGCGCGCGGCGGTCGTCGTCGAGGTCCATGGGTGTGCCCCTCCCGTTCACGCGGCGGCGATCTCTTCGAGTTCGGGGACGAGCCGGGCGGGTGAGCCGCGCCCCCTCAGGTCGTCGCGCAGCGCGCGGGCCGACTGCCGCATCGGGGGCGACAGCACGCTCGCCACGGCCTCGTCCACCTCGTCCTCGGTGGTGATCAGGGCGGGCAGCCAGCGGGCCGCGCCGCTCGCCGCGGCCCGGCGGGCGGTGGCGATGGCGTCGTCGGAGAGC
The DNA here is from genome assembly GCF_044457285.1 of Streptomyces sp. NPDC050560. Taxonomy (NCBI): domain Bacteria; kingdom Bacillati; phylum Actinomycetota; class Actinomycetes; order Kitasatosporales; family Streptomycetaceae; genus Streptomyces; species Streptomyces sp. NPDC050560. The sequence continues at coordinate 189,595 of NZ_JBITGT010000005.1, forward strand.
GCGAGCGACACCTGTGGCACCCCGGCCACGGCCGCCGTCATCAAAGTGCACGCGCTGCCGTGGTGGATCACCGCGTCACAGGTGTCGAGGACGAGCTGGAAGGGCAGCCCGGGGGCGACCACGGTGTCCTCCGGCAGCTCGCCCAGCGCGTCCACCTGCTCCCGCGGCGCCGCGATGACCACCTGCGCGCCCATGCCGGCCGCGCGGCGCACCGCCCAGCCGAGCGCGGGCACGTCGCTGCCGAAGATGGCGGGCGCCGACTTGCCCCACACCACGCACACCCGGGGCCGGGACGCGTGGGTACGCGACGGGTCGGGCGCGGCGGACGCCTCGCCGTTGTACGGCACATAGCGGACCGGCAGGACGGCCGCGTCCCCGTGGTCGGGCGCAAACGCCGCGGGCGTCGGGTCGACGACATGGCGGGTGCGCTCCCGGCGCCATGGCTCAAGGCCGTGCCGTACGAAGGCTCCTGACGGGTCGTCGGGTCCCATGTCCAGGTCGGTGCCGCGCTCCGCGGCGCCGAAGAGACCGGGGGAGAGGAAGACCGCGGGCACGCCGAGCACTTCGGCCGCGAGCGGGCCCTCACCCGACATGAGGCTGTAGCAGACGAGGTCGGGCGACCAGGCCCGCGCGAGATCCACCGCCGCGTCGGCGCTCTCCTGGTAGCTCGCTGCCAGGTCGCCCCAGAGCGCACCGCCCACCGCGGGGACGTCCACCTCGGCCAGGTCGTAGTCGGCGGCGCCGGTGAGGGGGTGCAGGGGCAGCGGGAGCCCGGGCAGCGCGCGCCGCCCCTCCGCGCTCTTGAGCAGGTGGGCGAAGCGGGCGGCGCGCATCAGGTCCGCGCCGCGCAGCACCGGTACCGGGGTCAGGCCGCTGCGGGCCACACACCCCGCAAGCTCGGGCGGGCAGGCCACCCGCACCTCGTGGCCCGCCGCCCGCAGCGCCCAGCCGAAGGGGACCATGCAGTAGTAGTGGCCGGTCCAGCCGGCCACGGTGAACAGCACGCGCATACATTCCTCCGCGCCTGGACGGTGAGCACCCGTACGGTCGGGTCGGGCACCGAGGTTCGCGCAGGGCTCTTGAATACGGCTCGACGCCGCCCCGCGCGACACCGCCGCCCCCGGCGCCGCCCCGCGGCGGCGCCCCCTCCCCGCCGGTCCCGGGCGGCGCGCTTCGACCACCTCCCCAACAGCCCTCCAGCGGCCCTGCCTAGGGTCCTGGCGCATGAAGGTCCAAGAGCGAAGCCTTCCCGGGGTCTTCCTTGTCTCCGCGGAGAGACACGAGGACGTACGGGGCCATTTCTACGAGGCTTTCAGGCGGGACGTGCTGGCCGAGGCGGTCGGGCACCCCGTCGTGATCGAGCAGACGAACTGTTCCGTCACCCGGCGCGGTGGGATACGAGGCATCCACAGCACGAACGTGCCACCGGGCCAGGCGAAGATCGTGACGTGTGTGCGCGGGGCCGTGCTGGACATGGTGGTGGACCTGCGGGTCGGCTCGCCGACCTTCGGCGCGTACGAAGTGGCCTGGCTCGACGCGGACTCAAGCAGCTCGCTGTACATATCGGAGGGATTCGGGCACGCGTTCCTCTCGCTGGTCGACAACAGTTGCGTCTTCTACCAGTGCTCCGCCTCGTACATGCCCGACCAGGAATTCATCATCACGCCGTTCGACAAGCGCATCAACCTGCCGTGGGGACTCGTCGAGGAGGCGATCGTGGCGGAGAAGTACAAGTCCGCGCCGACGCTCGACGAGGCGATAGAGCGCGGCATCCTCCCCACGTACGAGGAGTGCATGGCCTTCCGCGAGACGTTGCGCAACGCCCACGGTGCGAAGTGAGGAGCCTGAGTGCGTGTGCTGTTCACGGTCTCCACCTGGGGAGGCCACTACTACTGCATGGTCCCGCTGGGGTGGGCGCTCCAGGCGGCGGGGCACGAGGTCAGGGTGGCCTGCCCGCCCGGCCAGGCGGCCACGGTCTCGGGCGCGGGACTGGTGCCGGTCCCCGTGCTCGACGGACCCGACCTGACGTACTGGGCGCGGCTGACCCGGTACCAGGAGGCGGTCGCTGGCACACGCACCCTGCCCGGCATGCCACTCCACCCGGACACGGGTGAACCGGTAGGAAAACTCGACGAGTTCGACGTCGACGCCGCCTCCGACCGGTTCATGGGGGAGATCTTCGGGGCCCTGCACCGCAGTTACGACGCGGCGGCGGAGCTGGCCCGGGCCTACCGCCCCCACCTCGTCGTCCACGACGTGCTCACCCCGGAAGGCGCGCTCGCCGCCCGTCTTGCGGGCGCCCCCTCCGTCTACCACTCGCTCGGCCTGTACGGCGCCGCGGAGACCGAACCCCCCATCGACATGGGGCTCGACGACCCCACGGAGTCGTTCGCCCGCCACGGCCTCGCGCCCTTCAGCCGCGAGGACATGCCCTACGTGATCGACCCCTCACCGAGCCTCGCGGTGCCCCCGCACGGCCGTACGACCCCGCTGCCCGTGCGGTTCCTGCCGTACAACGGGCCGGGGGCCACACCCCCCGCCTGGCTCCTCGACCCCCCGCAGGGGGGCCGTATCGGTGTGCTGTGGGGGTACTCGGCGACGGCGATGTACGGCACCGGCGTCCCGGTGCTGAGGACCGCCATCGAGACCGCCTCCCGCCTCGGCGCGGAGGTCGTGGTCACGGCGGGCCGCGAGGAGGTCGACGCGCTCGGCGAACTCCCGCCGAACGTCCGGGTGTTGTGCGGCTTCCCGCTCCACACCCTGCTGGAGACGTGCGACGCCCTGTTCCACCACGGTGGCGCGGGCGCGATGATGACCGCCGCCGCGGCCGGGGTGCCGCAGCTCGCCCTCTCGCTCAGCCCCGACCAGGTGGTGTTCGGCGGCAGGATGGCGGCCACCGGCGCGGTCGTCTCGGTGCCCGGCCTCACCGCGTCCGACGAGCAGGTGGAGCGGGCCGCCCGCACCGTGCTCGGCGAGAAGTCCCGGGCCGCGGCGCACGCCCTGCGCGACGACATCGGCGCCAAGCCGACGCCCGCCCGGCTGGTCCCCGACCTGGAGCGACTGGTGCGCCAGGAGGGCCGGGCGCGGCCCTCGGCGCCCGGTGGCACCCGCCCGACGTCCCGTCCCTCCCCAGAGAATCCCGGATTGAAGGCATGAAGACCCATACTTCGCACAACGGCCGAGCCGCGGCACCGTCCGACAACGGGGTGGGCCTGCGCGGACGGGCCGACGGCTCGGCGGCGGACAGCCTCGCGCGGTCGGCCGCGGCCGAGCAGGGCGCGCATCTGACCACGGCGCAGGTGCTGGCCTGGCTGGAGGAGCGCACCCGCGCCCACGACTTCCAGGTCGACCGCATCCCCATCACCGACATGGCCGGCTGGAGCTTCGACGAGGAGACCGGCAACCTCCGCCACCACAGCGGGCGGTTCTTCACCGTGGAGGGCATGCACGTCACCATCGAGGACCGGGCCGGCGGCACGGCGGCCACGACCTGGTCCCAGCCGGTCATCTGCCAGCCGGAGGTGGCGATACTCGGCCTGCTGGTGAAGGAGTTCGGCGGGGTCCCGCACATCCTGATGCAGGCCAAGATGGAGCCGGGCAACTGCAACGTCGTCCAGCTCTCGCCCACGGTGCAGGCCACCTGGAGCAACTACACGGGCGTGCACAAGGGTTCACCCGTGAAGTACGTCGAGTACTTCGCCGAGGCGGGCAAGAGCACGGTGCTCGCCGACGTGATCCAGTCCGAACAGGGCGAGTGGTTCCACCACAAGAGGAACCGCAACGTCATCGTGCAGACCTGGGACGAGGTGCCGCTGCACGAGGACTTCTGCTGGCTCACCCTCGCCCAGATCGGCGAACTGCTGCACCGCAGCAACGTCATCAACATGGACTCGCGCTCCGCGCTGTCCTGCGTCCCCGTCGAGCGTCCTGACGAGGGCGCCCTGCACTCGGACAAGGAGGTCCTGTCCTGGTTCGCGGGGGCCAGGGCGCGCTACGCGGTGACGTCCAGGCTCGTACCGCTGCGCGATGTGCCCGACTGGCGCAGGACCGACACCTCCGTCGAGCACGTGAGGGAGGCGTACTTCCGGCTCGTCGGCGTGTCCGTGCAGGCCGGCAGCCGGGAGGTGACGAGCTGGACGCAGCCGCTCCTCGAACCCTACGCACAGGACGTCGCCGCCTTCCTCGCCTGCCGTGTCGAGGGCGTGCTGCACGTGCTCGCGCACGCCAGGCCGGAGGGCGGCTTCGCCAACGGCGTCGAGATCGGGCCGACCGTGCAGTACTGCCCGGGCGACCTCGCCAGACTGCCGGGCAGCGAACCGCCGCTCTTCGCCGACGTCGTGGAGGCGGCGGACGAGGACGCGGTCCTCTACTCGGCGATCCACTCGGAGGAGGGCGGCCGGTTCCTCAACGCCGAGAACCGATACCTGGTGGTGGACGTGGGGCAGCACTTCGACCCGCCGCAGGACTACCGCTGGGTGACCCCGGCGCAGCTCAGCTCGCTGGTCGGGCACGGCCACTACCTCGGCATCCAGGCGCGCACCCTGCTCGCCTGCCTCAACGCGTCGGGGGTGACCACGGGGTGAAGGCGTCTGCCCCCACCAAGGTGGCCGTCGTGGGCCTCGGTTACGTGGGCTCCTGCGTCGCGGGAACCCTCGCCGACGGCGGCTGGGATGTCGTGGGCATCGACCTGGACGCCGGACTCATCGGCGAACTCGCCGACGGGGTCTGCCGGTTCAAGGAGGACGAGCTGGCCGAACTGCTCGGCCGCGTGGTGCGGCGCGGCACGCTGCGGGGGACCACCGACTACGCGGCGGTCGGCGGCGCCGACGTCGTGCTGATCACGGTGGGCACCCCCGTGCGCGACGACGGCTCGCTCGCCGACGAGCAACTGCGCACCGCCTGCGCCGAACTGGGCCGGCACCTGCGGCCCGGGCAACTGGTCATCCTGAAGAGCACCGTGCCGCCGGGGGTGACGAGGAGCCTGGTGCTGCCGCTGCTGGAGCGCAGCGGGCTGAAGGGCGGCGAGGACTTCGCGCTCGCCTTCACCCCCGAGCGGCTGGCGGAGGGGACGGCACTGCGCGAGCTGCGGAGCTTCCCCATCGTGGTCGGCGGCCTCGACGAGGCGAGCACCACGGCCGCCGCCGACTTCTGGACCGCCGCGCTCGGCGTCCGGGTCGCCCGCCAGGACTCGCTGGAGGCGGCCGAGATCGTCAAGCTGGCGGACAACTGGTGGATCGACCTGAACATCGCGCTCGCCAACGAACTCGCCAAGTTCTGCGCGCTGTTCGGCGTGGACGTGCTGGACGTGATCGAGGCCGCCAACGGCATACCGAAGGGCGTGGGGAACGTGAACATCCTGCTCCCCAGCGCGGGGGTGGGCGGCTCCTGCCTCACCAAGGACCCGTGGATGGTCTGGCAGACGGCCAGGAGCCACGGCGTGGAGATCCTGACCGCGCCCGCGGGGCGCCGGGTCAACGAGCAGATGCCCCGGTACACCGCCCACGCCATCCTGGCCGAACTTGCGGCCCTGGGCAGGGAGCCCGCGCGTGCCACCGTGGCGGTCCTCGGCATGGCGTTCAAGAACAACACGGGCGACCTGCGCAGCACCCCCGTGACCGCGGTGGTGGAGGCGCTGAGCGCGGCCGGGGTGCGGGTGCGGGTGCACGACCCGCTGGTCGACCCCGTGGAGGCGAGGAAGCTGCTCGGCTTCGGGCTGTCGGCCACCGTGCACGACGCGGTGCGCGGCGCCGACTGCGTGGCCGTGCTGGCACTGCACCAGGTCTTCGAGTCCCTCGACTACGCCACCCTCCCGGTGGCCGTGCCCTGCCTGGTGCTGGACGGCCGCGCCTACTACTCCAAGGAGAAGATCAGTTCTCTGCGGCGGCTCGGCTATCTCTATCGAGGAATCGGAAGGTAGCGCATGGCACGCGTGGTGGTGACCGGCGGCGCCGGCTTCGTGGGCGGCCGGCTGGTCCGTCGGCTCGTCGAGAACGGCGACGACGTCGTGGTGGTCGACGCGGCCTCGGGGGCCAGGGCACTGGACGGAGTCGACGCCGCCCTGGTCCCCGCGGACGTGCGGGACCTCGACCGGCTGGCCGGGGCGATCAGACCCGGTGTGGATCTGGTGTACCACCTCGCCGCCGTGGTCGGCGTCGACCAGTATCTCGCCTGCCCGCTCGACGTCATCGACGTCAACTTCACCGGCACCCGCAACGTCCTGGACCTCGCGGCACGCGCCGGGGCCCGGGTGGTCGTCGCGAGCACCAGCGAGGTGTTCGGCAAGAACCCCGCGGTGCCGTGGTCGGAGGAGGCCGACCGCGTCCTCGGCCCCACCTCGGCCGACCGCTGGAGCTACTCGACGAGCAAGGCGCTGGCCGAGCACCTGACGCTCGCCTACGGGCGCCGCGGCGGCCCGGCCGCGACCATCGTCCGCTACTTCAACGCCTACGGACCCGGGCAGCGGCCCGCCTATGTCGTGAGCCGGAGCGTGCACCGCGCGCTCAACGGAAAGCCCCTGGTCGTGTACGACGGCGGCACCCAGACCCGGTGCTTCACCTACGTGGACGACATCGTCGAGGGCACCCTGCGCGCCGCCGCCGAGGAGAAGGCCGTCGGCGAGACCTTCAACCTCGGCAGCATGGTGGAGACCACCGTGCGCGACGTGCTCACCCAGGTCAGCGAACTGTGCGGGTACGGCGGCGAGTTGATGCAGGTCGACACCGCGGAGCGGCTGAGCCCGGGCTACCAGGACCTCCAGCGCCGTATCCCCGACTCCGCCAAGGCCGCCGCGGTGCTGGGCTGGACCGCGGACACGGCGCTGCGGGACGGGCTCGCCAGGACCGTGGCCTGGGCCAGGGACGCCCCGTGGTGGCTGGCGCTGCCGGACAGCGGCGCCACCTCCGCGGGCGATCTCGACGAGGCCCGGCGGAGGGCGAGTTGATCACCCAGTTGAGGATTCCCGACACCTTCAGGATCGATCCGCACCGGTTCGAGGACCAACGGGGCTCGGTGCACGAGCTGTTCAGGTACGAGGGCATCGGCGAGGCGACCGGCAGGAGCTTCACGCCGGCCCAGGCCACCTACTCGGTCTCCCGCCGGGGCAGCCTGCGCGGCATCCACGCCACCCCGGTGCCCCCGGGCGAGGCCAAGCTGGTCACCTGTGTGCGGGGCGCGGTCCTCGACGTCGTGGTCGACCTGCGGGTGGGCTCGCCGACGTTCGGCGAGTTCGACCGCACCAGGCTCGACCCGGAGTCCGGGACCGGGATCTTCATGGCGGAGGGGATAGGGCACGCCTTCCTCGCCCTCACCGACGACGCGTGCATGAGCTACCTGTGCTCCGCGGAGTACCGGCGCGGCCGCATGATCGACATCAACGCCCTCGACCCGGAGATAGGGATTCCCTGGGGCGACGCGGACCCCTTCGTCATGTCGGAGAAGGACGCCCGCGCCCCCCTGCTCGGTCAGGCGGCCGACGCCGGGCTGCTCCCGGAGTACGGCCAGTGTCGCGACCTGTACGAGAGGCTGGCCGAAGGGCCCCGTGCAGGACATCCCGCAGCAGACTAAGGGGTTTAACGGGATATGGAGCAGAACGGATTCAAGGACCCGCGGGTCGTCCCGCACGAGTCGGAACAGGAGCGGGAGTCGCGCCTGCGGCTGACGAAGCTGCTGACCGAGACACCCATCCCGCCCGAGTACCTCATCGACAACCTGCCGGTGTATCTGAGGCGCCATCAGATGGCGGACCTCCTGTGCATGGACGCGCTCTACCGGATGATCCCCGAAGTGCCGGGCATCATCATGGAGTTCGGGGTGCTGCACGGCAGGCACCTCGCCACGCTCACCGCCCTGCGCAGCCTCTACGAGCCGTACAACTCGCTGCGGCGCATCGTCGGGTTCGACACCTTCACCGGGTTCCCGGACATCGCGGAGGTGGACCGGGTGAGCACCAGCGCGGTCGCCGGGCGGTTCGCCGTGCCCGAGGACGAGGTCGGTCATCTGCGCGAGGTCATGGCGGCCCACGAGCTGGGCGAGCCGTTCGGCCACACCCAGCGCACCTTCGTGATCCAGGGGGACGTCAGGACGACGGTGCCGCGCTACCTGGCGGAGAACGAGGAGACGGTGATCGCCCTCGCCTACTTCGACCTCGACCTCTACCGCCCGACGCGGGAGCTGCTGGACGTGATACGCCCCCACCTCACCCGGGGGAGCATCCTCGCCTTCGACGAGCTGGCCCATCCGAAGTGGCCGGGCGAGACGAGCGCGCTGCGCGACGTGCTCGGCCTCGACCACGGGCGGCTGCGCCAGCTCCCGGCCAGGGAGTCCCCGGTGATCTACCTGGAGTGGGAGGGCTGAGGACGGACGCCGCGGTGGGGCGGCCCGGGAGCGCGGGCCGGCCCACCGCCGTCGTTCAGCGCAGGTCGTCCCTGGTCACCCTGCGGCTGCTCACCAGCCACCCGTCGCCCTCCGGCACCAGGACGTCCTCGCACAGGGTGCTCAGCCGCACGTCGGGGCGTCCGTGCCGCGGCGACTCCACGATCAGCGCGTAGCAGCGGGTGTGCAGCGCGCCGTCGGGCCCCGGGGACACGTCGAGCATGCCGAGCCAGTGGCGTCGTACGATGCCCTGCTCGGCCAGTTTCGCCGCGGCCTCGCGTGCCGAGGCGTGGATCGCGCTCCGGCCGCGCACCGGCTCCGGGTGGGCGTTGGCCGCGAACTCGCCGTCCGCGGTGAAGGTGTCCGCCCACGCCTGCGCGTCGCCGCCGTCCAGCGCGTGCATCTGGCGTGCGTAGAACTGCTGGACCCTCAGGTAGAGGGCACTGTCGACGGAGCCGTCCGCCGGTCGCACTGACTGGATCATGTCCATCCCACTCTTCTCGCAGCCGATCGCTCGGGGTCGGTCGACGAGCCTGGCGCACCGCGGTTGAGCACGGTTGGAGCCCCCGTCGACCGGCCGCCCGCGCGCCGCCCGCCCGGGGCCAGCGAACATCGAGGCCCCCTCTAACGGGTGTTGACAGCATTCCGGCGGTCGACGAGGAGGGAGAGCGGCATGGCGGACGACGCGCGGCACGTGGCTCTGGTCACGGGCGCCACCAGTGGGATCGGGGCGGCGGTCACCGAGGCCCTGGCCGGGGCCGGCCACCGGGTGTACATCTGCGCCCGCGGCGGCGAGCGCGTGGCGACGGCGGTCAAGGAGCTGCGGGCGCGCGGCTACGACGTGGACGGCTGCGCGGGCGACGTCCGCTCGCGCGAGCAGGTCGGCGAGGTGGTCGCCGCGGCGGTGGAGCGGTTCGGACCGATCGGCATCGTGGTCAACAACGCGGGACGCAACGGCGGCGGCACCACCGCGCAGATCACCGACGAGCTGTGGCTCGACGTCGTCGCGACCAACCTGCACAGCGTCTTCTACGTCACCCGCGAGGTGCTGACCACCGGCGGGATGCTGGAGCGGCGCTGGGGCCGGGTCGTCAACATCGCCTCGACGGGCGGCAAGCAGGGCGTGGAGCTGGGGGCGCCCTACTCGGCCTCCAAGCACGGTGTCATCGGCCTCACCAAGGCACTCGGCAAGGAGCTGGCCAAGACGGGCATCACCGTCAACGCGGTGTGCCCCGGATACGTCGAGACCCCCATGGCGCAGCGCGTGCGGCAGGGGTTCGCCGAGCACTGGGACATCGACGAGGACGAGGTGCTGCGGCGCTTCGAGGCGAAGATCCCGCTGGGCCGCTACTCCACCCCCGAGGAGGTCGCCGGGCTCGCCGCCTACCTCACCACGGACACCGCCGCGTCCATCACCGCCCAGGCGCTCAACGTCTGCGGCGGCCTCGGCAACTACTGACCCGACCGCGGACAGCGTCGCGTTCCAGAAATGAGGCAGCAGCGTGGCTCAGCAGGAAGTCCGGCACACCGAGCACACCGTCGTCGCCACCGCGTCCGCCGATGTGCTGTACGACATCATCGCCGACGTCACCGTATGGCCGGCCGTCTTCGGCCCCACCCTGCACGCGGAGCGCGTCGAGAGCGACGGCGCCCAGGAGCGCATCCGCCTGTGGGCGCTGGCGAACGGCGAGGTCAAGACGTGGCTGTCGCGGCGGACACTGGATGCGGGGGCACGCCGGGTGGCCTTCCGCCAGGAGGTGTCGCAGCCCCCCGTCGCGTCCATGGGCGGCGAATGGATCATGAAACCGGCGACGGGCGGCGACACCCTCGTGGTGATGACCCACGACTACACGCCGGTCGACGACGACCCCGGGCACGCCGACTGGATAGCCCGCGCCGTCGACCGCAACAGCCGGGCCGAACTGGCCGCGCTGAAGGCGGCGGTCGAGCGCGGCCCCGGGCTCGACCGGCTCATGATGGCGTTCGAGGACAGCGTGGAGATCGCGGCACCGCCCGTCGAGGTCTACGACTTCATCAGGGACTGCGGGGCGTGGCCCGAGCGGCTGCCGCACGTCGCCCGCCTCGAACTGCGCGAGGAGCCGGGGGGAGTCCAGCACCTGGCCATGGACACGAAGGCCCCCGACGGCTCGGTGCACACCACCGAGTCGATACGCCTCTGCTTCCCGTCGAGCCACATCGTCTACAAGCAGACCACGCTGCCGAAGGTGCTGCTGGCGCACACCGGACGCTGGAGCTTCACACCGTCCCCCACCGGCACCGTGGCGACGTCGCAGCACACCGTGGTGATCGACCCGGACGCGGTCACCGCCGTCCTCGGCGCCGACGCCACCGTCGCCGACGCCCGCGCCGCCGTGCGCGGGACGCTGGGCACCAACAGCACGGCCACCCTCAGGCTGGCGCAGCAGTTCACCGAGGCGCCCGGGGAAGCGGGGGAGTGAGGGCCGTGGCACCGGGACGGCTCGGACTCGAAGGCAAGATCGCACTGGTCACCGGCGGCACCCGGGGGCTCGGGCTCGCCATCGCCCACAAGCTGGCGTCCTGCGGCTGCGAGATCCTGCTGAACTACGCGGGCTCCGGGGAACAGGCCGAGAAGGCCGTGGCCGCCCTCGGCGAGCACGGCGGCACGGTGACACCGGTACGCGCCGACGTCGGCACCCCCGAGGGGGTGGCCACCCTGCTGCGGGAGCTGCGCCACCGGCACGGACGGCTCGACGTGTTCGTCCACAACGCCGCCAACTACACACCGATGCCCGCCCTGGCACCGGACCCCGGCGGGGCCTGGCGGGACCTCTCCGTCGCCCTCAACCCCCTGCTGCACGGCGCGCCCGCGCTCGCCGAGCTGATGCCACGGGGCGGCAGGATCATCGCCGTCTCCAGCACCGGCGCGCACGACGTGGTGCCCGGCTATGTCGCACTCGGCATGGCGAAGGCCGCACTGGAGAGCCAAGTACGCTACCTCGCCGTCGAGTTGGCGGAACACGGCATCACCGTCAACGCCGTGTCCACCGCGAAGCTCGACAAGGGCGACAGCCCGCCACCGCCCGCCGTCGCCCTGCTCGCCGCCCGCACCCCCGCGGGCCGCCTCACCGTGCCCGAGGACGTCGCCGACGTGGTGGCGCTGCTGTGCGCGCCGGAGGCCGCATGGGTCCAGGGCCAGGTGATCAGGGCCGACGGCGGTCTGGGGCTGCGGGCGTGAGCGGGACGGCGGCCGCGACGGCGGAGACGGAGGCGGACTTCTGCGTGGTCGGCGGCGGGCCCGCGGGGCTCACCCTGGCACTGCTGCTGCTCCGCTCGGGCGCGCGGGTCGCCCTGGTGGAGCGGACGGCGACGCTGCGGCGCGAGTACCGCGGCGAGATACTCCAGCCGGGAGGCATGCGGGTCCTCGACGCGCTCGGCGTCCTCACGCCCGCCCGCGCCCAGGGCTGCCACGAGCTGGACCGCTTCCAGCTCGTGGCGGACGACCGGGTGCTCTTCGTCAGCGACTACCGCCAACTACCGCCCCCCTACGACCACTTGCTCAGCATCCCGCAGCAGCAGGTGCTCGGCCAGCTCCTCGGCCGCTGCCGCCGCTACCCGGGCTTCACCTTCGTCGAGGGCAGCAGGGTCACCCGCCTCTACCGCCACGCCGACCGGGTCACCGGGGCCCTGGCCGAGGGCCGCGGCGGGGCGCTGCGGATCGCGGCACACTGCATCGTCGCAGCCGACGGCAGATACTCGCGGACCCGGAGCCTCGCCGGTATCGCGTCGGGCCGCGACGACGTCTTCGACCAGGACGTGCTCTGGTTCAAGGTGCCCGCGAACGGCCGCGCCCACCGCGACGTGCGCATCGTGCGCGGCGGCTCGGACGCGGTCCTGCTCTACCCCTCGGGCCCCGACAGCGTCCAGATCGGCTGGCTGCTCCCGCACCGCGAGTACCGCACCCTCGCCCCCCGCGGCGTCGAGCACATCAAGGACCGGGTGTGCGCCGCCGTCCCCCAGTACGCCCGCGAGATCAGGCACACCGTGCGCAGCATGGCCGACCTGACGCTCCTCGACGTGTTCGCCGGGTTCTCCCCCGAGTGGGCGCAGGAGGGCCTGCTGCTGATCGGGGACAGCGCGCACACCCACAGCCCGATCGGCGCGCAGGGCATCAACCTCGCCCTCCAGGACGCGGTCGCCGCACACCCCGTGCTGATGGCGTCGCTGCACGAGAAGGACGCGGGCGTGGCGTTCCTCGAACGCTACTGCGGACCGCGGCGGCGCGACATCCGCAGGATGATGCGGCTCCAGGTGGCGCAGAGCAGGATGATGCTCTCCCCGGGGCGGTTCTCCCGGGCGCTGCGCCCGAAAATGGCCTCCCTCGTCTCCCACACCCCCGCCTACCGCAGGATTCTGCGGCAGATCGCGTTCGGGAGCGGGACGGGGATCTCCTCCGAGTACTTCATGGACGGGTACGAAAGGCTGGAGCAGGAATGCGCCTGATCGACCTCAGCTCCCCAGTCGACGCGTCGTTCTGGGAACCCGACCCGGTGCGCCATGTCGCCATGTCGCCCGCCGAGGGCGCCCGCCACATGGCGTCGGAGATGCGGGAGCACTTCGGTCTCGACTTCGACGTGGACGCGCTGCCCGGCGGCGAGTTCCTGAACAACGACACCTTCACCCTGACCACCCACACCGGCACCCACGTCGACGCGCCCGCGCACTACGGATCGACGGCCGGCTACCGCACGTCGGGCCCCCGCACCGTCGACGAGCTGCCGCTCGACTGGTTCTACGGGCCCGCGTTCGTGCTCGACGTCCGGGACGCCGCCACCGGCACGGTGGACGCCGACCGCATCGCCGAGCAGTGCGCCAGGATCTCCCACCGGCCCGCCCCCGGCGACATCGCCCTGCTCCACACGGGCGCCGACCGGCTCGTGGGAACCCAGCGGTACTTCACGGAGTTCGTCGGTCTCGACCGCTCGGCGGTGGAGTTCCTGCTCGACCTCGGCGTCCGGGTCATCGGCACCGACGCCTTCAGCCTCGACGCCCCGTTCACCCACATCATGAAGGAGTACGAGCGCACCGGCGACCGCGGGGTGCTGTGGCCGGCCCACTTCGTGGGACGGGAGCGCGAGTACTGCCAGATCGAACGGCTGGCGAACCTGGCGGACCTCCCCGCGCCCGCCGGATTCCGTATGTCCTGTTTCCCGGTGAAAGTGGCGCGCGCCGGGGCCGGCTGGGCGCGCGCGGTGGCACTTCTTGACGACTGAGAGGGCGAGATCGCGGGTGTGGAATACCAAGAAGTTACGGGCCACCGTCACACCGGGGCGCAGCATCGCCTCCGGGCCCTCGCTCGACGTGCTGGACGGGCTGACGTGCGGTCCAGGCGTCGACGCCCTGCCGGCCCGCGCCGCCCGGCACGCGCCCCACCGGGTCGCGATCCGCGCGGGCGGGTCCGAGTGGACGTACGGCGAACTGGACGCGCGGGTGACGAGGTGCGCCGCGGGGCTGCGTGAACTCCTGCCCGACCTCGGTTCTGTCGTCGCGGTGCCCGCGGTGGCCGACCCGGCGTTCCCGACCGCCCTGTACGGCACCTCGCGCAGCGGCAACATCAGCGTGGTACTCAACCCGCTGTGGCGAGAGGACGGCCTCGCGCACGCCCTGCGCACCAGCAGGGCCCAACTCGCCGTCGTCACCCCGCAGATGTACCGCGTCCTGTGCGACATCCGGTTCCACCTGCCCTATCTGGACACCGTGGTCCTCACCCACCCCACCGACGACGCCCCAGGTGTGCCCGTACTCGGCGACCTCGCACCCCGCACCCCCACACCGCCCGCCGCGCCGCGCGTGCTCCCGGACGCCGTCGCCTGCGTGATGTTCACCAGCGGCACCACCGGCGCCTCCAAGGCGGTGATGCTCACCCACCGCGACCTCACCGTCAACGCCGCCCAGACGGCGTTCGCCCACCAACTGGACGGCAGGTCCGTCACGCTCAACTGCCTGCCGACGTACCACCTCATGCACCTCAACAGCAGCGTGTGCGCCCTGGCGAAGCAGGTGCTGCACCCCGGGGGCGATCCGGCAGGCTCGGTCCAGGCCGCGGTGGACAACGGTGTCACCCACTACTACAGCCTGCCGGTGCGCCTGGCGCAGTTGGCCATGGCGCAGGCCGGGGCGGACCGCAGGAAGCCGGTCCCCACGCTGCGCGCCATCCTCTCCGGCGGCAGCGCGCTCCCGGTCGGGCGCGCGGACGAACTCGCCCGCAGGTTCCGGGTCCCGGTGGTGCAGGGCTACGGGCTCGCGGAGACCTCGCCGCTGAGCCTCTGCGACCCGCTGGACGCGCCCCGCAAGGGCTCGTGCGGTGTGCCGCTGCCCGGGACCGAGTGCCGGATCGTCCACCCGGACACCCGCGAGGTGCGGCCCCTGGGGGAGACCGGCGAGGTGGAACTGCGCGGCCCCCAACTGATGAAGGGCTATCTGGACGCCGAACCCCTCGCGCCCGACGCGTGGTTCGCGACCGGGGACGTCGGCCGCATGGACGGCGAGGGCCGTCTCTACCTCGTCGACCGGATCAAGGACGTCTTCAAGTGCGACAACTTCCTCGTGTCACCGACCGAGGTGGAGGCGGTGCTGCGGATACACCCCGCGGTCGACGACTGCGTGGTGGTCGGGCGCGAGGACCCGCTGCGCGGGGCGCTCGCCTGCGCGCTGGTCGAGACCGGCGACCCGGACGTGGCGGCCGAGGATGTCGCGGCGTTCGTGAACGGCCGGGTCCCCTACTACCAGCGGCTCTGGAGGGTGGAGATCGTCGACCGCATCCCGCGCTCGGCCACCGGCAAGGTCCAACGACTCGACCTGCGCGACAGGGTGGCCCGGTGGACGTTGCCGGCCAGGCCACCGGAGAACTCCACGGAAGGGGAAGGCTGACATGGCCACAGTGATAAACCGCCTCAGGCTGACGGGGGACCGCGACGAGTTCGAGCGGCTCCTCGGATCGATGACCACCTTCATGAAGGGCAGGCCGGGCTTCGTCTCGCACCGCCTGTACCGCTCGGCACGCAACCCCGACGTCTACGTCGAACTGGCCGAGTGGCGCGACGCCTCCGACCACCGGCAGGCCATGCAGAGCCCGGAGTTCCAGGCCCACATACCGCGGCTCATGAAGCACGCGGAGGCCGAGCCCGACGTGTTCGAGGCCGTCGAGGAGGGCACCGCGGACCACTGAGGAGCTGCCACGGGAGGGGGCGGACGCCACACGCGCCCGCCCCCTCCCCGCACCCGCCCGCGTACCGCCGTCAGCCGTCCGCGGCGAGCGGCAGCCGCGCCAGCAGCCCCGCGAACCCGTCCTCGGTCAGCCCCACACCCCTGGCGCTCAGATAGCCGTCGGGACGGACCAGCAGCCAGGAGTCCGCCTCCGCACCCAGGGCCCGCCGCAGGGAGCCGTCATCCAGGACAGCTTCAGCGTCACTTGACGGCACGTCAGGGACGTCCTCCGGCACGACGGTCCGTACCGAGAGCCAACTGCCCTGCCGTGCCTGGATGTTCGCCAGCTCCTTCGCGCCCTCCTCGGCCCCGCGGAACCACAGGAGCGTCCACCGGGTGCCCGCCAGTTCCGTCAACAGGGCGGCGGGGCCCGGGGAGCCGGCCGACTCCGCCGTGATCCGGGAGACCCGGTCGCCCGGGCGCGGCGCGGGCGCGCCGTCTTCCGGCAGCGAGAGCGACGAGGCGGCGTAGTTCACCTCAAGGCCCGACATGGTGCCGAGGATCTTGTGCTGCATGTGCCGCCGCAGCGCGGGCACCGTGCGCACCAGGGCGAAGAAGACCGGCAGCGCGCGCTGGAGCACCGGGTTCCTGAGCTGGATCAGGCGCGTCGCGGTCTTCGTGGAGTCCAGCAGGGACCGGCCCACCGGGACGCGCTCCTCGCCGTAGCTGTCGAGCAGTTCCTCGGGGGCCCTGCCGTGGACGACGGCCGCCAGCTTCCAGGCGACGTTGTACGCCTCCTGGATACCGGTGTTCATGCCCTGCCCGGACGCGGGGCTGTGCACATGGGCCGCGTCCCCGGCGACCAGGCACCGGCCCACCCGCATCCGCTCCACCATCCGCTGCTGGAAGGTGAACACCGACACCCAGTCGGGGCGGCCCACCCGCACCGTGCCCCCGGTGCCCGAGGACAGCATGGCGGCCATCCGTCCGGCGACCCGGCCGGGGTCCTCGTCGTGCGGCGGCCGTGAGGTGTCCAGCAGGCGCCAGCGGCCCGGCTCCGACAGTGGGACCATCATCAGGGTGGTGCCGCCGGTGCGCACCCAGTAGATGCTGTGCCGCGGCAGTTCGGTGTCCACCCGGGCGTCCGCCAGCATCCATGTCTCGCTCTGCTCGCCCAGCAGCCGCAGCCCGAGCCGCTTGCGCACGACACTGTGCCCGCCGTCGCACCCCACGAGCCAGGGGACGTCCACCTCCTCGGTGCCGCCGGGCCCGGCCAGCCGGGCGCGTACCCCGTGGGCGTCGTGCTCGAACGCGTCGAGACGGGTGTCCCACTCCACCTCCACCCCGCGCCGCGCCAGCGCCGCCCGCAGCACGCTCTCGGTGCGCACCTGGGTGATGGTCAGCGTGAACGGGTAGCGGGTCGGGGTGCGCCCGTAGTCGGCCTCAAGCCTGGTCAGGCGCTTGCCGTTCTGGAAGAGCGTGAAGGCGCTGACCCGCTGGCCGAGCGGCAGCACCTCGTCGACGATGCCCATCTGGGCGTAGGTCTCCAGGGTGCGGGGGTGGGTCGCGATGGCCCGGCTCGTGGTGACCGGGGCCCGGCGCGCGTCCACGATCCGCACCCGTACCCCGTGGCGCGCCAACTCGTGGGCCAGGGTGAGGCCCACCGGGCCCGCCCCCGCCACCAGCATCGGGGGCGGCCCCTCGGCGCCGCCGCCCGCGCCCCGCGCCGCGCTCGCCCTGTGTACTCCGGGTGTTCCGGCTGCCCGATCCGCACCGTCCGTGGGGTGCGCGTTCTCTGCGGACGTCACATGCCCTCCCTGAGCGGATGTGCCTGCCCACGGATCGTCCGCCACCGCGCTAGAGTCAGCCTCGCGCGCCCGCCGACGCCGCGGGCTCCGCGTCGAGCGCCAGCGCCCGCCGCAGCACCCCGGCCAGCCTGCCCGCCGCGTCCGCGGGCGCCGCGCCCCTGGCGCGCCAGCACACGAAGCCGTCGGGGCGCACCAGGAGGGCACCGGAGCCGGTGACACCGTGCGCCTCGGCCCATGAGTCCGGCTCCACGTCGAGGTCCGCGCCGACCTGGTGGACGCGCACGGGCACCGGCAGCCCCGGCTGCCGCACCGCCTCGGCCCAGCGGCCCGCGCCCGGCCCCGCCAGCAGCACGAAGCGGTCACGGTACAGGTCGAGCGAGGAGCCGGGGACACCGTCGCGTCGCAGCGGTACATGGGGGGCGCGGCTGCCGGGCTCCCCGTCCCAGCGGGCCACCGGGGCGGGGTCGGACCCGGCCGGTCCGCCGCCCTCGTCGCCCGCCACGGCGGCCGACCGGTAGCGGTAGCCGAGCGCCACCGCCAGCGGGTCCACGGGCCCCGGCGCGTGCGCGCCCCCGGTCCCGGTGCGGCCACGCTGGCTCGCGGCGGAGAACGCGCCCGCCGCCACCGCCACCGGACGGCGCTCCGCCTCGTAGGTGTCCAGCAGGCCGCCGCCCGCCCGGCCGCCGAGGACCGCGGCCAGCTTCCAGGCGAGGTTGTGCGCGTCCTGGATACCGGTGTTGCCGCCGAGGCCACCGGCCGGAGGTGTCACATGCGCGGCGTCCCCCGCGAGCAGCACCCGCCGGTCGCGGTAGCTCCGCGCCACCCACGACGTCAGCTCCCAGCGGTCGAGCGGCACGTCGTCGCGGCGCAGCAGCTCGATCTCCACGTCGTCACGGCCCACCGCCTGCCTGACGAGCGACGCACACATACGGTCGGACGGGTCGTCGCCCGCGGCCTCGGCCGGGACCATCAGCACCCACCGCCGCGGATCGTCGAGCCGCGTCAACACGGTCTTCGCCGCCGGGCGTTCCAGATAGCACAGGGCCAACCGGCGCCCCCGCAGGGCGGGTTCGAGGTCGGCACCGAAGGGGACGCTGACGTAACGGGTCGACTCGGCACCCCCGTCGACCCCGATGCCGAGTTCCTCGCGCACCCTGCTGTGGTGCCCGTCGGCCCCGACGAGGTACGCGGCGCGCACCGTGGACGTACGGCCGCTCGCCCGGTCGAAGAGGTGGGCCGTGACCCCGTCCATGTCCTGGGAGAACGACCGCAGTTCGGTGTGGAAGCCCAGTCGGCAGCCGAGCCGCGACGCGTGGGCGCGCAGCACCGGCTCGACCGCGTTCTGGTCGATCATCAGCGGCGCCGTGGGGCTGACCCGGGCGTAGGAGTCGGGCGCGGGGCGCACGGCGTGGAACGTCTCCTGCCCGTCGAGGGTGCGCGCCCTGGCGATCTCGGGGAAGTCCCGCAGCACCGACGCGGGCGCGCGGTGCAGCGCGGGGGCCAGCCCCGCAGACGACAGCACCTCCATGGAGCGCACGTTCAGGCTCCGCCCGCGGGGCAGTGCGGAGGTGCCGGGACGGCGCTCCACCACGTGCGCGGCCACCCCCTGGTCGGCGAGGAAGACGGCCAGGGACAGCCCCACGAGACCACCACCCACGATCAGTACCCGCACCTCGTTGTGCATCCCCACTCCCTCGCGCTCGACGGCCGGGCGGCCTGCTCGCACCAGCCTGCGGGTGCCGGCTCGGCACCGGCTGGACGGCCGCTCGACTCCGCCGGTGTTCGAGCCGCCCTTGAGACGTTTCGCCGATAGTGCGGGCGGGCTTTCGGCGGCGGCGCGACGGCGCCCGCCGCCGTCCTACGCCGAACGGGAAGAACGGGAAGAACGGGAAGGGGACGGCCATGTCCGAGGCGAGCGTGTCACCACCGCACGGCGGCGCCGGGGACACGGCGGGGGTCCACGATGCCGCCCTCGCGGAGTTGGCTGCCGCGCACGCGGAACGGGCCGACGACGAGCGCCGGTTGTCGCCCGCGGTGGTGGACGCGCTGACCGCCGCGGGCTTCCCACGGCACTTCGTCCCCCGGGCGTTCGGAGGCACCGAGGGCACGTTCGCCACCCTGCTGCGGACGGTGGCGGCGGTGTCCGGGGGGTGCGCGTCGGCCGGCTGGTGCGCCGCCCTGTTCGCGTCGCACGCGCGGATGGCGGCTTTTCTGCCCGCCGCGGGGCAGAAGGAGCTGTGGGCCGAAGGGCCCGACGCCCGGGTCTGCGCCGCGATCGTGCCCTCGGGCACCGTACGCACCGCGCCGGGCGGCTGGCGGCTCGGCGGGCGGTGGGGCTTCGTCAGCGGTATCGACTTCGCGGACTGGGCGCTGCTCTCCGCCGTCGAACCGGACACCGACACGGAAATACGGTTCTTCGCCGTGCCCCGCGACGCGTGGACGGTGGTCGACACCTGGTTCACCGTGGGACTGCGCGGCACCGGCAGCAGGACCGTCGTCCTCGACGACGTCTTCGTGCCCGGGCACCGCTCGTTCACCCAGCGCGCGCTGCTCGACGGGGCGGCGGTCGCGGCCGGTCCCTCCGGTGTGCCGCGCTGCCACTCCGTGCCGTTCCGCCTGGTGAGCGGCCTGAGCCTGGTGGCGCCCGCGCTGGGCGCCGCACGCGCGGGACTGCGGCACTGGACCGGGTGGATGGCCGAAAGGACCGAGGTCCTGATGGGCCGCAGGGTCCGCTCCCGTGAGAAGGAGTCGGTGCAGGCCACCCTCGCCCGCGTCGGGACCGCCCTGGACGCCGCGGAGCTGCTGCTGTCGCGGATCGCGGCCGGTGCCGACGGCACGGCGCCCGTGACGGCGGACATGGTGGCGCGCAGCCACCGCGACTACGCGGTGACCGCCGAGTATCTGACGGACGCGGTCGAGAGCCTTCAGCGCGCGGCGGGCGCGCGCGCCCAGGGCAGCGACCACCCGCTGCAACGGGCCTGGCGGGACGTGCACGCCGCGACGAGCCATGCCGCACTGCAACTCCAGCCCAACGCCGCCGCGTACGCCCGCCACGCCCTGTCCGGCGGCGGCTGACCGCGCGCCGCCGCCCGGCCGCGCCCACGGGCCCGAACGAGACTCTGGAGACCCCGATGAACGACGCCCCCGACAGCGTTCCCACCCCGCTGCTGCTGCACGAGATGGCGTTCAGCCTGGGTACGACGGCCGCCCTGGTGGCCGCCGTACAGCTCAGGGTGCCGGACGCCCTGGACTACGAACCGGCCACCGCCGCGAGGCTCGCCGAGCGGGTGGACGCCCACCCCGAGGCCCTGGAGCAACTGCTGCGGGCGCTGGCCGCGAGGGATGTCTTCCGGGCCCTGCCCGACGGCAGGTACGCCCACACCGACGCCTCGCGGCTGCTGCGCGAGGACACCCCTGGCAGCAGGCGCAGCATGGTCCTGCTGGCCGGGGCGCCGTTCGCGTGGCAGGTGTGGTCGCACCTCACGGACGCGGTGCGCACCGGCGGCAGCGTCTGCCAGGACCTGTTCGGCACCGACCTGTTCAGCCATCTGGAGAAGAACGACCCCGGCCTGGGCGCCCTGTTCGACCGTGCCATGTCCCAGTCGGGCGAGGCCACCCTGCGGCCGGTCGTCGAGGCGCTCCGCGTCGACGAGGACGTCACGGTCGCCGACGTCGGCGGGGGCCGGGGCACCCTGCTACGCATGCTGCTCGAACGCCACCCCACCGCCCTGGGCGTCCTGTTCGACCTGCCGCGGGTGGTCGAGGGGGCGGAACGGCGCCTGGTCGACGGCGACCTGGCCGACCGGTGCCGGGTGCTGGGCGGCGACGCCCACCGGGCGCTGCCGGTCGAGGCCGACCTGTACCTGTTGAAGAACGTCGTCCACATGTGGGACGACACCACGGCGGTGGGTGTCCTGCGCTCCCTGGTGGCCGCGGCGCCCTCCGGCGCCCGCATCGTGATCGTCGAGCAGGTGCTCGACGCGACGCGGACGCTGGGCAGCGCCACCACGATGGACCTGCTGATGCTGGCGACACAGGGCGGCCGCGAACGCACCACCACCGGTTTCACCCGCCTCCTGGAACAAGCCGGCCTCCCCGCCCCGCAGATCACCCCCGCGGGCCCCGCCTCGTTCCTCGTGGAGACGACCGTTCCCTAGCGGCGGCGCCGCGCGTTCTCACCTGCTGAACGTCAGATGCGTGGTGCCGCTCTCTGCCACCTCCGCCGTCACCCGGTAGTCGGATTCCAGGCCGCGCAGATCGTCCCAGAGCCGGATGCCGCGGCCGAGCAGGACCGGGGCGATGCCGACGTGGAGCCGGTCCACGAGGCCGGCTTTGAGGAAGTCGCGCACCACGGTGGCGCCGCCGCCGACGCGGACGTCCTTGCCGTCGGCGGCCTCCCGCGCCAGCTTCAGCGCCTCCTGCGGTGTCGTGGTGAGGAAGTGGAACGTCGTGCCGCCCGCCATCTCCATCGGCGGCCGCGGGGCGGTGTGCGTCAAGACGAACACGGGGGCCCGGAACGGCGGCTCATCGCCCCACCAGCCGCGCCAGTCCGGGTCGTCGGGGTAGTGGTGCAGGCCGAACATCCCCGCGCCCATGATCTCCGCGCCGATCCCGTCGAAGTACGCCCGCGCGTACTTGTCGTCCACCCCCGTCGTGCCCTCGCCCGACGTGTCGTGCAGGACGCGCTCGCGGAAGGTGCGGGTCGCGACGTAGGCGGCGACCAGGCGCGACCAGTCCTCGCCCATCGGGCTCTCGGGCGTCTGGCCCGTTGTGGTCGCGAACCCGTCGAGCGAGATGTTGAGGTCCACACGTACGGCCACCGTTGCTCCATCCTTAAGTGGTTGCATTTCGCAATCACTATACTGGCGGCGCAGACCCCGTCAAGGAGAAGTCGTGGACCCGCGTTCCGGATGCCCCATCAACGCCGCCGTCGAAGCACTCGGCGACCAGTGGTCGTTCCTCGTGCTGCGCGACGTGATCTTCGGCGACCGCCGCTACTTCCGGGAGCTGCTGCACGGCTCGATCGAGGGCATCGCGTCGAACATCCTCGCCGACCGGCTGAAGCGCCTGGTCGCCGCGGGCATCCTGACCCGTGCGGGCGCCGCGCGCGGACAGCGCGCCCGCTACAGCCTCACCGAAGCCGGCATCCGGACGCTGCCCATCATCTACGCGCTCGGCAACTGGGGCCTCGACTGGCGCACCGGGAGCGAGGAGCTGAGGACGCGTCAGGAGCTGATGCGGGCCGAGGGCCCGGCGTTCGTCGAGGAGTTCATGGACGAGCTGCGCGTCCGCCATCTCGGCGCCGAGCTGGCACCGCACGAGGGGCCGGGACCGCTGGAACGCCTCGCCGCCGCCTACGCGGCCGCAGTCGACGGGAAAGCCGCGGGTGAGGGGAAAGCCGCGGGTGAGGGGAAAGCCGCAGCCGACGGGAGAGACCGGGACGGCTAGCGCGACGGCGGGTTCTCCAGGGCGCTCGCGGCATGAGGACGCGCGGGGAGCGGCGTCGGACGCGCCCGCCCGCACCGGCGTTCACGGCGACACCCCTCAGGGGCGGCGTCCGTGTGCCTCGATGAGGTCCCAGCCGCGCGCGTCGCCCGCGACATGGGCGACCCGCTCGACGGTGAACCCGGCCCGTTCCAGCAGCCGCCTGTTCTCCTCCTCGGTGCGCACCCGGCCGCCGCGCTGGAGGAACACCGAGAAGTTGACCCGGTGCAGCTCCCGTGTCTCCTCGTCCACGTCAGGGCCGCCGATGCCGTTCGGCAGCTCCGGCAGGAACGTCTCCACCACCAGCAGACGGGCGGAGTCCGGCATGGCGGCGGCGACGTTGCGCAGGATGCGTACGGCCCTGTCGTCGTCGTTCTCCCACAGCACGGTCCTGAGCAGGTACAAGTCCCCGCCGCCCGGCGGCACTTCCTCGCCCACGTCCCCGCCGGCCAGCCGCACCCGGTCGATCACCCCGTGTTCCGTGAGGTTCGCGCGGGCGGCCGGCATGATCGCCGGGAGGTCGAAGAGGACGCCACGGGCGCCGGGGGCGGCGGCCAGGACCTGCGCCAGCGTGTCGCCGTGCCGCCCGGCCGCGTCGACGATCGTCCCGTAGCGCCCGAAGTCGAACGCCTTCGCGAGTGAGCCGCCGCAGTCGCCCGAGGCCATGGAGTCCAACTGGTAGAAGGCCAGCAGCTCGTCGGGGCGCTCCTGGAGGTGCCGCTGAAAGGACGTCCCCAGGGTCTCCTCGCCCATGGGCCTCCCGGTGCGTACGCACTCCGCCGTCCTGGAGTACGGCAGGTAGTGGTGCATGCCCGCGGTCGCCCGCGCGATGGCCGCGAACATGCCGCCGGTGGCGAGCAGCGCGCCCATCGGGGTGAGCCCGAACACGTCGGGCTCGTCCTCCGTGGTCAGCCCCAGGACCGCGCAGGAGCGCAGATAGCGGCCGAGCGTCCGCTCGTGTGCCCCGATCGAGGTCGCGAGCGCGGCCACGGGACGCGGCCCGTCGAGCAGGTGGTCGGGCACGCCGAGCAGGGTCAGCGCCCTGATGTACTGGGCCGAGGGGAACGAGCTGATGAGCTGGACCAGCTCCTTGTAGACGGAGGCGTCGGGCTGCTCGTCGGGCATGGGGTGTCCTCTCTCGGGGCGTGGGTCCTGCGGCCGTGGGTACGGCGGGGCCGTCCGGGTGGCGGGGCGCCGGGGCGGCCGCCGCTCACCCGCGCTCGCGGCGCAGGCGCCCGTACGCGACGTCGCCCGGGAGGGTCTCGACCGGGGAGCGGCCCTCGAAGTACGCGTCGCAGGCCGCCTTGACGCCGGGGAACGGCGCGATCGTGTCGGGGCCCGCGGCGGGGTCGGTGTAGTCGTCGATGATGAGGGCGCCGCCGGGCGCGAGACGCGGCACGCACTCGGTCAGCGAGACCAGGGTGGAGGCGTACAGGTCCCCGTCCAGGTAGCCGAAGGCGATCCGGTCGGGGAGCTGGTCGCGGAGCGTGCTGTCGAACCAGCCGGGGTGCACCTCGGGGCGCCGCCTGCCCCAGGTGTCGAAGGCCGCGAGCAGGTCGTCGGGCGAGCAGGCGAACACCCCGGACGGCATGACGATCTCGTCCTCCTCGGTGGTGTCGGGAAGCCCCTCGAAGGAGTCGAAGACATGGATGGCCCTGTCGTCGCCGCACGCGTCGAGGACCGCCCGCATCCACAGGGTCATCGCGCCCCGGTAGCAGCCGAGTTCGGCCACGGGCCCCGGCACACCGTCGCGCACGACACGCTCAAGCTCCGCGCGCACATGTCCCAACCGCGCCGGATCGACGGTCTCGTGATGCTCCGTCAGCAGCCAGGAGCGCATCTCGTCGAGGCCGGTGTCTGTCGTCACTGGATACCACCGTTCTGGGTCGTGTCGCTTGGCCGGTCACAGGACGGGGTCGTCGCCCCGGGCGAGACGTTCGAGCGGTGCGACGAGGGCGCAGACACGGGGCCGCCGCGCACCGTCGTCCCGCACCGTGCGCGCCGCGGAGCGCAGCGCGTCGTCCCCGAGGAGCCTGCCGACCGCCCGGTGCACGGCGTCGTACCGCGCGGTCAGGCCGGGAACGCGCAGCCCCGCCCCGGCCTTCTCGTACCGCCTGCTCATCTCGCTCTGGTCGTCGGTGAGCGGGAGCATGAGCTGCGGCAGCCCGGCGACCGCCCCCGCCATCATCGGGTTGACGCTGCCCTGGTGGATCAGCGCGTCACACGAGTCGAGCAGCAGGTTCACCGGGCACTGCCGCAACACCCGTACACCGTCCGGGAGTTCGCCCAGGACGGCCACCTGGCGTGCCGAGGCGGTGAGCAGCAGCTCGGCGCCGTGCGCGCGCACCGCCTGCACCACGTGGCGCAGCGCGGGCATCGAGGGGCCGTAGATCTCCAGCGCGGAGTTGCTCCACAGCAGGCAGACCCGCCTGCGGGCGGGGCGCTCCCACATCCAGGGGGCCACCTCACCCGGGCCGTTGTACGGGACGTAACCGCTGCACAGCCGTACCGCGTCGCCCGCGTCCTGGGCCAGCGACCGCGGTGTGGGGTCGATGAAGTGGCTCACCTGCGACGGCTCCCACGGCGCCACCCCGTGGTGGGCGAAGGACCCGACGGTGTCGTCGAGCCCGGTCTCGTACGCGCCGAACATGCCGGGGGAGTGGTACACGGCGGGAACGCCCGTCACGCGCGCGGCGAGCGGCCCTTCGAGCGACATCAGGTCGTGCACCACCAGGTCGGGCCGGACCGCGCGGGCGCACGCCACCGCGGCGTCCCGGTTGGACCGGGTGATGTCCTCGCACTCCCTCAGGAACGCGGCGCCCTCCACCTCGGCGTCGTACTCGTCGGGCGAGGCCAGCGGCCGCCCGGTGACCGGGTGCAGCACCGGAAGACCGTCGTCCGCCCGCGCCTCGGCGTGGCGTGCCATCCGCTCGAAGACCATCATGTCGATGTCCCCGAGGGCGGGGACGGGCGCCAGCCCCGCCGAGCGGACCGCGTCGGCCTGCGAGGGCGCGCACAGCACCCGCACCTCGTGTCCCGCGGCGTTCAGCGCCCAGCCGAGCGGGACCATGCAGAAGTAGGCGCCCTTCCAGTTGGTGGTGGTGAACAGCACGCGCATGCCGGGCTCCTCGGACGGGGAAGGGGGGTGCGGCCGTCAGTCGAGCGGTGCGGTGTCCAGGGCGAGTACGGCGCCGCTCAGCCGGGACAGCTCGCCCGCGGTCAGCGCGGCCACCAGGTCCACCACCCCGCGTACGGCGTCCGCGGGCCCCGGGGCCGCCGCGACCGCGTTGATCCGCACGGCGCAGCGGCGCGCCCCGGCCGCGAGCTGCGGTACGAAGGACCTGGCCAGGGCGGCGTCGGGCCCCGCGCCTGCGGTGAGGTACACCACCGCGCCCGACCGCTGCTGGGACGCCAGGGTGCGCAGCGCCGCGTGCGCGGGAGCCAGCCAGCCCTCAAGACGGTGCCGCAGCGCGTCGAACGCCTCCGCGGGCGCCGCCTCGCCGTGGCCGGGCGCGGCGGCGGAGGTGTCGACCAGCAGCGCGTCAAGGGCGCCGAGCGCGCCCATGGTGCGGCGGCACAGGGCCTCCATCCGGGACTCGTCCGTCAGCGCCGCCCGCACCGCGATCGCCTGCCCGCCGTCCTTCTCGATGCCGCGCACCAGGTCCCTGGCGTCGGCGAACGAGGTGTCGTACTGCACGGAGAGCACCGCGCCGCGCCGTGCCAGCTCGGCCGCGACCGGAACGGTGGACGGCGAGTCGCCGCCCGTGACCACGACGACCTTGCCTTGCAGTGAGTCCGAGACCATGGCGCGGACGCTACGGCCGGTCCTTTGAGCCCTGATGGAGCGCCGCTGGGTTCAACGCCCGCCCGCCACCGTCACGTTCTCGCCGGTGACGTTCCCGTTGGCCGCGGAGCACAGGAACAGCAGGGTGCGCGCCACCTCCTGAGGGGTGCTCAGCCGCCCCGTCGGGGTCCTCGACCGCTCGCGCTCCCTGATCTCCTCGGGCAGCCCCGTGCGCACCCGCTCGGTCAGCGTGAGCCCCGGCGCCACCACGTTGACGAGGACCCCGTCCTGGCCCACGTCCCAGGCCAGGCTGCGGGCGAGCCCGTAGAGGCCGGCCTTCACGGTGCCGTAGAACTCCTGGCCTCGCTGGCCGTCGAAGGCGTTGTGCGAGGAGACGAACGCGATGCGTCCCCAGCCGCGCTCGCGCATCTGCGGCAGCACGAGCTGGGTGGCACGCACCACCGGCGCCAGATTGTGCCCCACCACCGGGCCCCACTCGTCCGGCGCGACGTCCTCGAACCGGGTGCCGGGGGCACGCCTGCGGCCCCAGCTGAACGCGTTGGCGACGAACACGTCCGTCCCCCCGCGCCGTTCGCGCACCGCCGCGACCGCCTCGGCCGCCGAGTCGGCGTCGTCGAGCGCGTACCGGACCGCGAACGCGTCCTTCAGCTCGCGCGCCAGCCGCTCGGCGCCCTCGCGGTCGTTGCGGTAGCCGAGCGCGACGGTGGCACCCTCGGCGACGAAGGCACGGGCGACCTCCCGCCCGATGCCGCCCGTCGCACCCGTCACCAGCGCGGTCCTGCCGGACAGACCCAGATCCATCCGGGCACCGTGCCACCGGCCGGTCGAGGAACGTTCGAAGCGCCCTGCCCCCACCCCCGCTCAAGTCGGCCTCGAACGCCTGCGGACCGCGCCCGGTGAGGCTGGGAGCGTCCGAGTTCGTGCCCCGCGACCGGGAGGATGAGGGATGCCACAGGAGAACGCCGACGCGCTGACCCGGAAGAAGCTCCACACCTATATGCGCGGCTACACCCATTCCAGCCTGCTGCGCTGCTCGGTCGAACTGGGCGTCTACGACGCCGTCGCGCAGGGACCGGCCGACGTCGACGTCCTCGCCGCCCGCCTCGGCACGTCGGAGCGCGGCACCCGCATCCTGCTGAACGCCCTGGCCGCCATCGGCCTGCTGCACCACGGGGCGGGGCGCTACTCACTGGTGCCGGGCGCCGAGGACCTGCTGGTCAAGGGCGGCAAGGACTACTTCGGCGGGCCGATCAGGCTCGGCATCGACTCCTGGGAGTGGGACGCGCACAAGCGGCTCGCCGAGTCCGTGCGCAAGGGCGCCCCCGTCATGGAGACCACCGCGGACACCCCGGACTTCGACTACTTCGGGGTGTGGGCGGAGCACAGCGCCGATTCGACGTTCAACACCGGCGCCGCCCAGCTCGTCGCCGACCTGCTGCTGCCCTGGAACCCGGCGGCCGAGCGGGTCGACGTGCTGGACGTCGGCTGCGGCTCAGGATGGTACGGCTTCGAGATCGCCCGCAGGGAGCCCCGCGCCCGGCTCTGCGCCTTCGACTGGGCGCCGCGCGTCCTCGCGGTGGCGGAGGAGAACGCCCGGCGCCTTGAGGTCGCGGACAGGACCGAGTTCCGGCAGGGCGACGCCTTCAACGACCCGCTGGGCGGCCCCTACGATCTGGTCACCATGGCCCACGTACTGCACCACCGCTCGGCGCGGCAGGCGGCCGGTCTGCTGCGCAGGCTGCACGCGGCGATGCGCCCCGGCGGCCGGATCGGCGTCGTCGGGCACACCTTCGACGAGAGGGTGTCACCGGCCGACGACCCCAACCCGCACCTGTTCGCCCTGATCATGCTGATGCAGACCGAGACGGGCGAGCCCCACTCCCTCGACACCTACCGGTGGATGTTCACCGAAGCCGGGTTCACCAACGTCCGCTTCCACGCAAGCACCAACTCCATGCACAAGGCGATCGTCGCCGACCGTGCCTGACCGGCCGAGACCGAGGTGGCAGACAGTGGCAGAGCAGCGAACGAACGAAAACGGCCGCCCCGACGGCCGGCTGCGCGTCGGCGTGCTGGGCTGCGCCGACATCGCGAGGCGGCGCATGCTGCCCGCGATGGCGACCGTGCCAGGCATCGAGATCACGGCGGTGGCGAGCCGGGACCCGGCCAAGGCGCGGGCCTTCACCGACACCTTCGGAGGGGAGCCGGTGGCGGGATACGCGGCCGCGCTCGAACGGGACGACGTGGACGCGGTCTACATCCCCCTCGCCACCGGGCTGCACGCCGAGTGGATCACCCGGGCGCTGTCGGCGGGCAAACACGTGCTCTGCGAGAAACCCCTCGTCACCCGGTACGAGGAGGCGGCCAAGGCGGTGTCGCTCGCCCGCGAGCGCGGACTGCTGCTCATGGAGAGCTTCATGTTCCTGCGGCACTCCCAGCACGCCCGGGTGCGCGAGCTGGTCGCCGACGGGGCCATCGGCACCCTGCGCAGCCTCACCGCCGACTTCGGGATTCCTCCGCTGCCCGACGGCGACACCCGCTACCAGCGGGCACTGGGCGGCAGCGCGCTGCTCGACGTCGGGGTCTACCCGCTGCGGGCCGCCCAGTTGTACCTGGGCTCCGACATCCGGGTCACCGGATCGTATCTGCGGGTCGATCCGCGCCGCGGGGTGGACGTGGCGGGCGGCGCCCTGCTGCACGACGAGGACGGGGTGACCGCCCACATCGGCTTCGGCTTCGTCCACGCCTACCGCTCACGCTACGAACTGTGGGGCAGCTCCGGGCGGATCGGCGTGGAGCGCGCCTTCACACCCCCCGCGGGGTTCCAGCCGGTGATCAGGCTCGAACGGCAGGACGTCCGCGAGGAGCGGACCCTGCCCGCCGACGACCAGTTCGCGAACATCGCGGCGGAGTTCGCCGACACCATCGCGGAACGCCGCGACGTCGAACCGCATCTGGAGATGATTCTGCGTCAGTCCGCCCTGGTCGAGGAGGTCTTCACCCGCGCGGCCCGGGGCTGAGCACACCCGGCGCCGCCCCCTGCCGTGCGGGGGGCGGCGCCGGGCGGTGCGGCTGCGGCGTACGGGTCCTGTGCGGGGGCCGGTGTGCTCACCCCGACGCCGGGGCGTTCTCCAGCGGCTTCCACCACGCGGGGTTGTCCCGGTACCAGCGCACCACCTCGGCCAGACCCTCGTCGAAGCCGATGCGCGGGACGAACCCCAGCTCCTCGCGGATGCGGCTCGCGTCCAGCGCGTAGCGGCGGTCGTGGCCCCGCCGGTCGGGCACGTACCGCACCTGCGACCAGTCGGCGTCGCAGAGCCTGATGATGCGCTCGGTGACCTCCCGGTTGCTCAGGGCCGTGTCACCGCCGATGTTGTAGACGTCGCCCGCCTTCCCCGCGACCGTGACCAGGTGCACCGCGGCGCAGTGGTCGCGCACGTGCATCCACTCCCTGACGTTCCCGCCGTCGCCGTACAGCGGCACCGGGCGGCCGGACAGCAGATGCGTCACGAACAGCGGGATCAGCTTCTCGACGTGCTGGTACGGGCCGTAGTTGTTGGAGCAGCGGGTGATACGGACGTCGAGACCGTGGGTGCGCCAGTACGCGCGGGCCATCAGCTCCCCGCCCGCCTTGGAAGCGGCGTAGGGCGAGTTCGGCGCCAGCGGGCAGGACTCGTCCCAGGCCCCGTGGGGGATGGACCCGTAGACCTCGTCCGTGGACACGTACACGAACGGCGACACCCCGGCGCTGACGCACACGTCGGCCAGGCACTGGGTACCGACGATGTTGGTCTCCACGAACGCGGAGGCGCCGGTGATGGAGCGGTCCACATGGGACTCCGCCGCGAAGTGCACCACGGCGTCGTGGCCCGGCAGCTCCCGTTCGAGCAGCTCCCGGTCCGTGATGTCGCCGTGCACGAAGCGCAGCCGCGGGTGGCCGACCGGCAGGTTGGCCAGGTTGCCCGCGTACGTCAGCTTGTCGAGCACCGTCACCTCGGCGCCCTCGCTGCCGGGGTACTCGCCGTTCAGCAGCCCCCGCGTGTAGTGGGCGCCGATGAACCCGGCGCCTCCGGTGACCAGGACCCTCATGCGGAGCGCACCTGGATGCTGGCCTGGTCACCCAACAGCAGGCGCTGGGCCCCGGACCCGCACGAGGTGCCCCGTACCCGGGCACCTCTGCCGATGACCGAGTCGCGCACCCCGCGCACTCCCTCGACATGAACGTTTTCGAGCACGATCGACTCCTGGACGTCCGCGTTTTCGATCTGGCAGTTCTGTCCGACAGCGGTGTGCGGACCGATCCTGGCGTTGCGCACCACACACCCCGCGCCGATGGTCAGCGGCCCTTCGAGGCGCGAGCCCACGATCTCGGTGCCGGCCCCGACGACCACCGGGCCCGTGAGCACGGAGGTGCCGTCCACCCGGCCGCGCACATCGCCCGTGATGGCGTCGAGCACGACCCGGTTGCAGCCCAGCAGCTCCCGCACACCGCCGGTGTCGGCCCAGTACCCCTGGTACACCTCGGCGGTGACGTCCCGTCCGCTGTCGACGAGGCGCTGGACCGCGTCGGTGATCTCCAACTCGCCCCGTGCGCTCGGCCGGATGCCGCGCACGGCCTCGTGGACCGCGGGGGTGAAGAAGTACACCCCCATCATCGCCAGGTCGGACCTGGGGTGTTCGGGCTTCTCGGTCAGGGAGACCACGTGCCCCTCGGCGTCGAGTTCCGCGACACCGTAGTGCTGCGGGTCGTCGACCTTCGTGACGAGCACCTTCGCGGCCGGGCGGCGTGCGGCGAAGTCACGTGCCGCGTCGGCCAGACCGCCGACCAGCATGTTGTCGCCCAGGTACATGACGAAGTCGTCGTCGCCGAGGAACCGCTCGGCCACCGTCACACAGTGCGCGAGCCCGAGCGGCGCCGACTGGAACAGATAGGTGAGGTCGAGACCCAGGTCCGCGCCGTCCCCGATGGCCTGCTCGACCTGCCCGCCGCGCTGGCCGACGATGATGCCCACGGAGGTGACGCCCAGGTCACGGATGTTCTCCAGGCAGTAGTGCAGCACCGGTTTGTTGGCCACCGGCATCAACTGCTTGGGCATGGAATAGGTGAACGGGCGCAGACGGGTCCCGGTTCCCCCGGACAGCACGAGACCTTTCACCGGGGAACTCCTTCGCTCGGCGTTGTGTTGTCTTCGGTTGCGGACAAGACGCCTCAGTCGCCCTGACCGACGGCGTCCTCGATCCATGCGGCCGCCGCCGTGTGCCAGGCGGAGGCGTTGCCGTGCAGGTTCAGGGAGTGCCCGGACCCGGGGAGCAGATAGGCGTCAAGACGGTTGTCCCCGGTGAACACGTACCGCTCGAACGTGGTCACCTCCTCGGGCGACGTACACGCCAGATACGGCCCCCCGCAGACCAGCGCGTCCTTCGAGCCCAGTGCGAGGAGGACGGGAGCCTTCTCCATGGCGGCCAGCGTGGCGGCATAAGGATCACTGAGGGAGTCCCGCTCTCCTGTGGTCATCGTCGACTTGGTCAGCTCGTCCCGCGCGATCGTCTCCGCGGAGGCGTCGCCGGGTGCGTAGAACAGGTCCTCGCGGCTGCCGGGCTTCGTCGTCAGATAGCCGTCGGGCGGCCCCGTGGGGCCGACGACCGGGTCCTGCGACGCGGGGATCATCGAGGGGATGATGGCGTCCCCCTCGGGTCCCGACGCATGGGCGAAGCCACTGAGGACGACCGCGGCCACGTCGTCGTGCCGCGCGGACTCCGCCAGCGCCTCCCCGGCCCCGTAGGAGTGGCCCACCAGCACGACCCGGGGGTACGTGTGGCCGCCGAGCCCGGCGTGGAGTGCGGTGACGGCCTCGTGGACCGAGGCGGTGTCGCTCGCGAAGGTGACGTCGGCGGCGGGCGGGCGGCCACTGGCGCCGGTGCCCGGCCGGTCGAGCGTCAGGGTGGTGAAGCCGCGGGCGTTCGCGTCGGCGACGTACGAGGGCTGCTGCGGGGCCGGTGCCTGCGTCCAGTAGCGCGCGTCGTAGGTGAGGCCGCTCAGCAGGACCTCCACCACGCCGTTGGTCCCGTCGGGACGGCACAGCTCGCCCCCGACGGCCCGGCCGTCGCCTGCGGAGAGCGGCACGGACACCTCGGCGCAGGCGACGTCGGCGGAGCCCCGGGGCAGCGCCGAGGCGTCGGTGGCCGTGAGGGCGAGGGCGGCGGCGAAGGCGAGCGCCGCCGTGGCGCCGCGTGCGAGGGGGCGTACGAGGGGCGCGGCCACTATTCCGCCCCCGTCGCCGCGAGGGAGGAGGTGCCGTCCATCTCCCGTTCGAGGCGCCCCATGAAGTAGATGATCTCCTCGTGGTTGGTGGAGCCCACGAACCCGTCGACACCCACCTTGTAGTACAGCGACGTGGTGAACTCCACCAGCGCGTGGTCGTACGGCTCGTCGCGCTTGAGGGACTGCACGAGGGCCGGCACGTCGCAGCGGAACGTCATGCCCGCGCGCACGTGGAAGCGCTCGCCCGCGACGGTGACGACCGGCAGCCCCGGGTGCGGGAACAGCTCGGACGCCTCCTCGCCGCCCGACACGTACGCGGGCAGCGTCTGGATGTCGTAGCGGAACACCTCGTCGAGGAGCGCACGGTGCTCCTCGGGGACGCGCGGCCGCATCGACTCCTGCCACCACTCCTGGAACAGCCGCTTCGCCGCGACCCGCCCGTAGACGAACTCGGTGGCCGGGCCCAGCGCGTCCACGTTGGTGAAGGAGCGGGCGAGCAGGTCCTGGATCGGCTCCGCCTCGGGGTCCTGCGTCGCGCCGAACCAGTCGATCATCGACCGGATGGCCTGGGACTGGGTGACGCCGCCGAGCACCCGCAGCGCCGTCCACAGGCTGCGGAACACCGGGTTCTCGGCGGTGAGGCGGGAGAAGAACAGGAAGCGGTGGATCAGCTCGTTGTCCTGCGGGGTCATCGTCTGGTGCTTGAGCAGGTACTCGAAGTCGTCCTGGTCACCCCGGACGGTGAGCAGCCCGTACTTCTCCTTGTTCTCCGAGTACTCGGTGTTCGGCAGCAGCAGCATCGGGTACGTCGCCACCCGGGTGACGTACTTGGCGAGCCGGTCGTACCCGTTCATGAACGACTCGACCGTCTCCCCCGGGGCGCCCCAGATGAGTTCGGCGTAGCACTCCATGCCCTCCTTGTTGAGCCACTCCGCAAGCTCCTCCCAGGAGTTCACCTTCATGTTGCGCCGGTTCATCAGGGACAGCGCGCTCTCGTCCAGGGTCTGGAGCGCCAGCGTGAACGAGCTGTGCAGGCCGGCCTCCTTCATCATGCGGACGATGTCGTAGAAGAGCTTGGACTTGTTCTTCGCCCACGACGTCTCAAGGGCCCTGGGGAAGCCGTACTTGTCGCGCACCTCGATCATGTCCTCGACGAACTCGCGGTCGATGGGCAGCATGCCGAAGTTCGCGTCGCACAGCACGATGGTGTGCACCTTGTGCCGCGCGAACAACTCCAGTTCCTGCCTGAGCCGTTCGCGGGAGAACGCCCGCACCCGCTGGCCGACGGCGCCGCCCCAGAAGCAGAAGGCGCACTTGTACGGGCAGCCGCGGTTGGTCTCCAACAGGGCCACATCGTAGGGGAACTCGCCGTTCTCGTCCGTGAGACTGATCGCGCCGGTGAGGAAGGGCGAGGGGATGACGTCCAGGTCCTCGATCCTGGGGCGCTCCTCGGTGGTGACGAGCTTGTCGCCGCCGTCGGTGAAGGAGATGCCCTGGATGTGGTCGAGTTCGTGCCGCGAGGTGCCGTCGAGATAGGCGTTCAGGACCTCACGGAACGTCAGCTCCCCCTCGCCGTTGACGACCACGTCCACCTCGGGGTACATCCGCAGGGTGCGCGCCGCCTGGTGGGCCACGTGGGTGCCGCCGAAGACGACCCAGCCGTCCGGGTTCAACTGCTTGAAGGTCTCGGCGAGACAGCCGAAGGTGCGGAAGTTCCAGCCGAGCACGGAGAAGGCGATGACGTCGGGGACGTCACCCTTTCCGAACAGCTCCTGAGCGATGTTGACGAGCGTCGCGCCGCCGTCGAAGTTCCTTATCTCGATGTCGAGTTGGTCGCGTATCCGCTGGTCGTCGAGGGCCGTCGCCTTGATGTAGGCGGAGGCCAGGGGCATCGACTCCAGCGACATCGCCCAGACGCCCTGCTGGATGAGCAGGACCTTCTTCTTCGGGGTCTTCTCCATGCCGAACCCTTTCTCCCCGGGATCTTCCCGGGCGGGGCCTGAGGGGCTGATCGGATTTCTCTAGGCCGGACTCGGCCTCAGACGGCGGGCCCCGACAGCAGATCCCAGCCCCCGTCCACGGTGATCACCTGGCCGGTGACCCATGAACTCGTCGTCGCGGCGAGATGCGTGATCCACGCGGTGACGTCGTCCGGAGTGCCGTACCGGCCCAGCGGGAACGTCCGCGCCTTGCTCGCGCGCACCGCCTCGATCTTCTCGTCGCTCCAGCCCGCGGCCCGCGCCGTGGCGATCAGGCCCTCGGTCTCCACGCTCCCCGGCGCCACGGCGTTCACCCGGATGCGGCGCGGGGCCAGCTCGCTCGCCCACGACCGCGTCAGGCTGTCGACGGCGGCCTTGCTCGCCGAGTAAACCGCCTGCCCCGGGCCCGGCAGGTGCCCCATCACACTGGAGACGAAGACGATCGACGCCCCCTCGTTCAGCAGCGGCAGCAGCCGGGGGGTGAGGGTGAGAGGGCCCACCACGTTGGTGTCGACGACCTCCCGCACGGCGGTGTCGTCGAGGCCGTCCACCGGTGTGGACCGCCACACCCCCGCGTTGTGGACCACCACGTCGAGACGGCCGGAGCCCGCGGTGACCGCCGCCACGACGGCCGCCGCCCCCGCCTCGTCACGGACGTCGGCGACCACCGGCCTGATCGCCGGGTGCAGGTCGGCCACGGCCCTCAGGGGCTCCTCGCGGCGGCCGGTGACGATCACCGAGGCGGCGCCGCGCTCTGCGAGGGCGAGCGCCGTCGCCCGGCCGAGGCCCGCGCCGCCACCGGTGACGACGGCGTGCCGGCTCGTGAAGGGCAGATCAGCCATGTTCTTCCTCCCCTGCGGAGAACCGCGGTGTCAGAGAATGAGGTTTCCGCCGGCCACCGGCAGGAAGGCGCCCGTGACGTACGACATGTCATCGCTGACGATCGAGGCGACCGCCCGTGCCACTTCCTCGGGCTCGGCGATGCGGCGGAGGGGGATACCGCCGATGTAGGAGTCGAGCTGCTTGGCCACGTGCTCCAGCTTGATGGCCCGCTCGAAGCCCTCGCTGCGGGTGACGTCGGGGATGACGGTGTTGACCCTGACCCCCTGGGGGCCCAGCTCGACCGCGAGGTGCTTCATCGCCGTCTCCACGGAGACCTTGGCGAGCGCGTGCCCGAGCCCGCCCGCCATGGTGCGCCGCGGGTAGATGGCCGAGATGAAGACGATGTTGCCGCCCCCGCGCTCGGCCATGCGCGGCGCCAGCACATAGGCGGGCACCAGCGCGGCCCGGAACTGCGCGGCCATCTCCTCCTGAAGCTCGTCCACGGTGTGGCCGAGCGCAGGGCCGCGCAGGACGTCGTCGAAGCCGGTGGCGTTGAGTACGAGCGTGTCGACCGGGCCCAGGTCGTCCTCGACCGCGTCGACCATGCCGCGCACGCCGTCCATGTCGCGGACGTCGGCCTGGTAGGCACCGGCGCGGCCACCGCGCTCGCGGATGTCGCGCACCCCCTGCTCCGCGCCCTCGACCGACTTGCGGTAGTTGATCGCGACGGCCGCTTCCCGCCTCGCCAGCTCGGCGGCGATCACCGCGCCGATGTTCCTGCCCGCCCCGGTGACCAGGGCGACTCTTCCCTTGAGACTCGTACCTGTGGTCATGTGCGGCACGTTAGGGACCGCTGACGGAGGGGTGGTTGAGGCGTCTTCGAGCCGGATCGGAGCGGTGGGAGGGCCACGACGACGAAGACCGGGGGCGCCTGGGGGGCGTCTCCGGTCTTCGTGTCGTCGCGGTCGGCTCGGGACCTGGTCAGCCCGCCTGGGCGTGGTACGGCTGCGGCAGCGCCGACACCGGCCGGAACCCGTTCACGTCCGCGCCCAGCACACTCTGGTGGATGTGCTGGAGACTCGCCGAAGGGGCGAGCCCCAGCTCCTGGTCGAGCAGCCGGCGTGCCGTCTGGTACGCGTTGAGGGCGTCCCTGCGCCGCCCCGTCTGGGTGAGGGCGATCATCAACTGCCCGTGGAACCACTCGTTGTACGGATAGGTCTGGACGAGTTCACCCAGCTCGGGGATGAGCTGCCGGTACCGGCCCAGTTCCATGTCCGCCTGGATGCGCAGTTCGAGCGCGCTGATGTACAGCTCGTTGAGGTGGGTCACGTAGCGCTGGAGCAGCGGGCCGTGCACGACGTCGGTGAGCGCCTGGTCCCGCCACAGGGCCAGCGCGGCGCTCAGCCGCTCGGAGACCTGGAGGTGGCGCCCCTGCTCCATCAGGGTGCGGCCCTCCTCCGTGGCCTTGTTGAACGTCTGGAAGTCCAACTGGTCGCTGTCGACGTGGAACACGTAGCCCGGCGGTGTGGTGGCGATGACCTTCTTGCCGGTCTCGTCACCCATGAACCGGGCGGTCGCCTTGCGGAGTTGGTAGATGTACGTCTGCGTGGTGGTGACGGCGCTGTGGGGGGGCGTCTCACCCCACAGTTCCTCGATCAGTGACTCGATGCTGACCAACTGGTTCGAGCGCAGCAGCAGCAGTGCGAGTACTTGACGTACCTTCGGGGCTTGGGGGGTACAGACCTGCTCGTCATGGCTAACCTCGAGCGGGCCCAACACTTTGAATCTCAAGGAGATCTCCAGCAGATTGGGCTGCAACGATGAATGGGTCCGGGTGGTAGCTAGCCATAGCGGGGAGCACTTCTCAACGGGGGTACACCCAAGGTGCCACTGGGAGGGCTGGTGCGGCGCCGCTCAGTCCGACGCGGCGCCGTCGCCGAAACGCACCCTTTGCAGCGGTAGTCCGGTGAGGCCCATCTCGCGCACCGCGGTGAGGCGGTTGAGCATCGGGTAGACATGCCCCCGCATCAGGCCGCGGCCCGGGGGAGGCAGCAGGTCGGACAGCTCGGCCACGTGGGGCAGCGCGCGCAGCCGGTTCTTCTCCGCGGCGTCGATCGCCCAGGGCATCGGCGGGCTCTCGTAGCCGCCGCTGGTCGTCATCTTCCCGGCCAGGGTGCGCTCGCTGAACCAGGGGGGTACACCGTCGAAGACCAGGGTGGCCCCGGGGAAGCGCCGGGCGCACGTGGTCATGAAGGTGTGCACCTCCTCGGGCTTGAAGTACATCAACAGGCCCTGGGCGGTGAGCAGCAGGCCCTCGGAGGCGTCGACCTGCTCCATCCACTCCTCGGAGAGGGCGGAGCAGGCGAGCGTGCGCTGCCGGGGCTCCTCGTCGGGCAGGACCTGGGCGCGCAGGTCCACGATGTTCTGCATGTCGACGCCGAGCCAGCGCAGCCGCCCGTTGTCGACCCGCCAGAACTGCGTCTCCAGCCCCTCGCCGAGCGCCACGACCTGACCCGACGGATGGTCGGCGAGGAAGGAGCCGACCTCCTGGTCGAAGCGCAGCACGCGCAGCGCCTGCCACTGGCCGAGCTTCCCCTTGCCGAACTTCTCCGCGAAGGGGTAGTCGAGCGCACTCACCAGTTCGACGGCCTTCGGGTCCTTCAGGATCGCGTCGGGACGGGCGGCCTCGGCGGCCCGCTGGTAGAGGTTCCACAGCAGCGACTCGGACACGCCGCTCAGGTCGACTGGCATACGTGGGGGGTTGGCCATGCGGACTCCTGCTTTCTCTGGCCTCTGGACGCGCGGGGAGATGGCCGGACTTCTTGTGAAAGTCCCTGGTCACCGTGGGTTTTCCGCGCCCGCTGCTGGTGCGTTCACTGAGCGAAGGCCAGCCGAATCTAGTCCATACGGTCACCGCGGGCAAGCCGGTCCTGGACCGTGGCGACCAGCTCCCGTGGCGTCTTCACGCTGGCGAAGAGGTCGTCGGGCAGCTCCACCCTCAGCTCCCGCTCGATCACGCTCAGCGACTCCAGGAGCGCCAGGGAGTCGTATCCGAGATCGTCGAACGTGGTGTCGTGGATGTCCCCGTCCAGCGTGGCGGCATCGTTCTCCCCCGCGCACTTGCGCAGAATGCGGCGTACGTCGTCGATGGTGAACACGGTCGTCTCCCCAGTCTCTGAGCCGCTGTGTCGGAACTTCCTCGGCCGCGGTGTCGCGGCCGCCCGGGCCGCTGTGTCGCACGGCAGGCTCTCGCCCCGTGCGGACGGCACCGTAGTCAGGGGCCTTCGAGAGGCGCTGGCGAGGCGGTCGAGACGGCGGGCCCCGTGGTTCGAGCGATGGACGAACCCCGCTCCAACGGGCCGCGACACACTCCCTCAGTCCCGCGGCGGTCTTGAGGGGGCGTGAGTCCGGCACGAGTCGACGGCTGGGTGGAGGCAGGACATGCGGGACAAGAGGCTCGGCGTCTCGGGGCCGGTGGTCTCCGCCCTCGGCTTCGGCTGCATGGCGCTCACCGACGTGCGCGCCGCGGCGGACGTGGTGCCCCGGGCGCTCGACCACGGCGTCACCCTCTTCGACACCGCCGACTACTACGGGCAGGGCGCGTCCGAGACCGCGCTCGGCACCGCCCTCTCCCGGGGTCTCAGGGACAGGGCGGTGATCGCGACCAAGACCGGCATCGTGCACAGGCCCAAGGCGCCCCCGGCGGTCACCGGCCGGCCGGACGCCCTCAGGGCCGCCTGCGAGGGCTCGCTGCGGCGGCTGCGGACCGACCGCCTCGACCTGTACCTGCTGGCCCGGGTGGACAGGACCGTACCCGTCGAGGAGTCGGTGGGCGCCATGACCGAACTGGTCGCCGCGGGCAAGGTGCGCCACATCGGCCTGTGCGAGGCGGCCCCCGCGACCCTGCGCAGGGCCGGTACCACCGGCCGCATCGCCGTGCTCCAGTCGGAGTACGCCCTGTGGGAGCGCCATGTGGAAGACCACATCCTCGGCACCTGCGCCGAGTTGGGGATCGGCTTCGTCGCCTGCCGCCCCCTCGGCCTCGGCCTGCTCACCGACGCCGCCGTCGACCCCGCCACCCTGCCGCCCGCGGACTGGCGGCGCAGGGACCCCAGGTTCGAGCCGGCGAACCTGCCGCACAACACGCGCCTCGCGGACGGGCTGCGGCGCCTCGCGGCGGCCCACCGCACGACGGCCGCCCGCCTCGCGCTCGCCTGGCTGGCCGACAAGGGGGTCGTACCCGTCGTGGGGATGCGCCGCGAGGAGCATCTGAGGGAGAACGCCGCAGCGCTTTCGACGCGCCTGACGCCCGATCAACTCGCCGCGCTCGACGCGCTCTTCGAGCCGGGGAGCGCGAGGGGAGAGCGCTACCCGCCGCCCCTTCTCGACCTGATCGACCAGCACGGTTCGTGAACCAGGACACGGAGATGACGTTATGCCGGCATCGGGAAATGGCGGACCGGGGGAGGGGCGGGCGATGAGAAGGCGGGTGGTGATCACCGGTATCGGGGTGGTGGCCCCGGGGACACCGGGCTCCAAGCCGTTCTGGGAGCGGGTCGTCGCGGGCGCCCCGGCGACCCGGCGGGTGACCAGGTTCGACCCGGCGCCCTTCAGGTCGCAGATCGCGGCCGAGTGCGACTTCTCGCCCGAGGAGGCGGGCCTCACCCCGCAGGAGGTGCGCCGGATGGACCTGGCCGCGCAGTTCGCGGTGGTCTCCGCCAGGGAGGCGCTCGCGGACAGCGGCCTCGACGAGTGCGGCGTCGTCGGCGAGCGCACCGGGGTGAGCCTGGGCAGCGCCGTCGGCTGCACCATCAAGCTGGACCAGGAGTACAACGTCCTGAGCAACGGCGGCAGGGACTGGGTCGTCGACCCGCACTACGCGCCGCCGCACATGTTCGACTACTTCATCCCCAGCTCGCTCGCGGCCGAGGTCGCCTGGGCGACCGGCGCGGGCGGCCCGGTGGCGGTGATCTCGGCGGGCTGCACCTCGGGCCTCGACTCGATCGGGCACGCCTGCGACCTCATACGGGAGGGCTCAGCCGACGTCATGGTCAGCGGCGGGACCGACGCGCCCCTCTCGCCCATCACCGCCGCCTGCTTCGACGCGATCAAGGCGACCTCGCACCGCAACGACGACCCCGAGCACGCGCTCAGGGCGTTCGACCGCACACGCGACGGATTCGTCCTCGGCGAGGGCGCGGCCGTGCTCGTGCTGGAGGAGCGCGAGCACGCGGTGCGCCGCGGCGCCCGCGTCTACGGCGAGATCCTGGGGCACGCCACGCGCAGCAACGCCTACCACATGACCGGGCTGCGCCCGGACGGCGCCGAGCTGGCGCAGGCCGTCACCGCCGTGCTCGACGAGGGCGGGGTCACCGCGGCCGACGTGGACTACGTCAACGCCCACGGCACCGGGACGAGGCAGAACGACCGGCACGAGACGATGGCCGTGAAGCGCGCGCTCGGCGAGCACGCCTACCGCGTCCCGATCAGCTCGATCAAGCCGGTCACCGGCCACTCGCTGGGGGCCATCGGGTCGATCGAGGTCGCCGCCTGCGCGCTGGCCCTCACGCATGACGTGATCCCTCCCACCGCCAACCTCAACGAGTCCGATCCCGAACTCGACCTCGACTACGTCCCCTTGGTGGCGCGGGAGCAGCAACTCAACGTCGTACTCAGCCTCGGCAGCGGATTCGGCGGTTTCCAGAGCGCTGTTCTGCTGGCCGACGCGGATTGGACCGCAGAGTGACCGCAGTAATCACGGGCATCGGGGTGACGGCGCCGACCGGGCTCGGCATTCAGGAGTTCTGGAGCGCGACGCTGGACGGCAAGAGCGCGATCGGGCCCATCAGCCGCTATGACGCGAGCAGTTACCCGGTGCGGCTGTGCGGTGAGATCACCGGCTTCGACGCGGCCGAGCACATCCCCGGCAGGCTGCTGCCGCAGACCGACCGGATGACGCAACTGGCCCTCTTCGCAAGCGACCTGGCCCTCGCGGACGCGGGTCTTTCATCGGATGACCTGGTCCGTGGCGAGACGGGTGTGGCGACGGCGGGCGCGGCGGGCGGGTTCGAGTTCGGCCAGCGGGAGTTGCAGGCGCTGTGGGGGCAGGGGCCGCAGTATGTCAGCGCGTACCAGTCCTTCGCCTGGTTCTACGCGGTGAACACCGGGCAGTTGTCGATCAGGCACGACACCCGGGGCCCCAGCGATGTCGTGGTGAGCGAGCAGGCCGGCGGGCTCGACGCCCTCGCCGTCGCGCGCCGCCGGATACGCCAGGGGACCAAGGTGATGATCGCGGGCGGGCTCGACGCGCCGCTGTCCCCGTGGGCGATGGCGGCGCAGATGCCGAACGGCCGGATGAGCCGCGCCCTCGACCCCGACCGCGCCTATCGGCCCTTCCACGAGGAGGCCGGGGGGTATGTGCCGGGGGAGGGCGGGGCGTTGCTCGTCGTCGAGGACGAGCGGGCGGCGCGGGCCCGTGCCGTGGCGAGGATCTACGCGCACATCGCCGGGCACTGCGCCACGTTCGACGCCGACCGCGCGGGCCCCACCCGCCTCGCGTCCGCCATCGAGGGCGCGCTGGCGGACGCCGGGCTGTCGCCGCGGGACGTCGACGTCGTCTTCGCCGACGGGGCGGGGGTGGCGGATCTGGACCGGGACGAGGCGGCGGCCATTGCCCGGGTGTTCGGGCCGCGGGGGGTCCCGGTCACCGCGCCGAAGTCGATGACGGGCCGGATGTACTCGGGCGGCGCCGCCGTGGATGTCGCCACCGCGCTGCTCTCCCTCAGGGGCGACATCATCCCGCCCACCGTCAACGTGGGCCGGGCGGCGCCCGGTTACGCGATCGACCTGGTGACGTCCGCGCGCCCGGTGCCCGTCAACACGGCGCTCGTCGTCGCACGGGGCTACCACGGCTTCAACAGCGCGCTGGTCCTGACGGGCGCCGCACAGGAACCGGCGACCTGTCCGACAGATATGAACGCGTAGACCGACGAGAAGGAGACCAAGCAGCGGTCAAGAACCGCAAACGGGAGGTAAATTATCGCGTCCGGGTCTTCGTGCAGATCGAGTGGGGATTCATCTTGAATGGACTGACTGGCCTACGGGTGGGTAACTATTGGGAGATTTATGCACCATGAAGGGCTGGAGGGCCGCTCGCGGAGGTCGCGCGCCCCCTAGTTCTTTCGGATGAATACGGGACGGGGGAGTTTCCGACATGTCCGGTTTCGGCAGTTCGATAGAAATTCTCATCATCGACGACCATACCCTCTTTTGTGAGGCCCTGCGTTCGACGCTGGAGGTGGAAGAGGACTTCACTGTGGTGGGCACGGTCAAGTATTCATCGGATGTCGCGGAGAAAGTTCAGGACGTACAGCCCGACATCATCATCATGGACGCGGTGCTGCCCGGCCGTTCGGTGATGA
Source organism: Streptomyces sp. NPDC050560 (assembly GCF_044457285.1). Classification (NCBI taxonomy): domain Bacteria; kingdom Bacillati; phylum Actinomycetota; class Actinomycetes; order Kitasatosporales; family Streptomycetaceae; genus Streptomyces; species Streptomyces sp. NPDC050560. The sequence continues at coordinate 232,731 of NZ_JBITGT010000005.1, forward strand.
ACCGGATAGCCGACATCCAGAAGGTGGCCCCGGCCTCCAGCGTGATCATGCTGACCATGTGGGACGACCCGATCCTGATACGCCAACTCCTGGCGCAGACCAGCGTGTGCGGGTACCTGCTGAAGAGCACCACGCGTCTGATGCTGGTCGCCGCGATTCGCGCGATACGGGCGGACGGAAACCGCATTATCGTTTCTGCTACCTCCATGCATTTCAAGTCGGAGGGACGCAGAGTGCTGTCGGACCGCGAATGTATGGTGCTGGAGTTAGTCGCCGAGGGGCTGAGCAACGGGCAGATCGCCTCGAAACTGTGCATTGCCGAGGCGACCGTGAAACGCCATCTCCGCAATTCATACACCAAACTTGGCGCCGTGTCGCGGGTGGACGCCGTCAACAAGGCGGTTTCCGCCTCCATTATCGAGGTGCCGGATTTCGTGCGCAGCCCCCTGGGAATGCCTGCCGGCCCGCAGCCGTCGAACAGAACGTGACGGGCCCGGAGGGGCCTGCCGGTACCCGTGTGTAGCCGGACCCTGGCCGGGGCCCGGCTACATGTCGCAGGCGTCAGGACAGCACTTCGTACTGCGCCATCATCCCCATCGACGAGTGCTCCAGCATGTGGCAGTGGTACAGGTACCTGCCGGTGTGCCGGTCGAAGCGGGCCTGGAGCCGCACCGTCGAGCCGTTGGGTATGGCCACCGTGTCCTTCCAGCCCGCCTCGTGTCCCGAGACGGGGGTGCCGTCGCGGTCGAGGACCCGGAAGTGGACGCCGTGCACATGGAAGTTGTGACGGAACGTCACGTCCTTGTTGTACACCCGCCAGATCTCGTCCGCGCCGAAGGCGACCTGGGTGTCGACGCGGTCCGGGTCGTAGACCTTGCCGTCGATGGTCGGGTCCCCGCTGACCGGGTCGAAGTCGAGGACCACGTCCCGGGTGACAGTGGCGGCGCCGAGCGCGGGCAGCGGCCGCAGCCGGTCGGGCAGCAGGCTGTCGTCCGGTTCCGGGGCGCCGACGTCGAAGCGCAGGACGTCGCGGGTGCGGTCCACCGCCTCGGGGTCGGTATTGGTCAGCACCAGCCGGGTGCCCTCCGCGTACCGGGCGAAGTCGACGACCACGTCGACGCGTTCACCCGGTGAGAGCGCGACGGTGGTGGCGGGCACCGGGGCGGGCAGCAGCCCGCCGTCGGAGGCGATCTGGGTCAGCGCGTCGCCGTTGTCGAGACCGAGCAGATAGTGCCGGCCGTTCGAGGAGTTGAGGAGCCGCAGCCGGTACTTGCGCCCGCTCACCTTCATATACGGCTGCGGACGGCCGTTCACCAGCAGGATGTCGCGCTCGGCCGACCCGTCGAGCATCGAGAACGCGATGCCGCCCTGCTCGTCCAGCTTCACGTCGCGCAGCATCAGCACCACGTCCTGGTCCCCGGACGGCAGCCGCAGGCAGTCCTCCCACGCGTCGCTCAGCAGATAGGTGCCGGCTAGGCCGAGGAAGACGGACTCGGCCTCGGTGTGGTGCGCGTGGTCGTGGTACCAGAGCGTCGAGGCGACCTGCTGGTTCGGGTAGGTGTACGTGCGTCGGCCGCCCGGCATCACCATGTCCATCGGCTGGCCGTCGTCGGCCGACGGGGTGTGTCCTCCGTGCAGATGGACCGAGGCGGGGACGGTCAGGCCGTTGGTGTGTGTGACGACGGTGGTGCGGTCGGCCCTGGCCCTGATCGTCGGTCCTGGGAACAGCCCCCCGTACCCCCTGACCCGGGTCGTGACCCCGGGGAGGATCTCGACGTCGGCCTCCTTCATGGTCAGCGCGTAGACGTCGCTCGTCAGGGTGCGGCGCACGGGCCGCAGCACCGGCGGGACGCTCAGTGGCACGGTGAAGGGGGCGGGGGGTGTCACCGCCGGTGCCGTGCCGGCGGCGGCGCGACCTCCGGAGAGCAGCAGCCCGGCACCGCCGAGCGCACCCAGCCTGATCGCGCTCCTCCTCGTCAACATGCATGGTCTCCCTCGCTGTTGGGCCCCCGGCGGGCGACGCACCCGCCGTGGCCGCGTGGGCGGGCGCAGGCCCGCGTCCCGCACAGGGTGCCGGGCGGTCATGGAGCCGGGCTGGAGAGCCGCCGCACGGCGCCCGGCGCGCGGCACGGGGCCGCCCACCACCAAGCCCTTTCGCGCTGCTCGCAGCGGACGTACGGCGCAACGGACGCACCCTCCCGTCCGACCCATCCGAGGCATGTCTCGCGGCCGACGCGCCCTTCCGGCCCGAGGCACCTCTCGCAGCCGACGCGCCCCTGCCACTCGGCGCACTCCTCCCGGCCGACGCACCCCTCCCACCCGGACATCTACCGCATCGCCCCCGACGCTCCTCTCCGAGGCGCCCGAGCCGGGCGTCGTGAATCGGCCATCCGAAAGGAACCATGCTGAAAGCGGCCAACTTTGGACACGATCAGATCCCGTATAGCCGCGGATGGTTCAGGTGTGCGACGCTCTCTTCGCTCTCTCTTCCTGGATATTCCCGGATGTTGACCGCCCGTACTGGCGGGGAGGCATGGTGGAGTTCGAGATCCGACTCTCAGGACCGGTCACCGTGCACACCGCGGACGGCGGCGCCCACACCCCCGCCTCCACCAAGACGCGTCTCGCCTTCGCGGTGCTGGCCTGGGAGGCCGGCCGGCCGGTGAGCGTCGACAAGCTCGTCCTGCGGGTGTGGGCCGACGCGCCCCCCGCCAAACCGCGCGACGCCATGCACGCGCACATGTCCCGCATCCGCGCCATGCTCCGCCGCCTGGGCGCGGACGCGCCCGCGCTCACCAGCGGCAGCAGCTCGTACACCCTCGGGGTCGACCCGGACCGGGTGGACCTGCGCCGTTACGTCGCCCTGGTCGACCGGGCCCGCGCGCTCGCCGAGAGCCGCGACGAGCCCGGCGCCCTGCGGCTGCTGCGGGAGGCCGAGCCGTTCGCCGCCGAGGAGCCGCTGGCCGGGATCAACGCCGACTGGGCCGACCACTTACGCACCGTCGTCGGCGAGAAGAGGCTGGCGGCGGGCGCCGTGCACAGCGGCATCCTGCTGGGCTCGGGCCGTTTCACCGAGGCCATCGCGCTCCTGACCGCGCTCGCCGAGGACTTCCCCGCCGACGAGGCCCTGGTCGAACGTCTCGCGCTGGCCCTCCACGGCAGCGGCCGCACCGCCGAGGCGGCCCAACTGCTCTACGGCACCCTCCAGCGGCTCTCGGGCGAGGGCCTGCACAGGAATGGGCGGCTGCGCCGCATCCAGCAGGGCATCCTCACCGGTGTCCCCGCGACCGCCCTCCTCCAGCAGACGGACGACGCCCGCCCCCAGGGTGGCGCCACCGCGACGGCCAGGCAGCCGCCCCGCCCTCCCGCGACGACCGTCGTCGACAACTTGCCGAGGGACATCCCCTGGGTGGGCCGCGAGGAGGAACTGCGCCATCTGACCGGCGCCCTGACCGAGGACACCCCCGGCGGCACCACGGACCGGGTGGCGGTGGAGGCCATCGACGGCATGGGCGGCGTCGGCAAGACGGCCCTCGCCATCCACGCGGCCCACATGCTGCGCGACCGCTTCCCCGACGGACGCATTTTCCTGCCACGGAGGGCGCATGCGCTGGAGTCCGCGCCCCTCAGTACCACCCGTGCTCTCACCGATCTGCTCCGTCTTGTCGACGGCCCGACCCGGCTCCCGGAGAACGAGGAGGAGTTGGTCGCCCTGTGGCGCTCCACGGTCCGCGACCGGCGCATGCTGATCATCCTCGACGACGCCGCGGGAGCGGACCAGGTACGCCCCCTGCTGCCCGGCGCATCACCGACGGCCGTGGTCATCACCAGCCGCCGCAGACTGACGGGGCTGCCGGGGGCACGGCTGATCTCTCTGGACATCCTCCCGCCCGCCGACGCGATCGCCCTGTTCAACCGCAAGTTCGACGCCCGCAGGGCGGCCCGCTCACTGCGCGACGAGGACACCGCGCAGTTGGTGCGTCTCGGCGATCTGCTCCCGATCGCCGTGGAGATCCTGGCCAGCCGCCTCCTGGCCCATCCGTCCTGGCACACCTCCCACCTTCTGCGCCAGGTCAGGGACGAGGACCGCCGTCTGTCGGAGATGCGCGACGGGGAGCGCACACTCACCGGAGTCTTCTCCTTGTCCTACCGCGACCTCACCCCGGTACAGCAACTCGTGTTCAGAAGAGTCGCCCTGCATTTCGGTTCCGAGTTCGATCCTCACGCCGCCGCCGCTTTGGCCAATGTTCCAGTGGACCAGGCCGAGCACACTCTTGAGGATCTGCTCTCGTGGAGCCTGTTACGTGAGCCGTCGCCCAGTCGCTTTACGGCGCACGACTTGCTGAGGGCGTACGCCCGGGGCATCCCCGAGCCCGACGACAGCGCCGACGGTGCGTCCGGAAACGGCCAGGGCGCCGAATCACGGCGGGCGCTCGAACGCCTCGTGGACCACTATGTGTCGGCCGCGAGCCGCGCCGATCGGCTCGCCTATCCCTACCGGGTCAGAATTTCCGGACCGGTGTCGTCGACCGGAGGATCTTGGCCGGGATTCGGTGACGCCTCGGCCGCCGAACAGTGGTTCCTGCTCGAACGGCGCAATCTGCTCGGTGTCCTGGAGTGGCTCGAAAACAACAGCACTTCGCAGCGGCTTTCGACGGCCGTCCACGTCCTGGCCGGATTCCTCGAAGCGGACGGCCACTTCCCCACGGCCGCCCCCCTGCTGCACCGGGCCGTGGCCCACTGGCGTGGCACCGGCAGGGCCGCTGAGCAGGGGCGGGCCCTGCTCGACCTCAGCTCGGCCTGCACCGGGGCGGGGCGCTACGGGGAGGCACAGGCGGCGGCGCGCGAAAGCCTCGCGCTCGCACGGTCGCTCGAAGACGTGCGCCTGGAATGCGAGGCGCTCCACCGGCTGGCGCTGATCTTCTGGTTCACCGCCCGCTATGCGGAGGGACTGCCGCTGCTTGAGAGGTCGTTGCGGCTCTCCTCGGAGGCGGGGGACGGTCTCAACATCGCCAGAAGCCAGAACCTCCTGGGCGTCGTCCACCATCACCTGGACCATCAGGAAACCGCGGTCAAGTATTTCCGCCTCGCCTATACGGGCGCTACGGCCGTGGGGGATATACGCGGCAGGTATATGGTGCTCAACAATATATCGGAGCGCCACCAGAAGATGGGCAACCATGCGGAGGCGGAACGCACGCTGCGCGAGGCGATTCAACTGGCGGAGGTGCTGGGGAAAAAAGGGGAAATGGCGACCCTTACCATGAACCTCGCCAACACCATGACCGTGCTCGGCAGAGCGGCGGAAGCGCTCGACCTCTATGAGAAAGCCCTTCCCGAGTTACGGGCCGTGGGTGACGTCAGGGGAGAGGCGCTGTCGCTGAACTCCATGGGGGTGGCGCTGCGGCACCTCGGCCGGAGCGAGGAGGCGCTGCCGCGGCACGCCGTGGCGCTCGGCATGGTCCGACGACTCCAGGCGGCAGGCGACGAGGTCACCACCCTGATCGACATGGCACTGGCCGAGTTGGAGACCGGCAGGACCGCGAGCGCGGAGCGTCGGCTCCAGCTCGCCGCAGGCATTGCGGCACGCATCGGCGCCCGCACCGACGAGGCCCGCGCAAGGGCCCGCCTCGCCGAACTCGACGGCGTGGGTCATTTCGACGGTGATCGCTAGATAGCGCCATCAAGGACGCGCCTCGGGCAAATCGGCGTGCAATGCTGAATGCATATGCCAGATGAATTTGCAGGTTTTACATTGTGGGGGATCGTGTAAACCGCGCCGCTCGATGAGCCGTACACTCCAGATCGTCCATCCTGACGTTCACTGGCGTACGGCTGCCAGAGACCGGTTACGCACACCGTTAAGGAAAAGCGCCACCCGTGAAAAATCCCCGGAAATTCGTCCTGGCCGTTTTCCTGGCCGCCCTGGTGTCTCTCCCCGTGGCCTATACGTGCATGGCCTACGCCACGCCCGTCTCCGTCCCCGAGGGCTCGGCCTGAGACCCCCGCTCGCGTCGGACAGCCGACGATCCCGCGATCCCGCGCCTCGGCTCCCCCCCCCCAGGAACCGAGGCAAGCTCGTCCCCGGGGCCGTACTCTCCCCCCATGTTCGAAACCATCCGCTGGCGCTGCTTCCTCCGTGTGCGGGATCGGCGGGCTGCCGAGCGGGTCGTGGGGCGGGTGGAGCGGGTCATGGGGCGGGAGGTGCGGATGGAGCGGTACGAGAGGTACTGGAAGATCCCCGAACTCGCCGAGGTGTGGCTGGTGTCACCGCTGCACCGCACCACCGCGGAGAGCGCGCTGCTCACCACCCTGCGCTCCGCCTGGCAGGTCGCCACGCCCTGGAGCCTCGCGCCACCAGGGCCTGGCCCGGGAGAGGAGTTCGAGGGCAGCGCGATCCTCGACGCCGGTGCCCGCTTCGCCGTCCCCGGTGTCGAGTGGATGCAGTTCTTCCTCAGCGAGGGCGGGAGCCGGACCGCGGAGGGGGACGAGGGCGGCTGAACGGGAGGCGTCCCGCGCCTCGCCCGGCCCCGGCGGCGGAGGTAGCGCCGTACCCGTAGGCGACCACGGCCGCCGAGGCCGCCCGCGTCCCGGGCCGCTTACCCCGGGGGCGTGCGTGGAAGGATGGGGGCGCGGGAGGACATATGGGGGACGGGGCCGAGGCGGGCTCGCGGGTGCCGCGACGGGCGCCCGCCGAGCTGCTCGAACGCGCCGCGCGGCTAGGGGAGACCGCGCGCACCCTGCTCGCCGACCACGGCGCCGCCCGCGACGCCGTGCGCGCCGCCCTCACACCGCTCCGCGAGGACCTTGTGCTGCGCGAGCTGGACGGCATCCCCGCCTCCCGGCTCAAGGAGCTGACCCACGGGCGGCTGCGGCTCGGCGCCCTGGAGGACGCCGGGTTCACCTCCGTACGCGCCCTGTACCTGGCCCACCGCTACGAACTGCGGCTGATACCGGGCGTCGGCGCCCAGACCGCCGACCAGGCCATCGCCGCCGCCCGCCAGTTGGCGGAGGCGGTCGCCGACACGGTCGCCGTACGCTTCGACGTCGAGCACCCCGAGCCGCGCACCACCGCGCTGCTCGCCGCGCTGCGCCGCTTCGTGGAGGCGGGCCCCCAACTGCCCAGGGCCCTGGAGGCCGCCCGCGACCTCCAGGGCCGCCTCGACACACTGCTGCCGCGGGCGCGCCCCGCCGCGGGGCGGCTGCGGATGCTGTTCGCCGGCCGCGAGGGCAGGGCCCGCGCGCTCGCCGCGCTCGCCGACACCGCCGCCCTCCTCGACGACGCCGACCGGCGCGAACTGCCCCTGCTGCTCGCCCAGATCTCCGTCGACCTGCTGCGCGAGCCCACCTCGGACACCGAGGCGTGGGTCGACTTCGAGCTGCGTTCCGCCGAGTACTACAGCCTGCTCGCCGAGGTCGCGGAGGTGCCCGAGCTGCCCCCTGGCGGCGAACTCGGCGCGGCCGAGGGCTTCGTGCCCTCCGACGTCGTCACCCGGGCGCGCTCCCAGCACCTCGACGACACCCACCGCAGGGTCTCGCTCCGCGGCTACCAGGCGTTCGGCGCCCGCTTCGCGCTCGCGCAGCGCCGGATCATCCTCGGCGACGAGATGGGCCTCGGCAAGACCGTGCAGGCCATCGCCGTCCTCGCGCACCTCGCGGGCGAGGGGCACCGGCACTTCCTCGTGGTCTGCCCGGTCAGCGTCCTCATCAACTGGACCCGGGAGATCACCTCCCGCAGCACCCTGCGCGCGGTGCCCGTGCACGGGCCGGACCGCGCCGACGCGTACGAGGACTGGCGGCGCGACGGGGGCGTCGCCGTCACCACCTTCGACGTGCTGCGCGCGCTCGCGCTCCCGGACCCGGGGCAGGCCCCCGAACTCCTCGTCGTCGACGAGGCGCACTACGTCAAGAACCCCGTCACCCGCCGCTCCCAGGCCGTCGCCGACTGGGCGGGGCGCTGCCCGCGCGTGCTGCTGCTCACCGGGACCCCGATGGAGAACCGCGTCCAGGAATTCCGCAGCCTGGTGCGCTACCTCGACCCCGGGCTGGTGCCCGCGGTGCGCGCCGAGGACGCGGCGGCCGGCTCCCAGGTGTTCCGTACCGCCGTCGCGCCCGTCTATCTGCGCCGTAACCAGAAGGACGTCCTGCTGGAGCTGCCCGCGCTGATCCAGGTCGACGAGTGGGAGGGCTTCAGCGACGGCGACCGCGCGGAGTACCGCAAGGCGGTCGCCGAGGGGAACTTCATGGCCATGCGCCGGGCCGGATACGCCCGCCCGGCCACCTCCGCGAAGCTGGCCAGGCTGCGCGAACTGGTCGCCGACGCCGAGGGCAACGGCCTCAAGGTCGTCGTCTTCTCCTACTTCAGGGAGGTGCTCGCCGCCGTCGCCGACGCGCTCGGCGGCAGCGCGCACGGGCCGCTGTCGGGCGCGCTGCCCGCGGACCGCAGACAGCGCGTCGTCGACGAGTACGCCGCGGCCCCCGGGCACGCCGTGCTGCTCTGCCAGATCCAGGCGGGCGGCATCGGCCTCAACCTCCAGGCCGCGTCCGTCGTCATCCTCTGCGAGCCGCAGGTCAAGCCCACCCTGGAGCACCAGGCCGTGTCCCGGGCGCACCGCATGGGCCAGGTCAGGACGGTCCAGGTGCACCGGCTGCTCGCCACCCACAGCGTGGACGAGCGGCTGCTGCACATCCTGGCGGACAAGGAGCGCCTTTTCGACGCGTACGCCCGCCGCAGCGCCACCGCGGAGGCGGTCCCCGACGCGACCGACGCCTTCGACGCCGGGCTCGCCCGCCGCATCGTGGAGGACGAGCAGCGGCGGCTCGCGCTGCGCCCCCGCGAACCCGAGGACGCGCCTGGTCCCGACCCCTCTAACGCCTGAACAGGCCGAGCAGCCGCGACCCGAGCCCGCCGTGGCGTGCCTTGAACCGGGCGAACCCGGAGCGCAGTTCGGGGTCCGCCACGGCGTCGAAGACGGCGCGTGCCTCCGCGCGTACCGCCGGGTCGCCGTCGGTCATCAGCTTGAACAGGTCATAGTCCTGGCGGTGCAGAACGGCCAGCGCGCGCTCGCCGACCCGGGGGTGCGACGTGGCGGCGTACAGCGCGCGGACCAGCCGCAGCGGGGCGTCGGGCGCCATGGTCGAGGTGTTGGCACGCTGGGCGAGGCGCAGGGCGAGCAGCAGCTCCTCGTCGTCCGGGACGGGCGACGTCCTGGTGAGGACGGTCTCGACGGCCCGGACCACGTGGGAGGACTCGACGGCGAGCCTGCGGAGCCGGTACGCCAGCTCGCGCCCGTGGCCCGGCGGATTGCCCCGCGCCGCAACCGCGATCGCCGCACGGACGACATGGGCCGGGGGCCCGGCCTCCCGGCCGAACGGGTGGGGCGCCTCCTCCGCCTCGGGCCCCTCCTCGGGGCAGAGCGCCGCGATGGCGCCCCACTGGGCCCCGGTGTCCTTGTCGTCCATCGCCACGAAGACCAGCGCGTCCCGCACCTCGGACGGGTCGGGCCTGCCGGTGCCGTCGTCGGGCAACTCCTCCATGAGGTGCAGGAGACGTACGCGGGCGAGCGGCGCGGTCTCGGCCTCGAACCGCTCTCTGGCCTGCGCCAGGGTCACTCCGTAGCGCCTGACGGCCCTGAGGAGGGGGGCGTACACGATGCTGCTGTTGACCCGGTGGTCGACGAGCGGCACGGCGTCGAGCAGCGCGGGGACCGCCCCGTCCGCGTGGATGTCGCACAGCGCGGCGGCCGCCGCGGGGATGCAGGCGGGGTCGGAGAGCGCGGTGGTGAGAACGGGCCCCGCCTGCCCGTCGCCCAGCATGTGCAGTGCCTCGACGATGCCCTGCTTGAGGTCGTTCCGTCTCCCGGCGGCGTGGTCGCGCGCGGGCCGCTCGGGCAGGCTGTCGGTGGCGACGGTGCGGTGTGGCTCGATGTTGTCCATCGAGCCGTACTCGTCGCCGAGCCGGTCGCTCTCCTCGTACCAGATGTCCCACACCCTGGTCACGGCCGCGGTTCGCTCGCGGTACGCGCTGGTCTCGGCGAGGAGGGCTTCGAGCCGTGCGACAAGCGCGGTGACCGCCTCGGGCCCGCGCTCCCGCAGCGCGGCGACGGCCTGCTCCCTCGGGGTCGGTCCTTCGACACCTGTGTCGCTGCCGCGCCAGCGTTCCAGCCTGTCGATCAGTCCGTCCAGGTCGTCCATCGGTCTCTGCCTCCGTCGGTCGCCGCGGCTGTCGGCCACCGTAACGAGGGCTCCCGGGACGGGTCCCGGCACCGCCACCGGAGGCCGGGGCCGCTCAGTCCTCGATCCTGAAGACCCCGATGTCGTCCGCGAAGACGCCCTGCTGGGGAACGGTCTGGCTGATCGAGCCCTCGACGCCCACCCAGCCGTGGAACTGCCCGTTTTCGTCGATGACTTGAAGCATCGGCTTGACGTGCGAGTTGCCCGTGTAGCACTTCTTCCCGGCCGCGTTCGCCTGCCGCCAGCCCCACAGGGTGTCGCGGCGGTGCCCGACGGGGGCGCGGGCGGGGGAGATGTAGTACTCGGTGGCGCCCGGCCGGCCGGGGCTTGTCTCGCCGCCGATGCACTGGCCGCTGTCGCACGTCTTCCAGTCCCGCAGCCAGAAGGGGTTGCCGTCCGCGTGGTCGATGTACGGGGTGCTGCTCGCCTCGCTGGTCTTCCACAGGTAGTAGCGGTGGATGTACGCCGACCAGTCGAGGGAGGCGAGGGACCCCACCGGCACCCGGGCGTCCCAGGCGGCGTTGGAGCCGGCGCCGAAGCCGTGGGTGACGTGGTAGTTGCTCGCGGAGAACTCCACCTCGGCGAGCGCGCCGTCCGCCTTCGACGTCAGCGTCCACTCCTCCCGGTCGCCCCCGCTCCAGGTGACGCGGAGCTTGTCGCCCGTGACGGTGTAGGTGCCGGAGAGGGTGGAGGAGGCGCCGGTGGACTGGTAGCCGCCCGCGGTCAGCACCGTGCAGTCGCGGGTCGTGCAGCCGCTGGCGAGGAAGCCCGTGGAGGCGCGTTTGACGCGTGTGTCGTTGGACCAGTGCCAGTGCCGCTCGGTGACCTGGCCTGAGGGGGTGAACGTGTACTCGCCGAGCCGCACCCAGTTGTGGGTGGAGTCGGCCCGCAGGTCGCCCACGGCGATCGCGAAGTCGGCCTTGCCGAGCGGCAGTCCCGCCGCCTGCGCCGCCGAGGGGGGAAGGAAGGCCGCGAGGAAGGCGGTGACGGCCAGCAGTGCCAGGGTGGTGACGCGGTGTCGCATACGCGCTCCCGAAGGGGGCCGAAGGCTGGGCCGGGTCATGGGCCCGCCGCCCCGCCGCGGGCCGCGCCGACCCTAGGGCCCCCGGCTGTCGTGCGGGTGTCCCCGCGGTGAGCGGGAGCCGACTGCGCGACGTCCGTACGGCGAACCCCCGGGCCGGGGGCGCGCGCACGCCACCGCGGCGGGGGCCGCTCTCGCCGGGCCCGGTGTCACGGGCGCCGCCTATCCTGGGCGGCGTGCCGACCTCGATCTACCACGTACGCAAGACGTCGCTGGGGCTCAAGCGCAAGTACCGGATCTCCGCCGACGACGGCAAGGGGAGGCCGGGCGAGCAGCTCGGCTACGCGGAGAAGCAGCTCAAGGTCTCCGACGTGCTGGACATCTACACCGACGAGCGGCGCGGCGAGCGGCTGGTGACCGTCAGGGAGAGTTCCGCTGGCTGGCTCGCCGCCCTGACCGGCTACGAGGCGTTCGGCCACGGGGACCGGCTGCTCGGCTCGTTCGGGGTGCTGCCGAAAAAGTCCGTCAGCCGTACGACCTGGGAGTTCGAGCAGCCCGGCCTCGGCAGGCTCACCGGCACCGAGCGCAGTGTCGCGACCGCGCGGGCCCGGCGGCTGCTGACGCTCCTGGACACGGTGGGAGAGGTCGCCGGGGCGCTGGTGAAGTACCACTTCGACTTCGAGCGGGACGGCGAGGTGGTGTTCAGCATCGACAAGCCCAAGGTGTTCGACGACTGGTACCGCCTGACCGTGCACGAGGAGGCCGTCGACAGGCAGTTGCTTTTCGCGCTCGCGGTGACGATGGAGGCTCGGCAACGGGGCTAGGGCGGGGGCCGAAGGCCCAGGGGGCGGCCGAGCGGAGCTGCGGGGCCATGTACGGGCCCGCAGAAGCCCCCCGGCGTACGGAGCCCGTCCCCCGGCCGGAGCCTCCCCGGGTCCCGGAGCCCCCGAAGCGCCCCCCGGAGCCCGCCCCTCGGAGGAGAGAGCAGCCTAGGAAGCCGCCGCCATCCCCGTCTTCAGGCCCGCCCCGCACAGCGGCACCACCGCCGAGCGGACGTCCGCACGGAACGCGGCGTCCTCGCGCACCGCGGCCCAGCAGGCGACCCCGGTGGACTCCACGTAGAGGCCGCGCGAGGCCAGGTCCCGCTGGGCGTGCCTGATCTGGTCCTCCGTCACCGTGAGGAACCGTCCGCCCGAGGCGCGTACCGCGCGCAGAATCTGCCGGGCCCGCGGCGGGCGGGGGATCGCGATGCCCTCGGCGAGGGTGGGCGCCACCGTGACCTGCGCCTCGGGAAGGCCCTCCGCGCCCGCCCGCCAGGCGGCGGCGAGCGGCGCGACGGCCGCCGCCTGCACCGCGTACAGCGCGGGCCTGCGGCCGATGAGCCCGGCGCCGTGCAGCTCCTCCACCGCGAGGGCCGCGCCGAGCAGCAGCGTGCCATTGCCGACCGGCACCACCAGCACGTCGGGCAGCCGCCCGCCCAGGTCCTCCCACAGCTCGTGCACATAGGTCTTGGTGCCGTGCAGGAAGTACGGGTTGTGCACATGGCTCGCGTAGAACGTGCCGGGGGTGTCCGCCGCGGCCCGCGCCTCCCCGGCCGCCGCCTCCCGGCCGCCCGCCACCACCACGACCCGGGCGCCGTGCGCCTCGATCTGCTCCAGCTTCTTCGCCGAGGTGCCCTCGGGCACGTACACCGTGCAGGCGAGCCCGGCCCGCGCGCAGTACGCGGCGACGGCGGTGCCCGCGTTGCCGCTGCTGTCCGCGACCACCCGCGCGGGCCCGAGCCGCAGCGCAAGCTCCGCCAGCATCACCGCGCCCCGGTCCTTGAAGGAGAGGGTCGGCATCAGGAAGTCCAGCTTGGCGTCGATCCCGTCGCGCAGGCCCACCAGCGGGGTCCTGCCCTCGCCGAGCGACACCGCGGGCCCGTGCAGCGGCAGCGTCTCCGCGTACCGCCACAGCGAGTTCACCCGGCCCGTGAGCGACTTCAGCGGGGCCGGGGTCGGGGCGAAGTCGAGGTCGAGCGGGCCCCGGCAGGTCGGGCAGCACCAGTCGAGCGAGTCGGCGGGCACCCGGGTGCCGTCGGCCGGGCAGAACCGTCCCGGCAGGGCGTTCGTGGCGGGCAGCGCGGTCATGATCCGTAGGATATGCGCCCGCCGGGGCGGCCCCGTGGCGCTCGTCGGGGCGGCGGCTACGCGTCGAAGCCGCCGCCCGCCCCGCCGCCGCCCGCCGTCAGCGGGGTGGTCGTCAGGTGCAGCGCGCGGCAGGCGCGTGGCGCGGGGCCCGGCAGCGGCATCGTGGACGAAGGGGCGGCGGCCGGGGCCGTCGCGGGCCCGCTTCGGCCACGCGCGCGGCGCCCTTCGCGGCGACGGAGGGTTCCTGTCAAGGACGCAGCATGCTCACCGCGCGTCGCGCCCGCGGCGCCCCCGGGAGGTGCGCGGCTGCAAGCGGCATGAACTCGGCGTCGGCACAAGCGGATTCACCGCTACCGGAAAACCCGCGCGGACCTGCGAGGGAGCCGCCGGCCCCCACCCCGGGGTAATCACATCGGGTGATTTCTTGGCCTTTACTTGCGGTAACCACCCACGGTTGCGAGGCTGTTGCTGTCTGTCAATCTGATGGGAGCGGCCGTGACTTTCGGTGAACAACCGGCGTACCTGCGCGTGGCAGGAGATCTGCGGAAGAAGATCGTCGACGGTTCGCTCCCACCCCACACCCGGCTCCCCTCCCAGGCCAGGATTCGCGAGCAGTACGGCGTCTCGGACACCGTCGCTCTTGAGGCGCGCAAGGTGCTCATGGCGGAGGGCCTGGTGGAGGGCCGCTCCGGCTCCGGCACCTATGTCAGGGAGCGCCCGGTGCCGCGCCGCATCGCGCGCTCCGGGTACCGGCCGGCCAGTGGCGCCACCCCGTTCCGCCAGGAGCAGGCCGAGTCCGCGGTCCGCGGCACCTGGGAGTCGAAGAGCGAGCGCACCGAGGCGGGTCCGCTCGTCGCCGGGCGGCTGCACATCGCCGAGGGCGACCCCGTCATGTGCACGCGCTACGTCTTCCGTGAGACCACCGACGCCATGATGATCTCCACCTCATGGGAGCCCCTTGCGGTCACCGGGCGCACCCCGGTGATGCTCCCCGAGGAGGGCCCGCTCGGCGGCATGGGCGTGGTGGAGCGGATGGCCGCCATCGACGTCGTGGTGGACAACATGACGGAGGACGTCGGCGCCCGCCCGGGCCTCGCCGAGGAGCTGCTGACCCTCGGCGGCGTCCCCGGGCACGTCGTCATCGACATCCGGCGGACGTACTACGCCTCGGGGCGCCCGGTGGAGACGGCGGACGTGGTGATCCCCGCCGACCGCTACCGGCTCTCGTACCACCTGCCGGTGCGATGACCCGGCCGCTTCCGGTACGCCGTGCCGAGGACGGCCCCGCGGACAAAGTGACGGGCCTTCGCGGGCAAGGCGGCGCGGCCCGCGGAGCCTTGTGCGCCAGGTCGCCGCGGGCGCCCCGAGGAGGGCTCCCGAGGGGCCGCGCAAGGCGTAGGAAAATCGGTACGTATGCGAGTCCGGGTTCCGGGTAGGCGTCGCTCTACCGACGGAGCGACACACACCGACGGACCTGGGGAGGCCACCGTGTCCATGGCGACGACCGAAGTGACGGAATGCCCGAAGACCGAAGTTCCGCCACGCGAGCGCGCCTTGCCGCGTGTGGAGAACCCGGCGGACGTGGCGCCGAAGGACGCCCGCGAGCTGTCCAAGCTGTTCTTCGCCCGCCTCGCCGAGCTGGAGGAGGGCACGCACGAGTACCAGGACGTGCGCAACACCCTCATCGAACTGAACCTGGCCCTGGTGAAGTTCGCGGCCACCCGCTTCCGCAGCCGCAGCGAGCAGATGGAGGACATCGTCCAGGTCGGCACCATCGGCCTGATCAAGGCGATCGACCGCTTCGAGCTGACCAGGGAGGTCGAATTCGCGTCGTTCGCCATGCCCTGCATCGTCGGTGAGATCAAGCGCTTCTTCCGCGACACCAGTTGGGACGTGCACGTGCCGCGGCGCCTCCAGGAGATGCGCATCGACCTGGCGAAGGCGTCCGAGACCCTGTTCCAGCGCCTCGACCGCTCTCCCACCCCCGCCGAACTCGCCGCCCACCTCGGCCGCGAGGAGGAGGAGATCATCGAGGGCATCGTCGCCGCCAACGCCTACAGCGCCTCCTCCCTCGACGCCCCGCTCGACAGCGGCAGCGACGAGGGCGGCGAGACCCTGGTCGACATCATCGGCGGCCCCGACGACGACATGGAGATCGTCGAGAACGTCCAGGCGTTGAAGCCGCTGGTGGAGCAGCTCGGCGAGCGCGACCGCACCATCCTGCGGCTCCGCTTCGGCGAGGAGATGACCCAGGCCGAGATCGGCGCCGAACTCGGTGTCTCCCAGATGCACGTCTCCCGACTCCTCAGCCGCATCACGGCCCGGCTGCGCGCCGGAGTCATGGCGCACGACTGAGGAGCCGTGCCGCAGCACGGCCGACGAGCCGTGCCGCACGGCCGAGGCCCGGCCCGCGCCGCCGCATCCCCAGGACGGCGCCCGCCGCCCGCCCCGTACGACCGCCCCCGTTCCCGCCCGGCCGCGGGAGCGGGGGCACCGTCGTACGGGGCGGTCATATGCCCCCGCCCGCCCCCATGACCAGCGCACCACGGCGCCGGACGGGCCGCGGCGCACGCCGGGGGCGCATGGGGCGTGGCCGGTTGCGTATCTCCGCGTGCCACCATGTGTGCGCTCCGTGAAGGCGGGGCGTACGCTCGGGCATATGCGGATAACGGCCGCCTCGATGACCGGGGTCGGAGGCAGGACGGGAGCACGCGCCAGGACCGTCGGGGGCACACGATGAGCGACACCACGGCCCCACTGGTCTGGTCCGTCATCCGTCAGGAGGAGAACGGCAACAGCTACCGCGTGGGCAGCTACGCGACCGAGGAGGAGGCCCGGAAGTTCCTCGACTCACTGGGCTCGCGCGGCCATGCCCCCCACCCCCGGTACGTCGTCGAGCGCATCGGCTGACACCCCGCCGCGCCCCCGCGCGCATCGATCGCCGGGTGGCCGAATAGGCACGGTGGCCCCCGGGGTACCCGGCGTAAGGTCACGGCCGTGACGGAGAGACTCGTGGTCGGTGGCGCCGTATGGGCCGAGGGGCGGCTGCTCGCCGCGCGCCGGAGCGCGCCCCCCGAGCTGGCGGGGCGCTGGGAGCTGCCCGGCGGCAAGGTGGAGCCGGGGGAGGCCCCGGAGAGCGCCCTGATGCGTGAGCTGACGGAGGAACTGGGCATCGAGACACTGCCCATGGCCCGGGTCCCCGGGCAGTGGCCGGTCGGCGCGGGGCGCACGCTCCAGGTGTGGGTCGTCTCCCTGCTGGCCGGGAAGCCCGAGCCGCTCCAGGACCACGACGAGGTCCGCTGGCTGGAACCCGACGCGATCTGGGATGTCGACTGGCTGCCGGGGGACGTCCCGGCGGTCCGCGAGACCCTGCGCGTACTGCGGCTGCCCGACCCGGCCGCCACCGCGACCGCCCCCACCGCCACTGCCGCCGCGACCGCGCCAACTGTGACCGCCACCGACCCGGCGGCCGGTCGGGGCGCCGGACCCGCCCAGTAGCTCCCGGCCGCTCACACCCGACGGGCCGAAGTCCCCTATCGGACAAAACAGGGAAAAGCGGGCAAGGGTGGCAACCGGGATAGTGCGGCGCCTCCCCGGGTATGCGTGCTATGTCACCAATGTGGTCGGTGGGGCACTGGTGACCGGCAAGGACGGCACCCCCTCCGCGCCCCTGGAGTGATCCACGTGATCGACGCCGCCGCGGACCGCGTCGAGTGGTCCTTCCCGGCGGACCCGGGAGCGGTGCGCACGGCCCGCACCCTGGTCAGGGCCCGGCTCGCCGACTGGGGCGCGCGGGAGATCGAGGACGTCACCGCGCTGCTCGTGAGCGAACTGGTCACCAACGCCGTGCGGCACGCCGACGGCCCGATCCGGCTCGCCGTCTCCCGCACCCCCCGCCGCACCCTGTTGGTGGAGGTCTCCGACCAACTCCCCGATCCACCACGCGCCCGCACCGCGGAACCCGACGACGAGGGCGGCCGTGGCCTGCAACTTCTCGCCCGTTCCGCGCAGCGCTGGGGCACCCGTCTCGCCGGTGCGGGAAAGACGGTGTGGTTCGAGCTGACGCTGCCTGGTTAGAAGTCAGGGAGTGCGGTTTCGCTTGGCCGAATCGAGTTGGGACCGTGCTGTGATCGTGAACACCGTGTCGGAAGGGCTCGGAGTGCTGGATACTGCGGTCAGCCGCACCCGGTGGCCGGTACCGGACGCGGTGAGCTGGAGGGGACGGATCGCGTGAGCGACATACCAGCGAAGGCCACGGCGTCCGAGCCACCATCGGGCGGTCCGGCGGACGACGCGACGGGCGGCACCAAGGCGCCGTCCGGTACTGGGCGCACGCCGAAGCAGGCCGCCGCGCAGGCCGGCTCCGACCACGCCGAGGGGCACACGGGCGGCGACCAGGACCCCGCGGACGACGGGCCGCCCGGGGACCCCGCCCCGCCGCGTGGCGACGTCGACGAGGCTCCCACACCCGACAAGACGCGCGCCGAGGGGGGGACGGTTCCCGCACAGCCGCGACTTCCCGAACGGCCCCGCCGCGCCGGAGGCCCGCCCCGCGCCGCCGCGTCCCCCGCGCAGCCCGCACGCCCCGCGCCCGCCGCGCCGCCCGCCCCCGCGCGGGGCGCGGAGGACCGTACCGCCGATGCCGACGCCGGGGTCCCCCCGGGCGACATGTGGCAGAGCAGCCCGCCCGGTTCGCTCTACGACTACGTGCGCGTCGCCTCGTTCTCGCTCGGCCCCGACGGGCTGATCGACCAGTGGTCGCTGCGCGCCGAGCAGTTGTTCGGCATCGACGCGGAACACGCCGTCGGCAAGGACCCGGTGGAGGCGTTCGTACCGCCCGCGCTGCGCGACCGCGGCCAGCGGAAGATGACGGAGATCCTGGACGGCAGGGAGTGGACCGGCACCGTCCCCTTCAGCGCCCCCGCGACCGGCGACGCCGAGCGGCCCACCGAGGGCATCGCCGAGATCTACGTCATGCCCACCCGCACCGAGCGGGGCGAGCATGCCGCCGTCTGCATCGTGGTGGACGTCCGCGTGCTGCACGACATCGAGACCGACCTCGCCGCCTCACAGGCGATTTTCGGTCAGTCTCCGTTCGGCTTCCTGCTGTTCGACCGCGATCTGCGGGTGCTGCGCACCAACCGCCGCTTCGCGTCCGTCTTCGGCGGCAAGGCCGCCGACCACCGGGGCCGCACCGTGCATGACTACCTGCCGCGCGCCGAGGCCGACCGCCTCGGGGCCGCGCTGCGCCGGGTGCTCGACACCGGCGAGACCGTCCACGACATGCAGCTCATCGGACCCACCCCCCGGTCGTCCGAGCGCCGCCACTGGTCCGTCAACCTCTACCGCGTGCACAGCGGTTCCGGCACCCCGATCGGTGTCGCCGGGCTCGCCACCGACGTCACCAGGCGGCACGCCGCCGCCCGCGAGGCCGCCCTCGCCCGCCGCAACCTCGCGCTGCTCAACGAGGCGGGCGCCCGCATCGGCAACTCCCTGGACCTGGAGACCACCGCGAGGGAACTCCTCGACGTCACCGTCCCCGGCTTCTGCGACATCGCCTCGGTCGACCTCTATCAGGGCCTGCTCCTCGGCGACGAGACCCCCCAGGGCCAGTGGGGCGCGACCGGCGGCAGGACCGGCGCGGGCAGCGGCGCGCTGCGCCGGGTCGCGTACGCGAGCGCCGTCGCCGACGCCCCCTTCGGCGACGGGCTGCCCCCCGTCGCGGTCGGCGCCGTGCACCACTTCCCCTTCTCCTCGCCGAACGCGGGCGCGCTGCGCACCGCGCGGCTGCGCCACATCACCGGCGGCAGCGGCCTGATCCAGTCCACGCTCGCGGTGCCGATGGTCGCCCACGACACCGTCGTCGGCCTCGCGCAGTTCTCCCGCACCAAGGGCAGCGAGCCGTTCGGCGACCGGGACCGCGCCCTCGCCTCCGAACTCGCCGCGCGCGCCGCCGTCTGCATCGACAACGCCCGCCTCTACCGCCGCGAGCACGAGCGCGCCCTGATCCTCCAGCGCTCCCTGCTGCCGCCAGGCGACCCGGAGGCGTCGGGCCTCGACATCGCCTGCCGCTACCTGCCGGGCAACGCGGCCACCGAGGTCGGCGGCGACTGGTTCGACGTCATCGAACTGCCCGGACACCGCACCGCCCTCGTCGTCGGCGACGTCATGGGCCGCGGCCTGCGCGCCGCCGTCGCCATGGGCGAACTGCGCACCGCCGTCAGGACGCTGGCGCTGCTCGACCTGGAGCCCGCCGAGGTCCTCGAAGCGCTCGACGAGATCGCCCGCGGCCTCGGCACCCCGGGAGGGGTGCAGCAGGCCACCCGCACCGCCCGGCAGAACCGCGACGCCGACCTCTCCGAGGTCTACCTCGCCACCTGCGTCTACGCGGTCTACGACCCCGTCACCCGGCGCTGCACCTTCGCCAACGCCGGCCATCTGCCCCCGGTGGTGGTCGAGCCCGGCGAGCCCGCGCTCATGCTCGACGTGCCCCCCGGCATGCCGCTCGGCGTCGGCGGCGAGCCCTTCGAGGAGGTACGGGTCGAACTGGCCGAGGGCGCCCTGCTCGCGCTCTACACGGACGGCCTCGTCGAGTCCAGGGATCACCCGCTCGACGAGGGCCTCCAGGCGTTCGTCGACACCCTCACCGAGCCCTCCAGGCCCCTTGAGGACGTCTGCGACCACGTCCTCGGCACCCTCGACACCCACCACGGCGAGGACGACGTCGCGCTGCTGATGGCCCGGGTGCAGGGGCTGCCCGAGGACCGCGTCGGCGACTGGAAGCTGCCCAGGGAGGCGCAGAGCGTCGGCCGGGCTCGCGAACTCGCCCGCGCCCGGCTGCTCGAATGGGACCTCGACCCCCTCGCCGACACCGCAGAACTCCTCGTCAGCGAGCTGGTCACCAACGCCCTGCGCTACGGCGAGGGCGAGATAAGGCTGCGGCTGCTGCTCGACCGCACCCTGGTGTGCGAGGTGTGGGACGCGGGCCTCGTCCAGCCGCGCAGACGGCGCGCCCGCGACACCGACGAGGGCGGGCGGGGGCTGCAACTCGTCGGCCTGCTCAGCGCGGCCTGGGGCTCACGGCGCACCCCGGCGGGCAAGACGGTGTGGTTCGAGATGTCCCTGCCGGACGGCAGCAGCGGGGAGCCCGACCCCGAGGCACTGCTCAGCCTCTTCTGACCACCCCTCACGCCCCTCCGACACCGCCGCCCCTACTCTTTCGGCCATGTGTGCGGGGATGCGGCAGGGGTGGGGCGCCCGGTGGCGGGCCTGGTACGGGCGCAGACGCGGCCCGGAGCGCACCGGGCGGCCGCCGCGCTCGCGCCGCCGGATCTGGCTGAGAAGGGGCGCCGTCACCCTCGTGGTGCTCGTCGTCCTGCCGGTCGCCGCCGCCGGGACGGCGCTGCGGCTGAGCTACGCGGGCGAGCCGCCGCCCGGCACCAGGACCCGGGGCCGCGACGCGCTCTGGCTCGGCCACGCCTGGGTGGACGGCCGCAAGGACGAGGCCGACGTGGAGGCGCTGGGCGCCCGCCTCTCCGGCACCGGCATCCGCGACCTCTACGTCCACACCGGGCCCCTGGAGCACGACGGCTCGCTCCCCGGCTCGCTGCACCCGCGGGCCGCCTGGCTCATCGCCGCCGTGCACCGGCTGCTGCCCGGGGTGCGGGTGCAGGCGTGGCTGGGCGACGCGCTGGCGAGCGAGTCGCCCACCGGGCTCCACCTGGAGCGCGCGGCCACCCGCGACCGTGTCGTCGGCTCCGCGCGCACGGTGCTTGCCACCGGCTTCGACGGCGTCCATGTCGACCTTGAGCCCCTGCACTCGGGCGACGCCGACTACCTGCGGCTGCTCGACCGGCTGCACCGCGCGACGGCGCACGGGCACGCGCTGCTGTCCGTCGCCGCCCACCAGATCGACCCGCTGCCCGCCACCCACGCCGTCGCGGGCGCCCTCACGGGACACCCCAAGTGGTGGTCGCAGCGGTACTTCGGGCAGGTCGCCCGCCGGGTCGACCAGATCGCGGTGATGTCGTACGACACCGCCATGCCGCTGCGGAGCCTGTACGGCGGCTATGTCGCGGAGCAGACCGCGCTCGCCCTCGAAGCCACCCCGCGCGGCACCGACCTGCTGCTCGGCCTGCCCTTCTACCAGGAGGAGAACATGTCCCACCACGGCTACGCGGAGACCGTCGCGGCCGCGGTGCGTGGGGTGCGCCTCGGCCTCGGCCGCACCGACCGGGACCGTGCGCGCTTCGGCGTGGCCCTGTACGTGGACTTCGCGGCCACGGAGCGGGACTGGGCCGAGTACCGGGAGGGCTGGGCGCCGTGAGCGGCGCCCGCGCCGTGCGGGCCCCGGCGGTGGCTCAGAGCCAGTGCAGCACGGCGTTCGGGAGCTGGAAGTTCGCGTTGTACTCGCCCGGCGGCACATCCTTCGTGTTCTTCCACCCCATTGTCACCATCGGGGTGCCGCCCGAGCCCTCGTCGATCTTCGCGCCCTTGTAGCGCTTGCGCGAGCTGTCGCGCAGGGTCTTCGCGGTGGCCTCGGCTCCCTTCTCCGACACGGTCAGCGCGCACAGCTTCTCGGTGGGCCGGCTGCCGCCGTCGAGGTGGCCGCCGATGCCGAGCAGCTTCACGTCCTTGTTGTTGCGGCTGCTCTCGCCGTACAGGGTCGCCTCGTAGGTGTCGCCCAGGCAGTCGGCGACCTTGCGGAAGTCCGGGTCGTCGGCGAGGGACTTGTCGGGCTCCTGCGCGGAGACCGCGTACTTCGCCTTGTCGGCGACGGTGGCGCGCGCGGAGTCGGAGATCTCGACGGTGGTCTCGCCCTTCTTGGTGAGGCGGGAGACGCCGCCGTCGGTCTTCTCCGTGTAGCCGCGCTTCTTCAGCGCCGCGGCGACGGCGTCCCGGTCGAACGTGCCGGTCTGCCGCCCCACCGGCTGGTTCCCGACCAGGACGGCCGTGTCGACCTGGCTCTCGTCGAAGCCCCAGTAGCTCTTCAGCGGCCCCGACGAGTAACTGTTCAGCTCCGCCAGGTTGAGCCCCGCGAGCGCGGAGTACTGGCGCTTGTCCTTGCCGCGGGTCAGGCCCCTGGTCACCGACACGTCCTGGAACATCACGACGTCCCCCGAGCGCGCCGTGGGCACCCCCGACAGCGCGCTCCGCAACGGGGTGTCGCCGCCACCGCCTGAGGAGCCCGCCGCGTCGGCCGGGTCCTTGGAGTCGTTCGAGCCGCAGGCGGTCGCCGACACGGCGAGGGTGGCGCTGACGGCGAGGGCGGCGAGCAGCCGGGCAGGTATCCGCATGGCCGGAAGTCTGGCACAGCCGCCAGGGGCGCACTACGGGGCTCGAACACCGCCCGTGCGCCCCGCGCCGACGCCGTTACTCACGCCTGCGGATCTTGTTGCCGAGCCACACCAGCGGGTCGTACTTGCGGTCCACCGCGCGCTCCTTCAGCGGGATGAGCGCGTTGTCGGTGATCTTGATGCCCTCGGGGCACACCTCCGTACAGCACTTGGTGATGTTGCAGTAGCCGAGGCCGTGCTCCTCCTGCGCGGTGCGCTTGCGGTCGAGGCCCTGGTCCGGCGCCCCGTCCAGCGGGTGCATGTCCAGCTCGGCCACCCGCATCAGGAAGCGCGGCCCGGCGAACGCCGTCTTGTTCTCCTCGTGGTCGCGCACCACATGGCAGGTGTCCTGGCACAGGAAGCACTCGATGCACTTGCGGAACTCCTGCGAGCGGTCCACGTCCTCCTGCTGCATCCGGTACTCGCCGGGCCCGAGGTCCTTCGGCGGTACGAACGCGGGCACCTCGCGGGCCTTGGTGTAGTTGAAGCCGACGTCCGTGACCAGGTCCCTGATCACCGGGAACGCCCGCATCGGGGTGACCGTGACGGTGTCGGTGCGCTCGAAGACGGACATCCGCGTCATGCACATCAGCCGGGGCCGCCCGTTGACCTCCGCGCTGCACGAACCGCACTTGCCCGCCTTGCAGTTCCAGCGCACCGCCAGATCGGGCGCCTGGGTGGCCTGGATGCGGTGGATGATGTCGAGCACCACCTCGCCGTCGTTGACCTCGACCGTGAAGTCCTCAAGGCCGCCGTCGTCGCTGTCGCCGCGCCAGACCCGGAAGTGCGCCTCGTACGAGGAGGAGTCCGCGGGGGCTGTGGTGTCCTGGCCCGCCGCCGGGCCCTGGGATGGGGTGGTCGTCGTCACTCGGGAAGCTCCTCATCGGCGAGGTACTTGGCCAGCTCGTCCTTCTCGAAGAGGGCCAGCAGATCGTCACGTACGGGTTCTGTCTCCTCGCGGGTCAGCTCGATCTGCCCGCGCTCCGGCGGCACGGGCGGTACGGAGCCGGGGGCGGCGTCCCCCGCGGCGGCCAGCCGGCACAGCAGGTTGACGCTCCGCCAGGAGCGGTCCATCACGGAGTGGTCCTCCCTGGTGTGGCCGCCGCGGCTCTCGGTACGGGTCAGCGCGGCCCGCGCCACGCACTCGCTGACCAGCAGCATGTTCCTGAGGTCGAGGGCCAGGTGCCAGCCGGGGTTGAACTGCCTGTGCCCCTCGACCCCGGCGCGCCTCGCCCGCGCCCGCAGCTCCACCAGGCGCTGGAGCGCCTGCTCCATCTCGGGCTCCCGGCGGATGATGCCCACCAGGTCGTTCATGGTCTGCTGCAACTCCTGGTGCACCGCGTACGGGTTCTCCGGGAGCCTGCCCTCCTCCGGCTCCTCGCCCTCCGCGGAGAACGGCCGCAGCGCCTCGGCCGCCGCCGCGTCCAACTGCGCCTCGTCGACCGCGGGCAGTCCTCCGGCCGCCGCCGCGGCGTGCTCGGCCGCGTAAAGACCGGCCCTGCGGCCGAAGACCAGCAGGTCGGAGAGGGAGTTGCCGCCGAGCCTGTTGGAGCCGTGCATACCGCCCGCGACCTCGCCCGCGGCGAAGAGCCCCGGCACCCCGCGGGCCGCCGCGGTGTCCGAGTCGACGGCCACACCGCCCATCACGTAGTGGCAGGTGGGGCCCACCTCCATGGGCTCCGCGGTGATGTCGACGTCCGCCAGCTCCTTGAACTGGTGGTACATCGAGGGCAGCCGCCTGCGCACCACGTCAGGCGGCATCCGTGTCGACACGTCGAGGAACACCCCGCCGTGCGGCGAGCCGCGGCCCGCCTTCACCTCGGAGTTGATGGCGCGCGCCACCTCGTCCCTGGGCAGCAGCTCGGGCGGGCGGCGGTTGTGGTCCGGGTCGTCGTACCAGCGGTCGCCCTCCTCCTCCGACTGGGCGTACTGCTCCTTGAAGACATCGGGCACGTAGTCGAACATGAACCGCTTGCCCTCGGAGTTGCGCAGCACCCCGCCGTCGCCGCGCACCGACTCGGTGACGAGGATGCCCTTCACCGACGGCGGCCAGACCATGCCCGTCGGATGGAACTGCACGAACTCCATGTTGAGCAGCGGCGCGCCCGCGAGCAGCGCGAGCGCGTGCCCGTCGCCGGTGTACTCCCACGAGTTGGAGGTCACCTTGAACGACTTGCCGATGCCGCCGGTCGCCAGCACCACGGAGGGCGCTTCGAGGACGAAGAAGCGGCCCGACTCGCGCTCGTAGCAGAACACGCCCGCGACCCGGCCGCCGTCCCCCTCGTCCTTGAGCACCCGGGTGACGGTGCACTCCTGGAACACCTTGAGCCGCGACTCGTAGTCACCGGTCTCCCGCTCGTCCTCCTGCTGGAGCGAGACGATCTTCTGCTGGAGGGTGCGGATCAGTTCGAGCCCCGTACGGTCTCCGACATGGGCGAGCCGCGGGTACTCGTGCCCGCCGAAGTTGCGCTGCGAGATCCGCCCGTCGCCTGTGCGGTCGAACAGGGCGCCCCAGGTCTCCAGCTCCCACACCCGGTCGGGGGCCTCCTTGGCGTGCAACTCGGCCATCCGCCACTGGTTGAGGAACTTGCCGCCGCGCAGGGTGTCGCGGAAGTGCACCTGCCAGTTGTCGCCCGAGTTCACATTGCCCATGGCCGCGGCGATGCCGCCCTCCGCCATGACGGTGTGCGCCTTGCCGAACAGCGACTTGCAGATCACCGCGGTGCGCGCACCACGCTCGCGGGCCTCGATCGCGGCCCGAAGACCGGCGCCCCCGGCGCCGACCACGACCACGTCCCACTGCTGCCGCTCCACTGAAGACATTTCGTACGTCGCTTCCCATCCGAAGTCGTGCGGAACCGGACGGGCGGCCGGACTCGTCCCCGCCGCCCGCGCGGTCTAGAAAAGCCGCGGGTCGTCGAAGGCGCCGCTCGCCAGCAGGTACACGTACAGGTCGCAGACGGCCACGCTGATGAGCGAGGACCAGGCAAGCAGCATGTGCCGGGCGTTGAGCCTCCCCACCCACTGCCACATGCGGTAGCGCACGGGGTGTTTGGAGAAGTGCCGCAGACGGCCGCCGACGATGTGCCGGCAGGAGTGGCAGGAGAGGGTGTAGGCCCAGATCAGCACGATGTTGACCAGGAAGACGAGGGTGCCCACGCCCATGTGCCCGAAGTGGTGGTCGGCATCGCGGAACGAGAGCACGGTGTCGTACGTCAGCACCCCGGCCACCAGGACGGCCGCGTAGAACGCGTACCGGTGGATGTTCTGGAGGATCAGCGGGAAGCGGGTCTCGCCCGAGTACTTCTTGTGCGGCTCGGCCACCGCGCAGGCGGGCGGTGAGGCCCAGAAGCCCCGGTAGTACGCCTTGCGGTAGTAGTAGCAGGTCAGCCGGAAGCCGAGCGGGAAGATCAGGATCAGCAGCGCGGGCGACAGGCCCCACCAGGGGCCGAAGAGGTCCCAGTTGGGCCCGCCGTCCATCGGGCGGCAGTTGTGCGCCAGGCACGGCGAGTAGAACGGTGAGACATAGGGCGCCGCGTAGTAGTCCGCGTTGGCGAAGGCCCGCCAGGTCGAGTACGCGATGAAGGCGAGCAGCCCGGCCGCGGTCGTGGCGGGCGCCAGCCACCAGCGGTCGGTGCGCAGATGCGGCGCGGCGATGGCGGCCCGGGTGCGGGAGCGCACACCGCCGCGCTGGATCGGAGGTTCGGTGTCAGTGGCCAACGGGGCTCCACTCCACGGGGTCAGGGTGCGTGACGGTCCCGTGCGCCGAGCCTGCTGCTGCCCGTAGGAGTGCCGTAGGTGGCGCCTCGGCGCCCGGCTGTCGCCCGGGTGCCCGGTGCCGCCACGGGGTTCCGTGTGCGGTCGGGGGCCGGTTTCGATGCGGACATGACATGCCCTCACTTCCGCGGTGCCTCGGGCGGCTTCGTGGTGGCGGTGCGGTGCTCCTGGTGGCGGTACGGGTTCTCTTGGCGGTGCGGGACGCTGTCGACGGGGCCGGGGGCTTCCGGCGGCGCCGTTGTGCGTGCTCGGCCGGTGGTTGAGCACACGCGTGCCCCCGGCCGCGCCGGAGATCCACGCGCGCCTGCGAGTGTTGCGCGTCACATGACCACTTGGGAAGAGGGCCGCCAGGAATTGACCACGCGGGGCCGCCCTCGCCGACGTGTGCGATTCCCTCCGGGCGGCCGGTGCGGGCGGGGCGCGGGGCTCAGCCGGTGGTGAGAGTGGCGCGTATCCGGTCGACGGCGCGCAGTACCTCGTCCCGGTTCCGCGCCCGCGTGACCCAGCGGGGGAGCCTGGCCACCAGCGTCATCTTCCGCCCGTGGTCGTACCAGGGCACCCGCTCCCGCAGCGACGCCGCCACGAAGCGCCGTACCAGGTCGAGGTGTTCGGGGTTGTACGCCCACAGCCACCCGTGCCGGGTCTCGGTCTGGAGCCAGAGCGGCAGCCCGAAATAGGGGTCGGTCGCGGGCTGCGACGTACCGGAGGAGAACGCCACACTCCGGCCGCTCCACGTCCGGGAGAGCCCGCAGCCGGTGCAGACCAGCCGCCGCGGCTCGAACAGCCCCGGCTCCTCGGGCGGCGCGTCGGGCGCCGGTACGACCCGTGCGGCCGCGGCGCAGCGGGGGCAGCGCACGAGCACAGAGCCGAGGAAGTCGTACTTGGTGCTGCGCGGATCGTGAAACCGCCGGGGAGCCGGGCCCATGGGCCCAGTATCGCGCCCTCCGCGACCGGGGCGCCGCCCGGGCGGCGGAGCGGGCCCGCGGGCGTTGGGCGGATCGGGTGGGCTTGGCCTCCGGGGCTCGCGTGTCTGCCCCGCTGCGCGAGGGCCGTCGCCTTCAGTGGGGTGAAAGATGTGATCAGCTTTCATATCGGACACATCTGATCATTCTTGACGGTCGGGCAGGCCAGGAGGTTTCTGAGATGTCCCAAGACGGCGTCAGACTGCGGTCTGCCCTGAGAGGTGCGGCGTTCCTGGCGGCGGGGGTGCTCACCGTCCCCGTGCTCGCCGGATGCGGGTCGGGGGAGGACTCGGGCAAGCCCGCCGCGCAGGACATCGCGCCCGCCGGGCGGGCCGGCCTCGCGGACGGGGGGACGGCCCGCTGGGCCGTCGACGCCGTGCCGGGGACGCTCAACGCCTTCCAGTCCGACGCGGACGCCGCCACCTCCCGGGTGGCGGGAGCGGTGCTGCCCGCCATGTTCGAACTGGACGGGCGCGGGCGGCCCAAAACCGACGCGGACTACCTGGAGTCCGCGAAGGTCGTCGAGAAGAAGCCACGCCAGGTCGTCGTCTACAAGCTGAGCCAGAAGGCGGTCTGGAGCAACGGGCGGGAGATCGGCGCCGCCGACTTCGCCGCCCAGTGGCACGCGCTCTCCGGCAAGGACACCGCGTACTGGACCGCGCGCAACGCCGGCTACGACCGCATCCAGAAGATCGAGCGCGGCGCCGACGACCTGGAGGTCCGCGTCACGTTCGGCAAGCCGTACGCGGACTGGCGCTCGCTCTTCTCGCCGCTCTACCCGAAGGACGTCATGGGCAGCCCCGACGCCTTCAACGACGGCGCGCGGCGCAAGCTGAAGGTCACCGCGGGACCGTTCGCGTTCGACGGCGTCGACGAGAAGAGCGGCGAGGTCGCCCTCAAACGCAACCCCCGCTGGTGGGGCCGCCCCGCCAAGCTGTCCAGGATCGTGCTGAAGGCGGTGCCGCCGGGCAAGCGGGCCGCCGCCCTCGCCGCGGGCACCGTCGACATCGCCGACGTCGACACCGCGGAGGCCCGCCGTATCGAGGCCGCCTCCGGCGGCCACGGCCCCCAGCACCCGCACCCCGGCGCCTCGGCCGCCTCCGCCGCGTCGGCCTCCGCCGCCTCGGCCGCCGCCGACAAGGGGCGCCAGGATGCCGACGGGAAGGCGGAGGGCGACGGCGGCGCCGGGGACCACGGCGCCTCCGGCGCGAAGCCGGCCCGGGGGGAGGCGGCGGCCGAGCGGGCCGGGCTCGCCAAGTTCGACGTGCGCAAGTCGCTTGAGCCCGCGTACACCCAGCTCGCCCTGAACGGCTCCTCCGGGCCGCTCGCGGACGAGCGGGTACGGCGGGCCGTGGCCCGCGCCATCGACCGCAAGGCGCTGGCCAAGCTGGTGCTGCGCCCGCTCGGGCTGCCCGCGGAGACCGTCGGCAGCCATCTCGCGCTCGCAGGACAGGAGGGCTACACGGACGGCAGCGGCGCCCTCGGCAAGCAGGACAAGGCCGAGGCCGAGGCGCTGCTCGCGGACGCCGGGTGGGTACGGGGGAAGGCCCCGGCCGACTCCGGCACCGCGGGCGGGAAGGCGGGCGCCGAGCAGGAGGGCAAGCAGGAAGGCAAGCAGAAGGACCAGAAGGACCAGAAGGACCAGAAGGGCGACGAGGGGCAGGGCGGGGCCGGCTCGGGCAGCGGGCACGAGGACGCCTCCGACGGCAAGGGCGCCCCGGCGAAGGACGGGCACGCCGCCGAGCGGTCGGCCGACCGCTCCACCGACGACAAGCCGGGCGCCCTCCCGCCCGCCAGGCAGCAGGCGCAGCCCGCCGCACGCCCCGTCGTCGCCCCGGCGGAGCAGGCCGCCTTCGCCGCCGCAGGGCACCCGGAGGCCGCCCCCGCGCTCGGGCACGCCGAGCACACGGGGGAGCGGGCCGCGGCCCAGGACGGCCCCCGGCACCTGACCCAGGGCGGGGCGCCCGGCGCGTATGCCCCCAAGGGCACCGCGGCCCCGGCCAACGCGGGTCCTGGGGCGCTCGCCAAGAACGGCAAGCCGCTCACGCTGCGCTTCGTGCTGCCCTCGGGGACCGGCTCCGAGTCGCTGCGCACCGTGGGCGAGCGCATCTCCAGGATGCTGGAGAAGATCGGCATCCGCACCGAGATCACCAAGGTCGCCGACGACAGCTACTTCGCCGACCACATCGCCTCGGGCCAGTACGACCTCGCGCTCTACTCCTGGCCGGGCTCCGCGTTCCCCGCGACCGACGCCCGGCCGATCTTCGCCAAGCCGGTGCCCGCTGCCGACGGCTCGCTGAACGTGGAGCAGAACTACACCCGGGTCGGCACCGACCACATCGACCAGCTCTTCGACCGCGCCGCCACCGAGCTGGACGGCGCCAAGGCCCGCGACATCATGAAGAAGGCGGACGCGCGGATCTGGGCCGAGGCCGGGTCCATCCCGCTCTACCAGCGCCCCCAGCTCGTGGCCGTCCGCGCGGGCCTCGCCAACGTCGGCGCCTTCGGCTTCGAGGCGCCACGCTATGAGGACATCGGCTTCAGGAAGTAGCGCCGTGCCGTGACCTCAAGGCCGACTGCGGACGAACCCCCGGGGAACCCTCCCGGGGGTCTCGCCGTTGTGCGGCCCCGCACGGCGGCCGTCGCGACGGCGCGTGTGATCCTGGCCAACGTCACTGAGCTGCGAGGACGCCCCCGCGGCAGGCCCTGGCACGGGCGCACGCGCCGGTACGGGTCATCCCCGCGGGGCCGCGCCGCTTACCATGGACACGGCCGTGGCCGCCGCGCCCGGGCCCCGCGTGCGTACCCACCAGGGTTACGCAGCCACCACTCGATCCCTGGAGAAGCGCCGCACTATGGCTCGCACTATCGCGCGTCACGACATCCGCAACGTCGCCATCGTCGCCCACGTCGACCACGGCAAGACCACCCTGGTCGACGCGATGCTCAAGCAGGCGGGCGCGTTCGCCGCGCACGCCGCCGAGCACCTCGACGACCGGATGATGGACTCCAACGACCTGGAACGTGAGAAGGGCATCACGATCCTGGCCAAGAACACCGCCGTGAAGTACCACCCCAAGGACGGCGGGGAGCCCATCACCATCAACATCATCGACACCCCGGGCCACGCCGACTTCGGCGGCGAGGTCGAGCGCGGCCTGTCCATGGTGGACGCGGTGGTGCTGCTGGTGGACGCCTCCGAGGGCCCGCTGCCCCAGACCCGTTTCGTGCTGCGCAAGGCCCTCCAGGCCCGGATGCCCGTGATCCTCTGCATCAACAAGACGGACCGCCCCGACTCCCGTATCGACGAGGTCGTCAACGAGACGTACGACCTCTTCCTCGACCTGGACGCCGACGAGGAGCAGATCGAGTTCCCGATCGTCTACGCCTGCGCCCGCGACGGGGTCGCCTCCCTCACCAAGCCCGCCGACGGCACGGTCCCCGAGGACAGCACCAATCTGGAGCCGTTCTTCACCACGCTCCTCGAACACGTCCCGGCCCCCTCGTACGAGGAGGGCGCCCCGCTCCAGGCCCACGTCACCAACCTCGACGCCGACAACTTCCTCGGCCGCATCGCCCTGCTCAGGGTGGAGCAGGGCGAGCTGAAGAAGGGCCAGACGGTCGCCTGGATCAAGCGGGACGGCACCGTGTCCAACGTCCGCATCAGCGAGCTGCTGATGACCGAGGCGCTGACCCGGGGGCCCGCGGAGAAGGCGGGGCCCGGCGACATCTGCGCGGTGGCCGGCATCCCCGACATCATGATCGGCGAGACCCTGGCGGACACCGAGAAGCCGGTGGCGCTGCCCCTGATCACCGTCGACGAGCCGGCGATCTCCATGGTGATCGGCACCAACACCTCCCCGCTGGTCGGCCGCGGCGGCAGCGGCAAGGGCGCCGACAACAAGGCGGCGATCAAGGACCGCAAGGTGACCGCGCGTCAGGTCAAGGACCGCCTTGAGCGCGAGCTTGTCGGCAACGTGTCGCTGCGGGTGCTGGAGAGCGAGCGCCCCGACGCCTGGGAGGTGCAGGGCCGCGGTGAGCTGGCGCTGGCCATCCTGGTCGAGACGATGCGCCGGGAGGGCTTCGAGCTGACGATCGGCAAGCCGCAGGTCGTCACCAGGGAGATCGAGGGCAAGCTCCACGAGCCCATCGAGCGGATCACCATCGACGTGCCCGAGGAGCACATGGGCGCGGTCACCCAGCTCATGGGCACCCGCAAGGGCCGTATGGACAACATGTCCAACCATGGCTCCGGCTGGGTCCGCATGGAGTTCATCGTGCCCTCCCGCGGCCTCATCGGCTTCCGCACGGAGTTCCTGACCAGCACCCGCGGCACCGGTATCGCGCACTCGATCCACGAGGGGCACGAGCCCTGGTTCGGCGAGCTGAAGACCCGTAACAACGGCTCCCTGGTCGCGGACCGCGCGGGCGCGGTCACGGCGTTCGCCATGACCAACCTCCAGGAGCGCGGGGTGCTGTTCGTGGAGCCGGGCACCGAGGTGTACGAGGGCATGATCGTCGGGGAGAACTCGCGCTCCGACGACATGGACGTCAACATCACCAAGGAGAAGAAGCTCACGAACATGCGGTCGTCGACCGCGGATGTGACCGAGTCGATCGTTCCGCCGCGCAAGCTGTCGCTTGAGCAGTCGCTTGAGTTCTGCCGGGACGACGAGTGCGTGGAGGTCACCCCGGAGGCGGTCCGCATCCGCAAGGTCGCGCTGGACGCCAGGACCAGGGCCAGGGCGGCGTCCCGCGCCAAGCACGGCTGAGCCGGAGGGCGCCCCGCCCGCCACCGCCTCCCGCGGTGCGGGGCGCCCGGCCCCTACATCGGCGCCCGGTTTGTCCGTGTAAAGGGCATTCAGGAGTCGAACATTCGCTCAGGGGCGTCATGCCGCCCTGTGCCGCTCACCACACTCGCGAGGGGCCGTGTGCGCCCCGAAGTGCGCCCCGTTCGCCCCGTACGCACCAAATCCCGTACAACGCGCGGGCATTGACCCATAAGGGAGCCGGGTGACAATTCTCCGGCCGGTCTGTCTACGCGCGGGGATTGACGCTACGCTGCCATCCGTCGCGGGCTCAGGGGAGGGCTCGTCGAGTCCGTCGGAAGCCATCGGCGGGCTTTATGGTTCGCCGCCGCGACCGCAACTGCTTTTCCTTCTCCGAGCGTCCGGAATGCGAACACGGATGACCGATAGATATGTAACACGTCCGTTTCGCGGCCATCTATCTCGGATCGGTTTGTCCGGATTTTGGGAGAAGTGCTAGCAGGTGTGATCGAACCGAAACCAAAAGAGTGTGGTCGGGTCGTACCCCATGGCAGATAGTTGAGCGCGAAGCTCGGGTCATTGGGTCACGCGCTGTGGGGAGCGGCGGCTCACGAGCACTCTGGGGCACTTGATCCTCGCCGTTCACCGTGACGGTGCGGCGAACCGTGCCCTCTCTTGCAGTGAACAAGTGGACTCATGAGGAGGAACCCATGCGTGGTGCCAAGAGCGCCAAGTGGGTCGCGGGGGCGATCATCATCGCGCTGTCAGCGACGGCTTGCGGCAGCAGCGACGATGACTCGGGCAAGGGCGACGGAGGTTCCGGCAAGTCCGGCGGCACCTTCAGCATGGGCATCACGGAGCCGGTGGCGATCGACCCGTACAACGCCCAGGAGTCCGAGGGCATGCTCGTCGCCGACAACCTCTTCACGGGTCTGTACTCGCCGACCGCCGACGGTCAGGTGAAGCCCGAGCTGGCCACGTCCAAGACGGTCAGCAAGGACGGCAAGACCTGGACGTTCAAGATCAAGCCCGGCACCAAGTTCACCAACGGCGAGGCGGTCAACGCCGAGTCGTTCATCCGCGGCTGGAACCGCGTCGTCCAGAAGAAGTCCGCCTCCGACGTGGCCTACCACCTCGCCGGCATCGACGGCTTCGCCGACGTGCAGTCCGGCAAGGCCGACGAGATGAAGGGCCTGTCCGCGCCCGACGAGAACACCCTCCAGGTGAAGCTCTCCGCCCCGGACTTCGAGTTCTACATCAAGACGACCCACACCGTCTTCAGCCCGGTCCCGAAGGTCGCGGGCGACGGCAAGAACCAGAAGTTCAACGAGGCCCCCATCGGCAACGGCCCGTTCAAGATCTCGGGCAAGTGGGAGCACAACAAGCGGATCACGCTCGTCCGCAACGACGACTACGGCCTGACCAAGGCCCACCTCGACAAGGTCAACGTCGACATCCTGAACTCCGCCAACGGTGTCAACCTGGAGTACCAGGGCTTCCAGTCGGGACAGTACGACTGGGCCCGCATGCCCACCCCGCAACTGCCCGCCGCCAAGGCGAAGTACGACCCGCAGGGCGAGTGGATCGACGAAGACACCAACGGCATGAACTACCTGCTGCCGATCACCGACAACGGCCCGCTGAAGAACCGCGACGCGCGTGAGGCGATCTCGTACGCCATCGACCGCGACGCGATCGTCAAGGGCGTGTTCCAGGGCATGCAGACGAAGTCGACCACGATCCTCCCCGAGGTCTTCAAGGACGTCTACCAGAAGAACCTCTGCACCTCCTGCGTCAAGCAGGACAAGGCCAAGGCCAAGTCGCTCGCCAAGAGCGGCGGCCTGAAGGCGGGTGCCACCCTGGAGCTGGCGTACAACACGGGCGCAGGGCACGAGGAGTGGGTGCAGGCCGTCAAGCAGCAGGTCCAGGACGTCCTCGGGCTGAAGATCAAGCTCGTCGCCAAGCCGTTCGCCGAGCTGCTCTCCGACCAGCAGAAGCCCGCCGCCACCGGCATGTACCGCTTCTCCTGGGGCGCGGACTACCCGACCCCGGACAACTACCTGTACCCGCTGCTCGACACGGCGTCCATCAACAAGGACTCCAGCGGCAAGGTCACCGGTGACAACCGCGGCCGCTACAGCAACAAGAAGTTCGACGACCTGCTCGCACAGGCCCGCGGCACCTCCGACCAGGCCGGCCGCAACAAGATCTACCAGCAGGCCGAGAAGGTCGCCCTCGACGACATGGCGCTGATCCCGTTCACCAACAGGACCCAGCTCCGCCTGGCGAACACCAAGAAGTGGGACAACCTCACCATGGACTTCCACGAGGACCCCGACCTCCAGAACGTCACCCTGAAGTAAGGGGTCGCCGCGTACGCGGCAGCCGTCCCCCGGGGGCCGCGGTACGACAGCGAGGCACGCTCGTACCGCGGCCCCCGTACGATCGTTCGGGAGCAGGGTGGGACCCACCCGGCCTCCCGGTTCCCCACTCACCCCCACGCGCGGGGGACAAGCTGCCGGGCGCGGCAGTGAGGTAGGAAGAGGCAAGTCATGGGAAGGTATGTGGTCCGCAGGCTGGGCCAGTTGATCATCGTCGTGCTCGGCGCGACGCTGATCCTGTTCGCCAGCCTCTTCGTGCTGCCGGGCGACCCGGTCGGACAGATCGCGGGCAGTGACAAGGCGCGAGACCCCGCGGTGATCGAGCAGTTGCACAAGGAGTACGGCCTCGACAAGCCGCTCGTGGTCCAGTACGGCACCTATGTCGGCAAGCTGGTCAAGGGCGACCTCGGCGAGGACTACACCCAGCGCAGGCCGGTCACCGAGATCCTGGGCCCGAAGATCGTCAACACCGCCAAGCTGGCGGTCGCCGCGATCATCTTCGACATCATCATCGGCATGTTCGCCGGAATCGTCGCCGCGATCAAGAGATATTCGGTATGGGATATCTCGGTGACGTTCGTCACCACACTCGCCATCGGCGTCCCGTCGATCGTGCTCGGCATGATCATGCAGCGCATCTTCGTCATCCAGCTCGACTGGTTCCCCCTCATCGCCGACGGCAGCTTCAAGTCCATGATCCTGCCCGCGATCACCCTGGCGATCATCGACGCCGCGCTCGTCGCGCAGTTGGCGCGCTCGACGATGCTCGAAGTGATCCGCGCCGACTACGTGAAGACCGCCGTGGCCAAGGGCCTCTCACGGCGCACCGTGCTGGTACGGCACATCCTGCGCAACTCGGTGATCCCCGTCATCACCTATCTGGGCATCTCCTTCGGCGCGCTCCTCGGCGGCGCCATCATCACGGAGACGATCTTCAACTGGAACGGCATCGGGCTCGCGCTGATCCAGGCGATCCAGCAGAACAACAACCCCGTGATCGTGGGGGTGGTGACGATCAGTGTGGCGGTCTTCGTCGTACTGAACCTGATCGTCGACCTGCTGTACGCCGCCCTCGATCCGCGTATCCGCCTGGCCTGACGCGCCGGATCGTCACCGACTAGGAGTCATCACCATGACCGAACTCGTCACCGGCCAGGAGTCGCCGAACCAGACGGGGCCCGCCCAGGTGACCCCGCAGGGCGCGGAGCCCGCCGTCGTCAGGGTCAGCCAGTGGGCCGACATCCGGCACCGCTTCTTCGCCAACAAGCTCGCCGTCCTCGGCCTGATCATCCTCGCCGTGCTGGTGGTCGTCGCGATCTTCGCGCCGCTGATCGCCCCCGACGACCCGCTCAAGCAGCACCTCACCAACACCCTCCAGTCGCCCGGCGGCAGCCATCTGCTCGGCACCGACTCCCTCGGGCGCGACCAGTTCTCCCGGCTGATCTACGGCAGCCGTATCGCCGTCATCGTCGGCCTCGCCTCGATCCTGGTGGCCCTCGTTATCGGCGTGCTGCTCGGCTCGCTCGCGGGCTACTTCGGCAAGTGGGTCGACTCGGTGATCATGCGCGTGGCGGATATCTTCTTCGCCTTCCCGCTGCTGATCGGCGCCATCGTCATCATCCTGCTGATGGGCCGCGGCGTGCTGCCCGTCGTCCTCTCGCTCGGCATCTTCTCCTGGGCGACCTTCGCCCGGCTGCTGCGCAGCCAGATCCTGTCCGTGCGCGAGATGGACTACGTGATGGCGGCGCGGGCGCTCGGCGCGAGCGGCGGCCGCATCATCCGCAAGCACGTCCTGCCCAACTCGCTCTCCGCCGTGCTGGTGTACGCCACCAGCAACGTCGGCATCGCCATCGTCGCCGAGGCGTCCCTGTCGTACCTGGGCGTCGGCGTCGACCCCGAGGTCGCCGAGTGGGGCAACATGATCGCCGCGGGCCGCGACTTCATGGGCGTCAAGGACTTCATGTGGCTCTACCCCAGCATCGCGATCGTGGTCACCGCCCTCGGCTTCGTGCTCCTCGGCAACGGCCTGCGCGACGCCCTCGACCCGAAGCTCAGGTGACCGGCCATGACGGAACTGACGAAACCGGGCAAGGACACACCGGGCAAGGAAAGCAGTAAGGGTGAGGGCATGACGAGCCCAGACAAGACCGCGCAGGCCGCCGAGGCCACCGCCGCAGCGAAGGGCGACGGCGGGCAGTCCGCCCCCCTGCTCGAAGTGCGCGACCTGCACGTGGAGTTCAAGGTGCGGGACGCGGTGACCAGGGCGGTCAACGGCGTCACTTACAACGTCAGCGCGGGCGAGACCCTCGCGGTGCTCGGCGAGTCGGGGTCGGGCAAGTCCGTGACCGCCCAGGCCATCATGGGCATCCTGGACAGCCCGCCCGGACGCATCGCGGGCGGCGAGATCCTCTTCCAGGGCCGGGACATCCTGACCCTGTCCGACAACGAGCGCCGCAAGCTGCGCGGCGCCAAGATGGCGATGATCTTCCAGGACGCGCTGTCGTCGCTGAACCCGGTGCTCACGGTGGGCTTCCAGCTCGGCGAGATGTTCCGCGCCCACCTCGGCATGTCCCGCAAGGACGCCAAGGCCAGGGCCGTGGAGCTGATGGACCGGGTGCGCATCCCCGCGGCGCGGCAGCGGGTGAACGACTACCCGCACCAGTTCTCCGGCGGTATGCGCCAGCGCATCATGATCGCGATGGCGCTCGCCCTCGAACCGGACCTGATCATCGCGGACGAGCCGACGACGGCGCTCGACGTCACCGTCCAGGCCCAGGTGATGGACCTCCTCGCCGAACTCCAGCGGGAGTTCAACATGGGGCTCATCCTGATCACCCACGACCTCGGCGTCGTCGCGGACGTCGCCGACAAGATCGCGGTGATGTACGCGGGCCGCATCGTCGAGACCGCCCCGGTGCACGAGCTGTACAAGCGGCCCGCGCACCCGTACACCAAGGGCCTGCTGGAGTCGATCCCCCGGCTCGACCACAAGGGCCAGGAGCTGTACGCGATCAAGGGCCTGCCGCCCAACCTCCAGCAGATCCCGCCGGGCTGCGCCTTCAACCCGCGCTGCTCGATGGCGCGTGACATCTGCCGTACCGACGTGCCGCCGCTGGTCCCCGTGACCGAGCCGGACGGCACGGAACTGCCGGGACGCGGCTCCGCGTGCCACTTCTGGAAGGAGACGATCCATGGCTGAGCCGGCCGACCTGAGCAAGGGCGCGACCGACCCCGACGCGACCCCGAGCGTCAGCGAGGTGGACGTCGTGGACGCCGGCACCGAGGCGGAGGCCGTCGAGGCCATCGAGGCGCCCGTCGAGACCGGCGAGCCGATCCTCCAGGTGCGCAACCTGGTCAAGCACTTCCCGCTGACCCAGGGCATCATCTTCAAGCGGACCGTCGGCGCCGTCAAAGCCGTCGACGGGATCTCCTTCGACCTCCACCAGGGCGAGACCCTGGGTATCGTCGGCGAGTCGGGCTGCGGCAAGTCCACCGTCGCCAAGCTGCTGATGACGCTGGAGAGCGCCACCGCGGGCGAGGTGTTCTACAAGGGCCAGGACATCACCAAGCTGTCGGGCCGCGCCCTCAAGGCGGTACGGCGCAACATCCAGATGGTGTTCCAGGACCCGTACACCTCCCTCAACCCGCGGATGACCGTCGGCGACATCATCGGGGAGCCGTTCGAGATCCACCCCGAGGCCGCCCCGAAGGGCGACCGGCGCGCACGCGTGCAGGAACTGCTGGACGTGGTCGGGCTCAACCCCGAGTACATCAACCGCTATCCGCACCAGTTCTCCGGCGGCCAGCGCCAGCGCATCGGCATCGCGCGCGGCCTCGCGCTCAACCCCGAGGTCATCATCTGCGACGAGCCGGTCTCCGCGCTCGACGTGTCCGTGCAGGCGCAGGTCATCAATCTGATGGAGCGCCTCCAGGACGAGTTCGACCTCTCGTACATCTTCATCGCCCACGACCTGTCCATCGTGCGCCACATCTCCGACCGGGTCGGGGTCATGTACCTCGGCAAGATGGCGGAGATCGGCACCGACGAGCAGATCTACGAGTACCCCACCCACCCGTACACCCAGGCGCTGCTGTCCGCGGTGCCGGTGCCGGACCCGGAGGCGCGCGAGGGCCGGGAGCGGATCATCCTCTCGGGCGACGTGCCCTCCCCGGCCAACCCGCCCTCGGGCTGCCGCTTCCGCACCCGCTGCTGGAAGGCGCAGGACCGCTGCGCCACCGAGGTGCCCGTGCTCGCCGTGCCCGAGCGGTTCCAGGGCGAGGACACCCCGGCGGCACACGAGTCGGCGTGCCACTTCGCCGAGGAGAAGGACGTCGTCCACGCGGCGTGACACACCGTCCCGGGCCCGGCGCCGCCGCCGGGCCCGGTCCCGTACGGCCTTCGTACGGAGCACGACGCGGGCCCCCGCGCGCGGTACCGGCCCGTAAGGAGAGGGGGCGCGGGATGCCGCTGCACCATATCGAACTGTGGGTGCCCGACCTGGAGCGGGCCCGTACCACCTGGGGCTGGCTGCTGACCCGCCTCGGCTGGGAGAAGTACCAGGACTGGCCGGCCGGGGTGAGCTGGCGCGAGGGCGACACCTATCTGGTGGTGGAGCAGTCGCCCGCGCTGAGCGCCGGCGCCCACGAGCGCACCCGCCCGGGACTCAACCACCTCGCCTTCCACGTGGCGGACGCGGCCGCCCTCGACGCCCTGTACGCCGAGGCTCCAGGGCACGGCTGGTCGCCGCTGTTCGCCGAGCGCTACCCGCACGCGGGCGGCCCCGAGCACCGCGCCGCGTACCTGGAGGACGCCGACGGCTTCGAGGTGGAGCTGGTCGCCCCCGCGGGGGAGCCGCGGTGAGGCCAGGCGACACGGGCCCGCTGCCCTTCCGGGAGCTGACGGGCTACGGGCTCAGGCTGCGGGCCTGGCGCGAGGACGACGCCAGGGACGCGCTGCGCGGCCTGCGCGACCCGGAGTCGCAGCGCTGGGCGGCGGGCATGGTGCAGCCCTCCGACCTGGCCGGGGTGCTGGTCATGCTGAAGAAGCGGGCGGAACGGGTGACCGCGGGCGACCTCGCCCCGTTCTGCATAGCGGACGCCGGGAGCGACGCGGTCCTCGGCAGCGTGGAGCTGCACACCGTCAACCGGGGCATGGGCCACGGCGGCGTCGGCTACTGGCTGCTGCCCGATGCGCGCGGGCGCGGCGTGGTGACCCGGGCGGTGGAGCTGGTCACCCGCTGGGGCTTCGACGACGTGGGGCTGCACCGGCTCGACCTCGGCCACGCCCTGGAGAACACGGCGTCCTGCCGGGTCGCCGCGCGCTGCGGCTACCTCCTGGAGGGCACCATGCGCGGCTTCCTGCCCACCTCCACCCCCGGGGTCCGCCACGACACCCATCTGCACGCCAGGCTCTCCACCGACCCGGCGCCCGGGGTCGTCTGACGATGGCGTCCGGCGCCGCCCCCCGGCCCTCGCGCGGCCCGCTCCCGCGGAGGCTGCTGCTGACCGCGTTACCGCTGGTGCTCGCCTTCTGCGTGGGCCTGCTCGTGCTCGGCACCGGGCTGCACCCGCGCCCCGGCACGGTGCAGTGCCCCGGCGAGGTGATCTCGGGCCGCGACGGCGAGGAGACCCCGGGGCCCATGCGCCCGGGGGACACCTGCGCGCTGTGGGACCACGGCAGGCACGGGGGCATGCGCAGCTACGGGCAGCAGCGGGCGATACAGCTCCGCGACGCCCGCCGCCTGGCCTGGATCGGCGGCGCCGTCTGCGGCGTCGTGCTGCTCGGCTCCTGCGCGCTGGTCGTACGCCACCGGCGTCGCCGCACGCCCGCGGACACCTGACCGGCCACCCGCCCTGAGCGGCGGGCCCCACCCGTACGGCCGCACAGCGCGTGCACCCTCCGCCACCCAGCGCGATATTCGGGATTAGTCGGGTATCTGGGAGGAACCATGCGTGGAGCCACAGCCGTCAGGTGCGGTGCGGGTGCGGCGGCCCTGGCGCTCGCCGTGACGGGCTGCGGCGGGGGCGGGGACAGCGGGGGCGGCAGCGGCGGAGGGGGCGGGGGAGTGGTCCGCTCCTCCTGGGGCGACCCGCAGAACCCGCTGGAGCCCGCCAACACCAACGAGGTGCAGGGCGGCAAGGTCCTCGACATGGTCTTCCGCGGGCTCGTCCGCTACGACCCCAAGACCGGCGAGGCCAAGGACATGCTCGCCCAGAAGATCGACACCAAGGACTCGCAGAACTTCACCGTCACCGTCAAGAACGGCTGGACCTTCTCCAACGGCGAGAAGGTCACCGCCAAGTCCTTCGTGGACGCCTGGAACTACGGCGCGAGCCTGAAGAACAACCAGAAGAACGCCTACTTCTTCGAGTACATCGACGGCTATGACAAGGTCCATCCGGACAGCGGCAAGCAGAGCGCGAACACCCTCTCCGGGCTGAAGGTCACCGGCGCCCGCACCTTCACGGTGCGGCTCAGCCAGAAGTTCTCCACCTGGCCCAAGACCCTCGGCTACGCGGCCTTCGCGCCGCTGCCCCGGGCGTTCTACACCGACCACGCGAACTGGCTGAAGCGCCCCGTCGGCAACGGCCCGTACAAGGTGGACTCGTACACCAGGGGCTCCCAGATGTCGCTGCGGAAGTGGGACGGGTACCCGGGCTCCGACAAGGCGCAGAACGACGGCGTCGACCTCAAGGTCTACACCGACAACAACACCGCCTACACCGATCTGACCGCGGGCAACCTCGACCTCGTCGACGACGTGCCCGCGTCCCAGCTCAAGAACGTCAAGAACGACCTCCAGGGCCGCTACCTCAACACCCCCGCGGGCATCATCCAGACGCTCGCGTTCCCGTTCTACGACAAGCGGTGGAACACCGCCGACGGCGCCAAGGTGCGCACCGGCCTCTCGATGGCGATCAACCGCAAGCAGATCACCGACACCATCTTCCAGAAGACCAGGACCCCCGCCACCGACTGGACCTCACCGGTGCTCGGCAAGGACGGCGGCTACAAGGCCGGGCTCTGCGGCGACGCCTGCGCGTACAAGCCGTCCGAGGCGAAGAAGCTCGTCAAGGAGGGCGGCGGCATCCCCGGCGGCCAGGTCAAGATCGGCTACAACGCCGACACCGGCAGCCACAAGGACTGGGTCGACGCGATCTGCAACAGCATCAACAACGCCCTCGACAACGACAAGGCGTGCGTCGGCAGCCCCACCGGCACCTTCGCCGACTTCCGCAACAAGATCACCCAGAAGAAGATGACGGGCCCCTTCCGCGCCGGCTGGCAGATGGACTACCCGCTCATCCAGAACTTCCTCCAGCCGCTCTACTACACCAACGCCTCGTCCAACGACGGCAAGTGGAGCAACAAGAAGTTCGACTCCCTGGTCAACCAGGCCAACGCGGAGAGCGACACGGCGGCGGCGGTCAAGAAGTTCCAGCAGGCCGAGGAGGTCGTGCGGGACGAGATGGCGGCCATCCCGCTCTGGTACCAGAACGGCAGCGCAGGCTACTCGGACCGGGTCTCGAACGTCGCCCTGAACCCGTTCAGCGTCCCCGTCTACAACCAGATCAAGGTCAACAGCTAAGCGGCGGAGCCCGGCCCCGGCGCACCACACGTGCCGGGGCCGCCAGGCACCCCGGCGGCCACCGCCGCCCCGGTGCGCGCTCCGCGGCACTGACCCCCGGAGCCGCTCATGGGACGTTATCTGATCCGGCGTCTGCTCCAGATGATCCCGGTGTTCATCGGAACCACTCTGCTGATCTTCCTGATGGTCAACGTGATGGGCGACCCCGTCGCGGGCCTGTGCGGGGACCGCTCCTGCGACCCGGAGACGGCCGCGCAGCTCAAGCACGAGTTCGGCCTCGACGAGCCGCTGTGGCAGCAGTACCTGACCTATATGGGGCACCTGTTCACCGGGGACTTCGGCACCGCCTTCAACGGGCAGGACGTCACCGAGCTGATGGGCGAGGCGTTCCCCGTCACGATCAGGCTCACCCTCATCGCGATCCTCTTCGAGATCGTCGTCGGCATCACCCTCGGCGTCGTCACGGGGCTGCGCCGCGGCCGCCCCGTCGACACCGGGGTGCTGCTGCTGACCCTCGTGGTGATCTCGGTGCCGGTGTTCGTGACAGGACTGCTGCTGCAACTGCTCCTCGGCGTCAAGTGGGGCTGGATCTCGCCCGCGGTGTCCACCGAGGCCAACGTCGACGAACTGATCCTGCCGGGACTCGTCCTCGCGTCCACCTCCCTCGCCTACGTCACCCGGCTCACCAGGACGTCCATCGCGGAGAACCGGCGCGCCGACTACGTGCGCACCGCCGTCGCCAAGGGGCTGCCGAGGCGCCGGGTCACCGTCAGGCACCTGCTGCGCAACTCGCTCATCCCGGTGGTCACCTTCATCGGCACCGACATCGGCTTCCTGATGGGCGGCGCCATCGTCACCGAGCGGATCTTCAACATCCACGGCGTCGGATTCCAGCTCTACCAGGGCATCCTGCGCCAGAACACCCAGACCGTGGTCGGCTTCGTCACGGTGCTTGTGCTGGTGTTCCTGGCCGCGAACCTGCTCGTCGACCTCCTGTACGCCGTACTCGACCCGAGGATTCGCTATGCCTGAGCAGGGGCCACAGGGTCCTGACGACGCCATCGCGCCCACCGGGGCCGGCGGCGCGATGGACCTCGCCGCGTCCGAGGGCGGCACCCTCGCCCCGGGCGGCGCGGGGCCCGAGGGCGGCCGGCCCGCCGGGGAGGCCGCGCGCAGCCTCTGGTCGGACGCCTGGCGCGACCTGCGACGCAACCCGGTCTTCATCATCGCGGGACTCGTCATCGTCTTTCTGGTGCTGATCGCGATCTGGCCGTCCCTGATCGCCTCGGGGAACCCGCTGAAGTGCGACCTGTCCAAGGCCCAGCAGGGGCCGAGCCCCGGGCACCCCTTCGGCTTCGACACCCAGGGCTGCGACGTCTACACCCGCACCGTGCACGGCGCCCGCGCCTCCGTCACCGTCGGCGTCTGCGCCACCCTCGGGGTCGCGATCCTCGGCTCCGTGCTCGGCGCCGTCGCGGGCTTCTTCGGCGGCGCCTGGGACGCGGTGCTCTCCCGGCTCACCGACATCTTCTTCGGCATCCCCGTCGTCCTCGGCGGCCTGGTGCTGCTGTCCGTCATCACCAACACCACCGTCTGGCCCGTGATCGGGTTCATCGTGCTGCTCGGCTGGCCGCAGATCTACCGCATCGCGCGCGGCAGCGTCATCACCGCCAAGCAGAACGACTACGTACAGGCCGCGCGGGCCCTCGGCGCCTCCAACGGACGGATGCTGGTGCGGCACATCGCGCCCAACGCGGTCGCGCCCGTCATCGTCGTCGCCACCATCGCGCTGGGCACCTACATCGCCCTCGAAGCCACCCTGTCGTACCTCGGCGTCGGCCTGAAGCCGCCGACCGTGAGCTGGGGCATCGACATCTCCGCCGCCTCGCCCAACATCCGCAACGCCCCGCACATGGTGCTGTGGCCCGCGGGCGCCCTGGCCCTCACCGTCCTGGCGTTCATCATGCTCGGCGACGCCGTGCGCGACGCCCTCGACCCCAAGCTGCGCTGAGGAGAGCCCCCCGTGAGCACATCGTACGAGGCACCGGGCACGGCGCCGCAGGAGCGCGGCGGGGACGAGCCGAGGCTGCTCGACGTGCGCGGCCTCAGGGTCGACTTCCACACCAGGGACGGCGTCACCAAGGCCGTGAACGGGGTCACCTACGGGGTGTCGGCGGGCGAGACGCTCGCCGTCCTCGGCGAGTCCGGGTCCGGCAAGTCCGTCACCGCCCAGGCGGTCATGGGCATCCTCGACATGCCGCCGGGGCGCATCACCGGCGGCGAGATCCTCTTCCGCGGGCGCGACCTGCTCAAGCTCAAGGAGGAGCAGCGCCGCAGGGTACGCGGCAACGACATGGCCATGATCTTCCAGGACGCGCTGTCCTCGCTGAACCCCGTCCTCAGCGTCGGCCAGCAGCTCGGCGAGATGTTCGTCGTGCACCGCGGGATGTCCCGCAAGGACGCCCGCGCGAAGGCCGTCGAACTCATGGAGCGCGTCCGCATCCCCGCCGCGAGACAGCGCGTCGGGGACTACCCGCACCAGTTCTCCGGCGGCATGCGCCAGCGCATCATGATCGCGATGGCGCTCGCCCTCGAACCCTCCCTGATCATCGCCGACGAGCCCACCACCGCG
The DNA here is from genome assembly GCF_044457285.1 of Streptomyces sp. NPDC050560. Taxonomy (NCBI): domain Bacteria; kingdom Bacillati; phylum Actinomycetota; class Actinomycetes; order Kitasatosporales; family Streptomycetaceae; genus Streptomyces; species Streptomyces sp. NPDC050560. Next base: position 277,559 of record NZ_JBITGT010000005.1, read on the forward strand.
CTCGACGTCACCGTCCAGGCCCAGGTCATGGACCTCCTCGCGGAACTCCAGCGCGAACTCCACATGGGGCTCATCCTCATCACCCACGACCTCGGCGTCGTCGCCGACGTCGCCGACCGCATCGCGGTCATGTACGCGGGCCGCATCGTGGAGACCGCGCCCGTCCACGACATCTACCGGGCCCCCGCGCACCCGTACACGAAGGGCCTGCTCGAATCGATTCCGCGGCTCGACCTCAAGGGCCGGGAGCTGTACGCCATCAAGGGCCTGCCGCCGAACCTGATGCACATCCCGCCCGGCTGCGCCTTCCACCCGCGCTGCCCCATCGCCCGCGCCATGTGCGCCACCGACGTGCCCCCGCTGTACGAGGTCGGAGCCACCCGGCGCAGCGCCTGCCACTTCTGGAAGGAGACCATCGATGGCTGAGCAGGTCGCCGAGGCGCCGAGCGGCGCGGGCGTCGCGGCCGGGCCCCCGCTCCTCGAAGTACGCGGCCTCGTCAAGCACTTCCCGCTCACCCAGGGCATCGTCCTCAGACGCCGGATCGGCGAGGTGCGCGCGGTGGACGGCGTCGACTTCGAACTCGGCCAGGGCGAGACCCTGGGCATCGTCGGGGAGTCCGGCTGCGGCAAGTCCACCGTCGCCAAGATGCTGGTGAACCTGGAGCGCCCCACCGAGGGCGCCATCAGGTACAAGGGCGAGGACATCACCCGGCTCACCGGCCGCGCCCTCAAGGCGGTACGGCGCAACATCCAGATGGTGTTCCAGGACCCGTACACCTCGCTGAACCCGCGGATGACCGTCGGCGACATCATCGGGGAGCCCTACGAGATCCATCCCGAGGTCGCCCCCAGGGGCTCACGCCGCGGGCGCGTACAGGAACTCCTCGACGTGGTCGGGCTCAACCCCGAGTACATCAACCGCTATCCGCACCAGTTCTCCGGCGGCCAGCGCCAGCGCATCGGCATCGCGCGCGGCCTGGCGCTGCGGCCCGAGGTCATCGTCGCCGACGAGCCGGTCTCCGCGCTCGACGTGTCCGTGCAGGCGCAGGTCATCAATCTGATGGAGCGCCTTCAGCACGAGTTCGACCTCTCGTACATCTTCATCGCCCACGACCTGTCCATCGTGCGCCACATCTCCGACCGGGTCGCCGTCATGTATCTGGGGCGCATCGTCGAGACCGGCACCGACGAGCAGATCTACGAGCACCCCACCCACCCGTACACCCAGGCCCTGCTGTCGGCGGTCCCCGTCCCCGACCCGGACGCCAGGGAGCACCGCGAACGCATCATCCTGACCGGCGACGTACCCTCCCCGGCGAACATCCCCTCGGGCTGCCGCTTCCGCACCCGCTGCTGGAAGGCTCAGCACAAGTGCGAGATCGAGGACCCGCCCCTGGCCACCCCCGAATGGCTGACCACCCCACCGGGCCCGGCGGCCCACCCGTCGGCGTGCCACTTCGCGGAGGAGAAGCGGCTGGTGTGAGACCCGGCCCCCCCTTTTTTTTAGGCTCGTTCGCCGCCGGGGCGCTGAGTCGGTGGCCCGCGCCCTCCCGTGCTCACTCCGCTCCTTCGTCGCTGCGCTCCGCGCGCGAGGACACGGGCCACCGACGCGCCCGGGTCGCCGCCTGCCTGTGCCCCCGGTAGCCCGAGGGTTTCGTGCCGACCCGTGGCGGGCGGCTCACTCGCCCTGCGCGCGCCTTGCGAAAAGCCTTGCGTTGGGAGTGCCATGTGTGCGTCGCGGGCCACAACCTTCAAGCCGCCGTGCCCCTGTTCTTTTACTCCCCGGCAACACCCCCGACCCTCTCTCCACACACCCCCGCGGCACGCTGTTTCGCGTACGGCCGTGCGGGTGCCGTGGGCCGGCCGGGGCTTGTGTCCCGGCCGGTCGAAGAGGTCTCCGGGAGCCGGACGGCGTGGCGTCCTGCTCCCGGGGGCCTCGTGCGCGTCTGCCGCCCGTCAGGCCATCCCCAGCGACCGCTTGAGGAACCGCACCTGTAGCAGCAGCAGGTTCTCCGCCACCTGTTCCTGCGGCGTCATGTGGGTGACGCCCGACAGCGGCAGCACCTCGTGGGCGCGGCCCGCCGCGAGAAGCGCGGAAGACAGCCGAAGGGTGTGGGCCGCCACGACGTTGTCGTCGGCGAGGCCGTGGATGATCATCAACGGGCGGTGCTGCTCCGCGGGTTGCGACAGCCCCTCGTCGGTCACCAGCGAACTCTTCGCGTACGCCGCCGCGTCCCGCCCGGGGTCGCCGAGGTAGCGCTCGGTGTAGTGGGTGTCGTAGAGCCGCCAGTCGGTGACGGGGGCGCCCGCGACGGCGGCGTGGAAGACGTCGGGGCGGCGCAGCACGGCGAGCGCCGACAGATAGCCGCCGTAGGACCAGCCCCTGATGGCGACGCGCCCCAGGTCGAGCGGGAACCGTTCGGCGAGCGCGTGCAGGGCCGTGACCTGGTCGTCGAGGGTGACCGTGAAGTCGCGGCTGATGGCCTTCTCCCGGCCGGGGGAGTGCCCGGGGGCGCCGCGGCCGTCGGCGACGACGACGGCGAAGCCCTGGTCGGCGAACCACTGGGAGGTCAGGTACGCGGCGCCCGCGGCCACCACCCGCTGCCCGTGCGGCCCGCCGTAGGGGTCGAGCAGGACCGGCAGCGGACCCTCGTCCCCGGTGTGTCCTGTGGGCAGCAGCACCGCGCAGGGGATGCGGGCCTCCCCGGCCTCGGCGAGCGTGACACGGGTGGTCAGCACGGGGCGCTGGGCGAGCGAGGCGATCTCGGCGAGCTGCTTGCCGTCCCGCAGCACCCGCGCCGTGCGCCCCGGGGCGTCGAGGGAGGACGAGACGAGGACCGTCACACCGCCGGAGCGCACCGCCGAGTGCACCCCCGGGGCGTCGGAGACCCGTTCCACGCCCAGCTCGTTGACCCGGTACACATGGATCTCGCCGATCTCGGCCGCCGCGGCCTCGGGGCCCGCGGACGCCGCGACCAGGACGTCGTCGTCCGACACGTCGAGCACCGACCGCACGTGCAACTGGCCGCCGGTCAGGGCCCGGTCGCCGACCGTGAGCACCCGGGCGCCGCCCTCGTCGGCGATCCGCACCAGCCGCCCGTCGGGCGACCAGCAGGGCACGCCGGGGAAGAGGTCGAGCCAGACCGGGTCCTCGTCCGCGTGCACCATCCTGGTGGCGCCGGTGTCCTGGTCCACCGCAAGGCAGAGCTGGGCGCGCTGGTCCCTGGCCTGGACGAGCAGCAGCGGCGCCCCTGCCGCCGACCAGTGCACCCGGGCCAGGTAGGGGTAGCGGTCCCGGTCCCAGACGACCTCGGTACGTGACCCGTCGAGCCCGAGGACGAAGAGGCCGACCGCGGCGTTGGGCGTGCCGGCCGCGGGATACGCCACCTGCGCGGGCTCGCTCTCGGGGCGGGCGGGGTCGGCGATCCACCAGCGCCGCACGGGGGCGTCGTCGGCGCGCGCCACCAGCAGCCGCCGGGAGTCGGGCGCCCACCAGAAGCCGCGCTGGCGGTCCATCTCCTCCGCCGCGATGAACTCGGCGAGCCCGTACGTCACCGTGGGCGACTCGGGTTCGGCGAGCGCCCGGTCCGCCGTGCCGTCCGCCGCCACCACACGCAGCGCCCCGTCGGCGACGTACGCCACCGCGCTGCCGTCGGGCGCGGGCCTGGGGTCGATCACGGGTCCAGGCACCGGCAGCTCCCGGGCGCCGCCGCCCGGCAGTTCCGCGGTGAACAGCCGCCCGGACAGCGTGAACGCGGCGCGCGCCCCGGCGGCGTCCGTGGCGTAGCCGACGATCCCGGCGCCGCCCTCGCGGCTGCGCTCGCGCCTGGCGCGCTCCTCGGCGGACAGCTCCTCCCCGGCGCCGGCGAGCAGCGCGGCGGGGTCGGCCACCGGGCGTTCCGTGCCGTCCGCGGTGTCCAGCACCCAGAGCATCCCGGTCCTGTCCGTGCCCGACGCGGTGCGCAGGAAGGCGACATGGCCGCCGTCCGCCGAGACCCCGAAGGCGCGGGGCGCACCGAGGCCGAAGCGCTGGGTACGGGCGTACTGCCGGGGGAAGGTCGGCGCCGCCTGGGCTGCCGGGGCTGCTGACGGGGGCGTGGCGGGGGGCGAAGGCGTCATCCCCCGAGCGTATGCGACGGGGGTCGCACGGGCGCCCGCGGTCGGGAGGATTGCGCTGTTCGCCAGAAGTGCTCTGTTTTCCGCGGTTTTTGGGTTTTCTGTATCTTCCATGTGTTCTGCGTGTTCCGCGCATGTTCTCCGAAGGCGGCTTGATACCCACGCGGGTGGGGGTTCTACCGGCACCTTCAGAACTCCCGATCGAAAGTGGCCATTCTTTGCGAGAGCCCCTCGTCACTGGGGCCCGACAACGAGCGGCCCGCACCGCTCGTGCCCGCTCGCCCCACGGCGGCCGCCGGGGTCCCGGGCGTCGGAGTTGCCTTGGGTCCTGGGTGTCGTACGGGGGCAATTCGCGGGGATTTGCGGGGTGTTGGCGAGAGGGAAAGAAAACCGCCCGGAACCTTTCGCTCATGCGCCCCTCGTGCTGCCGTGCTCCTGGCATGTGCGATCCATGCGGGGGAACGGAAAGTTATGATCAGTGGCGCAGGGTGGGCTGGTCCTGGTGGGCCGCGTCTCCATCCGGTCTCGTCATGTCCCCGCACTGTGACTGATCTTGGAGGTGGACCGCCGTGGCACTCTCGATTTCGGCGGTTGTGCTGCTGGCGATCATCGTCGTCATTCTGATCAGGAAGTCAGGTCTCAAGGGCGTCCACGCCCTGGTGTGTGTGCTGCTGGGCTTCTACCTCGCCAGCTCCTCGGTCGCACCCACCATCAGCGACCTGACCTCCAACGTGGCGGGCATGCTGGGGGACATCAACTTCTAGGAGGCGCCCCGCCTCCCGCCCCTCCGGCGCACGGGCACGGGGCATCGGCCGGTGCCGTCCCCCGCCGCGGGGGAGCCGTCCAGGACCCGCGGGCCTCGTAGGCTTGCGGCATGACGGATCTCCCCGGCCGGCGCCTCCTGCTCGTCCACGCGCACCCCGACGACGAATCGATCAACAACGGCGCCACGATGGCCGCTTACGCGGCCGCGGGCGTCCATGTCGCGCTGGTCACCTGCACCCGGGGCGAGGAGGGCGAGATCATCCCGCCGGGCCTCGGGCACCTCGCCGCCGACCGCGACGACGCCCTCGGGCCGCACCGCGAGACCGAACTGGCCGCCGCGATGCGCCGGCTGGGCGTGCGCGACCACCGCTTCCTCGGCGGCCCCGGGCGCTACCGCGACTCCGGCATGGCGGGCGCCCCGCAGAACAGCGCCCCGGGAGCGTTCTGGTCGGCCCCGCTCGACGAGGCCGCCGCGCTGCTCGTGCCGGTGGTCAGGGAGCTGCGCCCCCAGGTCCTGGTCACCTACGACCCGGACGGCGGCTACGGGCACCCCGACCACGTCAAGGCGCACCGCGTCGCGACCCGCGCCGTCGAACTCGCGGGCGACCCGGCGCACGGCGAGGGCGCACCGCACCGCGTGGCCCGGGTCTTCTGGACCCGGATGCCGCGCTCCGTGGCACTGGAGCGCTTCGCCGACCTCCCCGGCGAACTCGGCGCGCTGCCCTTCGCCGGGTCCGGCGGCCTGGAGAACCTTCCCGGCGTCGTCGACGACGAGCGGATCACCACCGCGGTCGACGGGACGCCGTACGCCGAGGCGAAGGCCGCGGCGATGGCCGCGCACGCCACCCAGATCGAGGTCGTGGGCCGCTGGTTCGCGCTCAGCAACGGGCTCGCGCAGCCGCTGTTCGCCACCGAGTACTACGAGTTGGCGGGCGGCAAGGACACCGAGGCCCCCGCGGCCGACCTGTTCGCGGGTCTCCCGCCCGAGGTGCCCGAGGTGCCAGGGGCGCCCGGGGTGTCTGGGGGTCAGGATGCCGCGCGCGGCGCGGACACGGCGTGAGGGAAACGTGTGCGCCGGGCCCCGCGGGACCCGGGGCCGTACCGCACGCGCCCGGATGCGGGAAACTGGAGTGAGCACGGCCGTGGCGCCGGGCCGCGCCGACCCCGGCGCGAGCGCGCGTCACGGTGTGGAGGAACGGGAAGGAATCCGTCGATGAGCGCCACGAAGAGGGCACGCGCGAACGCGAGCCCACGCGGCTCCGCGGGCGCGAGCACCCCGGGCGGTACGCCGCCCCGCGGCACCGCCCCGCGGCCGGGCCCTGGACGCGTCGCGGTCCATGTACTGCTCCTGCTGCTCGGCGCGGTGGCCGCGGTGGCGGGCGCGCTGTTGCAGGGCGCCTGGTTCCCCGGCGGCCTGCTGCTCTCGCTGGCCGCCGCCGCCGGGCTCTTCGTCGGCGGCGCCGTGCTCACCGGCGGCAGGGGCGGCACGCTGGCGGCCGAGGCGGGCTGGATCATCACCATGCTGCTGCTGACCGCGCCACGCTCCGAGGGGGACTTCCTGTTCGCGGCAGGGGCGGGCGGATACCTGTTCCTGTTCGGCTCTCTCGCGGTGGCCGCACTCTGTGCCACCCTGTGGCAGCCCGTCCGTCCCCGCCCAGGCGGCGGTACGGCGACATGAGCGGCGTGGCCGTGGTGCGGGCGCGCGATGGCCGGGGCCCTGTCCGCCAGGGCTTTCCCGGCGGTCCCCGGCGGGCGACTCGCCGTGGCCAGTATGGTGGTGCGCGCCGCCGAGCCTCCTCCTGTCCGCCGCGGGGGGAAACCCAGCGCCACCTCGGATCGGGCGGTGGAACCAATCAGGAGAACCTGCCTTGAGTCGTGAAAATGACAGTCCGTCTTCCGGCCCCCAGGGGCGTGGAGGAACCGCATACCCCTCCGGTACGCCGCCGTACGGCGTCCCGGCGGGCGGGCCAGGTGAGGGCGCCGAGACCACGGCGGGCGCGGACGGCGCCCAGGGCCGCGGCGCCGCGGGCGAGCCTGGCGAGGAACGCAGGACCGAGACGACGCTGACCACCCGGGTCCGTATCAACATCCCGGGTTCCCGGCCGATTCCGCCCGTCGTGATGCGCACCCCGATGTCGGACGCGAACGCCGCGGCCCAGGCGCCGGGCGAGGCCGCCGAGGCGAAGGCGGAGCCGCCCGCGGCCGAGGAGCCGGAGCCGGAGGAACAGCCGCGCACCAGCGACTGGTTCGCACCCCGCAAGCCGAAGAACGCCACGCCCCCCGGCGCCTCGGGGGCGGCCACCGGCTCCGGCTTCGGCGCGGGCGCGCGCGCCCAGGGCGGCCAGGACGACCCGGGCCAGGGCGGCGCCGAGCTGCCGCCGGGGCCCGCGGGGGACACCGGCTCGTTCTACTCCGACTACGGCGACTACCCCGACTTCGGGGCCGGGGGCGCCCGCGGCGAGCACCCGGGGCACGGCGGCCCCGGCGACCCGTTCGCCGGCCACGACGACACCGGCGGACACTACGCCCCGCAGGACGACACCGCAGGCCAGTACCTGCCGGGGGACGGGCCGAGCAGCCCGTTCGGCACGGACGACACCGGGGGCTTCCCGGTGGCCGAGCAGACCGCGCAGTTCCCCGCGGTGGACCCCACGGGGCAGTTCGCGGTGCAGGACCAGACGGGGCAGTTCCCCGTACCGGAGCAGACGGGCCAGTTCCCCGCGCCCTCCCTGGAGCAGACCGGGCAGTTCCCCGCGCCCTCGCCGGAGCAGACCGGCCAGTTCGCCGCGCCGTCGCCCGAGCAGACCGCGCAGTTCCCCGCCGTCGACGCCACCGGGCAGTTCCCCGCGCCCGGCGGCCAGGGCGGCCCCTTCGAGGAGACCTCGACCGGCGGCCTCGGCGTCCCCGGGCAGGAGCCGCCGCGCTCCGGCCTCGCGGGGCTCGACGACCCCGCCCCTGGCGCCCCGGGCGGCCCCACCGCGTCCGGCACAGGCGACAGCACGCTCACGCCGGGACGCCCAGGCCCCAACGTGCCGGGCGCGGGCGGCCAGGGCCAGGACGGGCTGCCGCCGCGGCTCAGCGACGACACCGCGGTCCTCACCCCGCAGCGCGGCGCCAAGCAGGGCGGCCCCGCGGCGGGCGGCCCCGGCGACCACGTCTCGGGCTCCACGCTCACCAGCGGCATCCCGCCCGCGCCCCCCGGCGCGGGCGCCCCCGGCCAGGCGGCGCAGCCGCACACCCCGCCGAAGCTGCCGGAGCCGCCGCAGCGGCAGACCAAGGCGGCGGCGCCCCCGCCGAAGAAGAAGGGCCGCAGCAAGCTGACCCTGCTGCTGGTCGCGGTCATCGTGCTCGCCGGTGTGGCGTACGGCGCCGGTCTCGTGATGAACCACTCCGACGTGCCCAAGGGCACCACCGTCCTCGGCGTCGACATCGGCGGCGGCACCCGCGACGACGCCGTCAAGAAGCTCGACGCGGCCTTCGGCAAGAACATGGCCAGGCCGATCCAGCTCACCGTCGGCGACGAGAAGGTCCCCCTCAGCCCCGAGCAGGCGGGCCTGACCCTCGACGAGGACGCCACCGTGCAGTCCGCGGCGCGCAGCGACTACAACCCCGTCACCGTCATCGGCTCGCTCTTCAGCGGCGAGCGCGAGGTGCAGCCCGCGATGCCGGTCGACGAGGAGAAGCTGCACGCCGCGCTGGAGCGCGCCGCGGGCGAGGTGGGCTCCGCCACCGAGGGCAGCATCAGGTTCGAGCCCAACAAGGCCGTTCCCGTGTACGGCAAGGAGGGCTCGTCGGTCGACGTGGGCAGCTCGGTCCCGGCGGTCGAGGAGGCGTACCGCACCCAGGTGGAGACCGGGCGGGCCGAGCCGGTGAAGCTCCCGGTGAGCACCCGCAAGCCCACCGTCTCCAAGGCCGAGGTGGACCGGATGATGAAGGACTTCGCACAGCCCGCCATGTCCGGCATCGTCACCGTCAAGGCGGGCGACGCCTCCATCCCGCTCGGCCCCGCCAAGTCGCTGCCGCGCATCCTCGGCGTGAAGGCGGTCGACGGCAAGCTCGTCGAGACGTACGACAAGGCCGCGGTGAAGGAGCTGATCGGGAACACCTTCGACGGCGTCCTCATCACCAGGGGCAGCGGCCAGAAGACCGCGGTGCAGCCGGAGGACGTGATCGTCGCCATGCGCAAGGCGCTGCTCGGCAAGACGCCCGCCGAGCGCGTCGGGGTCATCCCGACGAGCTGACCGCCCCGCGCCCGTAGAGACCGCCCCGCCTCCCGCCACCCGCGCGGGAGCCGGGGCGCACGGGGGCGTGGGCGCCGGACGGCGGGGCGTACGGCAGGGGCGTACACGGCGCGGGACATGACATCTGTCATCCAGGACTGACGATGTCCGACACTGCTGCGGCCCGGGTGGATTCGGCAAGATGTCCGTATGACCACAGCACAAGCAACCCGCACCACCGCGGTGGCCTTCGAGGGGGTCACCAAGAGCTTCGGGCAGGTGCGCGCCGTCGACGGGCTCAGCCTGCGGCTGAACCCGGGCGAGACGGTCGCCCTGCTCGGGCCGAACGGCGCGGGCAAGTCCACCGCCCTCGACCTCCTCCTCGGCCTGCGCAACCCCGACGCCGGCACGGTCCGGCTGTTCGGCACGGAGCCACGCGAGGCCATCACCCACGGCCGCGTCGGGGCCATGTTGCAGAGCGGCGGCCTCATGGACGGCGTGAGCGTCGCCGAGCTGGTGAAGCTGGCCTGCTCGCTGCACCCGCGCCCGTACCCGGTGGAGGCCGTCCTCACGAGGGCCGGGATCGCACAGATCGCCGACCGCAAGGTCGACAAACTCTCCGGCGGGCAGGAGCAGCGCGTCAGGTTCGCCCTCGCCACCGCGGGCGACAGCGACCTCATCGTCCTCGACGAGCCCACCACCGGCATGGACGTCACCGCCCGCCAGGCGTTCTGGTCGACCATGCGCGAGCAGGCGGAGCAGGGCCGCACCGTCCTGTTCGCCACGCACTACCTGGAGGAGGCGGACGCGATCGCGGACCGCGTCCTGGTGCTGCACCGCGGCAGGCTGCTCGCCGACGGCAGCTCCGCCGAGATCAAGGCCAAGGCCGGGGCCCGGCGCATCGCCTTCGACCTCGACGCCCTGGAGACACCGGGCAGGGGCGGCGGCCCGGGGGCGGCGGGGGCCTCCGGGAGCGGCGACCTGGTCCGGGCGCTGCGCGGACTGCCGTTCCTCACCTCGATCGACGTGTCGGGGCACACGGTGCGCATCCAGTCGGGCGACGCGGACGCCACCGTGCACGCGCTGTACGGCCTCGGGGTCTACCCACGCAACCTGGAGGTCAGCGGCCTCGGTCTTGAACAGGCGTTTGTCGCCATCACCTCGGCTGAGGAGGCCAAGTCGGCATGACGGGACTCATCAGGCTGGAGCTGACCAGGGCTCTGCGCAACCGGAAGTTCATGTTCTTCTCGGTGCTCTACCCGGCCCTGCTGTTCATCATCATCGTGAACAGCGGCGGCGCCGAGCAGGTCGAGGGCACCGGGCTCACCCTCGCCACCTTCTTCATGGTGTCGATGGCGTCCTTCGGCGCCCTGACCGCCGTGCTCATGGGCAACAGCGAGCGCATCGCCAAGGAGCGGGAGAATGGCTGGGTGCGCCAACTGCGGCTGACCACCCTGCCCGGCCGCGGCTACGTACTCGCCAAGATCGCCAGCGCCGCCGTGGTCAGCCTCCCGGCGATCGTGGTCGTCTTCGTCGTGGCCGCCGTCGCCAAGGACGTGCGCCTCGACGCCTGGCAGTGGGTGGCGCTGACCTTCGCCATCTGGGCGGGCAGCCTCGTCTTCGCCGCGCTCGGCGTCGCCATCGGCTACATCGCCACCGGCGACGCGGTGCGCCCGATCACCATGCTGCTGTACTTCGGCCTCTCCCTGCTCGGCGGGCTCTGGATGCCTGCCACCAGCTTCCCCGACTGGCTGCGGCACATCTCCAGTTGGCTGCCCACGCACGCGTACGCGGGCCTCGGCCAGGCCATCGAGCGGGGCGACGCCCCGGGCGGCAAGGACCTGTCGCTGCTCGTCGTCTACTTCCTGCTGTTCGCGGGCGGCGCCGCCTGGCTGTACCGGAAGGACACCCGGAAGGCGTGAGCACCACGACCCAGGCACAGGCCCCCGCGCGAAGGACGTCGGGAATGGGCGTCTTCGCCGGGGCCGGCTATCGACGACAGCGGGTGGCCAGGTTCTTCGGGGTCTCCATCTGGCTGGTGTACTGCACCGCCCCGGTGCAGTACCTCATCGGCGGCGACCACTCGGCCCTCGTGGTCACACTGGGCTGGGCAGGACTCGTCTGCTTCGTCGCGATCTATCTGTCGCTGCTGTTCTGGTTCACCGGCAGGCCCGTGGCGAGGCCGGTGATGTGGGGCATGCTGGGGGCGCTTGTCGCGCTGTCGCTGGCACTGATCCTGAGCCTGGGCGACGCGTGGCTGGTGCTGCTCGTGTACGTCTGCGCCGCCGTGGGCTCGGTGCTCCCGCTGCGGATGGCGCGGTTCGCGGTCGTCGTGGTGGTGCTGGCGACGACCGCCCTGAGCGCGCTCTACGGCGCCTTCCACCGCAATCTGATCCTGCCGGCCGCGCTCGCCGGGCTCGCCATGACCGGCGTACGGCACCTGGTGCTGACCACGATCGAGCTGCGCAGGGCCCGCGCGGAGGTGGCCGAACTGGCCGCCAACGAGGAGCGCATGCGGATGGCGCGCGACCTGCACGACCTGCTGGGCCACTCGCTGTCGCTGATCACGCTCAAGAGCGAGCTGGCCGGCCGGATGCTGCCGGAGCGGCCCGAGGGCGCGGCCCAGCAGGTCGCCGACATCGAGAAGGTCAGCCGCCAGGCGATGGTGGACGTCAGGGCCGCGGTCACCGGCTTCAGAAGGCCACGGCTCGGCGGGGAGCTGGCGGCGGCCAAGGCCGCCCTCGCCGCCGCCGAGATCGCCTCGGAGGTGCCCGCGATGGCCGCCGACGATGTGCAGGGCTTCACGCTGCCGTCCGGTCTTGGCGAGGAGGCGGAGTCCGCGCTCGCCTGGACGCTGCGCGAGGCCGTCACCAACGTGGTGCGGCACAGCGGCGCCCGGAGCTGCACCGTCACCCTCGCGGGACAGCAGACCCTGGACGGCGCCTTTCTCGCCCTCACGGTCGCCGACGACGGCAACGGCGGCACCGCGGTCCCCGGCAACGGACTCACCGGCATGCGGGAGCGGCTGGCCCCGGTCGGCGGCACCGTCGCCTTCTCCGCGGGCCGCCGCGGCGGCTTCACGCTCCGTGCCAGGGTGCCGCTGGCGGCGGCACCGGCCGTAAGATCCGCCCCATGAGCCGCACGATCAGAGTCCTGCTCGCCGAGGACCAGTCGATGGTCCGCGAGGCGCTCGCCGCCCTGCTCGGCCTCGAAGAGGACATCGAGGTGGTGGCGCAGGTGGCCAGGGGCGACGAGGTGCTGGCCGCCGCCCGCGAGCACGGGGTCGACGTGGCGCTCCTCGACATCGAGATGCCCGGCATGACCGGTATCGAGGCGGCGGCGCGGGCCACCGCCGAGCTGCCGGGGCTCAAGGTCGTCATCCTCACCACCTTCGGCCGCCCCGGCTATCTGCGCAGCGCCATGGAGGCGGGCGCGGACGCCTTCCTCGTGAAGGACGCGCCCGCCGCGGAACTCGCCGCCGCGGTGCGCACGGTGCTCGGCGGCGAGCGGGTCATCGACCCCACGCTGGCCGCCGCCGCCCTCGCCGAGGGCGCCAACCCGCTCACCGGCAGGGAGCGCGAGGTGCTGCGCGCCGCCGCCGACGGCTCCACCAACGCCGAACTCGCCGCCGCCCTCCACCTGTCGCAGGGCACGGTGCGCAACTACCTCTCCACCGCCATCCAGAAGCTCGCCGTGCGCAACCGCGCGGAGGCGGCGAAGCTGGCGGAGGAGAAGGGCTGGCTGTAGGGACGCCGGGGCGGGCGCGGGCGGCCCGGGACCCGGTCCGGGGGCGAGCCGGTACGGGCCCGCGTGGTGACCGGTGTGGTGCGGACCGGTGCGGTGTGGTGCGGTGCGCCGCGGGTCAGTTGAGCATCGCCCGTGCCTCCCGCGCCTTCGCCCGTACCCGCTCGGCGCCCGCCTCGTCGACGACCTCGACCAGTTCGGCGTACGCGTCGAGTTCCGCGGCGCCGGTCAGGAACTCGCCGCGCCCGATGAGGACTTCGCCGCGCTCCTGGCGCAGGGCCGCCGGGTGCGAGGGCAGCAGCAGCGAAAGCTCCACCGCCCACAGCGCCACCGCGGAGTGCTCGGGCCGCGCCCCCGCCCAGGCGCGGATGTTGTTCAGCACGCGCAGCACCACGTCGAGCGGCCCCGCGGGCTCGAACGCCGTGGCGTCGAGCGGGATCTCGGCCCCGGTGGACTCGGCGACAAGCCGCCGCGCGCCGTCCCTGTCGACGATCCCGCCGCCCTCGAAGGGGTCCGCGAACACCCCCTCGCCCGGCTCCCCGAAGCCGACGAGGAACCGCCCCGGCAGCGCCACCCCGAACACCGGCGCCCCGGCGCGCCGCGCGACCTCCTCCCAGACCACCGACAGCAGGATCGGCAGCCCCCGGCGGCCGGTGAGCACCCGGTGCAGCAGCGAGGACGCCACCGAGCGGTAGTCGGCGGGGGTGCCGTGGAACCCGTAGCGCCCGCCCAGCAGGGTGCCGACCGCGCGCGCCCACGCCTCGGGCCCGCCCGGCCGGTAGGGCACCTCGCCGGCGAGCCGGTCGAGTTCGATCTGGGCCGCGTCGATGCCCTCGGCGGTGAGCGACGCGTCGGCCACGGCGCCGAGCAGCAGGCAGAGCCGGGAGAGGTCGGGGCGCTCCGAGCGGGCCTCGGCGGCGAACTGCCGCCGCCACTCGGCGTCCTGCTCGGGCCCTGCCGGGCGCGGCGGCTCGGGGGATGACATGGGCGGTGCCTTCCGGGCGGTGACGGGTGAACGCCCAGGGTATGCCCTGGTCGGAGGCGGGCACGCGGACGGCGGGGCGGGTCGTCGACGCCGACGAGGCACCGGCCGGGGCTGGGGCAACCCGCTTCGTACCGGGGGCGCTTGGGTCGTATGGGAGGTGCCGAGGCGCATGCGGAACGGCGGCCCGCCGGATGGTCCCGGGAAGTCGCCCCGGCCGAGTCCCGGCCGAGCCCCGGCCGAAAGGAAGTCGGCCGGAAGTCGCTCATCGTGCGCTAGGGTGAGATCGTTCCGCGTAGCGGACCGATGCTCTGCCTTGTGGAACATTTGTGACCGTACTCGGGCCTCTGAAGGAGCGTCAACGGATGCGAGGGGGAGTGCTCATGGGCGGGAACGGGCCTGCGGACGCGGAGAGGGACGCCGAGAAGGGCGCCGACAAGGACGGCGAGCAGGGCGCCGACGGGGGCGCCGGTAAGCCGGCCCGGCGCGGCGGCCGTTCGTCCGCGGCGGGCAACGCGGCGGCCAAGGCGGTCACCATCCTCGAGGCCGCCGTGACGGGCCCGGGACCGCGCCGCCTCGCGGACATCGCCACGGACACCGCGATCCCCAAGGCGAGCGTCCATCGCATCCTCGGCACCCTCGTCGAGCTGGGGTTCGTCCTCGACGGCGGCTCCGGCACCTACCGTCCTGGACCCCGCGCCCTGGCCCTCGCCGCCGCCACCCAGGCGTCCATCGCGCAGGCCGGGGTCGGCGACCTCATCGAGCGGCTCTCGGCCAAGGTCGGCCACACCGTCCACATGGCGCTGCGCAGCGGCGACCACGCGGTCTACTCCCACAAGGTGGCCGGGGACCAGCCCTACCAGATGGCGTCGCGCATCGGCATGGGCATCCCGCTGCACTGCACCGGCATCGGCAAGTGCGTCCTCGCGCATCTGCCGCGTACGGAGGTGGACGAGATCGTGGCCCGCGTCGGCCTGCCCGCCCGCACCGCCTCCACCCTCACGGAGCCGGCCCGGCTGCACGAGGAGCTTGCCGCGGTCAGGGAGCGCGGCTTCGCCATCGACAACGAGGAGAACGAGCAGACCATCCGCTGTATCGCGGCCCCGGTCCTCGACCACACCGGCGCCCCCGTCGGCGGCGTCAGCATCTCGACCCTCACCCTGCTGGTCCCCACCGAGACCCTGCTCTCCTTCGCCCCCGCCCTGACGGCGACGGCGGGGACGGTGAGCCTGGCACTGTCATCCGGCCGCTGAGCGGTGCGTGCGGCGGCTCGGCCGGTTCCCTTGCGCGCGCGGCTCGGTAGAGAGCGCAGCGGCCGGGTGGGCGCGGCGGGTTGACTCCCGTAACGCCCGGGACTCCCGGTTCCGCACACGGCGGCGGGGAAGGGCGGCACCGCGACCAGGACCGGGACCGAATAAGGCAGGCGTAACACCCGTAACACCCGTAACTCCCGTACCCCTATGGCACCCGAGCCACCCGCCATGGCGCGCACGGGGCGGCGAAGCCGCATGCGCCTCACCCGCCGCGCGCCCCTCGGCCCCCGCCGCCGGAACGCCCCCTCAGACGCCCCCCGGCCGGTAGTGGTGGTACTCGTGGTGGCGGGTGAAGCCGAGCCGTTCGTAGAGGGCGCGTGCCCCCGTGTTCTCCTCCTCGACCTGGAGCCACGCCGCCGACGCGCCCTCCTCAAGGGCCCGCCGCGCGAGCGCCCCCATCACCGCGGACGCCAGCCCCTGCCTCCGCCGCTCCGGCGCCACCTCCACCGCCATGAAACCGGCCCACCGCCCGTCCACCACGCACCGCCCGATGGCCGCGGGCACCGCGTCCCCCGTCGCTTCATCAAGGTCACCGGGAACCGTGGCGAACCACACCGAGGGCCCCGCCTCCAACACCCGCCGCACCTCGGGCCGCGGCTCCCGGAACCTCTCGTACCGCCGCAGCCACCCCGCCCCCGCCTCGTCCAGCGACCGCGAGAGCCGCACTGCCCCGGCCGCCGCGCCCCCGGCGTCGCCGAGCGGCCCCAGCGCCCCGGTCCAGAGCCCGGCCGTCACCTCACGGCGCCACCCGCGCTGTTCCAGCGCCGCCGACAACTCCTCCTGGGTGCCCTTCCCACCGGTCGCCACCTGCGCATACGGCGTGAGCCCGCGCGCCCCGTACCACTCGCGCACCGCCGACAACGCCCCGTCGAGCGGCATCCCGGGGTCCCCGGCCGGAAGCACCGAGTTCGCCCGCCGGGTGAAACCGCCCGCCGCCCGCAGCAGCCACTCGCCGAGCGGCTCGCTCTCCACCGGCTGCCAGGCCCGCGCCGCCACCTCCGCCAGCTCCCGGTACGAGGCCGCGGGCCCCCGGCGCCGCGCCGGTGCGGGCGGCACCACCTTGCCCGCCACCAGCGTGGCCTCGCAGATCCGTACACTCTCGCCGGTACGCCGCGTGATGAGCAGGTGACCGTCGTCCCATGATGTGAGAACACCTACCGTGTCCGTGAACCGCCCCGAGCCCTCGGGCCCGTCGTTGAGACGGCGCACCGAAACGCGTTTCCCCACGTCAGCGGGGGTAATGCGGATTTCGAGTCGGCCCTGGGCCAGGAATTCCACCACTCTGCCCACCCCTCGTGTTCGGATCAGGTCCCGGAACGGAGATACTAGAGCGGGCATCGACGACGCCGCGCTCCCCGCGCGCCAGGCTGCGGGGCCCGAGGAAGCCCCCCAGCGCCCTATCGAGGAGGAACGACAGCGTGACCTACGTCATCGCGCAGCCTTGTGTCGACTTGAAGGACAAGGCGTGCATCGAGGAGTGCCCGGTCGACTGCATCTACGAGGGCCAGCGCTCCCTCTACATCCACCCGGATGAGTGCGTCGACTGTGGCGCCTGCGAACCGGTCTGCCCGGTCGAGGCGATCTTCTACGAGGACGACACCCCGGAGGAGTGGAAGGACTACTACAAGGCGAACGTCGAGTTCTTCGACGAACTCGGCTCGCCCGGCGGTGCCAGCAAGCTCGGGCTGATCGAGCGCGACCACCCCTTCGTCGCCGCCCTGCCGCCGCAGGAGCACTGACCGGGGCCACCCGCAGCAGCGCCGCCTCGGTCCGCACGGCACCCCGCCGTGCGGACCGAGGCGTTTGCCGTTTGCGCGGGCGCCCGCCCCGCCCCCCGCTCCACCGCTCGTCCACGCACAAGAAAGAGTGAGTGCCGTGCCCCCCGTTTCCGCCCTGCTTCCCGACTTCCCCTGGGACCATCTGACGCCGTACTGGGAGCGGGCCCAGGCGCATCCGGACGGTGGCGTCGACCTCACCGTCGGCACCCCCGTCGACCCGGTGCCAGAACTCGTCCAGAAGGCGCTGACCGCCGCCGCCGACTCGCCCGGCTACCCCACCGTGTGGGGCACCCCGGCGCTCCGTGACGCCCTCACCTCCTGGAGCGAGCGGCGGCTCGGCGCCACCGGGCTCACCCACCGCAACGTCCTGCCCGTGCTCGGCTCCAAGGAACTGGTGGCCTGGCTGCCGACCCAGCTCGGCCTCGGCCCGGGCGACCGGGTCGCCTTCCCCGCCCTCGCCTACCCGACGTACGAGATCGGCGCCCGCCTCGCGCGCGCGGAGCCGGTGCCGTACGACGATCCGACCACGCTCGACCCGGCGGGCCTGAAGCTGCTCTGGCTGAACTCCCCTTCCAACCCGACGGGCCAGGTGATCCCCAAGGACGAGCTGGTCCGGATCGTGGCCTGGGCCCGCGAGCACGGCGTGCTCGTCTTCAGCGACGAGTGCTACCTGGAACTCGGCTGGGACACCGAGCCCGTGTCGGTCCTCGACCCCGAGGTCCGCGGCGGCTCGTACGAGGGCCTGGTCGCCGTCCACTCCCTGTCCAAGCGCTC
The DNA here is from genome assembly GCF_044457285.1 of Streptomyces sp. NPDC050560. Taxonomy (NCBI): domain Bacteria; kingdom Bacillati; phylum Actinomycetota; class Actinomycetes; order Kitasatosporales; family Streptomycetaceae; genus Streptomyces; species Streptomyces sp. NPDC050560. The sequence goes on from NZ_JBITGT010000005.1 coordinate 295,251, forward strand.
CAACCTGGCGGGCTACCGCTTCGCGTTCCTCGTCGGCGACGAGACCGTGCTCCAGGAACTCCTCCAGGTCCGCAAGCACGGCGGGATGATGACGCCCTCGCCCGCGCAGGCCGCCGCCATCGCGGCGCTCGGCGACGACACCCACGTCCACGCGCAGCGCGAGCGCTACGCGGCGCGGCGCACGCTGCTGCGCGGCGCGCTGGAGCAGCACGGGTTCCGTATCGAGCACAGCGAGGCCGGGCTCTACCTGTGGGCGACCCGCGGCGAGAACTGCTGGGACACCGTCTCCCACCTCGCCGACCTCGGCGTCCTCGCCACCCCGGGCGACTTCTACGGCCCGCGCGGGGAGCGGTACATCCGTGTCTCCCTGACCGTCAGCGATGAGGGCGTCGCCAAGGCCGCCGCCCGGCTCTCCTGAGCCGCCCCCGCACGGCGGGGCCGGGGCGGGAACGTCGAAAGGGGCCGGGAAGCGAATGCTTCCCGGCCCCTTTCTGGGGGAGGGGGATGGCGGTACAGGCCGGGAGGCCCCGAGGGGCGGGCTCCCGGAAGTCCGCGCGCGGTCTCAGCCGCCGAGCGGCAGGCTCCCCGCGACCGGCGCCGCCTTGCCGACGACAGGCGCGACCTGCCCGACGACCTCTTCGGTCGGCACGTGCGAGCCGGTCGCCGAGTCCGCCGCGCTGCCGACGGTCTTGCCCGCCGCCTTGGAGACGTCGCCCGCGGCCTGCTGCGCCACCGGGGTCGCGGTCTTCACACCGTTGCCGAGCGTGTGGCCCGCGGCCGGGACCGCCTTGTCCACGGTCTCGCTGCTCTTGGCGCCCGTGGCGCCCGCGAGACCGGCGGCCGTGTGGTCCACGGTGCCGGTGACAGACGCCGTGTCGAGGGTGCTGAGACCGGCCAGGTCCTGCGTGGCGGGCGCGGCGCTCGCGGTGCCCGCGGCGCCGGCCACGGGCGCCGCGACCGCCGCGGCGAGCAGCGCGGCACGGGCGATCCGGCGGGGCGAGGGGAAGTACATGGTGCTCCTTCGAGGCGGAACTCGTCTGACGGTGCGTCCGGCCGGGATCGGCGCTCGGACGCACTGACTACCGCTCGAAGACCGGGAAGGTTGCGGTGCCGTTCCGCAAAGAGTTCGCAATGCATCGCATTATCTGCTGCGGATAAAAGCGGTCAAACGCCGCCGCGCCCGCGTGTTTGCAGAATGCTTACGCCTCGCTGTTCCCAAGGGCAGCGGACCCACCCCCCGGCACGGCCCGCATCCCCCGGACGGCCCCACCCCGAACCCCCACCCTTCCTTCCCCCGAGGGAAGGCGCGAACGCACTTGCGGTCAAGGGACGGTGACCGTCATGGGGCCGATTGTCGGAGTCGACGGCGCGGCGGGCCTCGGCGGGGGCGGTAGCCGCGGGGTTGTGCGGGTTCCGGAGGGGCGCGCGCCGGTCACGGGCTCACGGTTCACACCGGTCGCAGGGTGGTGCCGGTCACGGGGGCGCCGGTCACAAGGCCGCGCAAGCGGCGGGAGTTGCGAGTCGCGGACCCGCTCACGGAGCGGTGGCGATGCGGACCTGGCCGTAGGAGTCGGCGGTGCCGCCCCCGGCGGACTTGCCGGGGCCCGAGGCGCCCTGCCCGGTGTCGCGCGGTGCCGGGACCCGGGGCCAGGCGACGTCCGTGGTGTCCTGGCCCGCGCTCCAGCGCCGCCCCGCGTAGTCGACCCGCCGGATGCCCAGCGCCGACGAGTTCGCCACCGCCCAGTGCGCAAGCTCCCAACCCCGGCGCTGCTCCTGCCCGTTCCCCGGCGCCACCGGAACCGTCACCGTGCCGGGCACGGGCGTCGCGGAGGGCGTCTTCGAGGGCGCGGGGTGCCCGGCGGCCCCGGCCGCGCCGCCCGCGGGGGAGGCGTCCGCCACCGGCGCAAGCACCGCGCTGCCGAAGTCGCGGACCAACGCCCTGCGCACCTTCGCCGGATCGCCCGGCGTGCCGTCGTAGTCGCCCCGGCAGCTCAGGGTCCCGGGGGCCTGCCCGGTGAACGCCGCCGCCAGCAGCCTCGCGTCCGGCTCGTGCTTCGCGTACGCGTCGGGGAACCCGCTGCGCTGCACCCGCTGCGCCGCCTCCGTCAACGGCAGCGCCGTGTACTGCGGCACCTTGGCGAGATGCGCGTAGAACTGCCCCGCCGCGTACGCCGGGTCCATGATCTGTGCCTTGGTGCCCCAGCCCTGCGAGGGCCGCTGCTGGAACAGTCCGAGCGAGTCACGGTCGCCGTGCGGCAGATTGCGCAGCCCCGACTCCTGGAGCGCCGTCGCCAGCGCGATCGTCACCGCCCGGCCCGGCATACCGCGCGACGTTCCCACGGCCGAGATCGTCGCCGCGTTGACGGCCTGCTCCGCGGTGAGCTGGTACGAGGGCCCGCGGTCCCCGCCCGACACCACCTGGCAGCGTGCCTGGGCCCGGCGCCCCGAGGTGTACTGCGCCACCAGATATCCGGCCAGCGCGATCAGCACGACAAAGGCGGCCCCGGCCCGAAGCAGCCGACCGGCTCGGAAGAAGGAACTCTCTGGCACCCGAACACGGTACTAGCCCCACGGCCACGCTCTTTCCGCTTTTCGCGGCGCCCCGCACCGCCCGCCGCGCCCGCACACCCGGCGCCGCTATCGTCGGCCCATGGACCGCACCCCTCCCGACACTCCTCTCGACCTCTTCGCGGACGCCGCCGCGCTGACCGCCCAACTCGTCGACACTGCCTCCCCGAGCGGCGAGGAGAAGCCCCTCGCCGACGCGATCGAGACGGCCCTGCGCGCCCTGCCGCACCTCACCGTCGACCGGTACGGCAACAACATCGTCGCCCGTACCGCACTCGGCAGGCCGGAGCGCGTCATCCTCGCCGGGCATATCGACACCGTGCCCATCGCCGACAACGTGCCCTCCCGCCTCGACGCCGACGGGGTGCTGTGGGGCTGCGGGACCTGTGACATGAAGTCAGGCGTCGCCGTCCAACTGCGGATCGCCGCCATTGTCACCGAGCCACTGCGCGACCTCACCTTCGTCTTCTACGACAACGAGGAGGTCGCCGCCCACCTCAACGGCCTCGGCCGCCTCGCCGAGGCCCACCCCGACTGGCTCGCGGGCGACTTCGCCGTCCTCCTCGAACCCTCCGACGGCCAGGTCGAGGGCGGCTGCCAGGGCACCCTGCGGGTGCTGCTGCGCACCCGCGGCGAGCGCGCCCACTCCGCCCGGAGCTGGATGGGCGCCAACGCCATCCACGCCGCCGCCCCCCTCCTCGACCGGCTGGCCGCCTACGAGCCCCGGCGCCCCGTCGTCGACGGCCTGGAGTACCGCGAGGGCCTGAACGCGGTCCGTATCGAGGCCGGCGTCGCCGGGAACGTCATCCCCGACGTCTGCACCGTCACCGTCAACTACCGCTACGCCCCCGACCGCAGCGGCGACGAGGCACTGGCCCATGTCCGTGAGGTCTTCGCGGACTGCCCCGTCGAGGAGTTCACCGTCGACGACCACAGCGGTGCCGCCCGCCCCGGGCTGTCCCACCCCGCGGCCGCCGCCTTCGTCGCCGCCGTCGGCGGCACCCCCCAGCCCAAGTACGGCTGGACCGACGTCTCCCGCTTCAGCTCCCTCGGCGTCCCGGCGGTGAACTACGGCCCCGGCAATCCGCACCTCGCCCACAAGCGGGACGAGCATGTGGACACCGCCAAGATCCTCGCCACCGAGGAGCGTCTGCGCGCCTGGCTCACCTCCTGAGGCGTGACCCGGCAACCATGGATTGACCCCACGTTATCCACGGGTCCCCCGCAAGTATTCGGCGCCGATCTACGCTGGACGCCGGACAAGCACGGACGACGCGGGGCCCGGGCGGCGTGCCCACAGGGGGCCGCGCGCCCAGGGGGCCCGGCGAAAGGAGCGATGCATGAGCAATCCCGAAGGCGGCAGGGGGGCCAGGGCCGAACAGCGGCTCGGGCCTGTGCTGCGGCGGCGCGGCCAGATCAAGCCGGGCACCACCGATCAGCGGCTGCTCGACTCGGACGGCCCCTCGGAGTGGGTGCACACCGACCCCTGGCGGGTGCTGCGCATCCAGTCCGAGTTCATCGAGGGCTTCGGCACCCTCGCCGAGCTGCCCGCCGCGATCAGCGTCTTCGGCTCGGCCCGCACCCCGCCCGACTCCCCGGAGTACGAGGCGGGCGTCAGGCTCGGCCACGCCCTGGTGGACGCGGGCTTCGCCGTGATCACCGGCGGTGGCCCCGGCGCCATGGAAGCGGCCAACAAGGGCGCCTCCGAGGCGGGCGGCACCTCCGTCGGCCTCGGCATCGAGCTGCCCTTCGAGCAGGGCCTCAACGCCTATGTCGACATCGGGCTGAACTTCCGCTACTTCTTCGTCCGCAAGATGATGTTCGTCAAGTACGCGCAGGGCTTCGTGGTCCTCCCCGGCGGCCTCGGCACCCTGGACGAACTCTTCGAGGCACTGACCCTGGTCCAGACGGAGAAGGTCACCCGCTTCCCCATCGTCCTCTTCGGCACCGAGTACTGGGGAGGTCTGGTGTCCTGGCTGCGGAACACCCTGGTCGCCCAGGGCAAGGCGGCCGAGAAGGACCTGCTGCTCTTCCATCTGACGGACGATGTGGACGAGGCGGTGCGCCTGGTGACCAAGGAGACGGGGCTCTAGACCCGGGCCCGTCGGGCCGCGCGGGCACTGCGGGCGCCGAGGGCGGTGCCCGCTCTCCTGGGGGCGGGGCGGCGCGCTCACTCCGCCCGCCCGTAGTCGGGCAGCGTCAGCGCGATGCTCGCCTCGTGGTTCTCGGTCGACTTGAGGGTGCTGGGGTCGCGCAGGGCCGCGTTGCGCGCGTCGAGTTCCTCCTGGGTGGCGGGGGCCAGATGGGTGCCGCCATGGCCGGCCAGGGCCTGGTTCCGCTCCGCGAAGCCGCGCGCCTTCCGTTCGTACGCGGCGAAAGCCTGGTCGTGGTCCGGGTGCCGGGCCAGCTCTCCGGCCAGGATGTAGGAGCCGACGAGGGCGACGCTCGAACCCTGGCCCGAGAGGAACGACGTGGCGTGCGCCGCGTCCCCCGCCAGCGCCACCCGGCCGCGGGACCAGGCGGGCATGTGGATCTGGCTGATGACGTCGAAGAACAGGTCGGGCGCCTCCCACATCGCCTTCACCAGCCGCGGCACATGCCAGCTCTGCTCGGGGAACGTGGCCGCGACCAGCTCGCGCTGCGCCCCGGGGTCCCGGAAGGCGTGGTACGGCGGCACCTCCTGGCGGAAGTTCAGAAAGCCGTACACCCGGTCGCCCGGCTCCTGGGCGTAGAGGACGGCCGCACGGCCGGGCGCGCTCCAGACGACCCCTTCGTGGGAGAGGCCCAGGTCGTTCGGCAGGCTGAAGCCCGCGAAGGCGCCGCCCAGATAGTGGTGGAACCGCTCCTCGGGTCCGAAGACGAGGCCGCGGGTGCGGGAGTGCAGTCCGTCCGCGCCGACGACCAGGTCGAAGGTGCGGCGCAGGCCGCTCTCGAAGACCACGTCGACCCGGTCGCCGCGGTCGTCCAGGGTGGCGATGGAGTCGTCGAAGATGAACTCGACCCGCTCGCCCACCAGGGAGTAGAGGGCGTCGGCCAGGTCGCCCCGGCGCACTTCGAGGTCGAAGCCCTCCACGCCGCCGGTGAGGGTCTCGGGGCGCATGGTGCTGATCGGATCGCCCTCGATGTCCACGAAGCTGATCGCACGGGTGTCGACGTGCGCCTCGCGCAGCCGGGGGAGCAGGCCCATGCGGTCGACGACCTCGCGGGCCGTGCCGCGGATGTCGATGGGATAGCCGCCGCCCCGGATCGCGGAGGCCCGCTCGACCACGGTGACCTCGAAGCCGTACCGGTCGAGCCAGTAGGCCAGGGACGGGCCTGCGATGCTGGCGCCCGAGATGAGGACCGTACGGTTTCCTGAGCTGTTCATGGGGCTTCCTTCCTTCAGCAGAAGATGCGTACCTTAGGTATCTTCATGGAGGGTGCAATGAGTCCCTCGGCGTGGCCACGGCTCGACTATACAGTTACCTACCTTAGGTATGCAAGTGGGGGAGTGCGGATGGACGACGAAGCGGCGGCGGGGCAGGGTGCGGCCCGGCCCACGGCGGGGGAGCTGGCGGTCCTGCGGCGGCTGATGCAGGTGAGCAACGCGATCTCCCGGGGCCGCCTCAGCGACCGCGCCGTCGAGGCGACCGGCCTCGTCCTCGACCGCCCGGCGGTGAACGTCCTGATGACCCTGCACCTCGCGCAGGGCGCGATGCGCGTCGGGGACATCGCCGAGCGGATGCAGGTCGTCGGCCCCCATGTCACCCGGCAGGTCCAGGGACTGGAGCGGCGCGGCCTCGTGCGTCGCGTCGCCGACCCCCACGACCGGCGCGCCAGCCTCATCGAGCCGACCGCCGAGGGCGCCGACGCGGCGGACCGCTACGCCACGTCCATGATCGGCTGGTTCACGGACGCCGTGGCGGACTGGCCGGACGGGGAGCGCGAAGAACTCGGCCGCCTGCTGGGCAAGCTGGCAGACGACGTCACCACTCGCCTCGCCGGCCTCCAGGACACCCCGCCCGCTCCGGCCAGGAGGGACCCGTCGGCCTTCCGCATGGAGGAAAAGGGCGAGGGGGAGGAAAGGGGATAGGGGAGAGAAGGGGGAGAGGTGGGGAGAGGTGGGGAGAGCCCGGGGTGAGCGAGGAGAAGGGGGCGCGGGCGTGACCTGGCTAGGCGAGGCCGCGTCGGGCCACCGCCGGGGCCCTGCGGCCCGCGATGGAGGCCACCATCTCCAGCACCTGCCGGGTCTCGGCGACCTCGTGCACCCGGTACATCTGCGCCCCGAGCCACGCCGAGACCGCGGTCGTCGCCAACGTGCCGACCAGGCGTTCCTTCACAGGGCGGTCAAGGGTCTCGCCCACGAAGTCCTTGTTCGACAGCGACACCAGCACCGGCCACCCCGTCTCGACCATCTCGCCGAGCCGCCGCGTCGCCTCAAGGCTGTGCCGGGTGTTCTTGCCGAAGTCGTGCCCCGGGTCGATCAGCACGGACTCCCGCGGCACCCCGAGCGCCACCGCCCGTTCGGCCAGGCCGAGTGTCACCCGCAGGATGTCCGCCATCACGTCGTCGTAGGCGATCCGGTGCGGCCTGGTGCGCGGGGCGACCCCGCCCGCGTGGGTGCAGACCAGCCCGACGCGGTGGCGCGCCGCGACCTCCGCGAGCCTCGGGTCGACCCCGCCCCACGCGTCGTTCAGCAGGTCGGCGCCGGCCGCGCACGCCGCCTCGCCGACCTCGTGCCGCCAGGTGTCCACGCTGATCACCACGTCGGGGAAGCGCCGCCGCACCTCGGCGACGAAGCCCGCCGTGCGGCGCACCTCCTCCTCGGCCGTCACCTCGTCGCCCGGGCCCGCCTTCACCCCGCCGATGTCGATGACCTCGGCCCCTTCCGCCACCGCGCGCTCCACCCGGTCGAGCGCGGGCGCGTCACGGAACGTGGCGCCGCGGTCGTAGAAGGAGTCCGGGGTCCTGTTGACGATGGCCATGATCACCGGCTCCCCGGCCTCGAACTCACGCCGTCCAAGACGCAGCATCCGCCCGCCCTCCTCACCGACCGGCACCGGGTTGCGGCGTGCCCGTCCTCGCTGTCCAACCGCCTGAGACCCTAACTGTCAGTGCGGCATGGCACGATCGGAGCCTGACGTTGCCGCCGGTCGTGTGCCCGGCGGCGGGGTCGGCATCGTTCTCGGCAACCGAGCCTGGGGGCCCGTACACATGGTGTTGTTCTTGTTCCTGGTCGTCGCCCTCGTGGTGGTCGTGGGCGCGGTCACGCTCGCCGCCGTCGGCGGGGGTGACACCGCGGCCCTGCCCGACGCCGCGCCCGAGCGGCTCGTCGACCCGCTGCCGCAGGACCGCCCGGTGGTCAGCGCGGATGTGGAGACGGTGCGCTTCCCCCTCGCGGTGCGCGGCTACCGCATGGCCGACGTGGACGACGCGCTCGGTAGGCTCAGTGCGGAGCTGGCCGAGCGTGACGCGCGTATCGCCGATCTGGAGTCCGCGCTTGCGGGCGCCCGCGCCATGGCCCCACCGCCCGGCCAGGGCTCTGGTTTCGCCCCCGGGGACCCCCGATGAGCGGCGTCGTGGCAGGCCCCGACGGCGCCCTGCGCTGCCCCTGGGCCCTGTCCACCGAGGACTACGTCGCGTACCACGACAAGGAGTGGGGCCGCCCGGTCCACGGTGACGACGCGCTCTACGAGCGGCTGAGCCTTGAGGCGTTCCAGTCCGGGCTCTCGTGGATCACGATCCTGCGCCGCCGCGAGGGCTTCCGCGCCGCGTTCGCCGGGTTCCGGGTCGCCGAGGTCGCCGCCTTCACCGAGGACGACGAGAAGCGCCTGCTCGCCGACGCCGGCATCATCCGCAACCGCGCCAAGATCGCCGCCACCGTGGCCAACGCGAAAGTGCTCGCCGACTGGCCACCGGGCGAGCTGGACACCCTGATCTGGTCCCACGCCCCCGACCCCGCCACCAGACCGGCCCCCAAGGAGCTGGGGGACGTACCGGCCGTCACCGACGAGTCGACCGCGCTGTCGAAGGCCCTGAAGAAGCGCGGCCTGCGCTTCGTCGGGCCCACGACGGCGTACGCGCTGATGCAGGCGTGCGGCCTGGTCGACGACCATCTCGCGGGCTGCGTGGCGCGGCGCTCGTGACGCCGGGCGGCCGGGGGAGCGGGCACGGGCGGCGCCCCGGCCCCCGGGCACCCGCGCGGTTCAGCGGTCCCGCGCGGGTTCAGCGGCCCTGGAAGCGCGGCCGGGTCTTCTCCGTGAACGCCCGCACCGCCGTCGCATGGTCCTCCGACGCGCCCGCCCTGGTCTGCAACTCCGCCTCCTTGGCCAGGGTCTCCTCAAGGGAGTGGTCGAGGGCGTACGCGAGCGACTCCTTCAGCGAGGCGTACGCGAGCGTCGGGCCCTCGGCCAGTTCCCGCGCCACCGACCTCGCGGTCTCCGCGAGCCGCGCCGCGGGCACCACCCGGTTCACCACGCCCATCGCCCGCGCCTCGTCCGCGGTGTGGGACCGGGGAAAGAGCAGCAGCTCGGCGGCCGTACCGGGGCCCACGAACCGCGGCAGCGTCCAGGAGAGACCGGAGTCGGCGCTGAGGCCCACCCCGGCGAACGCGGTGGTGAACGTCGCCGTGTCGGCCATCACCCGGTAGTCGCAGGCGAGCGCGAACCCCAGGCCCGCGCCCGCCGCCACGCCGTTGATTCCCGCCACCACCGGCTTCGGCATTTCGGCCAGAGCGCGAACAATGGGGTTGTAGTGCTCGCCGACCGTGCTCATCGCGTTACCGGATTCCGAGGCGCGCGCCTCGCTCAGCAATCCGATGTGCTCCTTGAGATCCTGTCCGACGCAGAATGCGCGGTCCCCGGCCGCCGTCAGCAGCACCGCCCGGATGGAGTTGTCGCCGGCCGCGTCGAGGACCGCGTCCCGCAGGGCGGACTTCGCCTCGTTGTTGACGGCGTTCATCGCCCCGGGCCGGTTCAGGGTGATGGTGGCGAGGCCGCCGTCCACCTCGTAGAGCACCGTGTCCGCCATGACGCATCCCCTCTCGTGACTGCACCGTGCGGCACAGCATGGCCCAGCGGGGCGCCGCCGCCGAGACCGCGAGGTGTGACCTGCGTCAAAGAATTTCCACGGGGGGTGACTGCCGAGAACGCAGCAGTATCGCAGCCACATCCCCGAATTGAGTGGTTTTGCGGAAGGGCGTTGCCCAAGCGATGCCGCCCGATGTTGGTCATCGGGTCCTGAGATGCGGGATAATGGCCAAGAAGCAATGTGTTCGATGCCGGTGACGCCTGCCCTGGATTGGGCTGCGCGCGCCCTCAAGGGGCCGTCGGCTGGAATGAGCTGGTTTCAGGAAGGGGAACGAGCATGGCGGCCATGAAGCCGCGGACGGGCGACGGCCCGCTCGAGGTGACCAAGGAGGGGCGGGGCATCGTCATGCGCGTTCCGCTCGAAGGCGGCGGTCGGCTTGTCGTCGAGCTGACCCCGGACGAGGCCGATGCCCTCGGCGATGCGCTCAAGAAGGTCGTCGGCTGATCGCGGCATCCGCCCGAACCAGCCTGCGGTGCCCCGGCCCTGACCGCCGGGGCACCGGCCTGTCAGGGGCCGCCCGCACCCGGCCCGACCGGCCGCCGCCGGGCTGGGCATGGACGGCGGACCGCCGTCCCCGTCCCCTGGGCGGGCCGCAGGCGCCCCAGCATTGCCCCTCCGCCCGCGCGGGATTGCACGGACGCACCCGGCCGCGGCGCACCGAACTCCCCCCGGGTGAGGCCGTCCGTACCCCGCGGGCCGTCTTTCAATACCGTCCGTCAGCGCTTGACCGCGCAGAGCAGCCCGTCGCCCACCGGCAGCAGCGTCGGCACCAGGTCGGGGCTCTCGCGCACCGTGCGCACCAGCTCACGCAGCCGCAGCACCTCGGCGGGCTGGGGGCCCGAGTCCACCGTGCGGCCCCCGGCGAAGACGCCCTCGAAGCAGACCAGGCCGCCGGGCCGCAGCAGGCGCAACGATTCAGCTAGACAGTCGAGACACTCCATCCGGTCCCCGTCGCAGAACACCAGGTCGTAACCGGAATCCGCGAGCCGGGGCAGCACATCCAGCGCCCGGCCCACGATGATACGGGCCCGGTTGGCGGCGAAACCCGCGATACGGAACGCCTGCCTGGCCAACTGCTGGCGCTCCGGCTCCGGGTCGACGGTCGTCAGCACCCCGTCGGGGCGCATTCCGCGCAGCAGGTGGATGCCGGAGACCCCGGTACCGGTGCCGATCTCGGCGACCGCCTTCGCCCCGGCCGTGGCGGCGAGCATCCGCAGCGCGGCGCCCGTGCCCGGCGACACCGAGCGCAGACCCGATTCCCGGGCCCGGTCCCTGGCCCAGCGCACCGCGTCCTCCTCGGCGACAAAGGCGTCGGCGAACGCCCAGCTCGTCAGCCGGTTGCCGCTAATGACCTTCTCCCGTCCCCGTAGGTGCCTGGCCGTGACTGTATCCGCCCGCGCCGGGAACCCGCGGGTCGGACCATGCGTTCAAGTAAATGTCGGGTGGGCGAGCGGTGAAGAGAATCGCGCCCCGGACCACGGGGTCCGCGCGCGGGGACCGCTCAAGGGGGCAGGGACGAGGACGGCGGATGGACGGACACACGAAGGGGCGCGGGGGAGCGCGAATGGACCGAGAGGATCGTCCGGACGGCGGGCGCCCTGCGACGCGCGGCCCCGGGCCCGCCCCAAATTCGAGTAAAAACGCTTATCCGGAGCTAACGGGCGAGGTGGCTATGGTAGGGGCTCCACTGGACACCACCAGAGCTGACAGGGGAGGTGCGGCCGAGCCCGAAGACCGGGGCGGAATGCTGAGGCGTCTGCTCAGACCGTCGGGTGAGCCGAAATCCGTGACCAACACCGCTGACTCCGCTGAGACCGCGACCTTTGCCGCCGATGCGGACTCGCAGTCGTGGACGCCTCCCACCTGGGAGGAGATCGTCGCCACGCACAGCGGCAGGGTCTACCGCCTCGCCTATCGCCTCACGGGCAACCAGCACGACGCGGAGGACCTCACCCAGGAGGTCTTCGTCCGTGTCTTCCGCTCGCTGTCCACCTACACCCCGGGCACCTTCGAGGGCTGGCTGCACCGGATCACCACGAACCTCTTCCTCGACATGGTCCGCCGCAAGCAGCGCATCCGCTTCGACGCCCTCGGTGAGGACGCGGCCGAGCGGCTGCCCAGCAGGGAGCCCTCGCCGCAGCAGGTCTTCCAGGACACCCACTTCGACGCCGACGTCCAGCAGGCGCTCGACACACTCGCGCCGGAGTTCCGCGCCGCCGTCGTGCTCTGCGACATCGAGGGCCTGTCGTACGAGGAGATCGCCGCCACCCTCGGAGTGAAGCTGGGCACGGTGCGCAGCCGTATCCACCGCGGCCGTTCCCAGCTCCGCAAGGCGCTCCAGCACCGCTCCCCCGAGGCGCGGGCGGAGCAGCGGCGCGGTGCGTCGTCCCCCGGCTTCCGGGCCGTGCCCGTGCTGGGGGGAGGGGGCGCGAGCGCGTGAGCGGATCACGACCGACCCCCGCGGAACAGCACTTGGGCGACCGGCTCGCCGCCCTCGTCGACGGGGAGCTGAGCCATGACGCCCGCGAGCGGGTCCTCGCCCATCTGGCGACCTGTGCCAGGTGCAAGGCGGAGGCGGACGCCCAGCGGCGGCTGAAGAGCGTGTTCGCGGAGGCGGCGCCGCCGCCCCCGACGGAGAGCTTCCTCGCCCGCCTCCAGGGCCTGGCCGCCTGCGGCGGTGACGACGACGAGCCGTTCGGCGGCGGCCACGGCTTCCGGGACTCCCCGTTCAGCCTCGCGCCCCGCCCCACCACCCCCGCGCTGCCCGGTGACGACGGCGGCTTCCGCATCCACGAGGTGGGCAGGGGCGAGAGCGACCGCTCCGCCTCGCGCGGGCGCAGGTTCGCCTTCGCCGCGGCCGGAGCGGTGTCCCTCGCGGCCATCGCGCTCGGCGGTGTCACCGCGGGCGCCCCGACCCTGGCGGGCGACTCGGGCGGTTCAGGGAGCAATGTGACGCCGGTGCGCGCCCCGGGCGCCACCGTCAGCACCGCCGCCGAGACGGGGCGGCGCCGCGGCGGAGCGCCCGTCACCAAGGGCCGCGGCGGCGGCCCCCTCGCCACCCCGCAGTCCCGGGTGGAGGCGTCGGCGCCGCTGGTGCCGGGGCCCGCCCCTTCGCAGCAGTTGAACGCGCTGACGGCCCCGGCCCCCGCCGACGCCGGGGCGCTCGACCCGCTGATATACGCCCTGCCCGCGGCGGTACGGCAACTCGCCTCGGGCCCCGCCGACGGAGCGGGAAGCGGCCGGGCAGGGAGCACGGCGGCGCCGAGCCCGAGCAGTTCGGCCCAGCCGATCCACTGACCTCGTCCCCCGGGGCCGTTCGCAAACCTGATTGAATCTCCTTGGCGGGCCATGGAGCCCGCCAAGGCGCGGGGCGCGGCACGGACGCTCGCATCGTGGTGATCACCGCGGACGAGGTGTGGGGAGAGCATGGACGAGGCGATGGGTCCCGGCGAGAAGAACCGCTCCACGGAACCCGCCGACACGGGCGGAGCCGCGGCGCACAACAGCGCCCCGGCCGGGGGCGAGGCACAGCGCCCCGCGGACACCGCCCCCGCGGACGCGGCCGAGCGGGCGGCCACGGGGCCCTACGACGCCGCCCCGAACGACGCGGCGCAGCACACGGCCACACCCGCGGACGCCGTCCCAGCACCGGCCGATGCGCCCCCCGCCGCCGCGGGAACCCCCGCCACCGGCGCCGTACCCACCGATGCGGCCCCCGCGGACGCCGTACCCCAGGACTCCGTACCTCAGGACACCGCCCCCGCGGGAGCTGACCCGGCCGGGACGCCCGCGTCCGGCACCGGCAAACCCAAGCCGCTCCACGACCCCGACCCCTACGGCACCCCGCCCTACGGCGAGCCAGGCCCCTGGGCCCCCGCGCCCCCGGTCCAGCACCCGAGCGTGACGCCCCCGCACGGCACCCGTGTCCCGCCGCCCCCGGGTCCCGGAGGCACGACCCCGCCCGGCGGCACCACCCTGCCCGCGATGGCACCCCCGCCGGAGCTGACACCCCCCGGTGGAACACCGGCCCCCGGCACCCCACTCCCCGGCACCCCCACGCCCGGCTACACACCGCCCGGTGGCACAGCCGCTCCCGGCTATACGCCACCGGGCGGTACCGCCGCTCCCGGTTACACACCGCCCACCGGTACCACCGCCCCCGGCTACACGCCACCCGGCGGTACCACCGCCCCTGGCTACACCCCGCCCGCGGGCACGCCCGCCGCCGGAATGGCGCCGCCCGCCGCCGAGACGGGGCTGACGCCGCCGGTCGTGCCGCCCGCCCCCGAGCCCGGACCGACGCTCCCGGGCACCCCCGCCCCAGGCACGCCGTTCCCCGGCGCCCAGGCCCCCGGCGCCCCGTACCCAGGCAACGCCCAAGGCTTCGCCCCGCCCGCCGGTACGCCTCTCGCCCCGCCGCCCGGCGCCCCGTACCAGCAGCAGACCCCCGGGCCCTACCCCACGACCGGGGCCACCCTCGCGGGTCCGCCGCCGCCCGCGGCGCCGTACGACGCCGTGCCGCCGCCCGGCTACCAGGGGCACCCGGGCCGGCCTGCGGCCCCCGCGGCCCCGCCGGGATGGGGCGTGCCCCCGCAGGGCCCGCCGCCCGGCATCCCGCCGCACGGCAGTTTCATGCCGCCCCCGGGCGGAACCGGCGGCTGGGCCGCCGATCCCTGGGCCGCGCCGTTCCACCAGAACGGCGCCGTACCGCCCGCGCTGCGCCGCAGGGAGGGGCGGCGCGGGCTCGTCACCGTGCTCTTCGTCGTGGTCGCGCTGGTCGCGGGCGGGCTCGGCGGGGTCGTCGGCACCTATGCAGAGCGGCACGGCGCCGACACCGACGTCGACCTTCCCGCGCTCTCCGACGGCGCCCGGGAGATGCCCCCGGACAGCGTTGCCAAGATTGCCAAGACGGCGCTGCCCAGCGTGGTGACGCTCCATGTGAAGGGCGCGGAGGAGCAGGACACCGGCACCGGGTTCGTCCTCGACGGCCAGGGCCGCATCCTGACCAACAATCACGTGATACAGCCCGCGGTCTCCAGTGGTGAGATCTCCGTCACCTTCAGCGACGGCAGGACCGCCAAGGGCACCGTCGTGGGCCACGACAGCGGCTACGACCTCGCCGTGGTCAAGGTCTCCGGGGTGTCGGACGTCAAGCCGCTGACCCTCGGCGACTCCGACGGCATCGCGGTCGGCGACCCCGTCGTCGCCATAGGGTCCCCGTTCGACCTGCCGGGCACGGTGACCTCCGGCATCGTCTCCGCCAAGGAGCGGCCCATCACGGCCGGCGGGGAGAGCGAGGACGACAGCGACGTCAGCTATGTCGACGCCATCCAGACCGACGCCCCCATAAACCCGGGCAATTCGGGCGGACCGCTGGTGGATGAGAAGGCCCGTGTGATCGGGATCAACAGCGCCATCCGCTCCGGCGGCGGCGGTGACGAGTCCGAGGGCGAGCAGGGCGGCTCGATAGGGCTCGGCTTCGCGATCCCCATCAACCAGGCCAAGCGGATCGCCACGGAACTGATCGACACCGGGACGGCCTCCCACCCCGTGATCGGGGTCACTCTCGACAACCAGTACCTCGGCGACGGCGCCAAGGTCGCCGAGGAGGGCCAGAACGGGGACCCCGCGGTGACCAGGGGAGGCCCGGGCGACAAGGCGGGCATCGTCGCCGGTGACGTCATCACCGAGGTGGACGGCAAGCCCGTGCACTCGGGTGACGAACTGATCGTCAAGATCCGCTCCCACCGCCCGGGTGACCACCTCGCGCTCACGCTGCGGCGTCACGGCGGCAACGGCAAGAAGGAAAAAGTCACGCTTGTCCTTGGAGAGGCAAAAGGAAACTAAAAGCAAAACCCGTGCCGGTACGGCCACCGCGGGCCCTGGAAGGTATCGGTTTCGGCGGGCCGCCGGGTACCGTGGATGCGGTCCTGACGACGGAAGACCTGCGCGGACGAGCCGGTAAGGGCTCGCCGCGCGGCCGAGGACATCGCGAGGAGCTGCTAGGTGTTCAACGACATAGGCCCACTTGAGCTGGTCACACTCGTGGTCCTCGCCGTCATCGTCTTCGGGCCCGACAAGCTGCCGAAGGTGATCCAGGACGTGGCCCGCACGATCCGCAAGATCCGGGAGTTCTCGGAGAGCGCCAAGCAGGACATCCGCAGCGAGCTGGGCCCGGAGTTCAAGGACTTCGAATTCGAGGACCTGAATCCCAAGACGTTCATCCGCAAACAGTTGGACAACGACGACCTCGGCCTGAAGGAAATCCGCAGCAGCCTCGACCTGCGCAAGGAAATCGAGGACGTGGCCGAGTCGGTCCACTACGAGGCCGACTCCACCCCCGCGGCCGAGGGCACCGGCAGCACCGGCACCGCGACGAAGATCGACATGACCAAGAAGCCGGCGGCGGCCGACCATCCGCCGTTCGACATGGACGCCACCTGAGCGCACCCCGCCGCACCCCCCGGGCACCTGACCGGGGGGTTTCGTCTGCGCCCAGGCCCGGTTGTTTCAGGCCGATGGCGGGTCCCCCGCGACCCACCAGCAGGGCGGTTTCGGAGTTACGCGAAGCCCTGTGGCTATCCTGCCTTGTTGATGTGCGGAGCCGAGGTGAGGGACGCCCGAGGGGGGCGGGCCGCTCGGAGCCGCCGGAGCCAAGGAGGCAGGGCACATGGAAGCGACAAGTCAGGTGGGCGGCGAGACGTCCACGGAGGGCGACTCGGACGCCCCCAAGGCCCTGCGCCCGGTCGAGGGATTTCTGTCCGCACCCTTCCCCTGGTACGGCCTCGACGAGGCGTTCACGGGGCCACGCAGACTCATGACCGTCGGCAGGGGAGCCGACGGCACCGTGGAACACGGCTCCCTCGGCCACGGCGACGAGCCCTCGGTGCGCAACGAGGCCAGGGAGGGCGACGACAAGGAGCGCTTCACCGTCGTGGTGACGGTCGCCGCCAGCCCCGTGCGGCGCAGCGCGGACGGCACCGGGCTGCTGGAGGCCACCTCGGTCTCCTCGGCCGCCTGGCTCGCCGGTGTCGGGCTGCTCTCGGTGACCTGGCCCATCCAGATGGACCACGCGCTGCGCGACGACTGGCTGGAGCAGCAGACCGAGACCGCGTGGGTGCTCGCCGACGACCTCGGCGCCGAGCCCTGGAGCGAGCTTTCGCTGCCCGTGGACGGCGCCTCCACGCCGTTCCACTACCGCGAGTCGGAGTTCGGCTGGGTGCTCGCGGGCAGCACCCGCGAGGGCGCCCACATCGGGGCCTACGGGCGCGGGATGAGCGCCTACGGCCTCGGCTTCTCCGTCATCAGGGACATCATCGCCACGTACACCTGACCCGCGGCACCCCGCGGAAGCGCCGGCCGGGCGCATCGGCCCGGCGGGCGAAGGCCCGGGACCGCGCAGGCCGCAGGCCCGCCCCCGGGACCCGTGCCCCGGGGCTCAGAACTTGTTGCGCGGGGTGATCCCCAGGGACATGCCGGCGAGGCCGCGCTGGCGGCCCGCCAGTTGGCCCGCGATGCCGCGCAGGGCCGCGCCCGCGGGGGAGTCCGGGTCCGTGATGACGACCGGCTTGCCCTCGTCGCCGCCCTCGCGCAGCCGTACGTCGATCGGGATGGCGCCGAGCACCGGGACCTCCGCGCCGGTCGTCCTGGTCAGGCCCTCGGCGACCGTCTTTCCGCCGCCGGTGCCGAAGACGTCGACCATCTCGCCGCAGTGCGGGCAGGGCAGGCCCGACATGTTCTCCACCACGCCCACGATCCGCTGGTGGGTCTGCACCGCGATGGACCCGGCGCGCTCGGCGACCTCCGCCGCGGCCTGCTGGGGGGTGGTCACCACCAGGATCTCGGCGTTGGGCACGAGCTGGGCGACGGAGATCGCGATGTCGCCGGTGCCGGGCGGCAGGTCGAGCAGCAGGACGTCGAGGTCGCCCCAGTAGACGTCGGCGAGGAACTGCTGGAGCGCGCGGTGGAGCATCGGGCCGCGCCAGACCACCGGGGCGTTGCCCGGGGTGAACATGCCGATGGAGATGACCTTCACGCCGTTCGCCGACGGCGGCATGATCATGTTCTCCACCTGGGTGGGGTGGCCGTCGGCGCCCAGCATGCGGGGCACGCTGTGGCCGTAGATGTCGGCGTCCACCACGCCGACCTTCAGGCCGTCGGCGGCCATCGACGCCGCGAGATTGACCGTCACGGACGACTTGCCGACGCCGCCCTTGCCGGATGCGACCGCGTACACCCTGGTGAGCGAGCCGGGCTTGGCGAACGGCACCTCGCGCTCCGCCTGCCCGCCGCGCAGCGAGGTCGCCAGCTCGCGGCGCTGTTCGTCACTCATCACGTCGAGGCTGACGTCGACACCGGTGACGCCCTCGACCCGGGAGACCGCCTCGGTCACGCTCTGGGTGATCGTCTCGCGCATCGGACATCCGGAGACGGTCAGGTAGACGGTCACCGCGACCCTGCCGCCGTCCCCGATCTCCACCGACTTCACCATGCCGAGATCGGTGATGGGACGGTGGATCTCGGGGTCGTTCACCGTCGCCAGTGCTTCGCGCACCGCGTCTTCCGTAGCCATACACAGATAGTACGGCCGTGCTCCGCGCTGCCCGAAAGGGCTGTGGACAACCCGGCGGCTGTGGACAACGCCGCAACCCGAACGTGTTCCTCCGCCGAAACACCATCGGACAAAAGCCTACGTATCGGACGAACCGCCCCGTGGTGAGGAGGGCTCCCCCGACCGGTTCCGCCGCCCGCCGGCCTGCCCGTTCGGCGGGGGCGCCGCGCCGCGCCGCTCCAGCTCCCGCAGCAGCTCCGTCAGCTCGTCCCGCATCCAGTCACGCGTCGCCACCTCGCCGAGCCCCAGGCGCAGCGCCGCGACCTCCCGGCTCAGGTACTCGGTGTCGGCCAGGGAGCGCTCGTTCTGCTTGCGGTCCTGCTCCAGGTTGACCCGGTCGCGGTCGTCCTGCCGGTTCTGCGCGAGCAGGATCAGCGGCGCCGCGTACGACGCCTGGAGGGACAGCGCCAGCGTCAGGAAGATGAACGGGTACTGGTCGAAGCGCAGCGCCTCGGGCGCGAACACGTTCCACAGCACCCACACCACGATGGTGACGGTCATCCAGACGATGAACCGGCCGGTCCCGAGGAAGCGCGCGATCCGCTCCGAGAGCCGCCCGAACGCGTCGGGGTCGTACTCGGGCAGCAGCCGGCGGCGCGGTGCGAGCGGCTGGTCGAGTCTGACCCGGGGCAGCCGCTCGCGGTCGCGCTCGCGCTCACGGTCGAAGACCATCGCCCACCTCACGCTCGGGGTCGAACTCCGCCTCGCGCCAGTCCTCCGGCAGCAGGTGGTCGAGGACGTCGTCGACGGTCACGGCGCCGAGGAGCGAGCCGCCGTCGTCCACCACCGGGGCCGCGACCATGTCGTACGTCGCGAAGAAGCCGGCGACGTCGGGCAGCGCGGTGTCGGGCGCGAGCGCCTGGAGGTCGTCCCTGAGCAGCGAGCCCACCAGGGTGAACGGGGGATCGCGCAGCAGCCGCTGGAAGTGGACCGTGCCCAGGTAGGTGCCGGTCGGGGTCTCGTCGGGCGGGCGGCAGACGTAGACCTGCGCGGCCAGCGCGGGGGAGAGGTCCGGGTTGCGCACCCGCGCGAGCGCGTCCGCCACCGTCGCGTCCGGCGTCAGCACCACCGGCTCCGTCGTCATCAGACCGCCCGCCGTGCGTTCCTCGTAGGACATCAGCCGCCGTACGTCGGCCGCGTCCGAGGGGCGCATCAGGGCGAGCAGCCGCTCCTTCTCGTCCTCGGGCAGCTCGCCGAGCAGGTCGGCCGCGTCGTCGGGGTCCATGGCCTCAAGGACGTCCGCGGCCCGCTCGTCCTTCAGCTTGCCGAGGATCTCGATCTGGTCGTCCTCTGGCAGCTCCTCCAGGACGTCCGCGAGCCGTTCGTCGTCGAGGGCGGCGGCGACCTCCGCCCGCCGCTTCGCCGACAGGTGGTGCAGCACGTTCGCCAGGTCGGCGGGGCGCAGCCGCTCGAAGGTGGCCAGCAGGTTCTCGGCGCCCTGGCCCTCCTCGTCGAGCGCGAAGCCGGTCACCGCCGACCACTCCACCGTCAGCGTCTCGCCCCTGCCGCGCCGGAACCTGCCGCCGCGCGGCCCCTTGCGCACGAACACCTTGTCGATCTCCCAGTCCCTGCGCGTCGGCAACTGCCGCACCGACACGTCCAGGACGGTGACCTCCTCGTCGGTCTCGACCAGGCGCACCCGACGGTCGAGGAGTTCGCCGACGACCAGCCGCTCCGTCGGCCGCCGTTCGAAACGGCGCACGTTGAGCACGCCCGTGGTCAGGACCTGGCCGGACTCGATCCCGGTGACCCGGGTCATCGGCAGGAAGACGTGGCGGCGGGTGCCGAGTTCCACGACGAGCCCGAGGACCCTCGGGGGCCGGTCGGCGACGGTGCGCCAGCGGGTGCCCTCCGGGGTGCGCTCGGTGTGGCCCTCCTGGAGGCGCAGGATCGCCACCAGGTCGCGGACCCGCCCCACCTGGTCGCCGTTCGGATCGAAGACCGCGATGCCCGACAGGTGCGAGACGAAGATCCGGGGGAAGCCTGCCGCCATGTCCGCGCCTCCTTCCCCGCTGGTGGGCCCGCCGGTGGGTCCGTCGGCAACCGGGTTCAGGCTAGCCCGTACCGTTCCGCGACGCCTCGGCAGTGTCCCCCGGGCGCCGGGGCGGGACGCAGGGGGCGCGCCCGGCCCGGCGTCGTGCCCGGTGCGCGACCCGCGCGCATGGCGCGCGACGGGGCCGCCCGGCCGGTGGCGCGCGGCCCACGCGCGCGAAGCGCCGACGGCCGTACACGCGTGCGTGGAACCGGCGGGGCGCACGCGCGCGTGAGGTCGACGTGCGGGCGCACCCGCGTGTACGCGGGCGGGGCCGCCCGCGCGGGAGCGGCCCCCGGGCACCGGTACGCTGGCGCCCGGCCGCCGTGCGCGTCGCGGCGGCGCCCGCCGCGCGCCGCGCCGGGGCCAGGCCGTGGGCCGCGCCCGCGCCCCCCGGCCTCCGGCGGGCCCCACGGCAGTTTTCGTACGAGAGGCAGTAAGCCCGTGACCGAGATCGCCCCCGCAGGACTCCGCCGCACCGCGCTCCTCGGCGTGGTCTTCGCGGGACTCGCGGGCGCCGTCCTCTCCGGGTGCGGAAGCGACCCCGACGCGGGCACCAACGGCGTCGGGAAGCTGTCGGCGTCGGACATCCAGAACAAGACGCGGGCGGCGGCGCGCGCCGCGCGCACGGTCCGCCTCTCCGGCTCCCTCGCGGGCAAGGGCGGCACCTACAAGCTGGACATGCGGCTCAAGGACGGCGGCGGCGCCGGCTCCGTCACCTCCAAGAGCGCCACGTTCCACCTGCTGCGGATCGACGACGAGCTGTTCCTCAAGGCCGGGGCCGACTTCTGGGGCAGCGAGGGCGAGGCCAAGGAGGGCGACTCCTCGGAGGCCGCGGACAAGCTCGACGGCAAGTACGTGCGCGTGCCCCAGGGCGACCCGGCGTACGAGCAGCTCAGTGGCTTCACCGACATGGACTCGCTGCTCGACTCGCTCGCCACCCTGCACGGCGCCCTGGAGCGTGGCGACCACCGCGACGTGTCCGGCGTGAAGAGCATCGAGATCAACGGCGACAAGGGCGGCGGCGGCACGCTCGACGTCTCCCTGGAAGGCAAGCCGTATCCGCTGCTGCTGACCCGCGCGGGCGACGCGGGCTCGCTGACGTTCACCGACTGGGACAAGCCGCTGTCGCTGAAGCAGCCCCCGAAGGACGACACCGTCGACTACGGCAAGAACCTGCCCTCGTCCTGACGCGCGCGGGCGCCGCCCGCCACCGGCGGCGGCTCAGCGGCGCCTGCGGCGGCGCCCGAAGAGGCCCGTGGGCGCGCCGCGGGTCACCGCGGGGGAGTGCGGCGGCGGGGCCGCAAGCGAGCCCGTGGGGGCCTCGCCGTGCACCTGTCCCGGGGCCAGCCTCAGCAGCCGGCACTCGCGGCCCCAGCGGGCGACGACGCCGTCCGCGTCCGGGGTGTTGAGCCGGGTGCGGCGCAGCTCATCGGCGGCGGCGTCCCAGGCTTCGGTGCCGGGCACCAGCTCCGTCACGGCGGCGGTGAACGCGACGATCCTGCCGCCCTTGTCCTTGCTGCGGATCACGACCTCGGCGGGCGCGCCCGCGTGGAGCCCGGTCAGTGGCTGCTCGCCGGGACCGTCGCCGATCACACAGACCGCCTCGTCGTGCCAGACGTGCCACAGCGGCCGCTCGCGCCCCTCGCCGCCCCGCGCCCACACCAGCCCCGACTTCTTGGCGGCCTCCGCCACGAGGACGAGCGCCGCCGGTTCCTGTGTCATGCCAGGCAGCGTACTGACCCCGGCCGCGGCCGGTACGCGCGCGTTGGCGGCAGCGGGGCCGGTACGCGTGCGCGCGTGCTAGAGCCAGCCGTTGCGCTTCAGCGCGCGGTGGATCGTCAGGCAGATGCCGACGGTGACCAGGAGCACCATCGGGTACCCGAACCGCCAGTGCGTCTCCGGCATGTGCTTGAAGTTCATCCCGTACACCCCGCACACCATCGTCGGCACCGCGATGATGGCCGCCCAGGACGTGATCTTGCGCATGTCCTCGTTCTGCGCGACGGACGCCTGGGCGAGGTTCGCCTGGAGGATCGAGTTCAGCAGCTCGTCGAAGCCGATGACCTGCTCCTGGACGCGGGTCAGATGGTCGGCGACGTCCCGGAAGTACTTCTGGATGTCGGGGTCGACCAGCCGCATCGGCCGCTCGCTGAGCTTCTGCAACGGGTGCGCGAGCGGCGCCACCGCACGCTTGAACTCCAGCACTTCCCGCTTGAGTTGGTAGATACGACTCGCGTCGACACCGCGCGCCGTGCCCCTGCCGCGCCTGCCGGGCGCCGAGAACACCTCGGTCTCCACCTCGTCGATGTCGTCCTGCATGGTGTCGGCGACGGCGAGATAGCTGTCCACGATGTGGTCGGCGATGGAGTGGAGCACCGACGAGGGGCCCTTGGCGAGCAGTTCCGGCTGCTCCTGGAGGCGGCGCCGCAGCGCGCGCAGCGACCCCTGGCCGCCGTGCCGCACCGTGATGAAGAAGTCCCGGCCCGTGAAGCACATCACCTCGCCGCTCTCCACGATCTGCCCGCTCCCGCTGCCCGGGTCCCGCTCGTCGCCGGTGTAGTGGATGGTCTTGAAGACGGTGAAGAGGGTGTCGTCGTACCGCTCCAGCTTGGGCCGCTGGTGGGCGTGGACGGCGTCCTCGACGGCCAGCGGGTGCAGCCCGAACTCGGCCGCGATACCGGCGAACTCGGCCTCCGTGGGCTCGTGGAGCCCGATCCAGGCGAAGCCGCCCTCGCGGCGCACCTGGAGCATCGCCTCGTGCGGCGTCAGGGAGGTGGAGTCGAGGCAGGCGACGCGGTGGCCCTCCTGGTAGACCGCGCAGTCCACGACGGCCGACACGGCGTGCGGGTCCCGGGTGGCGTCGTACTCGTGCGCCGAGGCGCGCTCCTTGCGCTGCGACGGCCTTACGGCGGCACGGAGGTCACGGATCATCGACATGGGCGGGCTCCTTCACGGCAGGCCGCCGACGACGGTTGGAACTTCCCGGAATGAGGACGTTCTGAACGCGGAGGTTTGACGCGTCCACAAAGCGGGGAGCACCGCACCATCGCGGTGGCAGCTTCGTCACTGATGCGGAACGGACACAGAGCGAACCGGGGTGCGGAGTTCAGGAAGCGGGAGGACGCCGAGCGGGACCGGGTAGCGACCCGGGCCGCCGGACACCGCCCAGAACCCTGGGTTCAGCGTGACCGGTTGAAACGAAGCGCTCTTCCGTGATGCGTGGGACGCCGACACCGTCGGCACGCGAACGCGGAGTGACAGCTCCCGGAGAATGCGGGAGAACGGAACTCAGCGGCCGGAAGAGCGGGTGATACTGCACGGTCGACTTCGATCCACGCAGCCTCACCTCCTCCGGCCGGTCCCCCGTGGGGGATGTCCAACGTACGCGGGGCCACTGAGGACCCGCTGAGGGGCGGCGGGCAACTCTGCCGCGCCCTGCCCCGACCAGCGGCCAATCTTAACAGCCGCCCGTGGTGTCAAGCCCCACTTTGCTCTTTCCCGACGCCCCGTGCCACTTCGCCCGGCCACATCACGCGCCCGTACAGCCGCCTATGCTCGCCGCATGGTCGATGTGCTGCCCCTGGTGGAGGCCCGGTTGAAGTCGGCGCTCGGCGAGCCCGACGCGCGCGCCGCCGTGACCTTCCTCGGCACCGACCGCGTCGAGGTGCTGCGCTTCAGGTCCGAGGCGCCCGACGGCTCCGGTGCGCTGGTGCGGTACGCGACCCTGGGCATGTCCGCGCGGCCCATGGGCGACCCGGCCGCGACGCTGGCCGACCCGGTGCGCGGGCCACGCGCCGAACTGCTGCTCTCGGTGCGCGCGGGCCGCGCCGACACCGCGAAGGTGCTGCGGCCCCTCGCCGTGCTCGCGGCGTCCCCGCAGGTCGAGGGGGTGGTCGTGGCCCCCGGCGGCTCGCTCGACGTGGGGGAGCCGCTGTGGCAGGGCGCGCCGTTCACCTCCGTGCTCGTGGGCGAGCCTGGGGGCCTCGTCGACGACCTGGAGCCCGGCGGCCCGCTCGACCCCGTGCGCTTCTTCCCGCTGCTGCCGATGACGCCCGCCGAGGCCGCGTGGAAGCGGGTGCACGGCCCGGCGGCGCTCCAGGACCTGTGGCTCGCCCAGGGGACGGATCTGCGCGACCCGCTGCGGGGCGCCGCGCGGCTGGACTGACGGTCCTGGCCCCGGTCCGGTAACCGCCGGTATGCGCTCTTGACGGCGGCACCGGCCGGTGGCGTGATCGTCCTTGACGCGGCGTCGGCCGGGGAGGACCGTTGGGCCTTATGAGGGGCGAACCCAGTTGCCCTAAGTGCGGTGGCCGGGTCAGGGCTCCTGGACTGTTCTCGGACTCCTGGCAGTGTGACGCGCACGGGGCGGTGCACCCGTTGCAGCCCGTGATCCCGCCCAGCGTCGAAGGACTCGGCGTGGTGGTGCACAGGGCGCAGGTGCCGGTGTGGATGCCCTGGCCGCTGCCGGTCGGCTGGCTGTTCACCGGGGTGGCCTCGGCGGGGGACGACAGGAGCGGCGGGCGAGCCGTCGCGGTGGCGTGCTCGGGCCCGGGACCGCTGGGCGGCTCGGGCGAACTCGTCCTGGTCGCGGAGGAGCTGGGCGTCGGCCTCGGCGCGCGCTACGCGGGCATCAAGGGCCCCGACCCCGGCGCGCACCTGAGCATGGAGCGGCCGCCGCAGACGAAGGTGCTCGCCGCGGGCCGCCCCACGCCGCTGTGGCACGTCGCGGGCGCCCCGGGCGACCGCGCGGTCTTCGCGGGCGAGGCGTGCGGCCTCTGGCTGTGGGCGGTCATCTGGCCCGAGCAGTCGGGGCTCCTCATGTACGACGACATGGTTTTGACCGATCTGCGGGACGCCGGCGCCGAGGTCGACCTGCTGCCCTGCGGCGCCCTGTCGCCCCGCGTCCTGGGGCCCTGACGCGTACGCGGGGCTCGGAGGAGCACGGGGTCTGAGGGGCACACGCGCCATACGCGCGTATGGCCGAAAGAGGGCGCCATGAGGGGCTGCTTCAGGCCGGTTTCCCGACCGCTATCCTGGCCGGGCCTGTCCGCCGTCCAAGCCGGGAGCCGTGCCGTGCGCATCGACCTGCACACTCACTCGACCGCGTCCGACGGTACGGACACCCCCGCCGAACTGGTGCGCAACGCCGCCGCGAGCGGTCTCGACGTCGTGGCGCTCACCGACCACGACACCACGCGCGGCCACGCCGAGGCCGCCGCCGCGCTCCCGAGCGGGGTGACGCTGGTGCCGGGCGCCGAGCTGTCCTGCCAGGTCGGCGGCGTCAGCATGCACATGCTGGCGTACCTCTTCGACCCCGAGGAGCCCGAGCTGCTGCGCGAGCGCGAGCTGGTGCGCGACGACCGGGTGCCCCGCGCGCACGCGATGATCGCCAAGCTGGCCGACCTCGGTGTCCCGGTGACCTGGGAGCAGGTGAAGCGGATCGCGGGCGACGGCTCCGTGGGCCGCCCGCATATCGCCTCCGCGCTGGTCGAGCTAGGCGTGGTGGCGACGGTCTCCGACGCGTTCACCGAGGAGTGGCTCGCCGACGGCGGCCGGGCGTACGCGCCCAAGCACGAGCTGGACCCGTTCGACGCGATCCGCCTGGTCAAGGGCGCGGGCGGGGTCACCGTCTTCGCGCACCCCGCCGCCGCGACCCGGGGCCACACCGTGCCCGACGAGGTCATCGCCGAGCTGGCCGCCGCGGGCCTCGACGGCATCGAGGCCGACCACATGGACCACGACGAGGCGACGCGCGCCCGGCTGCACGCCATGGCGGCCGACCTCGGCGTGCTCGCCACCGGGTCGAGCGACTACCACGGCAGCCGCAAGACCTGTGTGCTCGGGGAGCACACCACCGACCCCGGCGTCTACGAGGAGCTGGCGCGCCGCGCCACCGGCGCCGCCCCCGTGCCGGGACACGCCACGGCATGACGGAGCCCCCGTACGGCGTGTCGTACGGGGGCTTCCGAAACCGATGTCGCGCCGTAGGCGCTATGAGGCGGGAGATTCGGCGGGCCGGATGTACAAGCGCTGCCCGGTGGCGGCGGCCTGTTGCACGATCCGGTTGACGGAGGCGGCGTCCACCACGGTGCTGTCCAAGGCGGAACCGTCGGCGTCGTCCAGGCGCATGATCTCGAAGCGCACAGGCTTCTCCCTTCGTCTGGTGATCCTCCTGAAGGAGAACTGAACTGATCCGCACCCGACTGCGTATCGGGTGCGGAGGCTGCGTACTGAGCGGCTGCTGCCGTGCGGGATCAGGGCGCGCCCGGTCCAGTGCGGCAACTGGAGTGCGTGACCGGCGTGCCCCGCCTTCCATCGCTGTACAACGGATTGTCCCACGCAACTATTCCGAGCGCAGGGAAAATTCTTAGAGTCAGTAATTACTGACGCGATTCTCCACGGGTTGTGCCCGGTCCGTCACCCACCGGAGAATGGGGGCCGATATGGACGACACCACGCGACCCGACCAGGCGGCCGTGCTGCGAGAGCGCCTCGACCGTACGAACGACCTGCTGGAACGGGTGCTCGCGGAGGTGGCGAAGACCCCGTCGACCCACGCGATCTTCGTCGACGCCGGATACCTCTACGCGGCCACGGGACGGCTCGTCGCGGGCACCGAGGACCGGCGCTCCTTCGACTTGGACGCCGAGGGCCTGATCGACGCCCTCATCGACCGGGCCCGTACGGTCTTCGCCGACAGCAGGCTGCTGCGGGTCTACTGGTACGACGGCGCGCGCCGCCGCATCCACACGGCGGAGCAGCAGTCCATCGCCGGGCTGCCCGACGTGAAGGTGCGCCTGGGCAATCTGAACGCGAACAACCAGCAGAAGGGCGTGGACTCGCTGATCAGGGGCGATCTGGAGTCCCTGGCCCGGCACCGCGCGATCAGTGACGCCGCACTCCTCGGCGGCGACGAGGACCTGGTGTCCGCCGTCGAGGCCGCCCAGGGCTACGGCGCCCGCGTCCACCTGTGGGGCATCGAGGCCCCCGAGGGCCGCAACCAGGCCGAGCCGCTGCTGTGGGAGGTCGACAGCCAGCGCACCCTCGACCTGGACTTCTTCAAGCCGTACGTGACCCGGCGCACCGGGGCCCCGCCGGAGGGCGGCGCGGGGCCGCGGCCGAGCCGGGAGGACGTGTGGTTCACCGGCGCCAGGATCGCGGCGACCTGGCTGGCCGAGCGCGGCAGGAGCAGCCTGGAGGAGCTGCTGCCCGGGCACCCTTATCTGCCCGGCTCCATCGACCAGGACCTGCTCGTCGAGGCCGAGAGCCTGCTGCGCTACTCGCTGCGCGGCCAGTCGGAGCTGCGGCGGGCGCTGCGGGACGGCTTCTGGGAGCATCTGCGGGCGCAGTTCTGACGGCGCGTTTCGAGGGCGTGGTTTCAGAGGGGGCGGCTCTGCGGGGGCGGTTGCGGACGGCGCGGTTCTGCGGGCGCGGGCTCTGCGGAGCCGCGCGCGTCGGCCCTCCGGTCAGTCCCCTGCCGCCGGGGCGTGACCGCATAGGTCCCAGAAGTCCGCCAGTGCCTCGGCGGTCTCCTTGGGCCGGTCGGTGTTGGGGGAGTGCTCGGCGCCCGCCACGACCGTCCTGCGCGCCCCGAGGCGCCGCGCCATCTCGTCGAGCAGCGGCACGGGCCAGGCGTCGTCACGCTCGCCCGACAGCACATGGACAGGCAGCGGTACGGCCGCGAGCTGTGCGACCCGGTCGGGCTCCTCGCGGAGCTGGCGCGCCGCCGCGAGCAACTCGGCCGGGCTGCCCGCCATCCAGCGGCGGCGCAGATCCTCGGCGTCGTGCTCCACGATGCCCGCGGCGCCGTCCCCGGCGGCCGAGTCGGCGGCTTCGAGCTGCTGCTTCAGCTCCCACACCCGCGCCATGCCCATGACCGGCAGGGCGTCGAGCAGCAGCCGCAGCCGCTCCTGCTGGGAGGGCGCCACCGCGGCGGGCCCCGAGGCCATCAGCGTCAGCGAGCACAGCGGCCGGTGGTCGAGCAGCGCCGCGGCGCGCGCCACCAGGCCGCCGAAGGAGTGACCCACCAGATGTACGGGCCCCGGACCGAGGGCGGCCGCCTGGGCGAGGGCGTCGCGAGCCAGCTCGTCCTGTGCGTACGGGCCCTCGTCGGACTCGGGCCCACGGGACTCGTACTGCCCCCGTCCGTCGACCGCGACCGTGCGGTAGCCACGGGCCGCGAGGGGGGCGAGGAGCGCCGTGAAGTCCTCCTTGCTGCCCATGATGCCGGGCAGCAGCAGGGCGCTCCCGCGCGTGGCACCGGGGGCGGCGGGCGCCTCGATCGCGGCGAAAGTGCCACGGGGGGTGGCCAGCGACAGGGCCGCGGCGCCCGGCGGCACCGCGAAGGTCAGGGGGCGGCTCATGGGGCCGAGACTAGCGGGGGCACCTTGCGGGGGAGCTGAGATCGGTCAGACGTTCGAGATCGATCCGCTGAAGAAACGCGAAAGCCCCGGGAAACCCGCTGTTCGGAGGCTCGGAGGCTCGGAGGCTCGGAGGCACGGAGGCACGGAGGCACGGAGGCACGGAGGCACGGAGGCACGGAGGCACGGAGACCGGTGAGCCCGGAGGACCGGAAAACGGGAAAGCCCGGAAGCCGGGAGCCCCGGGCCCCGGGAGCCTCCGGAGACAGAGCCGTGGCCCGCCGCCCTGGGGCGGCGGGCCACGGTCGTCCTGGTCAGCCCTCGGTGGAGGGGGACCTACGGGTGCGGCGGCGGCGCGGCTTGTCCTGCGCGGGTGCCGCCTCGGCCGGCTCCCCGCCCGTCTCCGTGGCGGAGGCCGCCGCGGCGGCCTCTCCTGCGCGGGTGCGCCGACGGCGCCGTACCGTGCGCGGCTGCTCGGTGGCGACGGGCGCGTCGGCGACGGCGTCCGCGGCGGGTGCCGCGTCGGCGTCGGCCGTGGCCTCGGGCACGTCGCCGAGCGGCGCGCCCCCGCGGGTCCTGCGGCGGCGCCTTGGCGTACGCGCCGGGCGCTCGCGCTCGGCGGGCGCGGACTTCGCGCGCCCGCGCGGCCCCCTGCCGCCGGTCTCGCCCAGGTCCTCGACCTCCTCGGCCGCGAGACCCGCGCGGGTGCGCTCCGAGCGGGGGAGCACGCCCTTGGTGCCCTCGGGGATCTTCAGCTCCTCGAAGAAGTGCGGGGAGGTGGAGTACGTCTCGGGCGGGTCGCTGAAGGCCAGGTCGAGCGCCTTGTTGATGAGCTGCCAGCGCGGGATGTCGTCCCAGTCCACCAGGGTGACGGCGTTGCCCGACGCCCCGGCGCGGCCGGTGCGGCCGATGCGGTGGAGGTAGGTCTTCTCGTCCTCGGGCGACTGGTAGTTGATCACATGGGTGACGCCCTCGACGTCGATGCCGCGGGCGGCGACGTCGGTGCAGACCAGGACGTCCACCTTGCCGTTGCGGAAGGCGCGCAGCGCCTGCTCGCGGGCGCCCTGCCCGAGGTCGCCGTGGACCGCGCCCGCGGCGAACCCGCGGCGCTGGAGCTGTTCGGCGATGTCGGCGGCGGTCCGCTTGGTGCGGCAGAAGATCATCGCGAGGCCGCGGCCCTCGGCCTGGAGGATGCGCGCGACCATCTCCGGCTTGTCCATGGAGTGCGCGCGGTAGACGAACTGCGCGGTGTTGGCCACGGTGGCGCCGGTGTCGTCGGGGGCCGCCGCGCGGATGTGCGTGGGCTGCGACATATAGCGGCGCGCGAGGCCGATGACGGCGCCCGGCATGGTGGCCGAGAACAGCATCGTCTGTCGGCGCGTCGGGAGCATGTCAATGATCTTCTCGACGTCGGGCAGGAAGCCGAGATCCAGCATCTCGTCGGCCTCGTCGAGCACCAGGCACCTGACGTGGCCGAGGTTGAGCTTCTTCTGGCCCGCCAGGTCGAGCAGCCGCCCGGGGGTGCCGACGACGACGTCCACGCCCTTGCGGAGCGCCTCGACCTGGGGTTCGTAGGCCCGGCCGCCGTAGATGGCGCTGACGCGCACGTTACGTACCTTGCCCGCCGTGAGCAGGTCGTTGGTGACCTGGGTGCACAGCTCGCGGGTGGGCACGACGACGAGGGCCTGCGGCGCGTCGGTGAGCCGGTCGGGCGCGGCGCGCCCCGCCTCGACGTCCGCGGGGACGGTGACGCACTCCAGCAGGGGGAGCCCGAAACCGAGCGTCTTGCCGGTGCCGGTCTTGGCCTGGCCGATCACGTCGGTGCCGGAGAGGGCGACCGGGAGCGTCATCTCCTGGATCGGGAAGGGCGTGACGATGCCGACGGCCTCAAGGGCCTCGGCGGTCTCGGAGAGGATTCCGAGATCTCGGAAAGTTGTACGTTGCGTAGTCAGGGTGTTGCCTCTTCTGTGAGGTGCGGCGCGAGGCGAACGTCGGGGGTCGTGACCGTGCCGGGACGACCGGCCGCCCGTGAGGCTGGCCTGGTGGCACGGGACCACTGCCGACGCTTCGAGCACTCGTTCCGCTGAGGGCCCCTCTTCTGCACTCGCTGTGGGGAGCGGCATCGGAGGGCTGTCTGGTCGGAGCCGATCGGCCTCCGACCGGGCATCCTCATACTCGGGCCGACCGTGCCGCACGAGAAATTCGAACACCATGGCCGGGCCCAATACCACCATACCGCTAATTCACGCAGGCGCCATGGCCGAATGCGTCACGTACCCGTCGGGACCGTGGGCGACCGGGCCCTTCCGGGGCGCGCGGGGCGGGCTATTGTGCCCGGTATGACGACGCCTGGAAAAGCCGCCGACGCGCCCGCACCGACCACCGCGATCGCCGCCAGGACCTGGGACGAGGCGGCGGTCGACCCGCAGTACAGGGCGGCCGTGGTGGATCTTCTCGGGGCGCTCGCCTACGGGGAACTCGCGGCTTTCGAGCGGCTCGCAGAAGACGCGAAACTCGCTCCGACACTCTCGGACAAGGCGGCGCTGGCGAAGATGGCGTCGGCCGAGTTCCAGCACTTCGCGCGGCTCGCCGAGCGGCTTGAGGGGATCGGGGAGGAGCCCACCAGGGCCATGGAGCCCTTTGTGGCCGCCCTCGACGGCTTCCACCGGCAGACGGCACCTTCGGACTGGCTTGAGGGCCTGGTGAAGGCGTACGTCGGCGACTCCATCGCGAGCGACTTCTACCGCGAGGTCGCGGTGCGGCTCGACTCCGACACCCGGGACCTCGTGCTGGCGGTGCTGGACGACACAGGCCACGCCAGCTTCGCCGTGGAGAAGGTGCGTGCGGCGATCGACGCGGACCCCAGGGTCGGCGGCAGGCTCGCGCTGTGGGCGCGGCGGCTGATGGGCGAGGCGCTCTCGCAGTCCCAGCGGGTGGTCGCGGACCGGGACGCGCTGTCGACGATGCTGGTCGGGGGCGTCGCCGACGGCTTCGACCTGGCGGAGGTCGGACGGATGTTCTCCCGGATCACCGAGGCGCACACCAAGCGGATGGCCGCCCTGGGGCTCGCCGCCTGAGCACTCGCGTACCGGCCGCCGCGCGTGCGGCGCAGCGCCTGGCACGGGACGCCGCATGACGGCTGCTACACGGCGGCCGGTACGCGGCTGGGGCGCAGCAGCAGCGAGAGCGCCGCGGCGCCCAGCGCGAGGGCGCCGAGCAGGGTGAGCCCCGGGTGTCCCGGGCCGAGCGCCGAGTGCGTCACGAAGGCGCCGAGCAGGGCGCCGGCCGCGCCCGTCGGCAGCAGCACGAGCCGGGGCGGCATGCGGTGCGGCAGCCACAGCGCGGCGAGGGACGCGAGGACGAGCCCGAGCAGCAGGGAACCCAGCGCTTCCACGATCATGGTGATCCTCCCCGCACGCGGTCGGTGGCGTCTCGATCACGTTCGGTTTACCCGTGTCCTTTGCCGCGCAACCCTGCCCGCGGGGTGAACCGTGGCCCCGCCGCGCCGGGATGGGTCCCCCAACACACGTGAACGGCCCGGCGGTTGGTCCGCGGGGCCGTTCACCTGTCTGCCGTTGTCCGGGAGCGCCGCAGGGCGCGCGACCCGGATGCTCGCGCCCCCCCTGGGGCGCGGGTCCTCACAGGGCGCTGAAGCCCACCTTGCGCGCCGTCGGCTCGCCGATCTCCACATAGGCAAGGCGCTCGGCGGGCACCAGGACCTTGCGCCCGTGGTCGTCCACGAGGCTCAGCAGTTGCGCCTTGCCCGAGAGCGCCTCGGAGACGGCGGACTCGACCTCCTCGGCGGTCTGTCCGCTCTCCAGAACGATCTCGCGGGGCGCGTGCTGCACGCCGATCTTGACCTCCACGGCTTTGTCCCTCCGACGGTCGGTGTGGTGCGAAGTTGCGCGGTCGACCGCGCCGTACCCGCACACACTAGCCCGGCCGGGGATCACCGTGAGCTGCCTGTCGGCACGCCGGTAGCGAACAGCCCCGCGGGGGCGGCGCGTCAGCGGTTCTGCTGCTCGGTGCCGTGCAGCGGGAAGCCGGCGATGCCGCGCCACGCGAGCGACGTCAGCAGGCCGACCGCGGTCTCGCGCGGGATGCCGCGCTCGCTGGAGAGCCAGTACCTGGCCACCACCTGGGAGACGCCGCCGAGCCCCACGGCGAGCAGCATGGACTCGTCCTTGGGCAGGCCGGTGTCCTCGGCGATGACCTCCGAGATGGCCTCGGCGCACTGGAGGCTCACCCGGTCGACCCGCTCGCGCACCGCGGGCTCGTTCGTCAGGTCGGACTCGAACACGAGCCGGAAGGCGCCGCCCTCGTCCTGGACGTAGGCGAAGTACGCGTCCATGGTGGCCGCGACCCGCTGCTTGTTGTCCGTGGTCGAGGCAAGCGCCGAGCGCACCGCGTGCAGCAGCGACTCGCAGTGCTGGTCCAGGAGGGCCAGGTAGAGGTCGAGCTTGCCGGGGAAGTGCTGGTACAGCACCGGCTTGCTGACGCCCGCCCGCTCGGCGATGTCGTCCATCGCGGCGGCGTGGTAGCCCTGCGCGACGAAGACCTCCTGCGCGGCGCCCAGGAGCTGGTTGCGGCGGGCGCGACGTGGCAGGCGGGTGCCACGTGGGCGTACCGCCTCTGTCTGCTCCATCGCTGTCACGCCGCCTCCCAGGGTTGTCCAACGCGGTGGGGACCGCCCCGCCATCGTACTTTTCGGTAACCGTGCCGCGCTCGGTGCGGACGGAGAATTTCACAGGCCGGACGGTGCAGATAGCGGGATGGAGTCGACCAAACACGGGCAGGTCGCACCCGCTCCCGCCGGGCCGGTCCGTGGTGAGGCCCCGCCGCGGCCGGCCGGTACGCGCGTATGGCCGCCGTCCCGCGCGTCACCGGCGGGCCGCGGCGGCCGTCACCTGTAGTCGTCCTCGTCCAGTTCGACGACGCGGCCCTGCTCGGCCCGGTCCGCCTCCGCGGCGTTGTCGGGGTCGCCCTCGGGCAGCTCGTCGGCCGGGGCGGGGGCGGCGTCCGCGTACTGCTCCGCGGTGTCCTCCTCCGGCGCCTCCACGCCCAGCTCGACGTCGTCGCCCCGCGCGCCGCGCTCGGCGTAGTCGTCGTGGTCGGCGTAGCCGTCGGGCTCCGCGGCGCGCTCGTCGAGGCCGCGGTGTGCGGTGTGCTCGTGGGCCTGGTCCGCGTCGCGCTTGATGGGTTCCGTGGTCATCTGCTCGCTTCCCTCGGCTGGTGTCGGATTCCGCTCGCCGGTGTCCGGTCGCGATCGGCTGCTTTCGTCAGTGGTCGGTTCTCGCTGTCTATAGAGGGGCCACCTCCTGTCGGCGGTTGTCGCCCGCGGTCGGGTTCCGCCGGTCGCGGTCCACCGCCCCGGCCGCCGCCCTCCCGTGCGTGGGCGCGGACCCTGCGGGTGCCCGCTGGCGCGGCATCCCTGCCTCCGAATTGCCGCCCCTCCCGTCCGGAGGCCGTCCGGCGCCGCCCCGGTCGCTTCGGGGCGGTTCGCCCGTTCCGTTCCCGCCTATCGAGCCTAGGAGACGCCGCTTCCGTCTGCCAGGCGATCCTGTGACCGCGAACACACGACCGGTGGCGTGATCACCTCGTAACATTGCGGCATGCCTGGGACCGAACCATCGCCCGTGACCGCCACCGCCACCCCCGTCGTGGGCCCCGCGGACGGTGCGGCGGGGGAGGAAGTCAGCTCGGTGGCGCTCCGGGGCGCCACCCTGTGTGTACGGTCGCGCCCCGCGGCCACCGCGGGCCTGCCCCCCGCCCTGTACGTGCACGGGATGGGCGGCTCCTCGCAGAACTGGTCGGCGCTGATGCCCCTGCTCGACGGGGTGGTGGCGAGCGAGGCCGTCGACCTGCCGGGCTTCGGCGACTCACCGCCGCCGGACGACGGCGCGTACTCCGTCGCAGGCCAGGCCCGGGTGGTGACCCGCTACCTGGAGAGCCGCGGGTACGGACCCGTGCACCTCTTCGGCAACTCCCTGGGCGGCGCGATCGCCACGCGCGTGGCCGCGACCCGCCCCGACCTGGTCCGCACCCTGGTCCTGATCTCGCCCGCGCTGCCCGAACTGGCCCCGCAGCGCTCGGCGCTGCCGACCGGCATGCTCGCGATCCCGGGCGCCGCGGCCCTGTTCAACAGGCTCACCCGGGACTGGACGGTCGAGCAGCGGGTGCGCGGCGTCCTCGCGCTGAACTACGGCGATCCCGCGCGTGTCACCCCCGAGGGCCTGGGGATGGCCGCCAAGGAGATGGAACGCCGCCTGTCGCAGCCGTACTTCTGGGACGCGATGACCCGCACCGCGCGCGGCATCGTCGACGCGTACACCATCGGCGGCCAGCACAACCTGTGGCGGCAGGCGGAGCGCGTGCTCGCCCCGACGTTCCTCGTCTACGGCGGCCGGGACCAGCTCGTGAGCTACCGCATGGCACGCAAGGCGCTGCGCCGCTTCCGCGACGCCAGGCTGCTGACCCTGCCGGAGGCCGGACACGTCGCGATGATGGAATACCCGCACCTGGTCGCGAGAGGCGTCCGGGAGTTCCTGGCCGACATGGACGAGCCGGGCCGTACCGGCATGGGGAGCTGACGGATCGCGTGGGACGGCACAGCCGCAGGGGACCGGCCGACAACGGCGACACACCCGCGGCCCCGGGCACGGGCCGCCGCAGACGCAGAGGCGTCGAGGACACCCCCGCCCACGGCACGCCACGGGCCGTCACGGACGGCGGCGAGCAGCGCCAGGGGCCGAACGGGAGCGGTGTGCGCGGCGGCCACCCCGAGCAGCGCGAGGAGGGCGGCGGCTGGGGCCTGCTCGACGGCGCCCCGCGCGGCCCGCGGCCGGGACCCGGGCAGGGAGCGGTACGCCCGGGCGGGCGCCCCCCGCTGCTGCCCGGCCCGCGCACCGGCCCCCGCAAGGAGTACCTGGACGCCTTCGACGGCCCTGAAGCCCTCTCAGGAGCAAGGGGTGCCGGGGGCGCCGCACGCGGCGCCGACGGCATCGACGGCATTGACGACACCGACGAGCTGGACGTCTTCTCGCCCCGCCGCGGCCTCGCGCCCGCCGTCCCCCCGCCCCGCGGCCCCGGCGGCAGGCCGGGCCCGGGCCGCGCCGCGGACGGCTCCCCGGCGGGCGGGGCCGGAGCGGCCGACGGCGGGGGCGGTGACGACACCGACGACACCGACGACACCGACGACGCCGACGGCGACCAGCCGCGCCGCAAGGGCCCGAAGGGCCGCACCTACACCGGGATCGCCGCCGCCGCGGTGACCACGGTGCTCGCGGTGGTCGTGGCCGGGCAGGTCACCAGGGGCTCGGGCGGCGACAGCGCGGCGGGCGCCACCGACGGCGACAGGAGCACCGCGGGCAGCGCCTCGCGCTCCGAGAACCGCCCCTCGCCCGCGGCCCCGTCCGCGGCACCGCTCACCTACGACCAGAAGATGGCGAAGCGGTACCCGCTGGCGCCGAAGGCGAAGGGCTCGGGGACGTTCGACACGGTGCCCGGCGCGGACAAGGCGCCGGGCAAGGGGAGGCTCTTCCGCTACCGGGTCGACGTCGAGCGCGGCCTCGGGCTCGACGGGCAGCTCTTCGCGAAGGCCGTGCAGTTGACCCTCAACGACAAGCGGAGCTGGGCCCACGACGACCGGGCCTTCGAGCGGGTCTCCTCGGGCAAGCCCGACTTCGTGATCACCCTGGCCTCGCCCGGCACCACCGACGTGTGGTGCCGCAAGTCCGGTCTCGACATCACCGAGGACAACGTCTCCTGCGACTCGGCCGCCACCGACCGCGTCATGATCAACGCCTACCGCTGGGCGCAGGGCGCCGAGACCTACGGCGACCGCCTCCACCCGTACCGGCAGATGCTGATCAACCACGAGGTGGGCCACCGGCTCGGCTTCAACCACGTCCTGTGCAGCGTCAACGGCTCCCTCGCGCCCGTCATGCAGCAGCAGA
The DNA here is from genome assembly GCF_044457285.1 of Streptomyces sp. NPDC050560. Taxonomy (NCBI): domain Bacteria; kingdom Bacillati; phylum Actinomycetota; class Actinomycetes; order Kitasatosporales; family Streptomycetaceae; genus Streptomyces; species Streptomyces sp. NPDC050560. The sequence continues at coordinate 331,848 of NZ_JBITGT010000005.1, forward strand.
CCAAGTTCCTCTCCCACGACGGCATCACCTGCAAGGCGAACCCCTGGCCCTTCCCGCACGCCTGACGCCCGAACAACTGACGCCCGAACGTCTGACGGGCGGTCCGCGCCCCGCGCGTGGGAGGGCCGCGCCGCGGGTGCGCGCGCAGGCGCCCGAACGGCGCCCGCGCGTCCCGCACGCGGCCGCTGACGCACCGCCGCCGTCCGCCTCCGTAGCGCTACCGAACGCCGCCGCGCTGGGAAAGTTACTCCCGTTCACCCCTTTTGATGGCGCGATGGACAACCGTCCGTCGCGCCACCCGTCTGTCCGCTTACGTTCGTCCCGCCGCGAGCCGCCGGGGCAACGGCGGCTCCACCAACGGGAGATCAGGAGTACTGGCGTGCGCATCGGACTGCTCACCGAGGGTGGCTACCCGTATGTGTCCGGTGAGGCGACCCTCTGGTGTGACCGTCTCGTGCACGGCCTCGCCCAGCACGAGTTCGACCTCTACGCGCTCGGGCGCACCCCCGAGCAGCAGCGCGCGGGCCTCATGGCCGTGCCCGACCAGGTGCGCCGGACGTTCGCCAGCCCGCTGTGGGCGCCGCCCGAGGGCCCCGAGGCCCGCGGCAGGCGCGCGCGCCGCCGCTTCAGGGAGCACTACGGCGAACTGGCCACCTGCCTCACGGAACCTGAGGGCGAAGCCACCCTGGCGGACCGTTTCGGCGCCGCCCTGCGCGGCCTCGCCGACCTCGCCTGGGACCACGGCGTCCTCACGGGGCTGCTCCGCTCCGAGACCGCCGTGCGGGTGCTCGAGCGCGCCTGCCACCGCCATGGCGCGCCCCGCGCGGCCCGCGGCGCCGACGTCGCCGACCTGCTCACGGTCGCCGCCGCGACCGAGCGCGCGCTGCGGCCGCTCTCGCTCGACTGGTACGACGACCACGCCCTCGCAGCCGCCGACGTCTGCCACGCCGCCTCGGGCGGGCCCGCGGCCCTCCCCGGCGTGCTCGCCCGGCACTACTTCGGCGTGCCCCTCCTCGTCAGCGAGTACGGCGTCCAGCTCCGCGCCCACTACCTGCGCAGGGACACGGGCACCCCCGCGGTGCGCGCCCTGCTCGCCGCCCTCCACGGCCGCCTCGCCACCGAGACGTACCGCACCGCGTCCCTCGTCACCTCGGGCACCGCGCACGCCGAGCGCTGGCAGCGGCGCTGCGGGGCCGACCCCCGCAGGCTCCGCACCGTCCACCCCGGCCTCGACGCCGCCCGCTTCGACGAGGCCGCGGAGAACGGCAGCGGCGGCGACCCCGACACCCTCGTCTGGGTCGGCAGGATCGCCCCCGCGAAGGACCTCGACACCCTGCTGCGCGCCTTCGCCCTGCTGCGCGCGCGCCGCCCCGCCGCCCGCCTCAGGCTGATCGGCGCGAACGGCGCGAACGGCGCGAACGGCGCGAACGGCGCCTCCGACGGCTACCTCGCGCACTGCCGCGCCCTGGCCGCCCGCATCCTCCCCGCGGGCGCCGTCACCTTCGAGGACATCCACGACCCCGCCACCCCGGAGCTGGCCGACGCCTACACCGCGGGCGCCGTCGTCGTGCTCTCCAGCACCGTCGAGGGCTTCCCCATCAGCCTCGTCGAGGCGATGTTCTGCGGCTGCGCCACCGTCTCCACCGACACCGGCGCCGTCCCCGAGATCATCGGCGGCACCGGGCTCGTGGTGCCGCCCCGCGACCCCGCCGCCCTCGCCGACGCCTGCGCCGGCCTGCTCGGCGACCCCGAGCGCCGCGCCCTGCTCGGCGCGGCGGCACGCGCGCGTGCGCTCGAACTGTTCACCGTCGAGCAGAACGTCGCCGCCTTCCACGCCCTCTACCTCGACCTCGTCTCGCACTGCCCCGCCGCGCCCGCGCCCACCCCCTTCGCCAGGCCCGCGGAGGCACGCGTCCCGGTCGACTGGACTCCGGGCCCGCCGCTCGCCGCCGCGGGCGCGTACCAGGCCCCCGCGGCGGCCGTAGGAGCGCAGCGATGACCGACACCCGCCCCGCCGCCGCCCACGCGCCCCGTACGCGCGCCGCCGTCGGCGACCCCGTCAAGGCCCTGCTCCAGCGCCACCGCGACCTGTGCGCGGGCGCCGTCGACCCGCTGGAGATCGCGGCCGCACTTGAGGCCAGGGGCCTCACCGACCGCGCCGCAGGCCGCTTCCGGCACCGCACCGTCTTCTCCCTCGCCGAGGAGCTGTACGCGCGCGTGTCCCACGACCACCCGCACCCCGTGGCCCCCGCCCCGCCCACCGCGCCGCTCGCGGGCCCCGGCGCCCACTGGCCGCTGCGGGCGCTCGCGCCAGGGCTGGTGTGCGCCCTCGCCGTCACCGCGCTGCGCGCCGCAGACGGCCGTGCCCACCTGGCGCTCGCCGTCGCGGCGCCCGTCGCCGCCGCGCTCGCGCTGCGGGCCGCGGTGCGGCGCGGGCCGCTCGCCACCCGGCGGCCCGCGACGACCGCCACGCGCGTGTGGACGTGCTGGCTCATCGCGTACGCGGCCCTCGGTGACGCCTTCCTGGACGCCGCGCTCGGCGGCGGGCCCGACACCACCTGGCCGCTGGCCCCGGCCCCCGTCGTCGGCCTCGCGTTCGCCGTCCTGCCCGCCGCGCTCTGCGCCCGTCTCTTCGACCGGCTCGCCGCCCGCCGTATCGGAGGGGGCCGCGGGCTCGCCGAGTTCGCGTCCACGGTGCGGCCCCTGCTCTGCTGCGTCTGCGCGCTGTTCCTCGCCGCCCTCGCGGCCCTGCTCGCCCTCGCGGGCTCCGTCTACCACGCGCCGCGGCCGCTGCTCGGCGCCGGTGCCCTCGGGACGCTGCTGATGCTCGCCAGGCTGCTCATGGCACACGGCTTCACCCGCGCGCCCGGGCTGATGATCAACGCCGCCGGCGCCGCGGAAGTCCTCGCCCTCGCCCTCGTCTTCGCGGCGCGGCTGCCCGGCTGCCACGCCCTCGACGCCCCCGTCGAGCGGGCCGTGGCCGCCGCGGGCACCGCCGCGCTGCCCGGCGCCGTCTGCGGCGCCGCCGCCCTCGTCCTGCTCGGACACGCCATACGCACCCTGCCGCGCGCGTCGGCCCACACCCCGCGAGACCCGGCGTGACCCGTCTCGCCCCGCGACCGCCACGCCCCCCGCACCACCCGAAGGAGAACCCGTACATGATCACCACCCCCACCCGCCACGCCCCGGGAGCCGCCGCATGAGGGCGCTGCTCATCGGGGCCGGTGGATACCTCGGCCGCTTCGTCGCCGACCGGCTGCTCGCCGACCCCGCAGTCCAGCTCACCGCGCTCGGCCGGGGTGACGGCGCGGACGTACGGTTCGACCTCACGACCGGCAGCCCCGGCGCCCTCGCCCGCTTCCTGGACGCGGTCCACCCGGGCGTGGTCATCAACTGCGCCGGCTCCACCCGCGGCGGCGCCCGCGACCTGATCCGGCACAACACCGTCGCCGTCGCCACCATCTGCGAGGCGCTGCGGCGCAGCCACTGCGGCGCCCGCCTCGTCCACATCGGCTGCGGCGCCGAGTACGGACCGAGCCAGCAGGGCTCGTCCACCGCGGAGGACGCAGTGCCGCGCCCCGGCGGCCCCTACGGCGTCAGCAAGCTCGCCGCCACCGAACTCGTGCTGGGCTCCGGGCTCGACGCCGTGGTGCTGCGGGTGTTCTCGCCCACGGGGCCCGGCACGCCCGCGGGTGCGCCGCTCGGCCGTCTCGCCGAGGCCATGCGCCGCGCCATGCAGTCGGGTGACGGCGAGCTGAAGCTCGCGGGACTCGCCGCCCAGCGCGACTTCGTCGACGTCCGCGACGTCGCCAGGGCCGTCCACGCGGCCTCGCTCTCCGCCGCGCAGGGCATCGTCAACATCGGCTCGGGGCGCGCCGTACGGCTGCGTGACGCGGCCGCGGTGCTCGCCAGGGTCGCCGGATACGGCGGCGCGCTCCACGAACTCGACGCGCCTCCCGGGCCCGTGCGCCCCGTCCTCGGCCACCAGCGCGGCGACAGCGACCACATGGTGCCCACGCCGTTCCCCTATCCGGATGGCTGCGGCGGCTGGCAGCAGGCCGATGTGCGCACCGCGCGCGACCGGCTCGGCTGGCGCCCCCGTATCAACCTGGAGGAGTCGCTCGCCGACATCTGGATGGAGGCCGCATGCCGCATGTGAGCGCCCCCGCCTGCACGGACGCGGGCACCACCGTGCACCTCGGCGCCGCCGTGCCCGGGCTCGCCGCCGAGACCGCCCTCGCCACCTGGGACGCCGTCTGCCGCCCCGGCGTCCCGCTGCACTGGGCGGCGCTCGGCACGGGCTCGGGTCCTGGCCGCGGACCCGACGCCGTACGGGCCGCCGCCGCGGCCAGGGTCGCCGGGGCCGGGGGGCTCGTCCTCGGCAGGCTCGACCTCGCCGCGGGCACCCGCTCCTTCGGCGCGCTCCTTTCCGACGCGCACCGCCATCTGGAGTGGTACGGGGTCGACGGGTTCCTGCTCGTGCGCTGCCCCACCGACCGCGCCGCCCTGCCCGAGGTGCGCCGCCTCACCACCACGCTGCGCGCGCTGCGCTCCGGCGCCCATCTCGTCCTCGGGCAGGGCACCCACCCGCACCCCGGCTACGTCGAGACCGCCGACCAGCTCGTCACCTTCGCCGGGGCCTGGAGCGCGTACCGCTGGTCGCAGGTGGAGCCGTGGACCGCCGACTATCCGGTACGCCGCTTCTGCCACCTGGTGTACGGGGTGCCGCGGGGGCACCTCGACGAGGCGCTGCGGATCGCGCGCTGGCAGGGCGCGGGCTCCGTCTTCCTCACCGACCACACGGTCACCCGGGACAGCCGTTCGCCCTGGTCGCGGCTGCCCGGTTACTGGGACGACTTCGTCTCGCGCATCGGAACGGGAGTCTCGGAATGAAGAAGCGCGTGGCACTGTTACTCGCAGAGTCAACATTTGATGTGAACCATCAGTCCCGCAATCGAGGTGACCGTGTCGCTACCACCCCTGGTAGAGCCAGCCCCTGAACTGACCGTGGACGAGGTCCGCAGGTACTCACGCCACCTGATCATCCCGGATGTCGGGATGGACGGGCAGAAACGGCTCAAGAACGCGAAGGTGCTCTGTGTGGGCGCCGGCGGCCTCGGCTCCCCCGCGCTGATGTACCTCGCCGCCGCGGGTGTCGGCACCCTCGGCATCGTGGAGTTCGACGAGGTCGACGAGTCGAACCTCCAGCGTCAGATCATCCACAGCCAGGCGGACATCGGCCGCTCCAAGGCCGAGTCGGCCCGTGACACCGTGAACGGCATCAACCCGTACACCACGGTGGTCCTCCACGAAGAGCGGCTGGAAGCCGACAACGTGATGGACATCTTCAGCCAGTACGACCTGATCATCGACGGCACGGACAACTTCGCCACCCGTTACCTGGTCAACGACGCCTGCGTGCTGCTGAACAAGCCGTACATCTGGGGCTCCATCTACCGCTTCGACGGCCAGGCGTCCGTGTTCTGGTCCGAGCACGGCCCCTGCTACCGCTGCCTCTACCCCGAGCCCCCGCCGCCGGGCATGGTCCCCTCCTGCGCCGAGGGCGGCGTCCTCGGCGTGCTGTGCGCCTCGATCGGCTCCATCCAGGTCAACGAGGCCATCAAGGTCCTCACCGGCATCGGCGAGCCGCTGGTCGGCCGGCTGATGATCTATGACGCGCTGGAGATGCAGTACCGCCAGGTGAAGGTCCGCAAGGACCCCGACTGCGCGGTCTGCGGCGAGAACCCCACGGTCACCGAGCTGATCGACTACGAGGCGTTCTGCGGTGTCGTCTCCGAGGAGGCCCAGGAGGCCGCCGCGGGCTCCACGATCACTCCCAAGCAGCTCAAGGAGTGGATCGACGACAAGGAGAACATCGAGATCATCGATGTCCGCGAGCCCAACGAGTACGAGATCGTGTCCATCCCGGGCGCCAAGCTCATCCCGAAGAACGAGTTCCTGATGGGGACCGCGCTGGAGTCCCTGCCGCAGGACAAGAAGATCGTCTTGCACTGCAAGACGGGTGTCCGCAGTGCGGAAGTACTCGCGGTGCTGAAGTCGGCAGGCTTCTCCGACGCCGTCCACGTCGGCGGCGGTGTCATCGGCTGGGTCAACCAGATCGAGCCCGAGAAGCCCGTGTACTGACCCGCGCCGCCGGGGGCGCTCCCGGCGGGCGGCACGCGCGCGTGCAGAGGAGAAGGGGTCCCGGAGTGTCCGGGGCCCCTTCACGCGTGTGCGCTCAGGCGCACTCGGTGCCGCTCTTCGGCGCCCTGCCCGTCAGCAGATACGTGTTCACGTCGCCGTCCACGCACGCGCTGCCGCCGCCGTATGCCCCGTGGCCCTCGCCGTCCCAGGTCAGCAGCACCCCGCTGCCCAGCGCCTCGGCCATGCGCCCCGCGCCCTCGTACGGTGTCGCCGGGTCGCCCCTGTTGCCGACGACGAGGACCGGGGGCGCGCCCGGCGCGCTCACCTGGGGTGTGTCGTGCAGCCCCGGCACCGGCCAGTCATGGCACCAGCCCGCGGTGTCCCAGCCGAGGAACGGGCCGAAGACGGGCGATATGTCCCGGAAGTGGGCGAGTTGGCGCCGCGCCTGGGCGGGCGTGGGCCGCTGGCGGTCGTCGCGGCACGATATGGCGCGCTGGGCCTGGGACGTGGTGCCGTAGTGCCCCGAGGAGTCCCGTTCGTCGTAGACGTCGGCGAGCGCGAGCAGCGCCGTGCCGTCGCCGTCGCGCGCGGCGGCCAGCGCCCTGGTGAGGGTGGGCCAGGTCGCCTCGCTGTACAGCGAGACGGTGATCCCGGTGACCGCAAGGGACTCGGTGAGTTTGCGGCCCGAGCGGGTCGGCAGCGGTGTGGCGTCGAGGCGGTCGAGCAGGGCGGCGATGTCGGCCGTGCCCCGCTTCGGGTCCTGGCCGCGGGACTTGAGGTAGTCGTCCAGGGCGCGCTGGAAGCCGCGTGCCTGGTTCTCCGCGTGGCCCACGGAGTCGGCCGCGGGGTCGACCACCGCGTCGAGCACCATGCGGCCGACCCGGCGCGGGAACAGGTGCGCGTAGGTGCCGCCGAGTTCTGTGCCGTAGGAGATGCCGAAGTAGTGCAGCGTGTCGTCGCCGAGCACCTGGCGCATCAGCTCCATGTCGCGGGCGGTGTCCTCGGTCGACAGATGCGCGAGGAGGCGGCCCGCGGAGCGCTCGCAGCCCGCGGCGACGGCGGCGGCGTCGCGGAAGTACGCGTCGCGCTCGGCCGCCGTGTCCGGGGTGAGGTCCAGCGACTCGGCCGCCGCGGTCTCCTTGTCGGAGCGGCAGCGCACCCCCTCGCTCGCGCCCGCCCCGCGCGGGTCGAAGCTCACCAGGTCATAGCGCGCGGCCAGCTTCGCGTACGACGCCGCGAACGCGGGCAGCGAGGAGACCCCGGAGCCGCCAGGGCCGCCGAAGTTGAACACCAGGGAGCCGATGCGCCGTCCCGCGGGGCCCGAGGAACGCCGGCGGATCAGCGCGACCCCGATCGTGTCGCCCCCCGGGTGCCGCCAGTCCAGCGGGGTCTTCATGGTGGCGCACTGCCAGGTGCCGTCGGCGCCTGCGGTGTCCGCGCAGCCGTGCCAGCGCAGCCGCTGCCCGGTGAGGGACGCGGGAACGCGCGCGCCACCACCGTCGGATGCGGCGGGCGAGGACGTCGCCGCCGAGGGGCGCGCGGGGGTGCCGTCGGGCCCCGCGGCCTGCTTCGGGGCGGCGGAGCAGGCGGCCAGCAGCAGCACGGCAGCGGCCGCCGCCGCCCGGCGTGCGAAACCCCCCATGGCGCCCCCGATCTCCCCGTCCCCCGGGCCCCACCACCGATGCGGGAGGCCACGGCGTCATCGTAGGCGGCGCCACCGACAGCGCCCCGTACGATGTCCGGTTCCGGCCTCGGGCCCGCTCAGGAGCGCCCGCTCAGAAGCAGACCGGCTCAGGAACAGACGGTCCCGGCCTTCGGCACCGTGCCGTTCAGCAGATAGCCGTCCACGTTCTTCTTCACGCAGGAGTTCCCGCTGTCGTACGAGCCGTGCCCCTGGCCCTTGTACGTGATCTCCACGCCGACACCCTTGCCGAGCGCCCGCGCCATACGGCCCGCGCCCTCGTAGGGCGTCGCCGGGTCGCCGGTGTTGCCGACGACGAGGATCGGCGGAGCGCCCGGCGCGTGCACGTCGGGGTGCGCGGCGGCGCCCGGCACCGCCCAGTCGGAGCAACTGAGCATGCCCCACGCCAGGAAGTCGCCGAACAGCGGCGACGCCTTGCGGAACTCGGGCAGCTTGGCGCGCACGTCGGACTCGCTGTAGCGGGCCTTGTCGTCGGCGCAGTTGACGGAGACGTTGGCGGCCTGGAGGTTGCTGTAGCGGCCGTCCTCGTTGCGGCCGTTCATGGAGTCCGACAGCGCCATCAGAATCCGCCCGTCGCCGTGGTACGCCTCCTCAAGGCCCTCGGTGAGGTACTCCCAGAAGTCCTTCGAGTACAGCGACTGCGCGATGCCGTTGGTCGCGGCGGTCTGGGTGAGCTTGCGCGGGGCGAGGCCCGGCAGCGGCTTGGAGTCGAGGCGCTTGAGGAGCTTCGCGATGCGGTTCTTGACATCGGCGGGGGAGTCGCCGACCGGGCAGGGGTCCTCCTTGGACGTGCAGTCCTTCGCGAAGTTGTCGAGCGCCCGCTGGAAGCCCCTGGCCTGCCCGAGCGCGCTCTGCTCGCCGCTCTCCGTGGGGTCGACGACGGCGTCGAACACGGCACGGCCCACCCGCTTCGGGAACAGGCGCGCGTAGACGCCGCCGAGTTCCGTGCCGTACGAGATGCCGAAGTAGTGCAGCTTGTCGTCGCCGAGCACCTGGCGCATCAGGTCCATGTCGCGCGCGGCGTCCGCGGTGCCCACGTGGGGAAGCACCTTGCCCGAGTTCTTCTCGCAGGCGCCGTTGAACTTCTTGGTGTTGCCGAGCAGTTTGGCGCGTTCCGCGGCGGTGTCAGGGGTGGAGTCCTGCTGGAAGTACGTGTCGAGCTGCCTGTCGTCCTCGCACTTCACGCCGGCGCTGCGGCCCACCCCGCGCGGGTCGAAGCTGACCAGGTCGTAGCGGGTGCGCAGCTTGGCGTACTCGTTGCCGAACGACGGGAGGGTCACCACGCCGGAGCCGCCGGGGCCGCCGAAGTTGAAGACGAGCGAACCGATCCGCTTCTTCGCGGAGCCGCTCGCCTTGGCCCTGATCAGGGCGATCCCGATGGTGGCGCCGCGCGGCTCGTGCCAGTCGAGCGGCGCGCGCATGGTGGCGCACTGCCACTCGGCGCCGCCCGGCAGCGGGGAGGGCGTGCTCCCGCCGCCCTGGGCCTGCGAGGGCGCGGGGCAGCTCTTCCAGCTCAGCTTCTGGTCCGCGGGGTCGGCCGCGGCCGTGGCCCCCGCCTCGGTGCCGCAGGCCGCGAGGGGGGCGGTCAGCAGGGCGGTGGCGGCCAGGGCGGCGGTGCGCAGCGACAGCGGGTTCGGCATGCCCCCATCCTGCGGCGCCACCACCCGGCGCGCTCGGGGCGTGGTCCGCGCGAGTGACCGGCGCCCCGGCCGCTGCTCCACACGTGTGCCCGGGACGCCTTCCCGCGCGTACGGAACGCGGCGCCGTACGCGCGCGTGCTCCTCGGCGGGACCCGCACGCGCGCGTGAAGTGCCGGTGGGGCTCCACGCGCGCGTGCCGCGCGGTCCGGCGGCGGGTCACAGGACGCCCTTGCGGGTCAGGTGGTTGAAGAACAGCCACCCGGGCAGCACCGGCAGCCAGAGCGTCAGCAGCCGGAACAGCAGCACCGAGGGCGCCGCGACCTCCTTCGGCAGCCCGACCGCGATCAGACCGACCGTCAGCGTGGCCTCCACGGCGCCCACCCCGCCCGGCGTCGGGGCGGCGGAGCCGAGCGCGTTGCCCGCGAGGAACACCACGGCGACGCCCGCGACGCTCACCGACGCCTGGTCGTTGCCGAACGCGCGGATGGAGGAGTCGAGGACCATCACGAAGGCGGCGGTCAGCAGCAGCGCGCCGCCGATGCCCGTGATCAGCTTCTGGGGCCGCTGGAGCACATCGAGCATCCGGGGCACGACGCCCGCGAACAGCGACCGCACCCGGGTGACGACGAACCGCCGCAGGAACGGGATCGAGGTGACGACCAGCACCAGCACCGCGACCGTGAGCAGCCCCCCGATGACCGTCCTCGACGGGGACAGCGACGGCGTCTTCTCGGTGCCGGTGAGATAGCCGAATGTCAGCAGCAGCAGGATGTGCACCCCGAGGCCGAACAGTTGCGAGGCGCCCACGCTCGCCACCGCGAGCCCGGGCCGCACCCCCGCCCGCTGGAGGTAGCGCGTGTTCAGCGCGACACCGCCGACCGCCGCGGGCGCCACGATCTTCACGAAGGACCCGGCGACCTGCGCGGCGACGGCCTGGAGGAACGGCACCCGCTCCGGCACGAAGCCGAGGAGCCCCATGGCGGCCGCGAAGTAGCTCAGCGCGGAGAAGAGCACCGCCATCGCGACCCAGCCCCAGTGCGCGTCGGCGACGAGCGTGCCGTACTCGATGTTGGTCAGTTGGGACAGCAGGAAGTAGCCGCCGATGGCGCCCGCGATGACGCTGACCAGGGTGCGCGGCCTGATCCGTTCGAGACGCGCGGGCTCGACGGGCGCCTGCGGCCTGATCCGCAGCACCTCGCGGCGGATCTGCGTCAGCAGGTCCTCCTCGCGCGCCTCTTCGAGGGCTTCCTCTATGGCCCGCTTCTCGGCCTGCTTCTCCGCGCGCAGCGACTTCTTGCCGCTCGCGCGCGTGGGCGCCGCACCGTCGCCCCCCTGCTCGGCGCCCGCCTCGGCGAGCCTGGCCTCCTTCGAGTGCCTGGACGCCGCGAGCACCGCCTCACGCTCGCGCTCCGCGCGCTCGCGCGCCAGCCTGCGCAGGGTGCCGCGGGTCGCGCGGGTCAGCGCGATCGGCTGGAGCAGCGGCAGGCAGTCCGCCACCGCGTCCGGGCCGAGCACGGTGACCGCGGACGCCACCGCGCGGCGCGCGCCCACCCGCAGCCCGAGCGTGGCGACCAGTTGGGCGATGTCCATGCGCAGCACCAGGTCGCCCGCCGCGATCTCGCCGCCGCGCAGATCGGTCAGCACCACCCGGCCCGCGTCGTCGACGAGGATCGCGTCCCCGGCGAGCCTGCGGTGGGCGATGCGCCGCGACTGGAGCGCCTTGAGCTGGTGCCAGGTGTCGTGCAGCAGCGCGTCGGTGATCTCCTCGTCCGCCACGGAGTCGAGGGTGCGCCCGCCCACGTGCTCGTAGACGAGCATCACGGCGTCGGGGCCGAGTTCCGAGGTGGCGATCAGCTTGGGCGCGTTCGCCCCCGCCGCGATGGCGGCGTAGGCGAGCAGCGCCTCCTGTTCGAGCGCCTGCCGCAGGGACTGGAGGCTGCTGCGGCCCGTGGTGATCGTGCGCAGCGTCAGGCGCCGCCACGCGCGGTAGTAGAACCCCTGGGCCTGCTGCTCCCGGTCGACGACCGTCACGTCGAGCGGCGCGCCCTCCTCCAGCGTCACGAAGTACCTGCGGCCCCTGTCGCCGCCCTCCGCGGTGTCCTGCGGGTGCTCCCCGCGCGCGGCGCTCAGCGGCCTGAACCCGACCCGGCGCAGGCCCGCGAGGAGGGTCTGCCCGGTGGGCCGTACGTTCGGCGAGCCGACCGCGTAGAGCGTCCCGTAGGCGATGGTCCAGCCGATCAGCAGCGTCAGGATGATCGAGAACGGGGTGGTGTAGCCGGTGACCAGCATCGCGAACGCGTCGAGCGCGAGCACCACCCACAGCACCACTCGCCAGCGCGGTCTGCGGGACATCCCGACGGCCGTCATATAGGCGATCACCGGCGCCAGATAGCCGTGCACCGGATCGGTGAGCACATGGAGGTCGCCGGGGGACGGCTGGGTGAGGGCCTCCTGGATCGAGTCGGGCGCGCTCCTCGCGACCCACAGGTCCGTCGCCAGGGTCACCCCGTGCGCGAGGACGGCCGCGAGGACGCCGTCGGCGATCCGCAGCCCGTCCCGCTTGATGAGGCGCTCCACCGCGAACACCACGGGGACCAGCAGCACCGCGATGCTTGAGGCGAGCCCCGCGAACTTGATCAGCAGGTCGGGGGCGCGCCCCGTGCCCTTGGTGATGTCCTGTTCGAGCCCCGAGGTGGTGCCGTGCGCGAACGCGGCGATCGCGAGCAGCACCGCGATGACCAGGACCCCGGACAGCAGCCGCATCAGGTCGGAGGGGCGGTGCACGCGCGCGGGCAGCAAAGGCTCGTCGCCCTCGACCCGCTCGATGTGCGCGCCCGAGGCGCCCGTCGCGGGCACGGCCCCGTCCGGGGGCTCCTCGGGCTCGTCCTGGGACGGCGGCGCGGGCGGCCCCGGAGGCTTCGGCGGGCCAGGAGGGTGCGCGGGCATGGGCGGGTACGGCGTGGCGCCGCCGCCCTCGGGCGCGTCAGGCCCGCCGTGCGCCGCCGGATCGCCCCCGTGCGCGGGCGCGCCGTCGTCCCGGCCGTCGTCCCGCGGGGACGCGGGGTCGGCCGCCGTGGCGCCGTCGAGACCCCGCGGGGGCTGCTCGCCGGGCCGCCCGGGGCCCGTGCCGGGGCCGTCAGGGCCCTCGGCGGCGCCGGGGGGCCCGGGGGCCGAGGGGTCGTACACGGTGGCGCCCGGCGGCGGCGTGCGGTCGGCGGCCGGTGTGCCGTCGGCGGGCGTGCCGTGGGCGGCGGCGCCGGTGTGCGGGCGCGCGGAACCGCCAGAGGTGCTCGCCGCGCCGTCCGGCCGCATACCCTGCTCGCCCGCCGTCTCTTCTTGATCTCGTATCACCGGTCACCGCCCCGCACGATGGTGGCATGCCCCACCGACAGACGCGGGAGCCTGCGGGTACGAGCGCCCACAGTGTGCCCCACCAGGCACGCCGGGACACGTACGGGCCCTCGCCGGGCCGACCCGCACGGCCGCGCTCCGGGGCGGCGCTGTCGGCGCCGTTTGGCAGGATGGGGCGGATGAGCCAGAAGAGTCCGCCGCCGGACGGCCCGCCGCACACCGCCGAGCTTCCCGACTACGCCGAGCGCGTCCTCGACGTCGTGGAGCGCATCCCGCCGGGCCGCGTCATGACCTACGGAGACGTCGCCGAGTGGCTCGGCGAGGGCGGCCCCCGGCAGGTCGGCCGCGTCATGGCCCTCTACGGAGGCCCCGTCCCCTGGTGGCGCGTGGTGCGCGCCGACGGCACCCTGCTGCCCGGGCACGAGCTGCGCGCACTGGACGGCTACCGCGCGGAGGGCACACCGCTGCGCGACGCCGGGCGCGCCGCCGAGGGGCACCTGCCGCGTGTCGACATGCGGCGCGCGCGGTGGGACGGCGGACACGACGCGGCGGCTCATACCTGAAAGCTTCCGCCATCGCCCCCGGCGCAGGGCCCCGGAAGGTCCGTTCGGGGGACGCGCCGCCCCGCACCCGGCGCACGGCGTAACGTCTGCGGCATACGTCCCCCTCATCCCGCTGCCCCCCGGCGGCATCCGGGACCCCCCGACCACCAGCGCACCCTCAAGAACCGGCGAGACACGTGAGTTCCCCCCCTTCCTCCCGGCGCCTGTCGCCCCCCGGGGTGCGACGGGGGACCGCCGGTGCGTACCGGCTCGTGCGCACCCCGCCCGCATCCGCCGGCCTCCCCCCACTGGACGCACGGCAGCGCGCCGTGGTTGACCACACCGACGGGCCCCTGCTTGTCCTCGCGGGGCCCGGCACGGGCAAGACCACCACACTCGTCGAGGCGGTCACCCGCAGAATCGCCCGCGGCGCCGACCCGGAGCGCGTCCTGGTGCTCACCTTCAGCCGGGCGGCGGCCGTGGAGCTGCGCGACCGGATGGCACGGCGTGTCCCGGCCGGCAGGACCCCGCTCGCCACCACCTTCCACTCGTTCTCGTACGCCCTGGTCAGGGCCCACCAGGAAGCCGACGTGTTCGCGGAGCCGCTGCGGCTGCTCTCGGGGCCCGAGCAGGACGTGGCGGTACGGGAACTCCTCGCGGGCCAGATCGACGCGGAGCGCGCCGGGCTCGCCCGGGTGCGCTGGCCCGCGGAGCTGCGCGCCTGCCTCACCACACGCGGCTTCGCCGACGAGGTGCGCGCGGTGCTCGCCCGCAGCCGCGAACTCGGCCTCGGCCCCCGCGAGCTGCACTCCTTCGCGGCCCGCCTCGGCCGCCCCGACTGGGGCGCCGCCGCCGCGTTCCTCGCCGAGTACCTCGACGTCCTCGACATGCGCGGCGTCATCGACTACGCGGAACTCGTCCACCGCGCGGCCCTCATCGCCGCCGCCCCCGGCGCCCCCAGCATCGCTTCCCGCTACGACGCCGTGTACGTCGACGAGTACCAGGACACCGACGCCGCCCAGGTGAGACTGTTGCGGGCGCTCGCGGGCGGCGGCCGCACCCTGTGCGCGTTCGGTGACCCCGACCAGTCCGTCTACGCGTTCCGCGGCGCCGACGTGAACGGCATCCTCGACTTCCCCGACGCCTTCAGACGGCCCGACGGCGCGCCCGCGCGCGTGGCCGTCCTCGCCGCCGCGCGCCGCTCGCGCGCGCGGCTCCTCGCGGCCACCCGGGACCTCGCCCGCCGCATGCCGCTGCCCCGGCTGCCCGCCGACGTGGCGCGCGCCCACCGGGATCTCGCTCCCCCGCACGACGGCGGCACCGTCGAGGTGTACACGTGCCCGACCGCGGGCGCCGAACTCGACCACACCGCCGACATCCTGCGCCGCGCCCACCTGGAGGACGGGGTGCCCTGGAACGAGATGGCCGTCCTCGTCCGCTCGGGCGGGCGCGCCATCCCCTCCCTGCGGCGCGCCCTGACTGCGGCGGGCGTCCCGGTCGAGACGGACGGCGACGACGTGCCCCTGCGCCACGAGCCCGCCGTGGCACCCCTGCTGACGGCCCTGCGCGCCGTGGCGGAGGCCGTCGTACGGGACCCGAGGCCGACGCCGGGGTCCGCTCCGGAGGGCGCCGGGGCGGCGCCTGGGGCCGCAGCAGAGGGCTCCGGGGGCGCGCCCGAGGCCGCCGTACCGCCGCGGGAGTCCGCGCCCGAGGACGCCGCGGCGGGCGCCGAGCCGCCGCCGGATGACGCCGCCCCCTGGCTGGACACCGAGACCGCGCTCACCCTGCTGGCGTCGCCGCTCGCCGGTATGGACGCCGCCGACCTGCGGCGCCTCGGCCGCGCCCTGCGCGAGGAGGAGCGCGCCGCGGGCCGGGCCGTACCGCCGCCCTCCGACGCGCTCCTCACGCGCGCGCTCGCGGACCCCCGAAGGCTCGTCGCCCACGACTCCGTGGGCGCCCGCAAGGCCCGCAAGCTGGGGCGGCTCCTCGCCGACGCGCGCGCGGCACTGGCCAGGGGCGCGTCCGCCGAGTACGCCCTCTGGCTGCTGTGGGACGGCACCGCGTGGCCCGGGCGGCTCCAGGGCGCCGCGCGCCGCGGCGGCGCCGCGGGCCGCAACGCCGACCGCGACCTGGACGCGGTGTGCGCCCTGTTCGCCACCGCGGCCCGCGCCGAGGAGCGCACCGGCGGCAGCGGCGCCCTGAACTTCCTCACCGAGGTGGACGCCCAGGACATAGCGGCCGACACCCTCACCCGCCGCGCCGTGCGCCCCGACGCTGTACGCCTGATGACGGCGCACCGCGCCAAGGGCCTCCAATGGCGGCTCGTCGTCGTCACGGGGGTCCAGGAGGGGCTCTGGCCCGACCTGCGGCGCCGCGGCTCGCTCCTCGAAGCCGACCGCATCGCCCCCGACGGGCTCGCCCCGCCGCTGCCGCCCGCCGCGCTCCTCGCCGAGGAGCGCAGGCTGTTCTACGTCGCCACCACGCGCGCGCGCGAACGCCTCGTCGTCACCGCGGTCAGGGCCGCCGCCGACGACGGCGACCAGCCCTCGCGGTTCCTCACCGAACTCGGCACGGAGCCCGTCCACGTCGCGACCCGCCCCCGCCGCCCGCTGTCGGTCGCCGCGCTCGTCGCGGAGCTGCGCGCCACCACCGTCGACCCCCGCGCCTCCGACGCGCTCAGGGAGGCCGCCGCCGCCCGCCTCGCCCGGCTCGCGGCGCTCGACGACGGCGACGGACACCCCCTCGTGCCCGCCGCCCACCCCTACCGCTGGTGGGGCATGGACGAGCCGACAGCCAACAGCACCCCGCTGCGCGACCGCGACGCGCCCGTGGCGCTCTCGCCCAGCGCCCTCGGCCAGCTCGCGGACACCTGCGCGCTCCAGTGGTTCCTCGGCCGCGAGGTGCGGGCGGACGCCCCCGCGACCACCGCCCAGGGCTTCGGCAACGTCATCCACGTCCTCGCCGACGAGGTCGCCTCCCGGCACACCCCCGCCGACCTCGACGTCCTGATGGCCCGTCTGGACTCCGTCTGGAACGCCCTCGCCTTCGACGCGCCCTGGAAGTCGGCGCAGGAGAAGGAGCACGCGCGCGTGGCGCTCGAACGCTTCCTGCGCTGGCACACCATGGACCGCGCGGGACGCACCCCCGTCGCGGGCGAGCAGGAGTTCGACGTCACCCTCGACGCGGGCCCCTACCAGGTGCGCGTCCGCGGCTCCATCGACCGCGTCGAACGCGACGCCGGGGGCCGCGCCTACGTCGTCGACTTCAAGACCGGCAAGAACAGCCCCACCGCCGACGAGGTCGCCCACCACCCCCAGCTCGCCGTGTACCAGCTCGCGGTGCGCGAGGGCGCCGTGGACGACGCGTTCGACGGGCACCGCCCCGAGCCGGGCGGCGCGGAACTCGTCCAACTGCGCCAGCCCGCGCCCGCCAAGGAGGGCGGCGACGCCCTGCCCCGGGTGCAGTCCCAGGGGGCGCCCGAGGGCGAGTGGATCGGCGAACTGCTGGCCACCGCCGCGGGCCGGGTCCTGGACGAGCGCTTCACCCCCACCACGGGACAGCACTGCGCGCACTGCGCGTTCCGCGCCTCGTGCAGCGCCCGCCCCGAGGGCCGCCACGCCGTCGACTGACCCCGCGGGCCGCCGCGTGCCCGGCCCGTTGTCGGTGGCGGCCCTTAACCTCGCAGGGTGACCGCACGCCTCACTGACCCCGAGGAGCTGAAAGAGCTGCTCGGCGTCCCTTTCACCCCCGAGCAGATCGCGTGCGTCACCGCGCCCGCCGCGCCCCAGGTCATCGTCGCGGGCGCCGGCTCGGGCAAGACGACGGTCATGGCCGCGCGCGTGGTGTGGCTCACCGGGACCGGACAGGTCGCGCCCGAGCAGGTACTCGGCCTGACCTTCACCAACAAGGCCGCGGGCGAACTGGCCGAGCGGGTGCGCAAGGCCCTCGTCAAGGCGGGCGTCACGGACCCGGAGCCCGGCCCCGAGGAGCCGCCGGGCGAGCCCGTCATCTCCACGTACCACGCCTTCGCCGGGCGCCTCCTCACCGACCACGGGCTGCGCATCGGCCTCGAACCGACCGCCCGCCTCCTCGCCGACGCCACCCGCCACCAACTCGCCGCCCGCGTCCTGCGCGAGGCCCCGGGCCCCTTCCCGGCGCTCACCCGCTCCTTCCCCGACCTCATCGGCGACGTCCTCGCGCTCGACGCCGAGCTGTCGGAACACCTCGTGCCCCCGGCCCGGCTGCGCGCGTACGACACCGCGCTCGCCGACACCCTCGCGCGCACCCGCCTCACCAACGGCGACCTGCGCAAGGTCCCCGAGGCGAGCGCGGCGCGCCGCGAACTGACCGCGCTCGTCGAGCACTACCGCCTGGCCAAGCGCGAGCGCGACCTCATCGACTTCGGCGACCAGATCGCGCTGTCGGCCGCACTCGCGCGCGACCACGCCGAGGTCGGCCGCGTCCTGCGGGACGACTTCCGCGTCGTCCTCCTCGACGAGTACCAGGACACCTCCGTGGCGCAGCGCGTCCTGCTCGCCGCGCTCTTCGGCGGCGGCACCGGCCATCCGGTCACCGCCGTCGGCGACCCCTGCCAGGCCATCTACGGCTGGCGCGGCGCCTCCGTGGCCAACCTGGACGACTTCCCCGAGCACTTCACCGACGCCGGGGGCCGCCCCGCCGTCCGCCGGGCCCTCAGCGAGAACCGCCGCAGCGGCGGGCGCCTGCTCGCCCTGGCCAACGGCCTCGCGACACCGCTGCGCGCCCTCCACGCGGGCGTGCGCGCGCTCACCCCCGCCGACGGCGCGGCACACGACGGCACCGTGCGCTGCGCCCTGCTGCCCACCCACGCACGGGAGATGGACTGGCTCGCCGACTCCCTCGCCCACCTCGTGCGCACCGGCACGCCCCCGGGCGAGATCGCCGTGCTGTGCCGCACCACCACCGACTTCGCCGAGATCCAGCGCGCGCTGGTCGCCAGGGACCTGCCCGTCGAGGTCGTCGGACTCTCCGGGCTGCTGCACCTGCCCGAGGTCGCCGACCTCGTCGCCGTCTGCGAGGTCCTTCAGGACCCCGGCGCCAACGCCTCCCTGGTGCGGCTGCTGACCGGCCCGCGCTGGCGGATCGGCGCCCGTGACCTGGCCCTCCTCGGCCGCAGGGCGCGGCTGCTCGTGCGCCACCGCGGGCCGGACACCGGCGATCCCGACGTGCGGCTCGCCGAGGCGGTCGAGGGCGTCGACCCGGCCGAGGTCGTCTCGCTCGCGGACGCCCTCGACACCTTCCTCGACCCGCAGGACACCGACGAGGCCGCCGCCGCGCTCCCGTTCTCCGCCGAGGCGCGCGTACGGTTCGCGCGGCTCGCCGCAGAACTGCGCGACCTGCGCCGCTCCCTGGCCGACCCGCTGATGGACGTCCTGCACCGGGTGCTGGCCGTCACCGGCCTCGAAGTGGAGCTGTCGGCCTCCCCGAGCGCCCTCGCCGCGCGCCGCCGCGAGACCCTGTCCAACTTCCTCGACGTCGCCGCCGGATTCGCGGCGGGCGACGGCGAGGCGAGCCTGCTCGCCTTCCTCGGCTTCCTGAGGACCGCCGTCCAGTTCGAGAAGGGCCTCGACAACGCCCTCCCCGGCGGCGAGAACACCGTCAAGGTCCTCACGGCCCACAAGTCCAAGGGCCTCGAATGGGACGTCGTCGCCGTGCCCGGCCTGGTCACCGGCGTCTTCCCCAGCACCCAGGGCCGCGAGAAGTGGACGGCGCAGGGCAGGGTCCTGCCGCACGCGCTGCGCGGCGACGCGGACACCCTGCCCGCGGTGCCCGCGTGGGACGCGAAGGGCCTCAAGGCGTTCCACGCGGACATGAGGGAGCACCAGCACACCGAGGAACTGCGGCTCGGCTACGTCGCCTTCACCCGCGCCAGGTCGCTGCTGCTCGGTTCGGGGCACTGGTGGGGGCCGTCCCAGAAGCGCCCGCGCGGGCCCTCGGAGTTCCTTGAGGCGCTGCGCGACCACTGCGCCGCGGGAAACGGCGAGACCGAGGAGTGGGCCGACGCCCCGGCCGACGGCGAGGAGAACCCGGCCCTCGACACGGCGGCCGTCGAGCAGGCCTGGCCGCTCCCGCTCGACGAGACCGCCTTCGCCCGCCGCAAGGCCGCAGCCGAGCTGGTCCACGCCCATCTGGGCCGCCTCCCCTCGGCCCCGCCCGACCCGCGCGACAGGGCCGCGGCCGAGGACCCGGACTGGCCGCCGCCCCCACGCGACGAGGACGACCCGGAGGAGCCGCCCTGGCCCGACGAGCCGCCGTGGGACGAGGAGGCGGGGGAGGGGCCGCCGCCCCAAGACGAGCCGCCGTACGACGGCGAACCGGCACACGCACGGGCGGGCGCCCTGCTCCCCGGGCAGCCGTCGTACGGCGCGGCGGACGCGCGGCGGGCACCCCGGCTCACGCCCGAGGAGGAACGCGCCGTCGCCTCCTGGGACCGCGACCTCGACGCCCTGACGGGCGAGCTGCTGCGGGCCCGCGACGCGGTCACCGAGGTGCCGCTGCCGGCCACGCTGACCGCCACCGAGATGATGCGGCTCGCGGCCGACCCCGAGGGCTACGTACGCGACCTGGTACGGCCCATGCCGCAGCCGCCCAGGCCCGCCGCCCGCCGCGGCACCCGCTTCCACGCCTGGGTGCAGTCGCGCCACGAGGCGCTGCCGCTGCCGCTGCTCCTCCCCGAGGAGCTGCCGGGCGGCGCGGACGACCAGTACGCCGGGGACGCCGGGGACGCCGAGGGCACGGACATCATCGACGACGAGCGCGACCTGGAGGCCCTGAAGGCGGCCTTCGAGAGGACCGCGTACGCACACAGGACCCCCCACCGTGTGGAGGTCCCCTTCCAGATCACCCTCGCCGGGCGCGTGGTGCGCGGCCGTATCGACGCCGTCTACCGCGACGAGGACGGCGGCTTCGAGATCGTCGACTGGAAGACCGGCCGCACCCCCGAGGGCGACCCCCTCCAGCTCGCCGTCTACCGCCTCGCGTGGGCCGAGCGGCACGGCATACCCCCCGACGCCGTACGCGCCGTCTTCGTGCACGTACGCACCGGCGACACCGTCGTGCCACGGGACCTGCCCGACCGCGAGGGCCTGGAACGACTCCTCCTCGGCGACGCCGCGGAAGCCGCCGGTCCTTCGGGTCACGACGGCACCGAGTGCCGATAGGCTCAAGACCATGAGCAAGTCCGTTGACAGTGCTGTCGACGCCGGTCGGGTGTCACGCGTGCGCCGGGGCATCCCGGGCGCCGCGAGCCCCACCCCGCGCCGCCCGCCCGCGCGGGCCCGGCCCGAGGCCCCGGACGACGGCCGCACGGCGGGCACGCCCACCCCGCGGCGGGCAGGCACCGACCACAGGCCAACCGCACGACCACGTCGCGCCGCACTCCCGGCAGGCCACGCGAACCCCCCGTACCCCCCACCCCGCGAACCGGCCCAAAGGGGAAAAATCCCTCACGCGCGGACCGGGTGCCTCCCGGAGAACCAGGTGTTCTTCGCCACATCGGGCGCCCGCCCCACCGCGACCACCACTCACCGGGGGAGTTGAGAAGCACCCGTGACGACCTGGCCCGACAAGACCGACGACCGCCCCCTGTCGCTGGCCGCCCCGAGCGGCATCGACCGGGCGGCACACCACAGAACCGACGAGGCATGGCTGGCCGCGGCCTGGAGCCACCCCACGACACGGGTCTTCGTGGTCTCCGGCGGCCAGGTCCTCGTCGACGAGACCCCCGAGGGCCGTACGGAACTCGTCACCACCCCGTCCTTCGAGGCCCCGCTCACCGAGGAGCACCGCTACTTCCTCGGCACCGACGAGGACGGCGTCAGCTACTTCGCCCTCCAGAAGGACACCCTCCCCGGCCGCCTCGACCAGCCCGCGCGTGCGGCCGGGCTCCGCGAGGCCGGGCTGCTGCTGTCCGCGCGCGACGCGGGCCTCATGGTCCACGCGGTCGCCCTGGAGAACTGGCAGCGCCTGCACCGCTTCTGCTCCCGCTGCGGCGAGCGCACCGTCATCGCCGCCGCCGGGCACATCAGGCGCTGCCCCGCCTGCGGCGCCGAGCACTACCCGCGCACCGACCCGGCCGTGATCATGCTCGTCACCGACGAGCAGGACCGCGCCCTCCTCGGCCGTCAGGTGCACTGGCCCGAGGGCCGCTTCTCGACCCTGGCCGGGTTCGTCGAGCCGGGCGAGTCCATAGAGCAGTCGGTGCGCCGCGAGGTCTGGGAGGAGGCGGGCGTCGTCGTCGGCCCCGTCCAGTACGTGGCCAGCCAGCCGTGGCCCTTCCCCTCAAGCCTGATGCTCGGCTTCTTCGCCCGCGCCACCTCGGCCGAGATCACCGTCGACGGGGAGGAGATCTCCGAGGCCCGCTGGTTCTCCCGCCAGGAGCTGAAAGAGGCGTTCGCGTCGGGCGAGGTGCTGCCGCCGTACGGCATCTCCATCGCGGCCCGCCTCATCGAGCTGTGGTACGGCGAGCCCGTGCCGAGGCCGGGCACCGGACGCTGACGGCCCTCCCCGCGGCCGTGCCGAGGGGGCGCCGATGCGCCGCGGACATGCCGAGGGGCCGGGGCGGCGCCGCGCGCCACCTCCGGCCCCTCGCGGCCCGGTCCGACAGCCCCGGCCTATTCGGGCGGCCGCGCGTCAGGCGCCCAGTGCCTGCTTCACCTGGGCGAGGCTCGGGTTCGTCATCGTGGTGGAGGCACCCGAGGACGACTGCACGACCACCGTGGGCACCGTCTGGTTGCCGTCGTTGGCCTTCTCCACGAACGCCGCGGACTCCGCGTCGTGCTCGATGTTGATCTCGTCGTACCCGATGCCCTCACGGTCGAGCTGGCTCTTGAGCCGGCGGCAGTAGCCGCACCAGGTCGTGCTGTACATGGTCACGGTGCCCGACATGCTGCTCGTTCTCCTTCACGCCCGGGATACACCGGGAAAGCGGTGTCTGACATCACAGAACACCACCCGCCGCGCCGCCATTCCCACCCCGCCGCCACGGCGAACCCGTACGACCAGCACCAGTACGACCAATCCGACCCGCCTGTGGACAACCCGCCCTGCCGTCCCGGGCGACCTGGCAGCATGGCGGGGTGACATCAGCACCGCACGCCCCCCTCTTCCCGCACGATCCGGGACCCGACCAGTTCGCCCCGGCCCCGCGGGACGCCGACGCCGTGCTGGCCGGACTCGACCCGGAGCAGCGGGAAGTGGCGACCGCCCTCGGCGGCCCCGTGTGCGTGCTCGCGGGCGCCGGCACGGGCAAGACCCGCGCCATCACCCACCGCATCGCCTACGGGGTGCACGCGGGCGTGCTGAAGGCGTCCAGCGTGCTCGCGGTCACCTTCACCAACAGGGCAGCGGCCGAGATGCGCGGCAGGCTGCGCCAGCTCGGCGTGCAGGGCACCCAGGCCCGCACCTTCCACTCCGCGGCGCTGCGCCAGCTCCAGTACTTCTGGCCGCGCGCCGTCGGCGGCGGGCTGCCGCGCATCCTCGACCGCAAGCTGTCGCTGATCGCCGAGGCCGCCGCCGCCTGCGGCCTGCGGCCCGACCGCACCGAACTGCGCGACCTTGCGGGCGAGATCGAGTGGTCCAAGGTCACCCAGATCGTCCCCGCCGACTACGCGGCCGCGGCGGCCGCGGCCGCCCGCCAGGCGCCCCGGGCCCCCGCCGAGATCTCCCAGGTCTACGCCGCCTACGAGGACGTCAAGCGGGACCGCTCCGTCATCGACTTCGAGGACGTCCTGCTGCTCACCGTGGCGATCCTCCAGGACCAGCCCGACATCGCCCGGCTCGTGCGCGACCAGTACCGGCACTTCGTCGTCGACGAGTACCAGGACGTCAGCCCGCTCCAGCAGCGCCTGCTCGATCTCTGGCTCGGCGAGCGCGACAGCATCTGTGTCGTCGGCGACGCGGGGCAGACCATCTACTCCTTCACCGGCGCCACCCCCGACCACCTCCTCGGCTTCAGCCGCCGCCACCCCGGCGCCACCGTCGTCAAGCTCGTACGCGACTACCGCTCCACCCCGCAGGTCGTCCACCTCGCCAACGGGGTGCTCGCCCAGGCCAAGGGCCGCCCCGCGCAGCAGCGGCTCGAACTCGTCAGCCAGCGCGACCAGGGCCCCGAGCCCGCCTACCGCGCCTACCCCGACGAGCCGGCCGAGGCGGAGGGCACCGCCCGCCGCATCCGGGAACTCATCGACGCAGGCACCCCCGCGAGCGAGATCGCCGTGCTCTTCCGGACCAACTCCCAGTCGGAGACCTACGAGCAGGCGCTCGCCGACGCCGGGGTGCCCTACCAGCTCAGGGGCGCCGAGCGGTTCTTCGACCGGCCCGAGGTCCGCGCCGCGGGCAGCGCCCTGCGCGCCGCCGCCCACTTCGGGGGCAACGACACCCTCCTCAGCGGCGTCACCGGCATCCCCGCCCAGGTCCGCGCCGTGCTCACCTCCACCGGCTGGAGCGCCGCGCCCCCCTCGGGCTCGGGCGCCACCCGTGAGAAGTGGGAGTCGCTCGCCGCGCTCGCCCGCCTCGCCGACTCCTTCGCGCACGCCCGCCCCGACGCCACCCTCACCGACTTCATGGCCGAACTCGACGAGCGCGCCGCCGTCCAGCACGCCCCCACCGTCGAGGGCGTCACCCTCGCGTCCCTGCACGCGGCCAAGGGACTCGAATGGGACGCCGTCTTCCTCGTCGCCGTGGCCGACGGCATGATGCCCATCTCCCACGCCAGGACCCAGGACCAGATAGAGGAGGAACGCCGCCTCCTCTACGTCGGCGTCACCCGCGCCCGTATCCACCTCACGATCTCCTGGGCCCTCGCGCGCACCCCCGGCGGCCGCGCCACCCGCCGCCCCAGCCCCTTCCTCGACGGCCTGCGCACGAAGACCTCGGGAGACACCGCCTCCGCCGCCGCGGCGGGCGGCGTGCGCGCGGGCGCGGCCCGGTCGGCCGAGAGCCGCCCGAGGCGCCGCACCCCCGCGCGCTGCCGCGTCTGCGGCAAGCCCCTCACCGACGCCGGGGCCATGAAGCTCATGCGCTGCGAGGACTGCCCCTCCGACATGGACGAGGGCGTCTACACCCGGCTGCACGACTGGCGCTCCGCCCAGGCACGCCGCATGGGACAGCCCCCGTACTGCGTCCTGACGGACAAGACGCTCGTCGCGATCGCCGAGGCCGTGCCCGACGAGGAGGGCGGTCTCGCCCGGGTCCCCGGTGTCGGGGTCCGCAAGGCGCGCCGCTTCGGCGCCGACATTCTGGCGATCTGCGCAGGTGAGGAGCGTCCGGGCGACGACGGATGAGACTGATACGAACTCGTCGAAAAAATGGTTTGCGCATGCCCGGGGAATCCCCATAGGTTCTTGGCATCGGAAACGACAGGTCTTCTCCGAGGGCCGTCCTCCGTGTTGTACTTGATATCCGCAGGATCGGACGCGAGTCCGGTCCCCGAAGACGCCGAGAGGAGGCGATTGAAATGAGCATCTCCACCATCACCACGACCTATGTCAGCACCGCCAAACTCGCTGGCAGCTCGATCGTCGCCGTCCCGTCCGGCTCTTCGATCCTCGGCACGGGTCTGTCCGGTGTTCTCGCCGGCGGCTCCCTGCCCGTGGCGCCCTCCATGGATCTGGTGACCCCTGAGCGCGCCCAGCGACCGAGCAAGGCATCGGTGGCAGAAGCAGAGGAAGGGACCAAGGTCCTCTCCTTCGCGGCGGCCGGTGCCGGATTCCGGAATCGAGCGACGCATCACATGCAGCAGTGGGCCTTCCGCGGGCTCACTCCCTGGAGTGATCCAACCTGATTGATCAGGTCGGCGCCTTCAGGGCCGCGGAATCCCACCCGGGTTCCGCGGCCCTTCTGTTTCCCCAGAGGAGACGGATCGAGGGGGCCTCGGGATACGACCCCGGTACCAGCCGACGACCGGCCAACAGGCCGGCCCGACAGACGAGGAAGACAGACCGTGCAACGCGAAGCGCACGCCCCGTCAGTACCGCCTTCAGACACCATCCCGCCGCCCGGCTCCACGGAGGACTCCGCCTTGATCCCGCTCACCGCGCTTGACGACGCCATCGAGAACCTGGGCGTGCCCGTCCCGTGCCGCTCCTACGACCCGGAGGTCTTCTTCGCCGAGTCGCCGGCCGACGTCGAGTACGCCAAGTCCCTCTGCCGCACCTGCCCGCTGATCGACGCCTGCCTCGCCGGAGCCAAGGAGCGCCGCGAGCCCTGGGGCGTCTGGGGCGGGGAGCTGTTCGTCCAGGGTGTCGTGGTCGCCCGCAAGCGGCCGCGTGGTCGCCCGCGCAAGAACCCGGTCGCGGTATGAACGCGCCCGGCACGATCGACCACCCCCTGACGCACGACCCCCAGAAGCAGGCACCGATGCAGCCGTCCCCCCGAGAGCCCCAGGGCTCCGCGACACCAGACGTGAACACCACAGGCGCCAACGACTCGCGCCAGAACAGGACCCGTGAGATGCAACTCATCCCAGAAGCCCTGGCACGCGCGCATATGGAGAACCGACTCCGCGAGGCCGAGGACGGCCGCCGCGTGGCCCGCGTGGTCACCGCGCGCCGTATGCAGCGCCGTGCGGAACGCGCCTCCCTGCGCGCCCGGCGTGCCCTGGCGATGGCAGTGATGCACTGACCTTCCGCCGAGGGCACCACCAGGCACCATGATCATGGCCGCCGACTCCCTGAGTCGGCGGCCATGCCCGTTTCACACCCCGCCCCGACCACAGCCCCGTGGCCACGGACACGGGCCCCGGGGCGGTCGAGCGCCGCTCTCAGCTCCCGGCCTCCGCCGCCGCAGCCGCCTCGGGCTCCGCGCCCGTTCCGGTCCTCGCGGTGGTGTCGGTGGTGTTCGCTACGTCCTCCGCGGGCGCCGCGGGCCCCGCCTCCACTCCACCGTCCTCGTCACCGGCCAAGGGCTCCTCGTACTCGGCCTCCTCCACCGCCGTGTCGTCCCCGGTCTCCTCGTCGGCCTCGGTGTCGGCGACGAACCCCGGTACCCACGCCTCCAGTTCCTCCCGGAGCCGTACCGTCGCGCCGAGCTGGCACAGGACGCCGATCGTGCTCAGCGTCACCCGGTGGATCAGCAGATAGGACGGGGGGAGGTTGAGCCGGCGGCCGAGCTGGTGGGCGGGGGAGCGCGGGTCGGCGATCCGGGCCGCCTGGCCGCGCATCCAGGCCCGGGTGAACTGGAAGGACTCGACCCGCGCGGGCTCGATGATCGGCAGCAGGTAGTCCCGCACCGCGATCGGGTCGAGATCGATGTCCTCCCGTACGAAGCCCTCCTCACGCAGTAGCTCGTACACCGCGTCGGCCTCGCCTTCGAGGGTCATCCGCAGGGAGTTCCCGATGGTGGCGGGCAGGCCGCCCGGCAGCCGGTTCACCGTGCCGAAGTCGAGCACGCCGAGACGCCAGCCGCCGTCGCCGTCGGGGAGCAGGCGGAAGTTCCCGGGGTGCGGGTCGGCGTGCAGCAGGCCGGTGCGCGCGGGTCCGGAGAAGAGGAACCCGGCGAGGAGCTGCCCGGCCCGGTCCCGCTGCTCCTGTGTGCCGTCCGCGATCACCTCGGAGAGTGGGATGCCGTCTATCCACTCGGTCACCAGGACCTGTTCGCGCTGGTGCACCACCTTCGGCACCAGGACGTCGGGGTCGCCGTCGAACTCCTCGGCGTGCGCGCTCTGCGCCCGGGACTCCAGGTCGTAGTCCAGCTCCTCGGAGACCCGGTCGCGCATCTCGGTGATGAGCGGCTTGATGTCCATGCCGGGGATCAGCGGGCCGAGGAGCCTGGCGAACCTGCTGAGCTGGCCGAGGTCCGACAGCAGGGCCTCGCCCGCGCCCGGGTACTGCACCTTCACGGCGACCTCGCGGCCGTCGTGCCACACCGCCCGGTGCACCTGTCCTATCGAGGCCGCCGCCGCGGGCTTGTCCTCGAAGGAGAGGAAGAGGTCCGCCCAGTCCTCGCCCAGACGCTCGGTGAGCACCGAGTGCACCGTGGCGGTGGGCATCGGCGGCGCCGCCTCCTGGAGCTTGGTCAGGGCGGCGCGGTAGGGCCCGGCGACATCCTCGGGCAGCGCCGACTCGAAGACCGAGAGGGCCTGCCCGAACTTCATCGCGCCGCCCTTCAGCTCCCCGAGCACCCGGAAGAGCTGGTCGGCGGTGCGCTGTTGCAGCTCCCGGCCGACGATCTCCGCCGATCTGCCGCCGATCCGCTTGCCGAGTCCCCAGGTCGCCCGGCCGGCGAAGCCCAGCGGCAACGCGGCCAGCTTCGCGGTACGGGTGACCGCCTTGCGCGGAAGATCCGACATGCGCCCCCTCCAGAGCCACACAGCCACGCGACCCGCGGCGGTTACCCGGACATTGTCGCGCGCCCTTCGCCGTCCACAGTGGCCCGCGTCCCCCCGGCTTGTCGATCGCCGTGCCGCGCGGCCCCGCAGGGACAGTGCGGATGGGGGCGCACCCGGGCGCGCCGCCAGTCGAAACCGGGCGCCGAGACCTCCCAGCGCGCGCCCGTGGCGCCGGGCGGGGTGCCGCCGAGGAAGGCGAGTGCCTGCGCGGCGGCGTGCCCGGCCACCGTCGTCGTCAGCGCCACCTCCCCGCCGACCACATGCCGCTGGCGGCCCGAGCGCCACTGCGCCAGCATCCGGGGCCATGCCGGGTCGCGGTCCACGCGGTGCAGGTCGAGACAGCCCGCGCACCCCGTGGTCCCCGGCAGGACGAGGGGGCCGACGACCCCCGTGCGCTCGATCACCCCGACGTGGAGATGGGGCGTGCCCGCGGCGACGAGGTCGGCGGTGGCCGAGGGGTGCGGTGCCCAGGCACCGAGGCCGTCGCGCGGGGCGAGCACCACAAGGCCGAGGCCCGCCTCTCCGGTGCTTGGCGCGGGGGCCGACGGCCGGTCGGGCGCGGCGCGGCGGGCGCCCGCGCGGGCCGACTCGTCCCTGCGGTGCCCCACGTCCTGCGGGGGATGCCCGCCGGGCGCGGTGTCCCAGGGCTCCACCTCGCCACCGTCCCGTACGTCGACATGGCCCACGCCCGCGGCGGCGAGCACGGCGGCCAGCAGGGCGCCGACGCGGCCCGCGCCGCGTACCTGGACATGGCGGCCGAGCCTGGTGCCGAGCCCCGCGATCCCGGAGTCGGGGTCGGGATCGCCGAGGGAGAGGGCCGCGAGGTCGGGCCTGAGCCGGTCGAGCAGCGCGGGCCTGCCGCGGAGGGCCGCGGCGGCAAGGCCGCCGCCGGTGGCGTCGTCGAGCAGCCCGGCGGCGGCCAGCCGGCGCACCACCTCGTCGGCATGCCCCTCGGGAAGCCCCATGCGCCGGGCCTCCTCGCGCAGCAGGGGGAGTCCTCGGGTGCCGTCGAGCAGGGTGAGGAAGGTACCGGTGGCGGTCGAGACCGGGCTGAGGACCTGGGCGAGACCGGGGGTGATGCCGAACTGCACCGTGTTCAGATCCCGCCAGGCCCGCCGCAACGACGGCCGCAGCAGGGGATGCATCTCGGCATCGCCGCTCGGCCGCCCGCTCGCCGGGCCCCCGCCCGCCTCCCGCCCACCGGGCGGGCGCCCACCGCCCGTCCGGCGCCCACCCGCCTGCCGCCCGCTCCCCGAACGCCCACCGGGCGGCGCACCCCCCGGCCTCGCCCCCACCGCACGCCCACGCCCCCGCCCTCGCCCGGCGTCGGCCCCAGCCGAGAGCCCAGCCCCAGCCTCACCCATCCCACGCACCCCACGCATCCTTGATCCCTCCGCTCCGCACGAGGAAGCTCCCCCGTAGCGACGACCACCGGAAACCCCGGCGGACCGGTGGCTGTCACCGGCCCGCACAGCTTCGCCCGCCGCGGCGAGGTCGTGCCGAAAGTTATCCACAGGGCGGGGAAAACTTCGTACTGGTCATATGAATCGCTCGGGGTGGCGTGGCCCCGGCCGGGGTGCCGGGACTTCGGCGAGCCGTTGCGGGTACGGTCGAGGGCGTGTCCGCCGAGCCCTCGCCCCGTGCCGCCGCCGTCGCCCCACGGGCCCGCGGCGACAGATCCGCCGCCGGGGACGTCGAGGTCCGCCGCAGCAGCCGACGGCGGAGAACCGTTTCCGCATACCGCGAGGGCGGCCGGACGATCGTGCTGATCCCGGCCCGGATGTCCGCCGCCGAGGAGCAGCGCTGGATCACGGTGATGCTGGACAAGCTCGCCGCGCAGGAGAGCAGGCGCAGGCCGGGCGACGCCGAGCTGGCGGAGCGGGCGCGGCGGCTCTCGGGGCAGTATCTGGGCGGCGAGGCGCGCCCCGAGTCCGTGCGCTGGGTGACCAACCAGAACTCCCGCTGGGGTTCCTGCACCCCCGCCGAGGGCAGCATCAGGCTCTCGCACCGGCTCCAGGGCATGCCCGAGTACGTGGTCGACTACGTGCTGCTGCACGAGCTGGCGCACCTGCTGGTGCCGGGGCACGGGCCGCGCTTCTGGGCGCTGCTCGACGCGTATCCGCGCACCGAACGCGCGCGTGGCTACCTGGAGGGCGTGGCCGCGGCGGCGCGCATGCCGCAGGAAGAGCCCGACGTGCCGGGCACGGAGGATGTTCCGGACGGGACGGTCCCGTAGGAGGCCCCGGATTTGCCGGTCGCACCGGTCGCACCGGACATGGCGGGCGTGCCGGTCGCCCTCGGGTTGGGGGCCGGTACGCGCGGGACGCGTGAGGCGGCCGGGCCGCGGCAACGGCGGGGCGCCGGGCGGGGTGTGAGGGGCGGCGGGGTTGTGTACCGGCTCTGTACCGGCTTCGTGTGATGTCGGCGATTGCGGTTAGCCTGGCGCGACGCCATAAGAATCGGGATGGGGGACGGTCGTAGCGCATGTCTCGGGAATTCCAACGCGGCCACAAGGCCAGGATCAGTGACCTCACCCAGGGGACGGATCTGTACGTGGGAGTGCAGATCGCGGCTCCGGGGGTGACCTTCGACATTAGCTGCTTCGGCCTCGACGCGGCAGAACGCCTCTCCGACGACCGCTACTTCGTCTTCTTCAACCAGCCGAAGACACCTGAGGAGTCCGTCCAGCTCCTGGGCGCGCAGGCCGGGGACACGGAGTCGTTCCGGGTCACCCTCGACCGCATCCCCCAGCAGATCCAGCGGCTCTCCTTCACCGCCACCATCGACGGCGCGGGGCAGATGTCGCAGGTCGCGCCCGGTTATCTGCGCATCGTCGCGGGTGGCGAGGAAGTGGCGCGTTACTCGTTCAACGGCTCCGAGTTCTCGACGGAACGCGCGGTGATGCTCGGCGACTTCTATCTGAAGGACGTGTGGCGGTTCGCGGCCGTCGGCCAGGGCTTCGACGGCGGCCTCGACGCGCTGCTGAAGAACTTCGGCGGCGAGGTCATGGAGGAGGAGCAGGCCCCCGCGGCTCCCACCGGCGGCGCCCCCGGGTTCGCACCGCCGCCCGGCGGCCCCGCCCAGCAGCCCGCCGCGCCGCCCGCGTTCGGCGCCCCCGCGGGCCCGGCCCCCGTACCGCAGCAGGCGCCGCCCGCCGCCCCGGCCCCCGCGGCGCAGAACTTCGCGCCCCCGCAAGGCGCGCCCCCGCAGGGCAGCCCGCCGCAGGGCACGCCCCCGTACGGCGCGGCACCGCCCGGCGGCACGCCGCCGCCCGCGCCCTCGGGACCCTCGGTGCACGCGGCGCCGACCGTCGTCGCGCCCCTGACGCCCCCGGGCGGCACCGTGCCGCACCCGCCGGGACCCGCGCCGTTCAACCCGGGAGGCCCGCCGCCCGGCGGCCAGCCCCCGGGCCAGCAGCCGTACCCGGGCCAGCCCGGCGGCGCCCCGCCGTACGGGCAGCAGCCGCCTGGGCCGCCCGGCGCGCCCTCCGGCTACGCGGGCCCCCAGGCCCCCGGCGGCTACCCGCCCCCCGGCGGCCCGACGCCCCCGCCCGGCTACGGGCAGCCCCCGGGCGGCCAGTTCCCCGGCGGCCCCCCGCCCGGCGGCTTCCCGGGACAACCCGGCGCGCCCGCGCCCTACGGGGCGCCCGCCGCGGCCCAGCCCGTGACGCCCGGTGTGGACGGCGGCCTCAGCCTCTTCAAGGAGGCCGCGACAGGACAGCGCTGGACGCTCCAGAACAAGAAGCTGGTCCGCGTCGACCTGGGCGTCAGCGGCCAGCCGGTGCTCGCCCGCCAGGGCAGCATGGTGCTCTACCAGGGCAAGGTCGACTTCGGCTACAAGGGCGCGGGCTTCGCAGGACGTATCGTCGGCAACGCCACGGGCCAGGAGATGCAGCTCATGCGCTGCTCGGGGCAGGGGCAGGTGTTTCTCGCGGAGAACGCCACCCATCTGCACCCGATCGAGCTTCAGGGCGAGGCGATCTGCGTCTCGGCGGAGAACGTGCTCGCCTTCGACGAGGCCCTCCAGTACGAGGTGCGCCGTATCGAGGGCCACGGCATCCCCGGCGGCGCCCTGTTCACGATGCAGTTCCAGGGCACCGGCACCATCGTCGTGAAGACGCACGGGGTGCCCGTGCTGCTCCCGGTCACCCCCACCACCTTCGCGGACTGCAACGCCGTCGTGGCCTGGTCGGCCGCCGCCCAGGTCATCGTCTCCAGCCAGGTGCGGATGCGCATGAACGCGTACCCGGGGCAGAGCGGGGAGAGCGTGAACCTCCAGTTCCGCGCCGCGCCGGGCAACTTCGTCGTCGTCCAGCCCTACGAGGTGTGAGGTCCCGACATGAATCAGCAGCTCGCGGGCTTCGCCCCGGCGCCCGTCTCCGCCCGGATGGAGACCCACGGCGGCCACATGCTCAAGGTCGCCATGCAGACCGGCCAGGACCTCCTCGCGCGCGTGGGGTCCATGGTCGCCTACGAGGGCTTCGTGCAGTACGAGCCCAACCCGCCCGCCGTCCGGCAGATCGCCCGGGACTGGGTCACCGGCGAGGGCGCGCCCATGATGAAGTGCTCAGGTGACGGCCTGCTCTACCTGGCCGACTACGGCGCCGACGTCGTCGTGCTGAACCTCGGCGGCGACGCCATCTCCGTCAACGGCACCAACCTCCTCGCCTTCGACGCACACCTCCAGTGGGGCGTGGAGCGGGTCAAGGGCCTGGCCAAGTTCGCGGGCCAGGGCCTGTGGAACGTGAAGGTCTCGGGCCAGGGCTGGGTCGCGCTCACCTCGCGCGGCACGCCCATCGTGGTCGACTGCGGCAGCGGCGAGGACGAGACGTACGTCGACCCCGACGCGCTGGTCGCCTGGTCGCCGACGCTGAAGGTCAAGGGGAAGCGCAGCTTCCGCGCCGGGTCCCTCATCGGGCGCGGCAGCGGGGAGGCGTACCAGATGGGCTTCTCGGGGCGCGGCATCGTCGTCGTACAGCCGAGCGAGGACAGCACCGACCGCCTGCGGGCGCGGGGCTGAGGGGGGAGAAAGACTCATGCAGAGCCCGCTTTTCAGCCTCACCGAGCAGCAGAGCCAGGAGCGCTACACGCTCCAGAACCCGCAACTGCTGAGGGTCCTGCTCGAAGGCCAGGACGACATCCTGGCCCGCAAGGGCGCCATGGTGGCCTACCAGGGCCTCATGGAGTTCGACGGCGAGATCCAGAACATGACCCAGCAGCGCGCCCGCGCTTACACCGGGGAGGGCCTCGACCTGATGCGCTGCCACGGGCAGGGCACGGTCTACCTGGCCAACCTCGCCCAGCACATCCATGTGATGGACGTCGAGCAGGAGGGCCTGACCGTGGACAGCGGCTACGTCCTCGCGCTGGACTCGTCGCTGCACTACGAGGTCGTCGCGGTCGACAGCCAGTACGGCATCTCGGGCTCCGGCAAGTACCAGTTGGTGATCACCGGGCGCGGCAAGGTCGCCCTGATGACCTCGGGACAGCCCCTGATGCTCCAGGTCACCCCCGACCGCTACGTCAACGCGGACGCGGACGCGATCGTCGCCTGGTCCAACAGCCTCAGGGTGCAGATGCAGGCGCAGACCCACTCCTCCGGGGTGTGGCGGCGGCGCGGGAACACCGGGGAGGGCTGGGAGCTGAGCTTCATGGGCCAGGGCTTCGCCCTCGTCCAGCCGAGCGAGCTGCTGCCGCCGCAGAACGCGGTCATCGGGCAGGGCCTGCGCGCCCAGTACGGCATGGGCCAGCAGGGCGCGCGCGGACAGAACCAGGGCAACGTCTGGCAGTGATCCACCGGCCCCGCGGGGAGGCGCGAGCCCCACGGGCCCGGAGGTAAGGGGCGCGGTCAAGGGACGGCGCCCCTTACCCGTGTCTGTCACGCCTGTGTGTGACGCGGGTGGGCCGTGTCAGACGCCGTCCACGCGCGCGCGGGTGGCCGCCATCAGCCGTACGACGCTGTCGTCGGCGACGTCCGCCACCTCGTCGTAGCCGAACCAGCGCAGGTCGAGCGATTCGTCGCTGATGGCCGCGACGGCCCCCCGCGGGGCGCGTGCCGCGTACTCCACGTCCAGGTGCCAGGCGCAGGGCGTGTGGTGCCGGTCGAGGCGCACCGGGCCGCCGGGCAGCAGCTCAAGGCCCTCGATACCGGACTCCTCGCGGGCCTCCCGCAGCGCCGCGCCCGCGAGCGTGCGGTCCTCCGGCTCGCAGTGGCCGCCCATCTGGAGCCACATCCCCAGCTTGCCGTGCAGGGTCAGCAGCACCCGCTCCGCCACGGGGTCGAAGACCAGGGCGCTCGCCGTGACATGCCCGGCGCCGCACGCCCGCCACATGCCGTCCGGATGCGCGGCGAGATGGTCCAGATAGGCGCGGCGCAGCTCGTCTTGGCCCCCCTCGGACGGCAGGCCCTTCAGCGTGGCCACCGCGTCGTCGAACAGGGGGCTCTTTCCGTCTTCCGAGGTCACTTGCCGCCGTCGCCCCGGTCGTCGCCGCCCTCGTCCTCGTTGCGCTTCCCGCCGGCGTCGGGGCCCTTGTCGCCCTCGGGGCGCCTCGCCTCGCCGTCCGGGTCCTTCTCGCCTGGGTCGCTCTCCGTTGGGTTGCTCTTCGCGGGGTCGGTCTTCGTGAGGTCGGTGGGCAGGCCGCTCGCCGCGTCCCCGAGCATCTTGTCCAGTTCGGAGAAGTCCAACTGCTCGCGATGGACAAAACCGTCAGGATCGTCGAGGTCGGAGGCGGTCGGCAGCATGTCGGGATGCGCCCACAGGCCGTCCCGGCCGTCGACACCGCGCGCGTCGGAGAGCGAGGCCCAGAGCCTGGCCGCGTCCCGCAGCCGCCTGGGGCGCAGCTCAAGGCCGATCAGCCGGGCGAAGGTCTGCTCCGCGGGGCCGCCCGTGGCGCGCCGCCTGCGCAGCGTCTCGCGCAGCGCGTCCGCCGACGTCAGACGGGGCTTGGCCGCCGCGTGCACCACGGCGTCCACCCAGCCCTCGACCAGGGCGAGCGCGGTCTCCAGGCGCGCGAGGGCGTTCTTCTGCTCCGGGGTGTCCTCCGGCTGGAACATGCCCTGCTGGAGCGCGTCCTGAAGCTGCTCGGGATTCTGCGGGTCGAGCTGGCCGACGACGTCCTCAAGCTTCTGGGTGTCGACCTTGATCCCGCGCGCGTACCCCTCCACCGCGCCGAACAGATGCGAGCGCAGCCACGGCACATGCGCGAAGAGCCGCTGGTGGGCGGCCTCCCGCAGGGCCAGGTACAGCCGCACCTCCTCCTCGGGAACCCCCAGGTCACGGCCGAAGGCGGCCACGTTCACCGGCAGCAGCGCCGCCTTGTTCGCCGGGCCCATCGGCAGGCCGACATCGGTGGAGCCCACGACCTCGCCCGCGAGCACCCCCACCGCCTGCCCGATCTGGGTGCCGAACATGGCGCCGCCCATCGAGCGCATCATGCCGATCAGCGGCCCCGCCACCGCCTGCATCTCCTCGGGCAGGACGTCGCCCATCGCGGCGCCCACGCGCTCCGCGACCGGGTCGACCAGCTCCTTCCACACCGGAAGGGTCGCCTCCACCCACTCCGCGCGGCTCCACGCGACCGCCGACGCCGAGCCGGAGGGCAGCGACGTCACGTCGTCGAGCCACAGGTCGGCCAGGCGCACGGCCTCCTCCACCGCGGAGCGCTCGGCGGGACCCACGCTGCTGTCCTTGACCCCGTCCTGGGTGCCCTGGGAGACCGTCTGGCGGGCGATCTGCTTGGCCATGTCCCAGTTCACCGGGCCGCCCTCGTACGAGAGCATCTGGCCGAGCTGCTGGAAGGCCGCGCCCAGGTCGGACGGGTTCATCGAGCCGAACATCGCGGCGAGCGGGTTGTCCCCGCCGCCCGGCAGCGAGAAACCGAACGGGTTGGCAGGTCCCTGACCACCACCGTCCTGCTGGTCCTTCTTCTTGCCCTCGTCGCCGTTCTCCGGCTCCTCCGGCGGAAGGCCGAATCCGAATGGGGTGTCACTCACGGGATTCCTCGGCTCGTCGGGCCGCCGGTACGGTGCCGACGGCGGCTGCCCTGCATCACCACCCAGCGTAGACACCCGGGGGCCGGACAGGGCCTCGGTGCGCTGCCCGGTCCCGGTCTGCGGCAGGATGGATGCCACCTGCTACGTGCGCTTATGGCGCGTACGTACTGAAGACAACCGCTGGAGACACCTGGTGAGTTCCCCAGATCCACAGGTTCGCGCAGCGCGAAACCAGAGGGCGGCACCCGCGCGCGGGCCCGTCGTCGCCGTCACGGGCGCCGCGTCGGGCGTCGGCGCGCTGCTGACCGAGCGCCTGACCGCGGGGGACGCGGTCAAGCGGGTGGTCGCCATCGACGAGCGCCGCGGCGAGTGCGAGGACGCCCGCTGGCACCTCCTCGACATCCGCGACCCCGCGATCGCCGAGAAACTGCGCGGTACGGACGTCGTGGTGCACCTCGCCGTCGACCTCGATCTGGAGTCCGACCCCGCGGCCCGCACGGCGTACAACGTGCGCGGCACCCAGACCGTGCTGACCGCGGCGGCCGCCGCCGGGGTGCGGCGCGTCGTGCTGTGCACCTCGGCGATGGTCTACGGGGCGCTGGAGGACAACGAGCTGCCGCTCTCCGAGGACGCCGAGCTGCGGGCCACCGCGGACGCCACCGGCGTCGGCGACCTCCTGGAGATCGAGCGCCTGGCCCGCCGCGCGCCCCGCGCGCACCCCGGGCTGAACGTGACCGTGGTGCGCCCCGCGGTCCTGGTCGGCGGCACCGACACCGCGCTGACCCGCTACTTCGAGTCGCCCCGGCTGCTGGTGGTGGCCGGGTCGCGGCCCGCCTGGCAGTTCTGCCACGTGGACGACCTGTGCGGGGCCCTTGAGTACGCGGCGCTGGGGAAGATCGACGGGGAGTTCGCGGTCGGCTGCGACGGCTGGCTCGAACAGGAGGAGGTCGAGGACCTCTCCGGCATCCGCCGCATGGAGCTGCCGTCGAGCGTCGCGCTCGGCGCCGCGGCCCGGCTGCACCGCATCGGGCTCACGCCCTCGCCCGCGGGCGACCTCGCGTACACGATGCACCCCTGGGTGGTCAGCGTGAGCCGCCTCCACGACGCGGGCTGGCGGCCCCGGTGGACCAACGAGCAGGTGCTCGCCGAGCTGCTGGAGGAGGTCGCGGGGCGGCACACCGTGGCCGGGCGGCGCCTCGGCCGCAAGGACGCCACCGCGGCGGGCGCCGCGGGCGCGACCGTGGCCCTGCTCGGCACCGCGGCCCTGGTCCGCAGGGCACGCAGGGCGCGCCGCCGCATCTGAGCGCCCGCGGCGTCCGCGGAATTCGCCGCGCCCCCGCGTCTGCCGGGCGCGCGCGCGTGCTCGTCGAGGGGCACGCACGTGTGCCGCCCGTCCGCCCGTTCATCAAATAGGCTGCGTGTATGCAATCTGCCTCTGACGCCATCCGACTGCTGGCCGTTCGCGACACGCCGCTCTCGCTCGACGAGGTGTACGCCGCGGTCGGCGACCCCGCGGCGGGCGGGATCGCGGTGTTCGTCGGCACCGTGCGCGACCACGACGGCGGCGCGGGGGTGGACGCGCTCGGCTACACCGCGCACCCCAGCGCGGAGGACGAGATGCGGAGGGTGGCGGAGAAAGTCGTCGCGAGCCACCCGGTACGGGCGCTTGCGGCGGTGCACCGGGTCGGCGACCTGGTGGTGGGCGACATCGCGGTGATCGTCGCGGTGGCCTGCGCGCACCGCGCGGAGGCGTTCGGGGCCTGCCGGGAGATGATCGACGACCTCAAGCGCGAGGTGCCGATCTGGAAGCACCAGCGGTTCTCCGACGGCACCGAGGAGTGGGTCGGCGCGGGCGGCTGAGCCCCACGCGGCCCGCACCCCGCACCCCGCACCCCACACCCCCACACACCCCGCGCGCCCTGCGCAGCCGTCTCGCGCCCCCACGGCCCCGCGCCCGCGCGCCCCGACCGCGCGCACCCCACACCCGCGCGCCCCGAACACAAGCTCGCCCCGGCCCCGCGCGCCCCGCACCCACGCCCCGCCGCGCATCCCTGCAGCCGCCCCCGCCCCGCGCGTCCCTCGCGCCCCGCGGGCCGCGCCCCCAGGCCCCCTCACCCGAACGGCCTCCCGGCGCCCCGCACTCGTACGGCCGTCGGAGGGGTTCCGGTTGCGTAACCACACCCCCCTCGGGAGCGTTGGCCCTGCGGATGGTTAATCTGCTGATCTGCCAGTTGGTCGGCCGGTCGCGGGCTCCCGACGGGGCCTCAGGGCCGCGCATCCCGCCCGGGGTAACGGACGTCGACCACCGGCGGGGTCCTGCGGCCCCGGCGGCTCTCGCGGCGGCAGCACTCGTACGCACGTTTCCCCGTCGTGGGGTTGGAGGTCGGCATGGCCGCGCTCGCCTGGTTGCTGATTCCGCTTGTGGCCGCCTTCGGGGCCGGGCTCTGGGGCACCTGGGCCGGCCGCTCAAGGAGGACGGGCGACGGACCCGAACTCGACGGCTACGCCCGCTTCCGCGAGGCCATGGAGAAGTCGCACTCCGACGCGCTGTGACCCGCCGTGCCAGGGCGTGATGAGGGCCGGATGAGCGCCCAGGGGGCCGGGCCACCGCCCGGCCGGACCCCCCGCTGGGCACACAGACTGGTCCCGTACTGTCGTTCCATGCCACGCCGCACCGCGACGATGCTCGCCTCGACCCTGATCCTGATCGCGCTGCTGTGCGCGGGAGTCTTCATCCAGGTGCCGTACGGGGAGATGTCCCCCGGGCCGACGGTCAACACCCTCGGCGACCACGACGGCGAGCCGGTGCTCCAGGTCCCGGACGACAAGACCCATCCGGCCAAGGGCCACCTCAACATGACGACGGTCCGCGTGACCAGCGCCGAGTACCACATGAACCTGGTCGAGGCCGTCTACGGCTGGCTGGCGGGAGACAAGCTCGTGGTGCCGCGCCAGGTGCTCTACCCGGACGGGCAGACCGAGGAGCAGTCCAACCAGGAGAACGCCGAGGAGTTCAGCCAGTCCCAGGAGAGCGCCAAGGTCGCGGCGTTGAAGCAGCTCCACGTCAAGGTCACCACCCAGACCGTGGTGGCCGCCGTGCAGAAGGACAGCCCCGCGCAGGGCAGGCTGCACGCGGGCGATGTCATCAAGGCGGTCGACGGCACCGCCGTCAAGCAGCCCGACGACGTGGCGAAGCTCGTCACCAAGCACAGGCCCGGCCAGTCCGTCGCGTTCACCGTGGTCCCCGCCAAGGCGCAGGAGGCGGCGGAGAAGTCGGGGAAGAACGCCACCGGGACCCACCGCGTCACCGTGACCGCCGGGAAGTCGCCGGAGAAGGACGGGCACGCGATCGTCGGCATCACCGCGGGCGTCGACCACACGTACCCGTTCCCGATCGACATCAAGCTCGCCGACGTCGGCGGGCCGAGCGCCGGGCTGATGTTCGCGCTCGGCCTCTACGACAAGCTGACCCCGGGCGACCTCACCGGCGGCGAGTTCGTCGCGGGCACCGGCACCATCGACGACGCGGGCAAGGTCGGCGAGATCGGCGGCATCGGGATGAAGACCATCGGCGCCAGGAACCAGGGCGCCCGCTACTTCCTCACCCCCGAGGGCAACTGCGCCGAGGCCGCCAAGAACGTCCCCGACGGGCTCACCCTCGTCAAGGTGGGCACCATCCACGACGCGCTTGACGCCCTCAAGGACATCAGGGAGAAGAAGACCTCCCGGCTCCCCTCCTGCACCAAGGGCTGACGCGGGTGCGCCGGCACCACGGGGCGGCGGCCCCGGCCACGCGCGCGGACGCCGCCGGACGGGCGGCCGCGAGCCCCGCCGCCGCGGCACGCCCGGGCGGCGGGGGCGCCGCGCTACTCGGCGAACGTGGCCGCGAGCGCCTCGGCCAGATTGGGCACCAGGTCGGAGCCGGTCAGCACATCGGAGGGGGAGTCCTTCGCGCGCAGCCGCAGCGCCGACTCCCGCGCCCCGTCCCGCAGCACGGCGACGGTCATCCGCACCTCCTGGCGCTCGGGGTGCGCCGCCACCCACTCGGCGAGCCCGTCCTCCCCGAGCCCCTCGGGAACGGCGGCCTCGGCGGACGGCGGCAGCATCAGGCGCTCCACGGTCAGGGCGCATCCGGCCACCGCCTCGGGCCAGGCGATGGTCGCCAGGAACTCGTCCAGGGGCCGCTCCCCGGACACCTCGTCCTGCTCCACGGGCGTGAACGCGCCCGCGGCCGCGTCGTCGGCGAGGCCGAGCCGGTCGGCGAGCGTGGGCTCCCTGCTGCGCAGCCTGCCGGTGTCGACGAGCGCGAACAGCCGGGCGGGCTGGTCCCAGCCGAGCGACGCGACGAACTCGTCGATCTCCAGAACGGCGCGGGTCAGCGGGCTCGCGGCCGGCGGAGACCCGGAGGAGCCGGCGGAACCGGAGCGGCCGGAGGGGCCGGAAGGACCCGAGGGTCCGGGGGAAGGCGTGTTGGGCATGGGCAATATCCTGCCTGGTTCAGGCCCCGAAACGGGAACTGCGTAAAGCTTCAGTAAGTTGCACAGAGGGGCCCTACGATCGCTGAGCCGCCTCCGGGCGGTCACGGGGCCCGAGGGGGCCGGGGGTCCCGCACATCAGCCAACCACAGCAACAGCGAACTTCGAGGTGCGCACCTTGGCTTTCCAGATGCCGGACCGCGGCGGAGGCCCGACGGGGCCACGGATCAGAGTGGGCCGGCCGTCCAGGCGTGTCCGCACCCTGCTCATGACACTGGGCGTCCTGGCCGTGCTGGCCATGGCGTTCGTCATGTTCGCGGGGTTCTGGACCGACTGGCTCTGGTACCGGTCAGTGAACTACTCGTCCGTCTTTACCACCACGCTGTGGACGAAGATCGGGCTCTTCTGTGTGTTCGGGCTGCTGATGGCCGCGGCGGTCGGGGTGAACGTCTGGCTGGCCCACCGGCTGCGCCCGCCGCTGAGCGCCATGTCCATGGAGCAGCAGAACCTCGACCGCTACCGGATGGGCATCGCCCCGTACAAGAAGTGGATTCTGCTGGCGATCACGGCCCTGGTCGGGCTGATCGCGGGGGCCTCCGCCGCCGGTCAGTGGCGCACCTGGCTGATGTGGGTCAACGGCGTGCCCTTCGGCCAGAAGGACCCGCAGTTCCACATGGACGTGTCCTTCTACGCGTTCGACCTGCCGTGGTACCGCTTCCTGCTCGGGTTCGGCTTCGCCGCCGCCGTGCTCTGCCTGGTCGCCGCCGCCCTCACGCACTACCTCTACGGCGGCCTGCGGATCACCAACCCGGGCAGCAGGGCCACCGCGGCGGCCACCGGGCACCTGTCCGTGCTGCTCGGCCTGTTCGTCGCCCTCAAGGCCGTCGCCTACTGGCTCGACCGGTACGGACTCGCGGTCAAGTCGAGCGACTTCAAGGCCACCGGGAACTGGACGGGGCTCAGGTACGTGGACGCCAACGCGTACCTGCCCGCCAAGACCATCCTGTTCTGCATCGCCGTGATCTGCGCGCTGCTGTTCTTCGCCACGCTGTGGCGGCGCACCTGGCAGCTCCCGGTGATCGGCTTCGGCCTCATGGTGCTCTCCGCGATCCTGATCGGCGGGCTCTACCCGGCGATCGTGCAGAAGTTCCAGGTCCAGCCCAACGAGCAGGCCAAAGAGGCGCCGTACGTCGAGAAGAACCTCAAGGCGACCCGCGACGCGTACGGGATCAACGGCACCGAGGTCAAGGAGTACCCCGGCAAGGCCAGCACGGCGGACAACGAGAAGCTGCGCGGCGACGCCACGAACGCGTCGAGCATCCGGCTGCTCGACCCCAACATCGTCTCGCCGACGTTCCAGCAGCTCCAGCAGATGAAGAACTACTACGCGTTCCCGTCGAACCTGGACGTGGACCGCTACAAGTCGCCCGACGGCAAGGAGCAGGACACCGTCGTCGGCCTGCGCGAGCTGAACCTGAACGGGGTCCCGAAGAACAACTGGATCAACGACCACTTCCGCTACACGCACGGCTACGGCGTCGTCAGCGCGCGCGGTACGAGCGCCGACAGCGAGGGCCGTCCCGAGTTCACCGAGTCCGACCTGCCCTCGAAGGGCGACCTGCCCGAGTACCAGCAGCGGATCTACTTCGGCGAGAAGACCAACACGTACTCCATCGTCGGCGGTCCCCAGAAGGAGATCGACTACACCGACGACGCGGGCAACGAGAA
The DNA here is from genome assembly GCF_044457285.1 of Streptomyces sp. NPDC050560. Lineage (NCBI taxonomy): Bacteria > Bacillati > Actinomycetota > Actinomycetes > Kitasatosporales > Streptomycetaceae > Streptomyces > Streptomyces sp. NPDC050560. Next base: position 373,787 of record NZ_JBITGT010000005.1, read on the forward strand.
GTCCTTCAGCTACCACGGCAAGGGCGGGGTCAACCTCGACAACCCGGTCAACCGCGCGGCCTACGCGGTCGCGTTCGGGGAACCGCAGATGCTGTACTCGGGCGCCATCGGCAAGGGCTCGCGCATCCTCTACAACCGCACGCCCAAGGACCGGGTGGAGGCGGTGGCGCCCTGGCTCACCATCGACGGGGACGCCTATCCGGCCGTGGTCGACGGCAGAGTGCAGTGGATCGTCGACGCGTACACCACCTCCAACGGCTATCCGTACGCGTCGCGGACGACCCTGGGCGACACGACGGCGGACTCGCTGACCGCCGCCAACAACCAGAGACAGGTCGTCGCACAGCAGAACAAGGTCAACTACATCCGCAACTCGGTGAAGGCGACCGTCGACGCCTACGACGGCACGGTCAAGCTCTACCAGTGGGACGACCAGGACCCGGTCCTCAAGACCTGGATGAAGGCGTTCCCCGGGACGGTGCTGCCGAAGGGCGACATCTCACCGGCGCTGATGTCGCACCTGCGCTACCCCCAGGACCTGTTCAAGGTGCAGCGCGAACTGCTCACCCGCTACCACGTGAAGGACGCCAAGACGTTCCTCAGCGGCAGCGAGGTGTGGCAGGTGCCGGGCGATCCGACCACCAAGTCGGGGGACTCGGTGCCCGCCTACTACCTGAGCATGCAGATGCCAGGGGAGAGTTCGCAGGCGTTCTCGCTGACGACGACGTTCACCTTCAACGGCAGAGACAACCTGGGCGCCTTCATGGCGGTCAACGCCGAGGCCGGCACCAAGGACTACGGCAAGATCGAGATCCTGAAGATGCCCTCCAGCAGAACCATCGACGGACCTAAACAGGTACAGAGCAAGTTCAACTCCGAACAGGACATCGCCGAATCGATCAGACTGCTGCGTGGTGGTGACTCAGAAGTCGAATACGGCAACCTGCTCACCGTGCCGCTCGACGGCGGGTTGCTCTACGTCGAACCGGTCTACGTCCGCGGCGGCGGCCTGAAGTACCCGCTGCTGCGGAAGGTCCTGGTGGCCTACGGCAACGCCAGCGCGTTCGAGGACACCCTCGGCGAGGCGCTACAGAAGGTCTTCCCGACCAGTGGTGACACCCAGGAGCCACCGGACGGCGACCAGGACCAGCCACCGCCGCCCAGCTCCTCCAACCCCACGGTGGCGCAGGCGCTCGACGACGCGCAGAAGGCGTTCGAAGACGGTCAGAAGGCCCTCAAGAAGGGCGACTTCGGCGCCTACGGCGATGCCCAGGAGCGGCTGGAGAAGGCGTTGCAGCGGGCCGAGGACGCGCAGGACAAGGGCGGCAAGAAGCCCAGCAGCGGCTCCGGTGCCTCGTCGGGCTCCGGGTCGGGCGGCGGAGGCGGCGACAGCTCCGGTAGCACCGACAGCTCCGACAAGGGCGATCAGAGCGGCGACGGAAGCGGCTCAGGGGGCGACGGAGGCTGACGAGTTGGTGAACCCCGCGTCGTGCTACGGTGTACACACACGACGCGGGGTGGAGCAGCTCGGTAGCTCGCTGGGCTCATAACCCAGAGGTCGCAGGTTCAAATCCTGTCCCCGCTACGGAAGACGAGGGCCCGGTTTCCCCACAGGGAAGCCGGGCCCTCGCGCTGTCCCCATCGCGGAGCGCGAACCGCGCCGACCCGCAGAATCCCCGGACCGCGCCCGTACACCATGCGCGCACCGGGGCCCGTGCGCCGGTGCCGCATCCCCTCGGCCCGGGCTTCCCTCACACCGTGAGAGATGAAGCGTTGGAAACAGTGTTGATACGGCGGCCGCGTCGCCTGGGGGAGTTGGGCGATCCGTGTTTGACTTATCCCTCTGTGGGCATGTCGACAAAGCGCTGAAGTGACCTCCCGGGGTGCGGTATACCAGATGTGCCGGGGGTACGGGTGGTGCGACGATGAACGGTATGGGGGATAAGGCAACTCTGGTGGAGACAGGGCGGTTTGTACGGTCGGCCGACCGGGACGATCCCGGCGTCGCCGCCGAGGAGGCGCGCAGGAAGCTCGCCGCCGAGGCGGGCGACGTCGAAGCGATGAGCGTCCTCGGGGCCACCCTGCTGCGCCGTGGCGACCTCGAAGGCGCCGAACCCCAACTGCGCGCCGCCACCGCCGCGGGCGACCGCGCCGCCGCCAACAACCTCGGTGTGCTGCTGCACCAGCGCGGCTACCCCGAGGAGGCGGCCGGCTGGTGGCGGGTCGCCGCGGTCGCCGGCTCCCCCGCCGCCGCGCACGCCCTCGGCCGCCACCACCGCGAGCGCGGCGACGAGCCCGCCGCCGAGTACTGGCTGCGGCAGTCCGCGGAGCAGGGGCACGTCCTCGGCGCGTACGCCCTCGCCGACCTGCTCGAACACCGCGGTGACGCGGGCGCGGAGCGCTGGATGCGCACCGCGGCCGAGCACGGCCACCGGGAGGCCGCCTACCGCCTGGCGAAGGCGCTCGACGCGCGCGCGGAGCGCGAGCGCCCCCCCGGCACGCCCCGCCCCCCTCGCCGCGGACGGCGCCCCGAGCGTCCTGAGCGCCCCGAGGGCGCCGAGGAGCTGACGCCCGGGCAGGAGGCCGAGCAGTGGTACCGGCAGGCCGCGGCCCGCGGCCACCGCCGCGCCGCGCTGCGCCTCGGCACCATCCTGGAGCAGCGCGGCGCCCTGAAGGAGGCCGGGCGCTGGTACCTCACCTCCGCCAAGGACGGCGAGCCCGGCGCCGCCTGCGCCCTCGGCTTCCTGCTGCGCGACGCTGGCGACCTGGAAAGCGCCGCCACCTGGTGGCTCAAGGCCGCCCAGGAGGGCGACGGCAACGCCGCCAACGCGCTCGGCGCCCTGCACGCCGAGCGCGGCGAGACCCAGACCGCCGAGCGCTGGTACCGCACCGCGCTGGACGCGGGCGACACCAACGGCGCCTACAACCTCGCCCTGCTGTGCACCGCCGGGGGCCGCGACGGCCGCGCCGAGCAGTGGTACCGGCACGCCGCCTACGCGGGACACCGGGAGGCCGCCAACGCGCTCGCCGTACTGCTGCTCCAGCGGGGCGACGCGGTCGGCGCCGAGCCCTGGTTCTCCAAGGCGGCCGAGGCGGGCAGCGTGGACGCCGCGTTCAACCTCGGCATCCTGCGCGCCGCGGGCGACGACGAGAAGGGCGCCCTTGAGTGGTACGAGCGCGCCGCGGCCGCGGGCCACACCGAGGCCGCCCTCCAGGTCGGCATCGCCCGGCTGTGCGAGGGCGACGAGGCCGACGCGGAGCGCCATCTGCGGTGCGCCGCGGGCGGCGGCAGCGCGGAGGCCGCCTACCGGCTCGCCACCGTCCTCGACTCCCGGCGCCCTCCCCCTCCCGAGCACGAGCTGGGCGAGCCCGTCCAGATCAAGACGGAGTGCGAGGAGTGGTACGAGCGCGCCGCGGGCCAGGGCCACCGCAGGGCCCAGGTGCGGGTCGGCATGCTCGCCGCCGCCAGGGGCGACGTCGTCGAGGCGGCCGACTGGTACCGCAGGGCCGCCGAGGCGGGCAGCCGGGGCGGCGCCTTCAACCTCGGACTGCTGCTGGCCCGCGAGGGCAGCGAGCCCGAGGCGGTGCTGTGGTGGCGCCGCGCCGCCGACGCCGGGCACGGCAGGGCCGCGCTGCGGCTCGCGCTGGTGTACGCGCGCCGCGGCGAGCTGACCGAGGCGCAGCGCTGGAGCGGCCGCGCCGCCGACCTCGGCCCCGCCGAGGTCACCGAGCGCGCCGCGCGGCTGCGCGAGGCGCTGCGCCAGGAGTTGACGGCGTGACACCGAAGCCCGCCGCCGACCTGGCGCCAGGCGCCGTCGCACGGTGCCGGGACAGTGATTTGCGCTGCTGAGGCGGCTTCACGTAGGGTCGAGACATCGACGCGGGGTGGAGCAGCTCGGTAGCTCGCTGGGCTCATAACCCAGAGGTCGCAGGTTCAAATCCTGTCCCCGCTACCAGATCCGAAGGCCCGGTCCCAGGCAAGGGACCGGGCTTTCGGCATGGGTGCGCGTATGTGCGCCGCGGCGGGCTCGTGTGCGGGCGGGAGCTGACGGCCTCAGGCCGTTGAGCATTCCGGGCACAGGCCCCGGTAGGTGATCTCCACGCCGGAGACGGCGAAGCCGAACCGTTCCGCCACGGGGAGGTCGGCGAGCGCGTCGCCCGCGGGGTGCACGTCGCGGATCGAGCCGCAGCCCGAGCAGACCAGGTGCTGGTGGGGGCGGTGCGCGTTCGGGTCGTAGCGCTTGGCGCGCTTGTCCGTGCTCACCTCGATGACCTCGCCGAGCAGCACCAGCTCGCCCAGCGTGTTGTAGACGGTGGCGCGGGAGATCTCGGGGAGCCGGTCGACCGCGCGCGCGTGGACCTCGTCCGCCGTGAGATGGACGTGCTCCCCGTCGAGCACCTCGGCCACGACTCGACGCTGCGCCGTCATGCGCCAGCCACGTCCGCGCAGTCGTTCCAGAAGGTCGCTCATGACGCACCAGCCTAACAGCAGGGGAACAAGCTTCCGATCGAGTGTGACTTTGGAAGTTTACTTGACTTAGACAAAGTCTATCGTAGGATCGAGAACGGCATTAGCCAAGGGCCAGTCAAGGACTGAGGCCAAGGCCGGTGACCCCGGCCGGTTCGACCGCACCACCGATGCAGGAGGCATACGTGACGACACAGGGACCGCTTACCACGGAGTCCGGTGCCCCGGTCGCCGACAATCAGAACAGCGAGAGCGCCGGTGTCGGCGGTCCCGTACTTCTCCAGGACCAGGTGCTCCTGGAGAAGCTGGCGCACTTCAACCGCGAGCGCATCCCGGAGCGCATCGTGCACGCCCGCGGCGCGGGCGCGTACGGCACCTTCACCCTCACCCGCGACGTCTCGCGGTGGACCCGCGCCGCGTTCCTCTCCGAGGTCGGCAAGCAGACCGAAACCTTCCTGCGGTTCTCCACGGTCGCAGGGAACCTCGGCTCGGCCGACGCCGTGCGCGACCCGCGCGGCTTCGCGCTGAAGTTCTACACCGAGCACGGCAACTACGACCTCGTCGGGAACAACACCCCGGTGTTCTTCGTCAAGGACGCCATCAAGTTCCCCGACTTCATCCACACCCAGAAGCGCGACCCGTACACCGGCTCCCAGGAGGCGGACAACGTCTGGGACTTCTGGGGCCTGAGCCCCGAGTCGACGCACCAGGTGACCTGGCTCTTCGGCGACCGCGGCATCCCCGCCTCGTACCGCCACATGAACGGCTACGGCTCCCACACGTACCAGTGGAACAACGCCGACGGCGAGGTCTTCTGGGTCAAGTACCACTTCAAGACCGACCAGGGCGTCAGGAACCTCACCGCCGCCGACGCCGCACGGCTCGCGGGCGAGGACCCGGACAGCCACCAGCGCGACCTGCGCGAGGCCATCGAGCGCGGCGACTTCCCGTCCTGGACCGTGCAGGTGCAGATCATGCCCGCCGCCGAGGCCGCGTCGTACCGCTTCAACCCGTTCGACCTGACCAAGGTGTGGCCGCACGACGACTACCCGCCGATCGAGATCGGCAGGCTGGAGCTTAACCGCAACCCGGAGAACATCTTCGCCGAGGTCGAGCAGTCCGTCTTCAGCCCGGCGCACTTCGTGCCCGGCATCGGCCCGTCCCCTGACAAGATGCTCCAGGGCCGCCTGTTCGCCTACGGGGACGCCCACCGCTACCGGGTCGGCGTCAACGCCGACCACCTCCCGGTGAACCGCCCCCACGCCACCGAGGCCCGTACCAACTCCCGCGACGGTCTCCTGTACGACGGCCGCCACAAGGGCGCCAAGAACTACGAGCCCAACAGCTTCGGCGGCCCCTTCCAGACCGACAGGCCGCTGTGGCAGCCCCTGCCCGTCACCGGCGAGACCGGCGAGAGCGCCGCCCCCGCGCACGCCGAGGACGACGACTTCGTGCAGGCGGGGAACCTCTACCGGCTGATGTCGCAGGACGAGAAGGACCGGCTCGTGGAGAATCTGGCCGGCTTCATCTCCCAGGTCTCCAGGGACGACATCGCCGAGCGCGCTGTCGGCAACTTCCGGCAGGCCGACGGGGACTTCGGCAAGCGGCTCGAAGCCGCGGTCCAGGCCCTCCGTGCCTGAGACCGCTTGCCGAACCAGGAAGGGCCGGATATCCCCCGCCGGGACGTCCGGCCCTTCGCCGTGTCGGTGGTCCTTCGCCGTGTCAGGGACCCCCGCCGCGGCGGGGACTTTCACCGTGCCGGGGGTGTTCAGACGCCCGTGCGGCGGTCCCCCAGATGGTCGAGCAGCACGTCGTGCAGCAGGCCGTTGGAGGCCGCGGCGTTGCCGCTGTGCGGGCCGGGGACGCCGTCGAGGCCGGTGAAGGTGCCGCCCGCCTCGGTCACCACGATCGCCGGGGCCGCCATGTCCCAGAGCGACAGTTCCGGCTCCGCGCACATGTCCACGGCCCCCTCGGCGACCATCATGTACGGCCAGAAGTCCCCGTACGCCCTGGTCCGCCACACCGCGCGGCCGAGGTCGAGGAAGCCGTCGAGCCGCCCCTGCTCCTCCCAGCCGCCCAGGCTGGAGTACGCGAACGAGGCGTCCGCGAGCCTGGACACCCGGGAGACCCGCAGCGCCGTCGCGGAGCTGAGGCTGCGCCCCGTGGAGGCGCCATGGCCCTTCGACGCCCACCAGCGGCGGCCGAGCGCCGGTGCCGAGACCATCCCGACCACCGGCTCGAAGCCGCTCTCGCCCGCCTCCATCAGCGCGATCAGCGTGGCCCAGACCGGGACGCCGCGCACGTAGTTCTTGGTGCCGTCGATCGGGTCGACCACCCAGCGCCTGGGGCCCGTACCGTCGATGCCGTACTCCTCGCCGAGGACCGCGTCGCGTGGCCTGGCGCGTTTGAGCTGACTTCTGATCAGCTCCTCGGCCGCCTTGTCCGCCTCCGTGACCGGCGTCATGTCCGGTTTGGTCTCCACCTTCAGGTCGAGCGCCTTGAACCGTTCCGTCGTCGCGGCGTCGGCGGCGTCCGCGAGGACGTGGGCGAGGCGCAGGTCATCACGATAGTCGGGCATGAGCGAACAGTATCGAGCCACCACCGCCCGGACCATCCACCCCGTGTGTCCCGCGTCGCACCACCGTCGCGCGCCCCCGCGAGCGGAGGTCTCCCGCCCCCTTGACAGTGCTCATGGCCACGTCAACTCTGTCGAGAGGCTCTGCTGCCCGGCGGGAGGCGATGATGCCAGGAGCGCGGGACTCGTTACTCGACGCTGCCTACGGGGCGCTCTCCCGGGCCCCCTGGCCGAGAATCCGCATGGTCGACGTGGCGGCGTCTGCGGGGGTGTCCCGGCAGACCCTCTACAACGAGTTCGGCGGCAAGGACGGCCTCGCCCGCGCCCTCGTACGCCGCGAGACGGACGCGTATCTCGCCGGGGCCGACCGGATGCTGACGACCCCTCCGCCGCCCCCCGACGGCTCGCGCGGCGCTCCCGCCGCGGCGCACGAGCGGCTGACGGCGCTCGCCGAGTGGACCGTCGCCACCGGGCGCGCCAACCCGATCGTGCGGGCCGTCCTGACCGGGCTCTGGCCCCAGCGCCTGCCCGCGCCGTCGCTGGCCGCCGTGGCCTCCACGTCCGTGATGCCCGCCCAGCGCAGGGCCGACGGCTCGCTGCCTTCGCCCGGGGAGGTGCTGGCCGACGTGCGGGAGAGGGCCGTCGCCGCGCTCTGCGGCCCGAAGGCGGGCCGCGTCGAGGCGGCGGAGCAGGCCAGGCTGTGCGAGCTGGCGATGCGGCTCGCGCTGTCCTGTCTGCTGGTGCCCGCAGCGGGCGAGGGGGCCGCGGGGCTCGTGCGTGACACGCTGCCCGCCCTCGCGCGCCGCTGACGGGGCGTCCGCCGCGCCCCGCGCGTGTCGCGATGTCGACTCGGCGACAAGGGCGGCCACCGCACGCCCGGCGCGGACCCACCACGTACGCGGGCCGACTGCTCCTCAGCCCGCGGAGCCGGTGCTGCGGCGCGCGGAGCCGGAGTACATCAGTGCGCGGAGCCGGAGAGCTGGAGCCCGATGACCCCGATGATGACGAAGCTGATCGAGACGATCTTCAGCACCGACACCAGGTCACCGAGGAAGATCATGCCGTAGATCGCCGTACCCGCGGCGCCGATGCCCGTCCACACCGCGTACGCGGGGCCGACGTCGAGCCGGCGCAGTGCCAGTGTCAGCAACCCGAAGCTGCCGAGGGCGAACGAGGCGAACGCGATCGTGGGCCAGAGCCGGGTGAACCCGTGCGACAGCTTCAGACAGACCGCGAACCCTGTCTCCAGCAGCCCGGCGACGATGACCAGCAGCCACGCCATGAATGTGCCTCCCGAATCTCCACCAACCGTGGCTGCCTCATCACGCCTCCAGCTCGGTGCGATTATGCCCTTACCGTCACCCTACCCATGCAAACGTCACGGGTCAGTCGCCCTCGTGGCGTTCGCGGGTGGCGAGCAGTCTCCGCAGGGAGTACAGGCGCGCCGGGTCCGCGTGCCCCTCGGCCACCCAGCCGTCAAGGGCGCAGTCCGGCTCGTCGTGGCCGCAGGCGCGCGGGCACCCTGCCGTGCCGGGCTCCAGGTCGGGGAAGGCGTGGATGACCCGGGACGGGTCCACATGGGCGAGCCCGAACGACCGCACCCCCGGGGTGTCCACCACCCAGCCGCCGTCCGCCGTGTCGTCGTCGAGGGGCAGCGCGAGCGCGGAGGTGGTGGTGTGCCTGCCGCGGCCGGTGACCGCGTTCACCCGGCCCGTGGTGCGCCGTCTCGCCTCCGGCACCAGGGCGTTGACAAGGGTGGTCTTGCCGACGCCCGAGTGCCCGACGAAGGCGGTGATGCGGCCGTCGAGCAGCTCCCGCACCCGCGCGAGCGCGTCACCGTCCGTCAGTTCCCCGCGGGAGGTGACGACATAGGGCACCCCCAGCGGCTCGTAGGTGCGCAGCAGCTCGTCGGGCGGCGCCAGGTCCGACTTGGTGAGCACGAGCAGCGGTTCGAGCCCGCCGTCGTACGCGGCCACGAGGCAGCGGTCGACCAGCCGCGGGCGCGGCTCCGGGTCGGCGAGCGCGGTCACGATCGCCAACTGGTCGGCGTTGGCGACGACCACGCGCTCGTACGGGTCGTCGTCGTCGGCGGTGCGGCGCAGCACCGAGGTGCGCCCGGCGATGCGCACCATGCGCGCCAGGGTGTCCTTGTCCCCCGACAGATCGCCGACCAGGGCCACCCGGTCGCCCACCACGGCGGCCTTGCGGCCGAGTTCGCGGGCCTTCATCGCCATCACGACCCGGCCGTCCACCAGACAGGTCACCCGGCCCCTGTCCACGGTGAGGACCATGCCCTCCGCGGCGTCCTCGTGCTTGGGCCTGATGTGGGTGCGCGGGCGGGTGCCCCTGCGCCCCGGCCGGACCCTGACGTCGTCCTCGTCCGTGTGCTTGCCGTAGCGGCGCATGGGTCACCGTCCGCCCGTCACTGACCCAGCATCCCGGTCCACAGGTCGGGGAAGTCCGGCAGGGTCTTCGCCGTCGTCGCCACGTTCTCCACCCGCAGTCCCGGCACCGCGAGGCCGATCACGGCGCCCGCGGTGGCCATGCGGTGGTCCTCGTAGGTGTGGAACACGCCGCCGTGCAGCGGGCGGGGGCGGATGTGCAGGCCGTCGGCGGTCTCCGTGACGTCGCCGCCGAGTTCGTTGATCTCCTTGGTGAGCGCGGCGAGCCGGTCCGTCTCGTGCATCCGCAGGTGCGCGACACCGCGCAGCGTCGACGGGGAGTCCGCGAGGGCGGCGACGGCGGCGATGCCGGGGGCCAGCTCGCCCACCTCGCCCAGGTCGACGTCGAGGCCGTGGACCGCTCCCGAGCCGGTGAAGACGAGGCCCTGCGGGGTCAGCTCGCAGCCGCCGCCCATCTCGGTGAAGATCCGCCGCAGCCGGTCACCCGGCTGGGTGGTGCGTGCGGGCCAGTCGGGGATGACCACCCGGCCGCCGGTGACCAGCGCGGCGGCGAGGAACGGCTGCGCGTTCGACAAGTCGGGCTCCACGGTCAGGTCGACGCCGAGCAGGGCGCCGGGCGTGACCCGCCAGACGTCGGGCTCGCCGCCCGCCTCCGGGGTGTCCACCTGGGCGCCCGCGCCGCGCAGCATGTCGACCGTCATCCTGATGTGCGGCATCGACGGCAGCGACGACCCGACGTGCCGCACCTCGACGCCCTGGTTGAACCGCGGCGCCGACAGCAGCAGCGCCGAGACGAACTGCGAGGACGCCGACGCGTCCACCGAGACCGGGCCGCCCTCCAGGGCGCCGCCGCCGTGCACGGTCAGCGGCAGCGCGTCGCGGCCCTCGTCGTCGATACGGGCGCCGAGCGCGCGCAGGCTCGTGATGACCCCGCCGAGCGGGCGCTCGTAGGAGCGCGGGTCGCCGTCGAAGCGGACCGGCCCGTCGGCGAGGGTGGCGACCGGCGGCAGGAAGCGCATCACCGTGCCCGCGTTGCCCACGTCGACCGTGGCGGGGCCGTGCAGCCCCGCGGGGATGACCCGCCACGCCTCCCCGCCCTCCGCGGGACTCCCGGAAGCGGACGCCATCGACGGCACCGTCTCCTCGATGCCCACGCCCATCGCGCGCAGCGCGCCCGCCATCAGCAGGGTGTCGCGGGAGCGCAGCGGGCGGCGCAGCCAGCCGGGCTCCGAGGCGAGCGCGGCGAGCACCAGCGCGCGGTTGGTGACCGACTTGGAGCCTGGCACGGTGACGGTCGCGTCGACGGCCCCGCTCGCGTACGGGGCGTGCCAGTGAGCGGTGGGCGCTGGGGTCTCGGTCATGCCTTCACTTTATCGGCTGCGGGTGGCCCCCCGGCGTGCCCGGATGCACGGAAACCCGGTGGAAACCTCAGGTTGGTAAGGGCGTGGGAGCGGGTACGGAGGGGTGGCCTGTGGCGCGGACCGCCACCGCTCCTCGCGCCCTGCGCACGCCGGGCAGCCGCGGGGCTCAGAAGAGCGTGCCCTCCTCGGGCGCGGGCAGCTCCTTGAGCAGCTCGGGGCCGTTGTTGCGGACGTTGCTGACGGCCGTGGAGACCGGGTACGCACGCATCAGCCCCTCGGGCGGCGGCGCGAGCAGCGGCAGCAGCTCGGCGGGGTCGGTACGGGACGGGTCGAGCCAGTCGTCCCAGCGGTCGGGCGTCAGCATCAGCGGCATCCGCGGGTGGATGTCGGCGAGGGAGCGCGGGCCCTCGTCCGGGGCGACGGCGAGCGGCGCCGTCTCCGCCTCCGTGGTGATCACGGCGCACGTCACCCGCCACGCCGCCGGGTGCTCGTCGGGCAGCGTGCGGTCGCGCCAGAACTCGTACAGGCCCGCCATCGCGAAGACCGAGCCGTCCGCGGGCGTCACGAAGTACGGCTGCTTGCGCGGGCGCTTCCTGCGGCCCTCCACCTCCAGGTCGCGCTCGTCGGCGCCGGTGACCCACTCGTAGTAGCCGTCCGCGGGCAGCACGCACCGCCTGGCCGCGAAGGCCCTGCGGTACGACGGCTTCTCGTGCACCGTCTCGGCCCGTGCGTTGATCATCCGCGCCGCGCCCTCGGGGGTCTTCGCCCACGACGGTACGAGGCCCCAGCGCAGCCGGCGTAGCTGGCGAACCGGAGCGGGCCGCGCCGCGTCTTTCAGAGGGCGGTCGAGTACCGCGTAGACCTCCTTGGTCGGCGCCACGTTCCAGTCGGGCGCCGCCTCCTCCTCGGGCTCCCACTTCTCGATCTCGAAGATGCCCGCGAGATCATCGGGTCTTCTGCTCGCCGCGTACCGTCCGCACATGAGTGCCACACTGCCAGCCCCGCACGCCACACTTCCAGTTCCCGACAGGTCCCACCCGCCAGCACCGCCCGCGCCCCGCCGCGGCCGACGTCCGAGGAGCCGCCGCGCCCCATGAACGCAAGCCTCAGCACCGTCACGTACGCCGTACAGGACGTCCACACCGCGCTCCCGGCCGCCGCCGCCTCCGCAAGCTCCCTGTGGGACCGCTTCGTCGACGGGTTCGGCGGCCAGCCCGACCCCGACGCCTGGGTGGTGTTCGTCACCGCGGCCCTCGCCCTCGCCGCCGTACTGCCCGCCGGGGCCTGGCGGATAGCCCGCAACGCCGTCACGATCACCCACGAGGGCGGGCACGGCCTGGTCGCGGTGCTGACCGGGCGCCGCCTCGACGGCATCAGGCTGCACTCCGACACCTCGGGGCTCACCGTCAGCCGCGGCAGGCCAACAGGACCCGGGATGGTCCTCACCGCGTTCGCCGGCTACACCGCGCCCCCGCTGATCGGGCTCGGCGGCGCCGCGCTCCTGGCCACCGGGCACATCAGGGTGCTGCTCTGGGTGGCGACCGCACTGCTGCTGATCATGCTCGTGATGATCCGCAACGCGTACGGGGTCCTCACGGTGTTCGTCACCGGCGGCGCCTTCCTGCTGGTGTCCTGGCTCGCCGGGCCCCAGGTGCAGGCGGTGTTCGCGTACACCGCCGTGTGGTTCCTGCTGATCGGGGGCGTGCGCCCGGCGTTCGAGCTACAGGGCAGGCGGCGGCGCGGCGGCGCGCGCGACTCCGACGCCGACCAGCTCGCCCGGCTGACCGGGGTGGCGGCCGGGCTCTGGCTCTTCGTGTTCCACGTGATCGCGCTCGCGTCGCTGATCGGCGGCGGAAGCTGGCTGTTCGGCCTGTGACACCGGGGGGAATGCGCGGGGCCCGGTCGGCGGGGCGGCAGGATGGGGGCGTGGACGACTCAGCAGGCGAACCGCGCGTCGAGCGCGTCGAGACCGCCGCGGGCACCGCCCGCGCCACCTGGCACACCGCCCGTGACCCCCGCCTCGTCCTGGCCCTCGGCCACGGCGCGGGCGGCGGCGTCGAGGCGCGCGACCTGGTGGCGCTCGCCGCGGCGCTGCCCCCGCTCGGCGTGAGCGTGGCGCTGGTCGAACAGCCCTGGCGGGTCGCGGGCAGAAGGCTCGCGCCCGCCCCCGGCACCCTGGACAAGGGGTGGCGGGGGGTGTGGCCCGCGCTCACCGCCCCCGGCCTCCCCGTGGTCGCGGGCGGCCGCAGCGCGGGCGCCAGGGTCGCCTGCCGCACCGCGGCAGAACTCGGCGCCCTCGCGGTCCTCGCGCTGAGCTTCCCGCTGCACCCGCCGGGCCGCCCCGAGAAGTCACGCGCCGCGGAGCTGCTGGGCTCCGGCCTGCCCACGCTGGTCGTCCAGGGCGGGAGCGACCCCTTCGGCCGCCCCGCCGAGTTCCCCGACGGCCCCCACGAGCTGGTCGCCGTGGACTCGGCCGACCACTCCTTCGCGGTGCCCAAGCGCGCCGCGATCGGCCAGGACGGCGCACTCGACGTCCTCACGCGCGCCGTGGGGGAGTGGGCGGGGCGGCTCGGGCGGCCGTAGCGGCTCACCCGGCGTCGCGTACGGGAATGCTGGAGCGCGCTCCACTGTTGGAACGAGCGACGGCGGCGGCCGTACGAGCCACCCGTACGGGTGCGCCGGGGCCGCGCCGCGACGTCGTGAGAAAGGGAGTCCGCCGTATGGGTCCGACCATCTGCCCGAGCCGTCACAGCAGCCCCGAGGAGGTCACGCTGTCGATGCTCAATGTGGCGAAGACCTCGCCTGTTCGGGCACCTGGCGACGGCGAGCGGCCCACCGCGGGCGGCGGAGGTCGACTATTCTCCGATCCGAGTGGGACCACTCGCGGTCTCACCACGCCATCGGAGGAGGTGGGTCAGGTCACAGGGACCGACGCGGGGGCCGGGGAGAGCCGGAAGCCGGGGCCGGAGGAGACATCGGCCGAGCGCAGCGCCCGTTTCGAGCGGGACGCGCTCACGTTCCTCGACCAGATGTACTCGGCGGCGCTGCGCATGACGCGCAACCCCGCGGATGCGGAGGACCTGGTGCAGGAGACGTACGCGAAGGCGTACGGGTCCTTCCACCAGTTCCGGGAGGGCACCAATCTCAAGGCGTGGCTCTACCGCATCCTCACCAACACCTTCATCAACTCCTACCGCAAGAAGCAGCGCGAGCCCCAGCGCAGCGCCGCGGAGGAGATCGAGGACTGGCAGCTCGCACGCGCCGAGTCGCACATGTCGACGGGGCTGCGCTCCGCCGAGTCCCAGGCGCTCGACCACCTGCCCGACTCGGACGTGAAGTCGGCGCTCCAGGCCATCCCCGAGGAATTCCGCATCGCGGTCTATCTCGCGGATGTAGAGGGGTTTGCCTACAAGGAGATCGCCGACATCATGGGGACACCCATCGGTACGGTGATGTCCCGGCTGCACCGCGGCCGTCGGCAACTGCGCGGCATGCTGGAGGACTACGCCAGGGACCGCGGGCTGGTCCCGGCCGGCGCCGGGAAAGCGAACGGAACGGAAGGCTCGGGCTCATGAGCTGCGGAGAGCCGCACGAAACGGACTGCTCGGAAGTACTGGACCATCTCTACGAGTACCTCGACCACGAGATGCCGGACGCCGACTCCAGCAAGTTCGAGCACCACTTCGAGGAGTGCTCGCCCTGCCTGGAGAAGTACGGGCTCGAACAGGCCGTGAAGAAGCTCGTCAAGCGCTGCTGCGGCCATGACGACGTGCCCGCGGACCTCAGGGCCAAGGTCATGGGCCGGATCGACATGATCCGCTCGGGCGAGATCGTGCCCGAGGGCGGCGATATCGTCTCCGAGCGCGGCGAGACCGTCCCCGAGGGCGGGAAGCAGGCCCCGGCCGAGGGCCGCTGACCCTCCGGGCCCCTGGGGCCCACCGCGGTCGCCGTCCGTGGCGGCCGCCCGGCACCGCGTGACCGCGCCGCGTGCCCTCCACCGCGGCGGCCCGCGCCCCGTTCCGTTCGCCGATTGTCCCCGCCGTGCATAGGTGCGCCCTACGCTGGGCAAGGGCTCTTCGGGTGGCGCCCGGGGGAGCGTTCCTGCCTTCCCGGCCAACCCATGGGTAATGAGCGGTCATCCGGACCTCCGTGGTTGGATGCGAGTACGGCAGCGCCCGGGGCGGGTTCCGCGGGTGTGCGCCGCGGGGGACGACACCGTATCCCCGGTCGAAACGGCAGGCGGGAATCGTGAGGATCTTCGGCAAGGGACGGCACCGGCCCTCCGCCTCCTGGCGGCAGGCGACGGACCGGGCGTTCACGCTGATCGGGGACGGCCGGTACGAGGACGCGGGCGCGCTCCTCACCCGCGCGGCCGACCTGGAGCCCTGGCTCTCCGAGTCCTGGTTCAACCTCGCCCTGCTGCACAAGTTCCGCCACGACTGGGAGCAGGCCAGGGCGGCGGGGCTGCGCGCCGTGGCGCTCCTCGACCGCGAGGCGGGCGCCCCCGACTGGTGGAACGTCGGCATCGCCGCCACCGCGCTCCAGGACTGGCCGCTGGCCCGCAGGGCCTGGCAGGCGTACGGGCTCAGGGTCCCGGGCGGCGGCCCCGCCACCGCGGGCGAGCCGCTGGGCATGGACCTGGGCAGCGCCGCCGTCCGGCTCTCGCCCGAGGGCGAGGCCGAGGTCGTGTGGGGGCGCAGGATCGACCCCGCGCGCGTGGAGGTGCTCTCCATCCCGCTGCCGTCCTCGGGGCGCCGCTGGGGCGAGGTCGTCCTCCACGACGGGGTGCCGCACGGCGAGCGCACCACCTCCGCCGGGCACGCCTACCCGGTTTTCGACGAGATCGAGCTGTGGGCGCCCTCGCCCGTGCCGACCTGGGTGGTGCTGCTCGAAGCCGCCACCGAGGAGGACAGGGACGCGCTGGAGAAGCTGGCAGCCGACGCCGGTTTCGCCGCCGAGGACTGGTCCTCGTCGGTACGGCTGTTGTGCCGGCTCTGCTCCGAGAGCCGGATGCCGAGCGACGAGGGCGACGGCGTCCACCTCGACCCCCACGACCACAGCGAGCCGGGCCACCCGGGCCCCCTCGGCCACCGCACCGACGGCCAGCTCTGGGTGCCCGAGCGCGAGTGCGGGATAGCGGCCCCCGAGTCCCTGGTGCGCGGCCTGCTCGACGGCTGGGTCGCGGACAGCCCCGACTCCCGGGACTGGCGGGACCTGGAAGAGGTCTGCTGAATAGACTTGCGGTCCCATCGGTTCCCCGGTGCGGGCGCGTCGTGGTCGCTCAGGCGGTCGGCCTGCCCGCCCGTCAGGACCCGGTGACGGAAGGGACTCGGCCCGGGGGCCCGGCGGCGCGCGCCGCCGCCCGGCGGGCGAGGCAGCGAAGATCTGGAAGGCGAGATGACGCAGGACACGCAGGACACTGAGCAGGAGCTGCCCGCCGCGGCGCGGGCGCTGCCCGTCGACGACGAGGGCTTCGTCGTCGACACCGAGGACTGCGAGGAGCGCGAGGGCGCCTACCGGGATCGCGGCACCTCCCGCCCGATCACGGTCGTCGGCAACCCGGTGCTGCACCGCGAGTGCAGGCGGGTGGAGACGTTCGACGACGAGCTGCGCCGCCTGGTCGACGACATGTTCGCCAGCCTGCGCACCGCGGAGGGCGTCGGCCTCGCGGCCAACCAGATCGGCGTCGACCTGAAGGTCTTCGTCTACGACTGCGGCGACGACCGGAACGTCCGCCATGTCGGCGTGGTCTGCAACCCGGTGCTCCGGGAACTGCCCGCAGAGCAGCGCCGCCTCGACGATTCAAGCGAGGGCTGCCTGTCCGTGCCGACCGCCTACGCGGAGCTGCCGCGGCCCGACTACGCGGTGGTCACGGGGCAGGACGAGTACGGCAACGACATCACCGTGCGGGGCACCGGCTACTTCTCGCGCTGCCTCCAGCACGAGACCGACCACCTCTATGGGTACCTGTACATCGACCGGCTCTCGAAGCGGGACCGCAAGGACGCGTTGCGGCAGATGGCGGAGGGCACCCCGCGCTACCCGGTCGTCGCCAACGACTGAGGCGCCGCCCACACCGGCAACGCCAATTCTCCTGGCATATGCACGCACGCCACCGCCCGCCGGGAATGTCCTCGGTGGGCGGTGGCATATGCCGGGCGGCGGGATTGTCGCGTAACCCCGGAGCGGTCAGAAACGGGCGAAAGTCGGTCGGGAAGCGTCAACAGCCTTGCCATCTCCGCATCTTCAGGAACCGAGTGTGGCATTTCCGTTTGTCAAACGGTCAGTTAAAGTGCTTGACGAAAGCGTGGGGATACGCGACGACGCGCGCCCGACTTCGGGGGAGGCGACGCGCGCCACACACTGCTGAGAGGGGTATGTCCGTGCCTGCTTTCTCGCACAGCGCCGCACACGCAGGGCCCGCACCGCAGGCGGCCGTATCGGTGCCACCCGCACTCTCACTTCCGGTGATCGAGAAGCAGTTCATCAGGCGCCGCCATGATTACTGGCCAAGGCTCCAGGAGAAGACCCGCGCCTGGCTGCTCGAAAAACGGCTCATGCCCGAGGAGAAGGTGTATCGGTACGCCGACGGGCTGCGCTACACGGACCTGGTCGCCGGGTACTACCTCGGCGCCCCCGACGAACTCCTTGCCGCGATAGCGGACTTCAGTACCTGGTTCTTCGCCTGGGACGACCGGCACGACCGGGACGCGGTGCACGGCCGCGCCGACGCCTGGCGGCGACTCGGCCCCCGGCTCCACCAGGCACTCGACTCACCCGCGTCGCACCTCGACCATCCCGACCCGCTGGTCGCCGCGTTCGCGGACGTGGTGCCGCGGCTCACCCACGGGTGCGGCCCGCGGTGGACCGCGCGGTTCTCGGCGCACTTCCACGAGGTGATACGCGCCTATGACGTGGAATTCGAGAACCGTCTTACCCACACCATTCCGCCGGTCGACTCCTATGTCGAACTGCGGCGGCTCACTTTCGCGCACTGGATCTGGATCGACCTTCTCGAACCGGCCTCCCGATGTGAACTTCCGGCGGCCGTGCGCAAGAATCCCGCCTATCGCAGGGCCGCACTCGCGACCCAGGACTTCTCCGCCTGGTACAACGACCTCTGCTCCCTGCCGAAGGAACTCGCGGGGGACGAGGTGCACAATCTCGGAATCAGCCTGATTCACCATGAGGGGCTTTCCCTGGAATCCGCGGTCGCCGAGGTGCACGGCCGGGTCTCGAACTGCGTCACCGAATTCATGGCGGCCGAGAAGGACGTGCTGCGGCTGACCGCGCGCTGGGCCGGCGGCTCGGAACAGGGCGCGGAACTGGCCGCCGCGACCCGCGACTGCCTCTCCAACATGCGCAACTGGTTCTCGTCCGTCTACTGGTTCCACCACGAGTCGGGCCGCTACCGCGTCGAGAGCTGGGACGACCGCGCCACACCCCCGTACGTCAGCGACCAGGCAGGTGAGAAATGAGCACACGGTCCGTGCCCGCGGCGGCGGCCGACGCGCTCCCCGCGCCCCCGTTCGCCCGCGGCGGCGCCCCGCTGCTCGGGCACGCCTGGAACCTGGTGCGCGACCCGCTGTCCTTCCTCGCCTCGCTGCGCGACGATGGCGACGTCGTACGGATCAGGCTCGGCCCGCGCACCGCGTACGCGGTCTGCGCCCCCGAACTCGTCGGGACGCTGCTGAAGAGCCCCGGCTACGAGGTCGGGGGCCCGCTGTGGGACACGCTCGAAGTGCTGCTCGGCAAGGGCGTCGCGACCAGCAACGGGGCGCTGCACCGCCGCCAGCGCAGGATGATCCAGCCCGCGTTCAGGCCCGAGCGCATCGCGGACTACGCCGCCGTGATGTGCGAGGAGGCCGGGGATCTTGCGCGGCGCTGGCGGCCGGGGCCCGTGGACGTGGGCGCGGAGATGTTCCGCGCCGCGGTCAGGATCGTCTCGCGCTCGCTGCTCGAAGTGGCCTCGATCGGGGAGAAGGCGGACCGCGTCAGCGAGTCGCTGCACACCGTCTTCGAGGGGCTCTACCGCCGCATGGTGCTCTCCGTGGGGCCGCTGTACCGGGTGCCCACGCCCGCGAACCGGCGCTTCGCGAACGCCCTCGACGACCTGCACACGCTCGTCCACGAGATCATCGCGGAGCGGCGGGCCGCGGACGACGCCCCGGGCGACCTGCTGGGGGCGCTGCTCGCCGCGCGCGACGAGTCGGGGGCGCCGCTGACCGACCGGGAGATCCACGACCACGTCGTCTCGATCGTGGTGGCAGGCGCCGAGAACGTGGCCTCCACGCTCGCCTGGACGTTCTGGCTGCTGACCGAACACCCCGAGCACGAAAGCCGGGTGGTCGACGAGGTGAATTCGGTGGTGGGCGAGGGGCCGCTCGCCTTCGGGCATCTCGCGGAGCTGACCCATACCCGCAATGTCGTCACCGAGGCGATGCGCATCCGCCCGGCCGCCTGGATATTCACAAGGCGCTGCGTGGCGGCCACCGAACTCGGCGGCTATTCGATTCCGGCCGGTGCCGACATCGTCTACAGCCCGTACGCGATGCAGCGCGATCCGCGCTCGTTCGAGCGGCATCTCGCATTCGACCCCGACCGGTGGCTGCCGGAACGTGCCGAGGAGGTGCCGCCGTTCGCGATGATGCCGTTCAGCGTCGGTAACCGTAAGTGCCCCGGCGATCACTTCAGTCTGGCGGAACTCGCCATCATTCTGGCCACCGTGGCCCCGAAATGGCACCTTTCCGCACTCCCGGAGACCGACAGCGGAACGAAAATCGGCATCACGCTGCATCCCCGCCGGCTGATCCTGCGGGCGGAGCGGCGCTGAGCGGCGAGTCCGCCGCGGCGGGCCGGGGTGTCGGAGGGCTCGGCTATCGTGCTGAACAGGAGGAGGTAACCATGACCACGACCGACGAGCGTCCGCACGCCATCGCCGAGGAGTTCGACGAGCTGACCCGCATACTGGCCCGCTCCACCGAGGGAATCCGCCTGGAACTCATCGACGGAAAGATCAGGAGCAGGGTCGTGCCCGACGGGGACCACGCACGCATCATCCAGTGGCTGCTGCGCCTCTGCATCCAGCACCGTCCTGAGCTCTTCCTCCACCCGGAGCAGGGCCTCAAGGTGCAGACGTACCGCAGCGGCCGTGCGCGCCCCGACGCGGTGCTTGCCGGGAGTGAGGCATTCGTCGGGCAGGGCGAGTGGGCGGCTCCCGAGGGCGCCCTGATGGCCGTCGAGGTCACCTCCTACGACGCCGACACC
Source organism: Streptomyces sp. NPDC050560 (assembly GCF_044457285.1). NCBI lineage: Bacteria > Bacillati > Actinomycetota > Actinomycetes > Kitasatosporales > Streptomycetaceae > Streptomyces > Streptomyces sp. NPDC050560. The sequence continues at coordinate 393,860 of NZ_JBITGT010000005.1, forward strand.
GACGAGCGTGACCGGGTGCAGAAGCCTCGGGCCTACGCGGAGACGGGCATTCCCGTCTATCTCCTCATCGACCGCGACACCTGCGAGGTGACCGTCCACAGCGAGCCTGACGGCGTCCGCTACGAGAGCGTCCGCAGGGTCCCGTTCGGCAAGCCGGTCGACCTTCCGGAGCCCGTCGGCATCACCCTGGACACCGAGCGGCTGAAGGAGTGGGTGCGCTGACGGCCGGCGGCCGCCGGGGAGCAGGCCCCGGCGGCCCCGTGACGGCCGGGGTCAGTGCGCCGCCCCCGCCGTCGCCGGTGGCAGGTCGGGCTCGACGCCCGGGTCGCCCGCGTCGCCCGTGTAGTCCCCGGGGGACGTGTGGTCGGTGCCCGCGGGCGCCTTCACGGCCCGCAGTATCACCGTGAGGACCACCGTGACCACCACGTTCAGCACGAACGCCGTGGTGCCGATGTAGCCCATCTCGCCGATGCCGGGGATCTCCTTGGCGTTGCCGCCGAAGTGCTTCTGGGTCGGGCTCGCGATGCCGTACGCGGCCAGCGTCCCGTACACCATGCCCGCGGCCCAGCCGACCAGCAGCGCCCAGCGGTGGAACCAGCGCGTGAACAGCCCGCCGACCAGCGCGGGGAAGGTCTGGAGAATCCAGATGCCGCCCAGGAGCTGGAAGTTGATCGCCACCGTCTGGTCCATGCCGAGCACGAAGACCAGGGCGCCCACCTTCACCACGAGCGACACCAGCTTGGAGACCCGGGTCTCCTGCGCGGGGGTGGCGTCCGGCTTGATGAAGTCCTTGTAGATGTTGCGGGTGAACAGGTTCGCCGCCGCGATGGACATGATCGCCGCCGGGACCAGCGCCCCGATGCCGATGGCCGCGAACGCCACGCCCGCGAACCAGTCGGGGAACATGTCCTCGAAGAGCTGCGGGATCGCGAGCTGCCCGTTGTCGACCTTGACGCCGCCCGCGATGGCCATGAAGCCGAGCAGCGCGAGCAGGCCCAGCATCAGCGAGTACAGCGGCAGGATCGTGGTGTTGCGGCGGATCACCTCACGGCTGCGCGAGGACAGCGTCGCGGTGATCGAGTGCGGGTACATGAACAGCGCGAGCGCCGAGCCGAACGCCAGCGTCGCGTACGTCCACTGCCCCTTCTCACCGGTCGCCAGCTCCCCGCGCGGCTTGCCCGTGGCGGGGTTGACCTGCGAGAGGGCATGGCCCGCCTTGGCGAAGATGTCGTCGAAGCCGCCCAGCCTGATCGGGATATAGATGATCGCGACCAGGATGACAATGTAGATGAGCGAGTCCTTCACAAACGCGATCAGCGCCGGGGCGCGCAGCCCGGACGAGTAGGTGTAGGCGGCGAGCACCGCGAACGCGATGAACAGCGGCAGGTCCTTGACGAACCAGTTGGTGCCTTCGGAGCCCCCGACGCCCATCACGTCCAGCACGGCCTGGATGCCGACGAGTTGGAGCGCGATGTACGGCATCGTGGCGATGATGCCGGTGACCGCCACCGCGAGCGAGAGGCCCTTGGAGTCGAAGCGGCCGCGCACGAAGTCGGAGGTGGTGACGTAGCCGTGCTTGTGGGACACCGACCACAGGCGCGGCAGGAAGGTGAAGATCAGCGGGTAGACCAGGATGGTGTACGGCACCGCGAAGAAGCCGGAGGCCCCGGCGCCGTAGATCGCCGCGGGCACCGCCACGAAGGTGTACGCGGTGTAGAGGTCGCCGCCGAGCAGGAACCAGGTGATCCAGGTCCCGAAGGAGCGCCCGCCGAGGCCCCACTCGTCGAGGGTGTGCTCGCGCTCGGTGCGCCGCCACCGCGCGGCCCAGAAGCCCATGGCGGTGACCAGCAGGAAGAAGAAGACGAAGATGCCGAGCGCGACACCGTTCACGTCGTCGTTCACCGGTCCGCACCTCCCTTGCTGGTGTCGGACGCGGGCGCCCCGCCGGTGCCGCCGGTCCCGGCGCGGCGCGCGCCGCCGGGGGTGAGCCCCCGGGAGCGCTGGTCGTACTTCCAGAGCTGGTACGCGATGGCGGTCAGCGCGCTGGAGATCAGCACCCAGAGCATCTGGTACCAGTAGAAGAACGGAATCCCGATGAACCGGGGGTCGACCCTGGCGAAGGAGCCGACCCACAGCATGGCCACGAACGGCGCCACGAGGCAGACCCCGATGATGACGCGCACCGGTGTCACCACCGGTTTGCTCGCTTCCGGCACTTTTGGCATACGGCGGCTCCCACTCCTCGCTCACACCGTCGGCTGACAGGTTCACCGCCGATCAGGCTGATCAGAACGCGGTGCGCAGGAAATCTAAGCGACCGGTCAGCACGAGGGAACCCCACACCGGACAACGTTCGTGTTGCGGTGGCGCGCGGTGCGGGGCGCGAGCGGGGCGGGTGCTCCGGTACGCCGGGGCGCCTCAGTCGGCCGGGCGCTTGAGCCGGGCGACGAACTTGTAGCGGTCGCCGCGGTACACCGAGCGCACCCACTCCACGGGCCGCCCCGAGTGGTCGAGGGAGTGCCGGGAGAGCATCAGCATCGGCAGGCCCACATCGGTGGCGAGCAGCCCGGCCTCCCGCGGCGTGGCGAGCGACGTCTCGATGGTCTCCTCCGCCTCCGCGAGCCGGACGTCGTACACCTCGGCGAGTGCCGTGTAGAGCGAGGAGTACTTGGCGAGGCTGCGGCGCAGCGCGGGGAAGCGCTTCGCGGACAGATGGGTGGTCTCGATCGCCATCGGCTCCCCGCTGGCGAGCCGCAGCCGCTCGATGCGCAGCACCCGGCCGCCCGCGGTGATGTCGAGCAGCCCGGCGAGCATGTCGTCCGCGGTGACATAGCCGATGTCGAGGAGCTGGGAGGTGGGTTCGAGGCCCTGGGCGCGCATGTCCTCGGTGTACGAGGTCAGTTGCAGCGCCTGGGAGACCTTGGGCTTGGCGACGAACGTGCCCTTGCCCTGGATGCGTTCGAGCCTGCCCTCGACGACGAGTTCCTGGAGGGCCTGGCGCACGGTGGTCCGCGAGGTGTCGAACTCGGCGGCGAGGGTGCGCTCGGGCGGGACCGGGGTGCCGGGCGGCAGCGTCTTGGTCATGTCGAGCAGATGCCGCTTGAGGCGGTAGTACTTGGGGACGCGCGCGGTCCGCAGGGGGGCCTGGGCACCCGCCTCCGCGGGCCCGGGGCCCGTGTCCCCCTGCCCGGTGCGCTCCGTGTGGTCCGCGCTGGTGGCGTCCGTGCTCATGCTCCGCCTTCCCGGCTCCTGTGCCGCCACCCGGCGCCGCGCCGGGTGAGGCATTCATCCTGGCACGGCCCGCTGTGGGGCCCCGCCCGGCGGCGGTGGCCGTGCCCTTCCTTATACACCGAGAGCACCCCACCTGGTCTAGTCCACCCGCGGGCCATGCCCGCGCGCCCGGGGCTGCGCACGGCGCGTACCAGGGGCGGCGCGCCCGCGCGCACGCGCCCCGTGCGCGCGGGGGTTCCTGACGCACCGTCCGGCCCGTGTCCTGCGGATGTCGTTCGGGTAACGGAGGTCCCCGTCCCTTTCGGCCTCCCTTGACACGCCCATAGGTCTAGGCCAAGCTCCGGGTGCTGGTCTACACCATTAGTCCAGTTCCCGGTCCCGCGGGCAGTTCTCGCCTGATTCCAGAACAACGGCGCCGTGGGTGGGGGGTTGCCAGGGGAGAGCCCTTGAGGAGGGTGACATGAAGCGCAAGCTCGTGGCCGCGGTGGGCGCGGCGACGATGATGGTCGCGGTGGCGGCCTGCGGCGGGTCCGACAGCGACTCGTCGAAGGCGCCCAAGGACCGCGACGGCCAGCTCACGGTCTGGCTGATGGTCGACGCCCAGACGAGCTGGCCCGAACTGGTCACCCAGGCCAACGCCGAGTTCAACAAGAAGTACCCGAACGTGAAGGTCAACGTCCAGTACCAGCAGTGGGGCGACAAGACCAAGAAGCTCGACGCGGCACTCTCCGGCGACAAGTTCCCCGACGTGGTCGAACTCGGCAACACCGAGACCCAGACCTACATCCTCAACGGCGCGCTCGGCGACATCGACGCCAAGAAGTACGACAACTCCGACACCTGGATCAAGGGCCTCAAGGACACCTGCCAGTACGAGGGCAAGCTCTACTGCGTCCCCTACTACGCCGGCGCCCGGGTCGCCGTCTACAACAAGGACATGTTCAAGTCCGCCACCGGCAAGGACACCTTCCCCGCCACCGAGACCGACCTGACCGGGGCGCTCGACAAGGTCGGCGACAAGTACGGCTCCGAGGACAAGGCGTTCTCGCCGCTGTACCTGCCGGGCCGCTACTGGTACGCCGCCATGTCCTACGTGGCCGCGTACGGCGGGCAGATCGCCACGTACGACAAGGACTCCAAGGAGTGGAAGGGCGCCCTGTCGTCGCCCGAGGCCCAGAAGGGCGTCCAGCACTTCGTCGACCTGGTCAAGAAGTACAACCACGGCGACCAGACCAAGGACGAGGCCGACCACGCCAACGTGATGGCCAACGAGAAGGCCGCCGTCATCTACGGCAACGCCTGGGAGGCCGCCAACGTCGTCGACCCGAAGGCCAGCGGCAACGCCAAGCTCAAGGACAAGATCGGCACCGCCGCCATGCCGGGCCCGAACGGCAAGACCCTGCCCTCCTTCATCGGCGGCTCCGACCTGGCCACCGTCTCCAAGTCGGACCGGCAGGACCTCGCCCAGGACTGGATCTCCCTCTTCACCGGTGAGAAGGGCGAGGCCGGGCTCGCGGGCAAGGACATCCTGCCCAACAACACCAAGCAGTTGGAGCCGCTGACGAAGGACCCGGCGACCGCCGCGGCGGCCAGCGCGGTCCCGAACGCCTGGTTCACCCCGATCGCCCCCGGCTGGGCCGCGATCGAGAAGAAGGAGACCATCGAGCTGATGCTCCTCGACATCCTCAAGGGCAAGTCGGTCGCCTCCGCCACCAAGGCCGCGGACGCCGAGATCGACAAGATGATCAACGAGTCGTCCTGACCCCGCCGCCCCGCCGCGGCCTCGCGGAGCCCCCGCGAGGCCGCCCGCACGCGCACACCCACCGGGGGTGGCGGACGCCGAGCACGGCGCCCCGCCGCCCCCGCACCCCGGTTTCCGGTTCGAACGGGAGGGCCGCACGATGAGTGCCGCCGACATGAAAGCAGCCGACCCGCCGGTCCGCGTACCACCGGCCGCGCCGGGCGGGCGACCCGCGAAGGGCACGAGCGACCCGAGACGGGCGCGCAGGCGCGGCGCGCTGCTGCCGTACCTGCTGATCGCCCCCGCCTTCGTGGCCATCGTGGCGGTGTTCGCCTGGCCGCTGGTGAAGACCGTCATGATGTCCTTCCAGGACGTCGGCCGCCGGGAGCTGTGGACGGGCGACGCCGCGCCCTGGGTCGGCTTCGACCAGTTCAGCACCATCCTCGGCGACGGCGAGTTCTGGGACTCGGTCGTGCGCACCGTGCTGTTCATGGTCGTCTGCGTGGTCGTCACCATGGGCGCGGGGCTGCTGCTCGCGCAGTCCATGCAGCGGATGACCCGCTGGATCAGACTGGCGCTGACCGGCGCGCTGGTGGCCGCCTGGTCGATGCCGCTGCTCGTCGCCTCCTCCGTGTTCCGCTGGTTCTCCGACTCGGACTACGGCGTCGCCAACATGGTGCTGACCAAGTACCTCGGCCTGCACTTCCGCGGCCACAACTGGTGGCTCGACCCCAAGCAGGGCTTCGTGGTCATCGGCGCGCTCGTGATCTGGGGCGCCGTGCCCTTCGTGGTGATCACCCTCTACGCGGCCCTCACCCAGGTCCCCGCGGAGCTGGAGGAGGCGGCGGCGCTGGACGGCGCGGGCACCTTCGGCATCTTCCGCTACGTCACCTGGCCCGTCATCAAACCCGTCTTCCAGATGGTCTGTACCTTGTCGGTGATCTGGGACTTCAATGTCTTCGGGCAGGTCTTCCTGCTCCGCGACAACAAACCGGAACCCGACTACAACCTCCTGGGCCTCTACTCCTTCGACAAGGCGTTCGAGTCCAACTCCTTCAGCGAGGGGGCCGCGATCTCCCTCATCACGGTGCTGCTGCTCTCCGGCGTGGCCGTGTACTACCTGCGCCAGCTCCTCAAGATCGGAGAGGTCGAATGAGCGCCGTCACCTCGACCGGGACCGCCGCTGGCACTGCCGCGGGTGCCGCCGCGGCGGCCCGCCGCGCCCCCGCCGGGGGCCGCGACCGCAAGCGCCGCAGCCGCCACCTCCACAACGTCATCGGGCTCGTCGCCTTCGTGGTGATGGCCTTCCCCGTGTACTGGCTCGTCGTCAGCGCGCTGCGGCCCAACAGCGAGATACGCAGCTACGACCAGAAACTCTTCCCCGACACCTTCACGCTCGACAACTTCAGCCGCGCCGTCCACATGCCGAACTTCGGCAGCGCGATCGCCTCCAGCCTGATCATCTGCGTCTCCGCGGTGGTCGGCGCCATGGTGCTCTCCACCATCGCGGCGTTCGCCATCGGCCGCTTCCAGTTCATGGGCCGCAAGGTCTTCATGATCGTGCTGCTCGCGGTGCAACTGCTGCCGCCGAGCGCCATGCTGATCCCGATCTACCTCCAGCTCAACGACCTCGGCGCGCTCAACGAGTACTGGGGCGTCATGGTGGTCTACCTGGTCTCCGCGCTGCCCTTCGCTACCTGGATGATCCGCGGCTTCGTGATCAACATCCCCAAGGAGCTTGAGGAGTCCGCGATGATGGACGGTTGTAGCCGGATGGGCGCCTTCTGGCGGGTGATCTTCCCGCTGCTCGCGCCCGGGCTCGCCGCCGCCTCGATCTTCTCGCTGATCAACGCGTGGAACGAGTACCTGCTCGCCTACGTGGTGCTCCAGGACAACGACAAGTACACGCTCAACGTGTGGCTGATGAACTTCACCACCACGCGCGGCACCGACTACGGCGCGCTGATGGCGGCCTCCACCCTCATCGCCATCCCGGTCGTGGTCTTCTTCATGTTCGTCCAGAAGAAGATGGCCTCCGGGCTCACCTCCGGCGCAGTAAAGGGATGACTCGGCACATGACCACTTTCGCCAGCGGCACCGACACCCTCACCCGCGACGCGCTCACCGTTCTCCAGCCGGGCTTCACCGGCACCACCGCCCCCGACTGGCTGCTGCGCAGGCTCGGCGAGGGCCTGGCGTCCGTCGGGCTCTTCGGCCGCAACATCGCCTCCCCCGAGCAGTTGGCCGCCCTCACCGCACGGCTGCGCGAGGAGCGCGGGGACGTGCTGGTCGCCATCGACGAGGAGGGCGGCGACGTCACCCGCCTCGAAGTGCGCGGCGGCTCCTCCTTCCCCGGCAACCACGCGCTCGGCGCCGTCGACGACACCACCCTGACGAGGAACGCCGCCTTCGCGCTCGGCAGGCGCCTCGCGAGCTGCGGCGTCAACCTCAACTGGGCGCCCTCCGCGGACGTGAACGCCAACCCCGACAACCCGGTCATCGGGGTCCGCTCCTTCGGCGCGGACCCCGCCCTGGTCGCCCGGCACACCGCCGCCTATGTCGAGGGCATGCAGCGCGCCGGGGTCGCCGCCTGCACCAAGCACTTCCCCGGGCACGGCGACACCGCCGTCGACTCGCACCTGTCGCTGCCCCGTATCGACGTCGACAGGGCGACGCTCGACGAGCGCGACCTCGTGCCGTTCCGCGCCGCCGTCGCCGCCGGTACGAAGGCCGTGATGAGCGCCCATCTGCTGGTGCCCGCGCTCGACCCCGAGCGCCCCGCCACCCTCTCCCGGCGCATCCTCACCGGGCTGCTGCGCGAGGAGCTGGGCCACACCGGGCTGATCGTCACGGACGGCATGGAGATGCAGGCCATCACGGCCCGCTACGGCATCGAGCGCGGCAGCGTCCTCGCCGTCGCCGCGGGCGCCGACGCCATCTGCGTGGGCGGCGGCCTCGCGGACGACGCGACGGTACGGCAACTGCGCGACGCGCTCGTCGGCGCCGTACGGGCGGGCGAGCTGCCCGAGGAGCGCCTCGCGGACGCCGCGGCCCGGGTGCGCGAGCTGGCCCGCTGGACCACCGAGGCCGCGGCCGCCGCGGACGGCGCGGGCGACCCCGACATCGGGCTCGACGCGGCGCGCCTCGCGGTCCGTGTCACCAGGGGCGAGGGCGCCGCCCCGCTGACCGAGCCGCCGTTCGTCGCGCTGCTCACCCCCGGCGCCAACATCGCGGTGGGCGACGAGACCCCCTGGGGCGTCTCCGTGGAGCTGGAGCGGCTGCTGCCCGGCACCGCGAGCGCCAAGTTCTCCGGCCGGGACGCCGGTGCGGAGGTGCTGCGCGCCGCGGGGGAGCGCAGGATCGTCGCGGTGGTACGGGACGCGCACCGGCACGCCTGGATGGCCGACGCGCTCGCCGCCCTCATCGCCGCGCGCCCCGACACCGCGGTCGTGGAGATGGGCGTCCCCGGCTCCGCCCCCCGCGGCTCCCTCTACGTCACCACACACGGCGCGGCCCGCGTCTGCGGGATCGCGGCGGCGGAGGCGCTGACGGGGGGCCTCGGGGGCGGCGCAGCCGCGTAGCCGCAGGGTGGGCCGCTGCGGGGCCCTCGCCGGTGCGCTCCCGGGAGGGGGGCGCCCCGGCCGGGCGCCGGGGGGCTTGCACGGGGCGCGTGGAGTGGGGGGCTTGCGCGGGGAAGCGTGGAGCGGGAGCTTGCGCGGCGTGCGCCGCCGGAGGCTCCTGTGGGGCCGCGCGGGGGCGGCGGGGCCGCCCCCGTACCCCCTCACCTCCCGTGGGCGGTCTGCTAAATTGGTCTAGTCCACGCGTCTCCGTCGTTTTCCTCTCGGTCTCCCTTCACCTCCGCCCGATGGGCTGCGGTGAGCCGCCCCCCGTGGCGCGGGACCCGGCAGGGGGAGTGGAATGGAACCGGGCGACACGACACGCAACGAGCTGGGAGGCCCCGTATGCCCGCCACACCTGCCGCTTCGGACAGCGAGCAGCCAGGCGTCATCATGTCCCGCGAGATGGGCGAACAGCCCGAGGCGCTGCGGCGGCTGCTCGACCGGGGGGCGGCGCCCATCAGGGAGACCGCCCGCCTGATCGCCGAGCGCGGGCCCCGCTTCGTGCTGCTCACCGCCCGCGGCACGTCCGACAACGCCGCCCTCTACGCGAAGTACCTGCTGGAGATCAGGCTCGGCCTGCCCTGCGGCCTCGCCTCCATGTCCACCACCACCGCGTACGGGGCGGAGCCCGATCTGCGGGACGTGCTGATGATCACCGTCAGCCAGTCGGGCGGCTCGCCCGACCTGGTCGCCGCCACCCGCTCGGCCCGCGCCGCCGGGGCGATCACGCTCGCGGTCACCAACAACCCCGACTCGCCGCTCGCCGCCGTCTCCGAGCACCACATCGACATCATGGCGGGCCGTGAGCGCGCCCTGCCCGCCACGAAGACGTACACCGCCTCGCTGCTCGCGCTCTACCTCTTCGTCGAGGGCCTGCGCGGCGGCGACGGCACGGAGGCGAGGCCGCTGCCCGAGCTGGCCGCGCAGCTCCTCGACCGGCAGGCCGAGGTGCGCGCGCTCGCCTCCCGCTACCGGTTCGCCGAGCGCATGGTCATCACCTCGCGCGGGTACGGCTACCCGACCGCGAAGGAGGCCGCGCTGAAGCTGATGGAGACCAGCTACATCCCGGCGCTCTCCTACTCGGGCGCCGACCTGCTGCACGGGCCGCTGGCGATGGTCGACAACATCTCCCCTGTCATCGCCGTGGTCACCGACGGGCGCGGCGGCGAAGCGCTCCAGCCGGTGCTCGACCGGCTCCGCGGCCGGGGCGCCGACCTCGTCGTCTTCGGTCCGAAGGAGCAGGTCGACGGCGCCTCGGGCGGCTTCGTGCTGCCGACCGCCGGGGTCCCCGAGGAGCTTCAGCCCATCCTGGAGATCATCCCGCTGCAACTGCTGGCGTACGAGGTCACCATCGCCCGCGGCCAGGACCCGGACGCCCCCCGGGCGCTGGCGAAGGTGACCGAGACCCGCTGAGGAGGTCCGGGGGACGCGGTGACACGCCCCCCGGGAACGAGCATGAAAGAACCGGGCGAACCGAGTGGAGCGGGCGGAACGGGCGGACCGCCGCGTAGCGACCTGCGGCCCGACTGCGCCGCATGCCAGGGCCTCTGCTGTGTCACGCTGCCCTTCGCCGCCTCCGCCGCTTTCGCCGTCGACAAACCCGCCGGGCGGCCCTGCGGCCACCTCCGCGACGACTTCCGCTGCGGCATCCACGACCGGCTGCGTCCCAGCGGCTACCCCGGCTGCACGGTCTTCGACTGCCACGGCGCGGGCCAGAAGGTCTCCCGGCACACCTTCGGCGGCAGCGACTGGCGCGACGACCCCGCCGTGCTGCGCGCGATGACCGAGGTGTTCCCCGTCGTACGGCAGCTCCACGAACTGCTGCTTTACCTCACCGAGGCGCTGACCCTGCCCAGGGCCGTGGCACTGCGCCCCCGGCTGCGCGCCGCGCTCGAACACACCGAGGCGCTGACCCTCGCTGCCCCCGAGGAACTGCTCGCGCTCGACCTGCCCGCCCACCGGGCCGAGGTGAACACCCTGCTGCGGCGCGCCGCCGACCGGCAGCGCGCCGCCGTGCCCGGCCGCCGCCGCGACCACCGCGGCGCCGACCTGCTGGGCGCCCGGCTACGCGGCGCCGACCTGCGCGGCGCGAGCCTGCGCGGGGCGCTGCTCGTCGCCGCCGATCTCAGTGGCGCCGACCTGTCCTCGGCCGACCTCACCGGCGCCGACCTGCGCGACGCCCGCCTGCACGGCGCCCGGCTCGACACGGCGCTCTTCCTCACCGGCACCCAGCTCACCGCCGCGCTCGGCGACGCCGCCACCCGGCTGCCCGCGGGATTCGCACGGCCCGCCCACTGGGACCCGCGCCCCGGCCGGAAATCGGCGGACCAACCCGCCACCGCGCATGGACATGACTGAATGGTCTAGTCCACAATGGGGCATGGGCCTCCGCTCCTCCCGCACAGAGGGGCGGACCGGGGACCGGCGCTCTCTGCCCTGACCGCACCGGCTCCCGCGCCCCGCGGCCGCCGGGCACCGCACACCCATGGCCGCGGGAGTCCTCCGGCCCCCAGGGCCGGAGCGGCAGCTCCGGGCTGCGGTGCCGGCCGGGCCGAGGGTCCCGACCAGGCGCCGCGGCCCGCGGGTGGCGCCGGGGGTACGCTCGGGCGGTGCCCTCCATGAACGACCTCGTACGCCAGCACACCGCGCTCTCCGGACCCGACCTGGAGTGGCTGCACCTGCTGGTCTCGGAGTGGCAGTTGCTCTCCGACCTCTCCTTCGCCGACCTCGTGCTGTGGGTGCCCACCCGGGACGGCACCCGGTATGTCTCGGTCGCGCAGATGCGGCCCAACACGGGCCCGACCTCGTACCACGACGACATGGTCGGCCATCTCGTGCCGCGCGGGCGGCGCCCGATGCTCGACGTCGCGCTCGACGAGGGCCGCATCGTGCGCGAGGGCGACCCCGAGTGGCGCGAGGAGGTCCCGGTGCGCATCGAGTCGATCCCGGTGCGCCGCGAGAGCAGGGTGCTCGGCGTCATCGCCCGCAACACCAACCTGCTCACCGTGCGCACCCCCTCCCGGCTCGAACTCACGTACTTGCAGAGCGCGTCCGACCTGGCGCAGATGATCGCCGCGGGCTCGTTCCCCTTCCCGGACCAGCAGACCGACATGGACGCGTCACCGCGGGTCGGCGACGGACTCATCAGGCTCGACGCGGAGGGCGTCGTCCAGTACGCGTCGCCGAACGCGCTCTCCGCCTACCACCGCCTCGGCCTCGCCGCCGATCTGCTCGGCCATCACCTCGGCACCACCACGGCCAGGCTCGCCCCCGACCGCGGCCCCGTCGACGAGGCGCTGTCGAAGCTCGCCAGCGGCTGGGCGCCGCGCGAGTTCGAGGTGGAGGGCGGCGACGGGGTGATCCAGGTACGGGCCATCCCGCTGAAGCCCAAGGGCCCCCGCATCGGCTCGCTCGTACTGCTGCGCGACGTGACCGAACTCCGGCGCCGCGAGCGGGAACTGATGACCAAGGACGCCACCATCCGGGAGATCCACCACCGGGTGAAGAACAACCTCCAGACGGTGGCCGCGCTGCTCCGCCTCCAGGCCCGGCGCATTGGGGTGCAGGAGGGGCGCGCGGCGCTCGAAGAGGCGGTGCGCCGGGTCGGTTCCATCGCGATCGTGCACGAGACCCTGTCCCAGAACCTGGACGAGCGGGTCGAGTTCGACGAGATCGCCGACCGGGTGCTCGCGATGGTCGCGGAGATAGCGTCGGGCAAGGTGAGCGGGCGGCGCACGGGGCGCTTCGGCATCCTGGACGCGGCCGTCGCGACCCCGCTCGCCATGGTCCTCACGGAGGTGCTCCAGAACGCCCTGGAACACGGCTTCGCCCCCGGCGAGCAGGGCGCCGTGGAGGTCTCGGCGGTGCGCGGCGGCAGCCGCAAGGACGCCAGGCTGCTGGTCACGGTCCAGGACGACGGCGTCGGGCTGCCCCCGGACTTCGACCCGCGGCGCGCGGGCAACCTCGGCCTCCAGATCGTACGGACGCTGGTGGAGGGGGAGTTGGGCGGCGTCTTCACCATGCTGCCGGCCCCCGAGGGCGGCACCCGGGTGGTGCTCGACATCCCGGTGCGCTCCGAGAAGCAGGGCTGACGCCGGGCGCCCCCCGGCCGACACCGGGCTCTTCGGGGGAGAAACACCGAACCCCGGGCCGATCGGGCCCGGGGTTCGCCGCGTGTGTGCTTGTCTGCACCGACTTCTGGTTACTGCTGTCCTTCGCGTACGTGGGTACTGCGCGCTGCTGCTCGGGGCGGGGGTGCGAACTCGCTGTTCACGAGTTGTGCCATGGGGGGCACATGCGCCGCCGGGCTGAGGCTCGTACGGGGCGTGGGCGTCAGGCGCTGGCCTGACGCGCCCGATTGCGGGCGGCGCGGCGCTTCATCGCGCGGCGCTCGTCCTCGCTGAGGCCACCCCAGACGCCGGAGTCCTGGCCGGACTCAAGCGCCCACTGCAGGCACTGCTCGACAACGGGGCAGCGACGGCAGACGGCCTTGGCTTCCTCGATCTGCAGCAGCGCGGGACCGGTGTTGCCGATGGGGAAGAACAACTCGGGGTCTTCCTCGCGGCAAACGGCGTTGTGACGCCAGTCCATGGCTGCTACCTCTCTTGGTCATACATGCGGAGTGCTTGTGAATGTGAACGCTTTCACGAATCCCTCGACAAGGGAAGGGCCGACAACCGGGCGACCGGCAGTGGTCCTGGAGTGGAGAGGGATCGGACACTTCGTGGGGCCTGATGTTTCGGCCGTCCCGAGCGCCATGTAGAGATTCGCAAACCTCGGCTCGGGATACAACCCCTTCCGGAAAGTTTTTTTTGATTCCTCGGTGTCGACTAGGTCACAGCCGTAATTCCATGGGGTGGAGGCTGCGCTAAACGTTCGAGTGAAAGGACTTTAGGCCCTTCCACTCACACAATCACACGCAGTGCACGCCGTACGCCTGTGAACGTCACGCTCGTACGCACTCCCAGGTGGTCTCCGTCCATCTGGAGGGGGAGTGGCACCTTGGAATGCAAGGTGAAGCCGCTCAGATCGTGAAGTGAGACGGTGTGCTTCCCCCGTGGCCCGCGCACCGGCGACGAGGACAGCAGTTGAGTGCCGTAACGGGCCACCGCGGGCGCCGAGAGCCGGGTGAATCCGAGCACGTCCAGACCCTTGTCGAAAGACGCCCCGGGAGACGCGTACAGCGGCCGGTTTCCCAGATATGTCCATGGTGCGGTGTTGCAGACTATGGACACCACGAGGTCGTGCACGGCCGGTGCGCCCTCCCGCGCCAGCGTGATCGTGCCGTGTCTGCGGTGCGGTTCGCCGAGGTACTGGCGCAGCACCTGGCGGACGTAGAGCGCGTGGGTGGAGCGTTTGCCGCGCTCCCGCTCCCGCTCCACTCTCCCGATCACCCCGGCGTCGAAGCCGAGTCCGGCGTTGAAGGTGAACCAGCGGGCCGGCACGCCCTCGTCGGGGGTGCCGGGAGTGCCCTCGGCGCGCCCGAGTCCGATCGTGCGCTGGGAGCCGCGGCGCAGCGCGTCCAGCAGGGCGCCGGTCGCCTCCACGGCGTCGTTGGGCAGCCCCAGGGCGCGCGCGAAGACGTTGGTGGAGCCGCCGGGGACGACCGCGAGGCCCGGCAGCCGCTCGGGGTCGGGACCCTCGTGCAGCAGGCCGTTGGCGACCTCGTTGACCGTGCCGTCACCGCCGAGCGCCACGACCAGGTCGATGTCCTTGCCCTCCGCGGCCTGCCGCCCCAGGTCACGGGCGTGCCCGCGGTACTCGGTGGTGACGGCGTCGAGTTTCATCTCGCTCGCCAGCGCGTGGATCAGAACGTCCCGGGTACGCGCACTCGTCGTCGTTGCTGCCGGATTGACCACGAGGAGAGCGCGCATGCGCAGCAGCGTACCCACCGCCGCGCGCCTCACTCACACCCAGGTTCTGCGGCCCCGGGGCCGGGGCTACCCTGCTGGGGTGAGCGCCGAGCAGACCGAAGAGCCCCAGACCGCCGCGTCCGAGCCGCGCCCTGGGCGGCTGACGCTGGCCGCGGGCCTCGCGGCCCTGGAGGGCACCGCCGTCTTCGCGGCCGGCTGCTATCTGCTCGTACGGGGCCTGGGCGGCGGCTCGGGCGACCGGCAGGGCTCCGTCACCACCGGCGTCACCCTGCTGGTGCTCGCCGCGCTCCCGCTTTTCGCGGCGCTCGGGCTGCTGCGGCTGCGGCGCTGGAGCCGGGGGCCCGCGGTGATCACCCAGGTGCTGGCGCTGCCGGTGGCCTACAACCTGCTCCAGGCCGACAGCGGGCTCATCCCGGTGGGGATCGTGGTCGCCGTCGTCGCGGTGGCCGCCTTGGTGCTGCTGCTCAACCCGGCCACCGCGCGGGCCCTGGGCATCCGCCGCCCCGGCGACTCCGCCTGAGGGCCGGGGGGCGACGCCCGGGGGCGCGGGCGCGCGGGTGCGGCGCCCTACTCCTCCACGAGCAGCTTCTCGCGCAACTGCGCGAGCGTGCGGGCGAGCAGCCGGGAGACGTGCATCTGCGAGATGCCGACCTCCTGGGCGATCTGCGACTGCGTCATGTTCGCGAAGAAGCGCAGCAGCAGGATGCGCTTCTCGCGCGGCGGCAGATCCTCCAGCAGCGGCTTCAGTGACTCCCGGTACTCGACCCCTTCGAGCGCCTCGTCCTCCGCGCCGAGGGTGTCCGCGACCGCGGGCGACTCGTCGTCCGTGTCGGGGACGTCGAGCGACAGCGTCGAGTACGCGTTCGCCGACTCAAGGCCCTCAAGGACCTCCTCCTCCGAGATGGCGAGCTTCTGCGCCAGCTCGTGCACCGTGGGGGAGCGGCCGTGCAACTGGGACAGCTCCGCCGTCGCCGTCGTCAGCGAGAGACGCAGCTCCTGGAGGCGCCGCGGCACCCGCACCGCCCAGCCCTTGTCCCTGAAGTGCCGCTTGATCTCCCCGACCACCGTCGGTGTGGCGTACGTGGAGAACTCCACGCCGCGCTCCGGGTCGAAGCGGTCCACGGACTTGATCAGGCCGATGGTGGCGACCTGGGTGAGGTCGTCGAGCGGCTCGCCGCGGTTGCGGAAGCGCCTGGCCAGGTGCTCCACCAGCGGCAGGTGCATACGCACCAGGCGGTTGCGCAGCTCCGCGTACTCCGGGCTGCCCGCGGGCAGCGAGCGCAGCTCCACGAAGAGCGCGCGGGCACCGCCGCGGTCCGGCGCCTCGTGCCCGGCGGGCCCCGTGCCGTGCGCCGCGGGCTGCTCGGCGGCCGCCGTGTCCGCGCCCGCGGCCTTGCTGTGCCCGGCCCTGTCCCGGTCCTGCGCTCCCGCGCCGCCGCCCTGTGCCCGGCGGTGCTGCGGGTCGGCCGTCCCCGGCAGGGGCCCTTCCTCGCCCTCTCGCCCGATGTCCTGCCCGTGCTCGCTCATCCGTCCCGCCCTCCCCCAGCCGCCCTGAGGTGCCCCGAGACCGCCGCCCCGTCCTGCCGGTGCGCCGCGCTCGTCCTCACCGCTCCGCTCCGCTCCCGGTGCGCCCTCGGCCTGATTCCGCCCGGCATCCTCCGGGTGCGGTCTGGCCTGCTGCTCCGGTACACCGGCCGGGGCCCCCGTGGTCTCGGTCTCGTCCGTGCCCTGCCCGTGGCGTCCCGCGGCGCCGCCGCCCCTGAGGCTGCGGATGCCCTTGCCGCGGCCCTCGTCACGCGCCGGGCCTTCCCCGTTCGTCACGTCGGCCCGGGTCCCGCGCCGCGCTGTTTGTAGAGGCTGATGGAGACGGTCTTGTCCTCGGCGACCGAGGAGTCGACCTTGCCCGCCAGGGCGGAGAGCACCGTCCACGCGAAGGTGTCGCGCTCCGGGGCGCGGCCGTCGGTGGTCGGGGCCGAGACCGTCACCTCCAGGGAGTCGTCCACCAGCCGGAAGACGCAGCTCAACACGGACCCGGGGACGGCCTGCTGCAACAGGATCGCGCAGCCCTCGTCCACGGCGATGCGCAGATCCTCGATCTCGTCGAGGGTGAAGTCCAAACGCGCCGCGAGTCCGGCCGTGGCCGTCCGCAGCACCGACAGGTAGGCACCCGCAGCGGGCAGCCGGACTTCGACGAAGTCCTGGACCCCGGGCTCGCCTGCGATCTCGGACACCCTCACCTCCAAGGTGGTACACGTTTCCCGCGGGGTGCCCGAAGGCGCCCCGGGCGACGCGGTGGATGGTTCTGCGGTGACGCTATCGCGCGCGTGAGTTCCGCGTGATCGCGACCCCGCCCAGCCTTGTCACTCATAGTAAACACTTGAGTACGCTCCGTGGCTAGGGGGTCGCCGATATCAATTGCGAACACCATGCGCCGGGTTGACGTACCCATACGCCGGTCCTCCGAACCGTCCCCGCCCATGTCGGAGCCGTTGCCACACGTGGGAGAGCCGTCTCAGACAAGCACGTTGTCGACATAGCACCATCGCCAGTTCTCGCCCGGTTCGAACGAGCGCACCACCGGGTGCCCCGACTCGGTGAAGTGCGCGCTCGCGTGCTTCAGTGGCGAGGAGTCGCAGCAGCCGACGTAACCGCAGGCAAGACAGAGCCTGAGCTGCACGTACTGGGTGCCCGCCGCCTCGCATTCGAGGCATGTACCGCTCAGCGGCTCCGGCTCCCCGGCCGGCGCGGCGGCGAGGTGTGAGCACTCCTTCATCGGGGCCTCCCTGGGTCGGCTGACACGGTCGCGGCACACGTCGCGGCGACGGCGCCGGGCCGGCCCCGCCCGCGAGCGCGCCCGGCACGGACGGTGCCGACGCTGGCCAGGTTACGATGCCTGACCAGCGACCGCCGCGCCGAGCGCGCGTCCCCCGGGACCACCGTCCCGCGCACCCGCGGAAGGAGACGCCGCAGCCATGGACGCCCTGCCCCTGCTGCTGCTCGTGGCCTGCGGCGCCGCCATCGCCGGGGCCGCGCAGCGCACCCACGTCCCCGCGCCGCTGCTGCTCGTCACCGTCGGGCTCGCCGTCTCCTACCTGCCCGGCGTCCCGCACTACACCCTCGACCCCCATGTGGTGCTGCCGCTGCTGCTGCCCCCGCTGCTGTACACCGCCGCCACCGACAGCTCTTACCTCGGGCTGCGCGCGCACGCGCGCCCCATCGCGCTGCTCTCCGTCGGCTACGTGCTCTTCGCGACGTTCGCGGTGGGCTGGGTCGCGTATCTGCTCGTGCCCGACCTGCCCCTGACCGCGGCGCTGGTGCTCGGCGCCGTGGTGGCGCCCCCCGACGCCGTCGCGGCCACCGCGGTCGCCCGCAGGGTGGGGCTGCCCGCCAAGATCACCACGATCCTCCAGGGCGAGTCACTGGTGAACGACGCCACCGCCATCACCGCCTACAAGGTGGCGCTCGCCGCCGTCGTCGGGGAGGGCGCGGGGTGGGCCGACGGCTTCGGCGAGTTCCTGCTCGCCGCCTTCGGCGGGGTCGGCGTCGGCCTCGTGCTGATGGTGCCGCTGCACTGGCTGCGCACCCACCTCACCGAGGCGCTGCTCCAGAACACCCTGTCGCTGCTCATCCCCTTCGTCGCCTACGGCGTCGCCGAGCAGTTGGGCGCCTCCGGGGTGCTCGCCGTGGTCGTCGTGGCGCTCTACCTGGGCCACCGCGCCTGGCAGGTCGACTTCGCCACCCGCCTCCAGGAGGACGCGGTGTGGCGGATGGTGGCGTTCCTGCTGGAGACCGCCGTCTTCGCGCTCATCGGGCTCCAACTGCCCGTCGTGCTCGAAGGGCTCGGGCCCTACGGGGTGGGCGAGGCGCTCGGGTACGCGGTGGGGGTGTTCGTCGTGGTCGTCGCGGCGCGCTTCGTGTGGGTGTACCCGGCGACGTTCCTGCCGCGCGCGTTCTCCCGCAGGATCAGGGAGCGGGAGCCCGACCCGACCTGGAAGGGGCCGCTGGTCATCGGCTGGGCGGGGATGCGCGGTGTGGTGTCGCTCGCGATCGCCTTCTCCATCCCGCTCACCCTGCACGACGGCGCCGACTTCCCCGCGCGCAACCTGGTGCTGTTCCTGACGTTCACCACCGTCATCGGCACCCTCGTCCTCCAGGGCCTCACCCTGCCCGCGCTGATCAGGTGGCTGAAGCTGCCGCCGCGCGACGAGCGGGAGATGACGCTCGCCGAGGCCCAGGCGCAGGCCCAGGCGTCGACCGCGGCGGAGGAGCGCCTGGCGCAGCTACTCGACGACGAGCGCAACACCCTGCCTGAGCCCCTGGCCGACCGGCTGCGCACCGTCCTCGAACGCCGCCGCAACGCCGTGTGGGAGCGCCTCGGCTCGGTCAACCCGTCCACCGGCGAGAGCGCCGACGACACCTACCGCCGCCTGGCCCGCACGATGATCGAGACCGAGCGCTCGGTCTTCGTGCGCCTGCGCGACGCCCGTTACATCGACGACGAGATGCTGCGTACCCTGCTGCGCCGCCTCGACCTGGAGGAGGCGGCGGCCTACCGCGAGGCGGACGACCCGGGCCACCGCTGACCGGGCCCTGCCCGCGCCCCCGGGCGGGCGCGCGGGCAGGCACGCGTGCGCCTTACTCGCGCGGCCCCGTGCGGTCAGTGCAGGAACGAGTCGCCGTTCGCCGCGATGTGGCTCTCCAGCGCGGAGAGGGCCCGCTGGGTCTCCTCAGGAGTGCCGTTGCCGCGCCGCTCCGCGTAGTAGGCGGCGCCCAGCTTCTTCAGCAGGTCGTTGCCCGCGCGCTGGGCCTGCACCTCGTCGAGGCGCTGCTTGCCCTGGTTGATGCCGCGCTGCGCCTGTTCCCGCGCGCGGTCGAGAAAGCCTGCCATGACGGTTCTCCTGTCGGAAGACGGGTGCGTGGGGCGCCGCCCTGGGTGGCACCGCCGTCAGTACAACCTTCGCACACGGGACACCCACGGCGAGCCCGGCGGCGGTGCGCTGTTCCCGGTTCCGGGCCTGTTCCCGGCACGTTCTCCGGCCCCGGGCCGCGATGGGGGACGCCGCCCGCGGCCGTACGCCGCCGCCTGCCTGCAACATGCGTGCCCATGTGCCCCGTACCCCACCGTTCATTCCCCCTCATTCGTGTAATGGCGTCGCCACGCACCGTGCTGGAAGGCTGAGCGGTGCAGTCACTGCAAGATCGGGAGGGCAATTCCAATGTCGGTAGGCGAAGAGATCCGCACGCAGGAGCCGGGGCCCCAGCAGAGCCTCAGCACCTCGGCGGCGCGGAATCTGGCCACGACCACCAAGACCGTGCCGCAGATGCAGGAGATCAGCTCGCGCTGGCTGCTGCACATGCTGCCGTGGGTGAACGTGCAGGGCGGCACATACCGGGTCAACCGCAGGCTCAGCTTCGCCGTCGGTGACGGCCGGGTCACCTTCGTCAAGACGGGCGACCGGGTCCAGGTCGTACCGGCGGAGCTGGGCGAGCTGCCCGCCCTCCGCGACTTCGACGACCACGAGGTGCTTGCCCAGCTCGCGGAGCGCTGCCAGCAGCGCGAGTTCACCCCGGGCGACGTGGTGGCCTCCCTCGGCAGCCCCACCCGGGAGGTCCACCTCCTCGCGCACGGCAAGGTCGAGAAGGTCGGCACAGGACCCTACGGCGACGACGCGGTGCTCGGTGTCCTCGCCGACGGCGCCTACTTCGGCGAGCAGGCCCTCACCGACCCGGACGCCGTCTGGGAGTACACGGCGCGCGCCGTCACCACCTGCACCGTGCTCTCCCTGCCGCGCCGGGAGTTCGAGCAGTTGGCCGAGCGCTCGGACAGCCTCCGCGACCACCTGCGCAGCCTGGGCGCGGTGCCAGAGCAGCGGTCGAACAAGTACGGCGAGAAGGCCATCGACCTCTCCGCCGGCCATATCGGCGAGGCCGCCCTCCCCACCACCTTCGTCGACTACGAGGCCGCGCCCAGGGAGTACGAGCTGAGCGTCGCCCAGACCGTGCTGCGCGTCCACACCCGGGTCGCCGACCTCTACAACCAGCCGATGAACCAGACCGAGCAGCAGTTGCGGCTGACCGTCGAGGCGCTGAAGGAGCGCCAGGAGGACGAGCTGATCAACAACCGCCAGTTCGGCCTGCTCAACAACTGCGAGTACGACCAGCGCATCCAGCCGCACAACGGCGTGCCGAGCCCCGACGACCTGGACGAACTGCTCAGCCGCAGGCGCGGCTCCAAGCTGTTCCTCGCCCACCCGAAGGCGATCGCCGCCTTCGGCCGCGAGTGCAACAAGCGCGGGCTGGTCCCCGAGAGCATCGACATGGGCGGCAACCGCATCCCCACCTGGCGCGGGGTGCCGATCTTCCCGTGCAACAAGATCCCCGTCAGCGACACCCGCACCACCTCGATCATCTGCATGCGTACCGGCGAGAGCGAGCAGGGCGTCGTCGGGCTCCACGCGACCGGGCTGCCCGACGAGGTCGAGCCCAGCCTCTCCGTCCGCTTCATGGGCATCAGCGACCAGGCGATCATCTCCTACCTGGTGACGACCTACTACTCGGCGGCCGTCCTGGTCCCCGACGCCCTCGGCGTCCTGGAGAACGTCGAGATCGGCCGCTGGCAGTGACAACACCCTCCCGGGACGCCGTGTCCCCGTCCGACGGGGCGGTGACACGGCCCCGGCCGGGCGGCGGGGACCGCCCCGACAGCCCGGACGACGGGGACAACAGGGGCAGCGGGGGCAGGGACTGCGGCGGCGACGCCGAGGCGATCCTCCAGGCGGCGCGTGCCGCCGTCGGGCCCGCGCTGCGCGCCGCGGTCGGTTCCCTCCCGGAGGCGATGCGCCGGGTGGCGCTGCACCACTTCGGCTGGCGGGACGCCCATCCGCCCGGCGGCGGGGGCACGGGCCAGGGGCACACCGGCAAGGCCATCAGGCCCGCCCTCGTCCTCGCCGCGACCAGGGCGCTCGGCGGGCACGCGCCGGGCGCGGCACGGGCCGCCGCTGCGGTGGAGCTGACGCACAACTTCACCCTGCTCCACGACGACGTGATGGACCGTGACACCACCCGCCGCCACCGCCCCACGGCCTGGACGGTGTTCGGCACCACGGACGCGATCCTCGCGGGCGACGCGCTCCAGGCGCTCGCGCAGCGGCTGCTCGCCGAGGACCCGCACCCGGCGTCGGCCCGCGCCGCCGCCCGGCTCGCCGCCTGCGTGGTGGAGCTGTGCGAGGGACAGCAGGCGGACACCGCACTCGAAGGCCGGAGGCCGCAGGAGGTGACGCTCGACGAGTGCCTGGCCATGGCCGAGGCCAAGACCGGGGCGCTGCTCGGCTGCGCCTGCGCCGTCGGCGCGCTCTACGCGGGCGCGGGCGACGAGGAGGTGGCGGCGCTCGACGCGTTCGGGCGCGAGGCCGGTCTCGCGTTCCAGCTCATCGACGACGTCATCGGCATCTGGGGCGACCCACGGCGCACCGGCAAGCCCGCAGGGGCGGACCTGACGGCCCGCAAGAAGTCCCTGCCGGTGGTCGCCGCCCTCGCCGCGGGCACCCCGGCCGCCGCAGAACTGGCCGCGCTCTACGCCACCCCGCCCGGGGCGGGCGACCTGGAGCGCACGGTGGACGCCCTGGAGCGGGCCGGCGGGCGCGACTGGGCGCAGGTCCAGGCCGCCGACCGTATGGCGCGCGCCCTGCACCACCTGTCCGCCGCGGTCCCCCGGCCGCCCGACGCCGGGGAACTGCTCGCCCTCGCGGAGTACGTGACGCGCCGCACCGTGTGACGGCGCGTCACCCCCGATCCCTGGGCCCGGTCCACACAGCCCCCGTGGCCCGGGTCCAGGTCCGCGCCCGGGCCACGGGCGCGGGTTAGGCTGCGGCCGACGGGTGGGGCGGACGAGGGGACGTGTCATGGCCGTGGCGGTACGCAGGGCGTCGGGAGCGGACCGGGACACCGTCAGCGCGCTGCTCGACCGCGCGCTCGCCGACGACCCGGTGAGCGGCTGGATCTTCCCCGACGAGGCGCGGCGCCCGCGCCACCACCGCGCCCTGATGGGCGTGTTCTTCGACATCGCCCTCGACGGCGGCTGGATCGACGTCACCGAGGACGCGCGCGCGGCGGCGCTCTGGCTGTCGGTGCCGAGGGGCCGCGCCACCGGCGCCGCCGAGGGCCCCGCCCTGGTCAGATCCCGGGTGGACCCGGGCAACGAGCGCATCGAGACCATCGGCGCGCTGACCGGCGCCAGGCACCCGCACGACCGCGCCCATGTCTACCTCCAGATGATCGGCGTGGACGCCGCCAGCCGCGGCGCCGGTCTGGGCTCCCGCCTCATCGCCGCCGTCCTCGCCGACTGCGACCGCCGCGGCACCCCCGCCTACCTGGAGGCCAGCAGCGCCCGCA
This sequence comes from Streptomyces sp. NPDC050560, assembly GCF_044457285.1. Classification (NCBI taxonomy): domain Bacteria; kingdom Bacillati; phylum Actinomycetota; class Actinomycetes; order Kitasatosporales; family Streptomycetaceae; genus Streptomyces; species Streptomyces sp. NPDC050560. The sequence goes on from NZ_JBITGT010000005.1 coordinate 416,716, forward strand.
GCCGCGACCTCTACGCACGCCACGGCTTCACCCCCGCCGCCCACACCGTCGACCTGCCCGACGGCCCCCGGATGTGGCCCATGTGGCGCGAGCCGCGCCCCGCGGCCCCGCTGCTGCACCTCGCCGAGCGTGCCCACTGGGAGGCCGCCCGCACCACGGGCACCTACACCCGCTCCACCCGCGGCAGGACCCTGGCCGAGGTCGGCTTCATCCACTGCTCAAGGCCGCACCAACTGCGCCGCGTCGCGGACTTCCTCTACACCGACACGGACCCGGCCGACCTGGTGGTCCTCGTCATCGACCCGTCGGGCCTGACCGCCCCGGTCCGCGAGGAACCCCCGGAGCCGGACGCTGCGGAGACGTTCCCTCATATCTACGGCCCCCTCCCGGTGTCCGCCGTCCACGACACCGTCCCCTTCCCCGACTGGCGCCCCTGACCCCCTGACCAGTCTCCCCACACACCACCGCACCCGGCCCCCGGCACCGCCACGGGGGCGGAAACCGGGGGGCCGGGTGCGGGAAGCACGGACGCCGCGACACACAGGAGAGGCCGCGGCCCGGAAGAACCGTGAGGGCGTTACGCCTTCTTGGTCTCCCAGAAGATCTTGTCGATCTGGGCGATGTAGTCCAGCGCCTTCTGACCGGTGGCGGGGTCCGTCGAGCCCTTCGCGGTGGAGAGGGCCTTCAGGGTGTCGTTGACGAGCTGGTGCAGCTCCGGGTACTTCTCGAAGTGCGGGGGCTTGAAGTAGTCGCTCCAGAGCACCGAGACGTGGTGCTTCGCCAGTTCGGCGCGCTGCTCCTTGATGACGGTGGCGCGCGCCTGGAAGTGCGCGTCGTCGTTTCCGGCCATCTTTTCCTGGATGGCCTTGACCGACTCCGCCTCGATGCGGGCCTGGGCGGGGTCGTAGACGCCGCAGGGCAGGTCGCAGTGGGCGCTGACCTTGACCCTGGGGGCAAACAGGCGGGAGAGCATTGAGCTGTCCTTCCTCGTGATCGTCTTCTCAGGTGGGAGATTACTCCGTGCGGGAGACGTTTTCCCGAGTGCCCCGGTGGGCTTAGGACAAAAGTCCAGGGTGAAACTGGGCATGGTGAGGATGGGCGAGGGATCGGACCGGGAGGTTTGCTGATGCCGGAGACAGCGGAAGGCCAGGAGGTCCGGGCGCTGTTCGGGGTCGCGGAAGTGGAGGGGCCCTCCATGGTCCCGACGCTGTACCAGGGGGACCGGGTGCTCGTCCGTTACGGGGCCAGGGTGCGCCCCGGGCATGTCGTGGTGCTGCGCCACCCGCTCCAGCAGAACCTGCTGATCGTCAAGCGTGCCGTCGGGCTGCGCGAGGGGGGCTGGTGGGTGCTGGCCGACAATCCGGGCGCGGGCGCCGACAGCACCGTGTACGGGGCGGTGCCCGAGGACCTGGTGCTCGGCGTGGTCCTCGCCCGCTTCCGGCCGCGTACCACCCGGCCGGGTCAGCGCCCGCTCGCCGGTGCGCTCTCCTGGGCGCTGTCCGCGGTGCGGCCCGTGCTCTCCGACCGGCTCGCGCCCAGACGCTTGCGGGCCCGGTAGGCGGCCACGTTCGCCCGGGTCGCGCAGCGGTCGGAGCAGTAGCGCCGCGAGCGGTTCGTGGAGGTGTCCAGATAGGCGTTGCGGCAGGGCGTGGCCTGGCAGAGGCCGAGGCGTTCTGCGCCGTGCTCCGTGAGGTGGAACGCGAGCCCCATCGCGGCGATGGCGGCGTAGCCGGCGGTCGCGTTCGACGGGTGGTCGGCCAGGTGCATGTGCCAGCGCGGGTGGCCCTCGTCGTCCAGGAAGTCGTGCCCGGAGATCTGGGGGCTCACCGGGAACTCCAGCAGCAGTGAGTTGAGCAGGTCCACGGCGAGCGTGGCGTCCCCGGCGTCGGCGGCCTCGAACACCGTGCGCAGCCGCGCCCGTACCGAGCGGAACCGGGTCACGTCGGCGTCCGTGGCACGGCGGGCCGCCGAGTTGTTCTCGCCGAACAGCTCGCGCACCGCGGCCACCGATGTCAGCGAGTCCGTGCCGCGGTCCGGCTCCTCGCTGTTGACCAGGCGCACGGCGAAATCCGAGTAACGGTCGAGTTCCACTTGTAGTCCTTACCAGGGGCGCTTTATGGTACGTGGGCGGGTGCGAGTAATGGACGCCGTAGCTATACGGGGCTTACGGCATGGTCCGAGCGTACGACGGGTCGGAGGCGATGATGGCGGAGACGACGGCGGGAACCGACTGGGAGACGTGGCAGCGTAGCTGGGACCGGCAGCAGGAGTGGTACATGCCGGACCGTGAGGAGCGCTTCACGGTCATGCTCGACATGGTCGAGGCCCTGGTCGGCCCGGCGCCCCGGGTGCTCGACCTGGCCTGCGGCACGGGGAGCATCACGGCCAGGCTGCTGCGCCGCTTCCCCGGGGCCGCCGCCGTGGGCGTCGACCTCGACCCGGCGCTCCTGGCCATCGCGCGCGGTACGTTCGCGGACGACCCCAGGGTCTCGTTCGTACGGGCCGACCTCAAGGAGCCCGACTGGCCCGAGCGGCTGCCGCAGGGCACGTACGACGCCGTGCTCACCGCCACCGCGCTGCACTGGATGCACCGTGAGCCCCTGACGGTCCTGTACGGGCAGTTGGCGGGGCTCGTGCGCGAGGGCGGCGTCTTCATGAACGCGGACCATATGCCGGGCGAGGACACGCCGCGTGTCGACGCCGCGGAGTCCGCGTACCGGCACGCCCGGATGGACAGGGCGCGGGCGGCGGGCGTGGCGGACTGGAGCGAGTGGTGGGCCCGGGCCGCGGCGGAGCCGGCGCTCGCCGAGGCGACGGCGGAGCGGTTCGAGATCTACGGGGAGCATGCGGACGGGGAGTCGTTGCCCGAGGGGTGGCATGTGCGGGCCCTGCGGGGGGCGGGGTTCGCGGAGGCGCGGGGGGTTTGGCGGTCGCCGTCCGATGCGGTGGTACTCGGGTTGAGGTGAGGGCGGAGTGGCCTCCGTCGCCGAACGCTCGTCCTCAAACGCCGGACGGGCTTCTTCGCTGGACGCTTGTCCTCAGGCGCCGGACGGGCTTTGTTGCTGAGTGCTTGTCCTCAGGCGCCGGACGGGCTTTGTCGCTGGACGCTCGTCCTCAAACGCCGGACAGGCTTCGTCGCTCGGCGGTCGTCCTCAGACCGCCGGACCGGCCTGAGTGCCGGTCCGGGGTAGTCCCGTCAGGTGGTCATGTACGTGGTTGCCGTGAGGGCGAGGAGTAGGTACAGGGTCGGGAAAGCGATGTTGTGGAGGACGTGGGTGCGCAGGTGGGTGGCTACGGCGGTGGTGAAGAAGAGGGTCAGGCCGATGCCGGCGGCGAGGCCCGCCCAACGCCACGCGGTCAGGCCGACCACCAGCCCTGCCGCCCCGGCCAGTTTCAGGGTCGCGAGGTAAGGGAGGGCGCTTTCGGGGACGTGTACCTCGGCCGAGTTCTTCCGTACGAAGCCCGCCCCTGCGTAGTCGGCGACGGCGATGGAGGCGTTGGCCGCGATACACACGATCGTGGCGACGAGCAAGGCGGTGGTGGTCATGCCGGGCGCCTCCTCGCTATTTGTTCGTGTGTGAGGGGGAATCGGGCTTTCTGTATGCTCATCGGCGGGTGTCTCCGTTACGAGGGTTGTCGGGTGGGAGATTGGCGGTCTCGTCCGTCCCGACGTCTGCCGCCTCGGAAAGGTGACACCTGGTGGTGCCGATCACGGAGTTCGAAGCGGCGCGGCCGCGACTGACGGCGCTGGCGTTCCGGCTGCTCGGGTCCGTCCACGACGCGGAGGACGCGGTCCAGAGCACCTGGCTCAAGGCGTCCGCCGCGGACACCGACGGCCTCCGCAACCCGGCCGCGTGGCTGACGACCGTGCTCACCCGGGTCTGTCTCGACCAGCTACGCACGCGGCACCGCCGCCGCGAGGAGCCCCTGCTCGCGGACCTGCTCCCCGCCGAGACCGTCGCCGCGGACGAGCGCTACCTCCGGCGCGAGAACATCTCCCGCGCACTGATGGTCGTCCTCGGCCTGCTCACGCCCGCCCAGCGCGTCGCGTACGTCCTGCACGACCTGTTCGACGTCCCGTTCCGCGAGGTGGCGCAGGCCCTCGGCACCAGCGCGGACAGCGCCAAGAAGCACGCCAGCCGGGCACGCAGAAGCCTCGCCGGGGCCCGGCCCGCGTCGACGGCCGCCACCGTCGACCATGCCGTCGTGGAAGCCTTCCTCGACGCGGCCGCCGGGGGCGACATCGGCCGGATGGTCGCCCTGATGACCGACGACTGCGTGCGCGTCGCCGACGCCACGCTCCTCCCGCCCGGTACGCCGGAGGCGATCACCGGCGCCGATGCCGTCGCCCGCGAGACGACGCTGTTCGCCGACCGCATCCGCGTCGGCGCGCCGCTGCTCGTCGACGGCCGGCCGGTCAGCGTCATCGCCCCCGGCGGCCATCCGCTCGCGGTCATCACCGTCACCACCCGGGACCGACGCGTCGCCCGCATCGACATCAGTCGCCCCGGCGACCTCGGCGCCGCCCTGTCCGCGACGTCCTGACCCGCGGGAGAGCCCCCGGCACCCCGGGGCCCAGGGCCCGGTACACGGAAGCACACCGAGCGCTGCGCCCCCGCGAACCGGCGTTGCCCCCCCGCATGCGGTTTTCAGTACGCGGGGGATACGTACCGGCCCGTAGCTTCCTCCCCCCGAGCTACAGGACCTTGGACAGGAAGGACTTCGTCCGCTCGTGCTGTGGGGAGGTCAGTACGTCGCGTGGGGTGCCGGACTCGACGACCACGCCGCCGTCCATGAAGACGAGGGAGTCGCCCACCTCACGGGCGAAGCCCATCTCATGGGTGACGACGATCATCGTCATGCCGCTCTGGGCCAGGTCCCGCATCACATCGAGCACGTCGCCGACCAGCTCGGGGTCGAGTGCCGACGTCGGCTCGTCGAAGAGCATCAGCTTCGGGTCCATCGCCAGCGCCCGCGCGATCGCCACCCGCTGCTGCTGGCCGCCGGAGAGCTGGGAGGGGTAGCTGTCGGCCTTGTCCGCGAGGCCGACCCGTTCCAGCAGTTCCCCGGCGCGCTGCCTGGCCTCCGCCTTCGGTACGCCCTTGACCTGCGTCGGGGCCTCCATGATGTTCTCCACCGCGGTCATGTGCGGGAAGAGGTTGAACCGCTGGAACACCATGCCGATGTCGCGCCTGTTGCGTGCCACCTCGTGGTCGCGCAGCTCGTGGAGCTTGTCGCCCTGCTGCCGGTAGCCGACCAGTTCGCCGTCGACGTAGAGGCGCCCGGCGTTGATCTTCTCCAGGTGGTTGATGCAGCGCAGGAACGTCGACTTGCCGGACCCGGAGGGGCCGATCAGGCAGAACACCTCGCCCGCCGCGACCTCCAGGTCGATGCCCTGGAGCACGTGGAGGCCGCCGAACGACTTGTGGACGCCCTCGGCCCGCACCATCGGCGTGCCGCCCGCGGCGTCCCGCGGCGCCTTCCGCAGGTCCTGCTGCTTCCCGGTCATCCCAGTGCTCCCTTCGGACGGCCGAACGAGAGCAGGTTCCCCCGCACCCGCTGCCACGGGGTGGGCGGCAGCATCCGGCTCGAACCACGCGCGTAGTACCGCTCGATGTAGTACTGGCCCACGCTCAGGATCGACGTCATGATCAGGTACCAGGCCGCGGCGAGGAACAGCATCTCCACCGGCGCGCCCGAGGTCTGCCCGATGTCCTGTGCGTACCGCAGCAGTTCGTAGTACTGCACCGCCGACACCAGGGAGGTCGTCTTCAGCATGTTGATGACCTCGTTGCCCGTCGGCGGCACGATCACCCGCATCGCCTGCGGGATCACGATGCGGCGCAGGGTCTTGGCCTGGCTCATGCCCAGCGCGTGCGACGCCTCCGTCTGGCCCTCGTCCACCGACAGCAGCCCGGCCCGGCAGATCTCCGCCATGTACGCGGCCTCGTTGAGGCCGAAGCCGAGCAGCGCCGTCAGGAACGGCGTCATGAAGGAGGACCAGTAGTCCTTGTAGATCGGCCCCAGGTTGATGTACTGGAAGACCAGGCCCAGGTTGAACCAGACCATGAGCTGTACGAGCACCGGGGTGCCGCGGAAGAACCAGATGTAGAACCAGGCGATCGACGACGTCACCGGGTTGCGCGAGAGGCGCATCACCGCGAGCAGGATGCCCCCGACGACGCCGATCAGCATCGACAGCACAGTCAGCAGCAGGGTCTGGCCGACGCCCTTGAGAATGCGGTGGTCGAAGAAGTAGTCGGGCACCGCGCCCCAGTTGATCTTGCCTTGGGAGAACGCGTAGACGATCGCGACCAGGACGGCTATCGCGACCAGCGCGGCGACGTAGCGCCCGTAGTGCCGTACCGGGACGGCCCTGATCGCCTCGGGCGGTGCCGCGGTCGCGGCGGCCGGGTCGGCGCCTTCGGCGGCGCCGCCCGCCTTGTCCGCCATATCGGTGTCTTTGGACACGGAAGTTGCCTTTCAACGGGCTCGTGACGGAGTCTGCGGCCGCCGGTCCCCCCGCCGCGGGCGCCGTCCGCACGGACGGGACGCCGCGGCGGGGGACCGGCGCAGGGTCACTTGCCGCCGTTGACGGTGGCCTGCTTCACGGAGCCGGCGCCGACGCCCCACTTCTGGATGATCTTGCCGTACTCGCCGTCCTTGATGACGGCGTCGAGCGCGGCCTTGAGCGCGTCCCGCAGTTGGTCGTTGCCCTTGGCCACCGCGATGCCGTACGGCGCCGCCTGGACCTGGTCGCCGACGAGTTCGAAGTCGTTGCCGCCGCCCGCGGTCTTCACCGCGTACGCGGCGACGGGGAAGTCGGACGAGCCGGCGTCGGCGCCGCCGGAGCGCAGCCTGGTCTGGGCCTGCTGGTCGTCGTCGAACGCCTCGATGGAGAGCTTCTTGCCCGCCGGGCACTTCTTCGCCTGGTCCTTGGCGAGGTCGTGCGAGACGGTGCCGCGCTGGACGACGATCTTCTTGCCGCACAGGTCGGGCCAGTCGGTGATGCCCTGGGTCTTGCCCTTGGGCGTGTAGATGGAGACACCCGCGTTGAAGTAGTCGATGAAGTCGACGCCCTCGCCGACCTTCTTGCCGGTGTCGGGGTCGATGCCCTGCTGGCGCTCCTTGGTGTCGGTCATCGCGGACATCGCGATGTCGTACCGCTTGGAGCGGAGACCGGTGATGAGGGTGTCGAAGGTGCCGTTCTCGAAATCGAACCGCACCCCGAGCTTCTTGCCGAGTGCCGCGGCGAGGTCGGGGTCGATGCCCGCGGTCGCGCCGGACTTGTCCTTGAACTCGACGGGCGCGTACGCGATGTCGGAGCCGACCTTGATGACACCGGCGCTGCGGATCTCTCCCGGCAGCTTGTCCGCGAGGGAGGAGGAGCCGGCCGCGCTCTTGCTCTTGCCGCCGTCGGAGCTGTCGCCCTTGTCCTTCGTCTGGTCACCGCAACCGGCAAGCAGCAGGGTGCCTGCGACCGCGATGGTGCCCACTGCGGCGAACCGCGACCTCGCGAGGCGTCCGTGGGTGCTGGACGCCGCGGCACCGGCGCGGGTCGTGCGACGGGTGGAGCGTGCGGTCATGGTGGTGTTCCTCCGGCGGGGTGAGGGAGTTGCCGTGAGCGGGGCGGGCGGCACACACCTGCGGATGTCGGGCCCCTGTGTGATTAGGGCATCTTGCCATCCGGACAAGACCGTGCAGGGGCGCCCCCATGTCAAAATCGGATAACAGGTGACCCGCTGAAGCGGGACAGGACGGTCGTTCGGGGCCGGATCATCTGCGGGCCCCGTCCCTCGCTACCGCAGAATCTTCGGCCACAAACGGATCGACGCCTTCCGATTTCGCTGGCCCCGTGGAGCGTGAAGGTCCGGTCCGGTTCATGTGCCGGCCATGACTTGCCCATCAGTTGGCCATGGCTTGTTCAGGTTTCGTCCCCCAACTGTGATTTGGCGGCGACCCATGTGAAATCTTCGCCATATTCGGCTATGAGACACGTCACCGATCGCTGCCGGACTCGTCCACGACACCGTGCGTCCGGTAAGAAGGTGCCTCACACCCCTCATCCGGGGCTCAGGGCGCGCGTGCGGCGCGCCCGTCGCGTGACGCGCAGGCGGTTCACCGACCAGAACCGGCCGAGCGCGTACGCGGTGCCCGCCCGCTCCTCAATCAGGAGCGGTCACCCTCCATCACGCAGACCTAAGGGGTACGACACAGTGGCAGCGGAGATCGTCAATCCTCGCAGCGACACGGAGAGCGACGGCGCCACGGCGCAGCGGACACCCCCGGCGCAGGGCGTCGGCGCGGGGACCGCGACGGACGGCGACGAGCCGCTCCACCCGGCGTTCGCCCTGCACCGCGGCGGCAAGCTCGCGGTGCGGGCCACGGTCCCGGTCAACGACAGGGACGACCTGTCGCTCGCGTACACGCCCGGGGTCGCCGCGGTGTGCAGCGCCATCGCGGAGAAGCCCGCGCTCGTCCACGACTACACCTGGAAGTCCGGGGTCGTCGCCGTCGTCACGGACGGCACCGCGGTCCTCGGACTCGGTGACATCGGGCCCGAGGCGTCGCTGCCCGTCATGGAGGGCAAGGCGATCCTCTTCAAGCAGTTCGGCGGCGTGGACGCGGTGCCGATCGCCCTCGACACCACGGACACCGACGAGATCGTCGACACCGTGGCCAGGCTCGCGCCCTCGTTCGGCGGGATCAACCTGGAGGACATCGCGGCGCCGCGCTGCTTCGAGATCGAGCGCAGGCTCCAGGAGCGCCTCGACATCCCGGTCTTCCACGACGACCAGCACGGCACCGCCGTGGTCACGCTCGCCGCGCTGCGCAACGCGGCCCGGCTGACCGGCCGCTCCCTCGCCGACCTGCGCGCCGTGATCTCCGGCGCCGGTGCGGCCGGTGTCGCCATCGCCAAGTTCCTGCTCGAAGCGGGCGTCGGCGACGTCTCGGTGACCGACCGCAAGGGCGTCGTCAGCGAGGACCGCGACGACCTGACCCCGGTCAAGCGGGAGCTGGCGAGGATCACCAACAGGGCCGGGCTCAGCGGCAGCCTGGAGGCGGCGCTCGCCGGAGCCGACGTCTTCATCGGCGTCTCCGGCGGTACGGTGCCGGAGCCCGCGGTGGCGTCGATGGCGGACGGCGCGTACGTCTTCGCGATGGCCAACCCGGACCCCGAGGTCCACCCCGACATCGCGCACCGCTATGCCTCCGTGGTGGCGACCGGGCGCTCCGACTTCCCGAACCAGATCAACAACGTGCTCGCCTTCCCCGGCATCTTCGCGGGCGCGCTGCGGGTGCGGGCCTCCCGGATCACCGAGGCGATGAAGATCGCGGCGGCGGAGGCGCTGGCGGGGGTGGTCGGCGACGATCTCAAGCCTGACTACGTCATTCCGTCGCCGTTCGATGAGCGGGTGGCGCCTGCGGTGACGGAGGCGGTGGCGGTGGCTGCGCGTGCGGAGGGGGTGGCTCGCGCCTGAGTCCTGTCCTTCGGGGCGTGGATTCTGGGTGCGGGTGGGAGGGGGCTGGCGTCCTGGGCTGCGTGCCCACCCGCCCACCCGATCACGGTGGTCCGGAGCACCGAGGGGGGCGCGGCCCCCTCGCACCTCTGAAACCCGTCCCGGGCCTGTCTGGAACCCCTCACAGGCAGGTCTGAAATCAAGCCTGCGCCCGTCTGAAACCCAGCCCGGGCTTGTCTGAAGACCTGTCCCGGTCTCGCTGAAAGCAGGTCCGGGACTGTGGGGAGCCGGGTGTAGCCCGGTGCGGAGGCGTCGGGTGTCGTCCCGGGGCCCCGTCGCCGTGGAGCAGACGGGGGCCCGTGGAGCGCCTAGGGTCGGCTCATGTTCGCTGCATACGCCGCCCGTACCGATTCGACCGATCCTCTCAGCGCGCTGGAGGTGGGCGAGCGGCCCGCCCCTGGGCCGCGTGACGGGTGGACGACCGTCACGGTCAAGGCCGCCTCGCTCAACCACCACGACATCTGGTCGCTGCGCGGGGTCGGACTCCCCGACGCGCGGCTCCCGATGATCCTCGGCTGTGACGCCGCGGGCGTGGACGAGGACGGCAACGAGGTCGTCCTCCACTCCGTCATCGGCCAGTCGGGCCACGGCGTCGGCCCCGACGAGCCCCGCTCCATCCTCACCGAGCGCTACCAGGGCACCTTCGCCGAACGGGTCACCGTGCCCACCTGGAACCTGCTCCCGAAGCCCGCAGGGCTGTCCTTCGAGGAGGCGGCCTGTCTGCCCACTGCCTGGCTGACCGCGTACCGCATGCTCTTCACCAACGCGGGCGTGCGCCCCGGCGACTCGGTGCTCGTCCAGGGCGCGGGCGGCGGGGTCGCCACCGCCGCGATCGTGCTGGGCAGCGCCGCCGGTCTGCGGGTCTACGCCACCAGCAGGGACGAGGCGAAGCGCAGGCGCGCCGTGGAACTCGGCGCCGTGGAGGCGCTGGAGAGCGGCGCGCGGCTGCCGCACCGGGTGGACGCCGTGATCGAGACCGTCGGCGCGGCCACCTGGTCGCACTCCCTGAAGTCGCTGCGGCCCGGCGGCACCCTCGTCATCTGCGGCGCGACCTCGGGCGACAGCCCCGCGCGCGGCGAGCTGAACCGGATCTTCTTCCTCGAACTCAAGGTGGTCGGCTCCACCATGGGCGCCAAGGACGAGCTGGAGGACCTGCTCGCCTTCTGCGCCGCCAAGGGCGTACGCCCCGTCATCGACCGCACGCTGCCGCTCGACCGGGCCCGCGAGGGCTTCGAACTGATGGAGCGCGGCGACCAGTTCGGCAAGATCGTGCTCACTGTCTGACCGCCAGGACCGCCAGGACCGCCCGACCAGCGGCCCCGGATGCCGTCACCCGGGGCCGCCGACGAGCAACTGACGGGTGTGCGGGCGGTCCTGCCGACCGCTCTCGCCCTCGACGGGCGCGCTCTCACCGCCGCCCCCCGGCGGGCACGGTGCCCCCTCGTCCGACGGGGGCCGCCCGCCGGTCCGGGGCCTGGCGCGGGGGTCGGCGGCGGGCGGTGCCGCGCGCCGCACCCGGGGGCCCAGTACGGAAAGTCTCCATGTCGCCCAGTACACGTCGCCCCCCGGTTCCGTCCAGGACCGCCGGTCAGCGGGCCTCGGCCGAGGCGGGCAGGAGCCGTTCCACCGCGGTGTACGTGACCCCGTGGTCGGCCATCACCTCGGCGGCGATCCCGGGGCGCACCAGCAGGGCGAGCAGGATGTGCTCGGCGCCGATGCGCCTCTCCTTCCTGGCCGCCGCGATCCGCAGGCTCTTGCCCAGGGTCTCCTTGGCGCCCCTGGAGAACGAGACGTGGCGGTGGCTCCTCGGCCCGCGGGGCGTATCGCCGCGGCGGAAGTGGAAGCCGTCACCCGGGGAGCTGAGGGCCCCCACCCCGTGGGTCTCCTCGACGCGGGCGACGATCTCCGCGACGTCGATGCCCAGTTCCGCCAGCGCCTCCGTGTCGGCCTGGGAGAGCCCGGCCCTGCGCCGCGACTCCTCGACGGCCCGCGCCATGGACTCCCTGCGCTCCGCGGCGCCGAGCCGGGCGAGCACGTCCGCGGTGGGCCCGTGCCGTTCGTCGAGCACGGCGAGCAGCAGGTGTTCCGGCGTGACGCCCCCGCCGTCCGTCTTCAGGGCCCGGGCGACGGCGGCCTTGACGATCGCGCCGGCCTCCTTGGTGAACCGCTCGAACATCAATGCCTCCCGTACTTCTTGTGGACGGCCTGTTTGCTCACGCCGAGCTGGTCGGCGATCTCCTGCCAGGACCACCCCTGCTGCCGGGCGCTGCGGACCTGTACGGACTCCAACTGCTCCAGCAGACGGCGCAGGGCGGTGACGGCGCGCAGGCCGACGCGGGGATCGCGGTCCCCGGCGGCCCGTGCGAGATCCGTGGCTTCGGTCATGGTGTCAATGTAGGTTGACCGACCCCCCGCCGTCAACCAGAGTTGACCCCGAGGGGGGCGGCGCCCCTCTCCGCGCGCCCAACGGGCGCCGCCACGCGCCCGGTTGTCACCCCCCGCCCCCCGCGCGGGGGGTGCTCAGCAGGGCCGCGATACGGGCCGCGGCGGTGGAGAGGTGGCGGCGGGCGGCACGGAGCTGGGCCTCGTCGACGCCGTTGTCCCTGGCCACATCGCGGATGTCGTCACGGAAGCGGTCGAGCAGCCGGTCGAGGTCGCGCGCGGGCTCCCCCGTCGAATCCCCGAAGTCCCCGTGCGCCCACTCCGGTTCGTGGCCTTCCGCGGCGGCGTCCCGCAGGGCGTCGGCGGGTACCTTGTCCCAGGGCCCCGGCGCCCCGCGCCCCGGCCCCGTACCGCTGCCGCCGCCGTCCCCCGTGTCGCCCGCGTCGCTCTCCCTGTCGTCGACGTCGTCGACCGCGAAGCCGCCGAAGGCGGCGAAGTCGCCGGGCCCGCCGCCCTTGCCGAAGTGCCCGAGGCTGGAGAGGTCGCCGAACTCCTTGGCCAGCTCCGCCATGCCCTCACGCACCCCGGTGGGCCAGTCGCCCCGCGCGAAGTGCGCCGCCACCCGGTCCTTCACCTGCTCGGCGACCCGCTCGAACTCCCGCTGCGCCTGGTTCCTCGCCCACTCCTGGGCCTCCCGCGCCTGCCTCCTGGCCCGCTGCGCCTCGTCGCGCGCCCGGCGCGACTCGTCCTTCGCGCGCCGTGACTCGTCCTTGGCCCGCCGCGCCTGGTCCTTCCACTCCTGACGCAGCCGCCGCAGCTCCTCGCGGGCGTTGCGCCACGCCTCCCGGTCACCGAAGCCGCCGGGGTCGCCCCCGGTGAAGTCCCCGCGCCCCCCGGCCGACCGCCTCCCGCCGTGGCCGCCCGGCTCCTGCCGGGCCTCCGAGGCCGCGGCGCGCATCTCCCGGCGCAGATCGCCCGCCGCGCCCTTGACGTCGTCCCTGATCTCGGCGGCCAGCTCGGCCACCGACTCCCGGATCTCCAGCTCCAGATCGGCCAGCTCCCCGCTGCGGCCTGCCAGTTCCTCACGGCCCGCGTCGGTGATCGAGTACACCTTGCGGCCGCCCTCGGTGGTGTGCGTCACCAGGCCCTCGGCCTCCAGCTTGGCCAGACGGGGATAGACGGTGCCCGCCGAGGGCGCGTACAGGCCCTGGAAGCGCTCCTCAAGCAGCCGGATCACCTCGTAGCCGTGCCGCGGCGCCTCGTCGAGGAGCTTCAGCAGGTAGAGCCTGAGGCGCCCATGGGCGAAGACGGGGGCCATGTCAGAGCACCTTTCCGTCGGTCGGTACATCGGCGTGCGCGTCCTCGGGCCCCCGTGGCGGGCCGCCTGGACCCACCGGGGCGTCCCGCGGCGCGTCACCCGGCCCGTCCCCGGGCCCGCCGCCCGGGGTGTCACCCGGCTCGGGCGGCTCGGGCGGCGCGGGCCGCGGCCCGGCGTCCTCCTCGGGCGGGCGGCGCAGCAGGGCGATGGAGCCCGAGACCGTGGTGGCCTTCAGCCTGCCCTTGCCTGAGCCGAGCCTGCCGGTGATCTTCTTGGTGCCCCACTGCCCGCTGACCCGCAGGTCCTCGAAGGCGTTGGAGACGGTGCCGCCGGTGGTGTTCGCCTCGACCTCGGTGTTGGCGGGGTGCGGGAGGCGGATCGCGATCTCCCCCGAGACGCTGGCGAGCGCGACCCGGGTGGCCCCGCCCGACTCCTCGGTGGCGTCGGCGGTCAGGTCCACGATCATCGAACCGCTCACCGAGTCCGCCTTCACGGACGTCCCCGAGCCGTCCACCACCGTCAGATCGCCCGACACCGACTTGAAGCGGAGGTCCCCCGAGAGCCCCTGGGCCTCCACCCCGCCGGAGACCGTCTCCGCGGACACCGCCCCCGAGCAGCCGACCAGCGTGATGTCACCGCTGACGCCACGCACCTCGGCCCGGCCCTCGATCCCCGAGACCACGGCGCCCGCCTCGACCACGCCCACCTCCACCAGGGTGCAGGCCGGCACCGCGAGCGACACCACGGCGGAGCGCCGCCGCCAGCCGAGCGGATCGAGCCAGCCGAGCAGCCCGCGCCACGACAGGTCCCCGTACGCGACCGTGAGCGCGCCGCCGCTCTCGGAGACGGTGAGCGGCGGCCCATGGATCTCGGACACCTGAAGCCGGGCGGGCCCCTCCTCGACGCCGACCACGTTCACCGCACCGTTCGCGATACGGACGTGAAGCGTCTCGACCGGTGCGTCGAAGGTGAACTTGCGTGGCTCTGTGACAGACCACTCGGACATCGCCCGGGCCTCCCTACCCAAGGACGCGCCATATCGCGTCTCTGGGTACTCACGATATATCGTGGCCCGATGACGTCAACCCCGGTACCCCAAACATCCCGGGTCGCCCCAATCCTGTACTCCCGGTAGCCCGAGGGTTTCGTGCCTGCTGTGGCGCAGGGAAATCCCAACGCAGTGCTGTTCGCAGGGCGCCTCGCAGGGCGAGTGAGCCGAAGGGCCCCGTCGGTGTTCCGGGTCGCCCGCGCGGAGCGCAGTGACGAAGGAACGGAGTGAGCACGGGTGGCCCGGAACACCGACTCAGCGGGCCCGGAGGCGAACGAGCCTAAAAAAGGGGGGGGAGGCCCCCCACTCCTCACTCCTCCTCATCATCCAACCGCGCCAGCCACGTCGCCAAACGTTCCACCGGGATCTCGAAGTCGGGGTTGAGGTCGACGAAGGCGCGCAGTTGTTCTGCGAGCCACTCGAAAGTGATCTCCTCCTCGCCGCGCCGCCGATCCAGTTCCTCGATGCCTCGGTCGGTGAAGTACAACACTTGCTCCTGATGCGAAGGTACGGACCCTTCAGGTTATGCGGCCGTGGCCGCCGGGCGTCACGGATGTGTCGCGGTCCCGCGCCGGGTTCGTTCCCCGTGGGGCCTGACGGGGCGTCGGCTGGGACCATCGGAGGGTCGGGGCGCGGTGGTTCAAGCGGGCTTCGATGCGGAAGAGTTGATCGTGGGAGACGTGAGGGAAAGGCCGGGGGGAGCGGGATGAGCCGCATTCGGGCGATCGAGCTGCCGGACGGCTCGGTGGTGATGGCGCGCCTCAGCAGCACCGACGGTTACGGGGACGACCGTGACGTCGGGGTGGTCGACGCGGTCCGTGGGCGCCTTGAGCAGTTGGACGAGCTGATCCGCGCGGTCGGCGGGAACGTCCTGCGGGCGGCGCGTGCCGCCGCGCCCGACGAGGCGGAGATCTCGTTCGGCGTGGAGCTGAGCGCGCAGCCGGGCAAGGCGCTCGCCGTGCTGGCCTCGGGGGAGGCGAAGGCGTCGATCCAGGTCTCGCTGACCTGGCGTTTCGACGGCGACCAGGCGTCGGGCGCCTCGCATCCCGCCGTCACCCCCCAGCCGGTTCCCGCCCCGCAGCCCGCGCCGATCCCGGCGCCCGCCGCGCCGCAGCCGCCAGGATCTCAGGGAGCGCCCCATGCCTGAGCCCGACCCGCGGCTGCACGCGCTGACCAGGAACGCCACGGTGCATCTGATGGCCGCCGACGAGTGGGGCGGCCAGGTCTGGGGCTCCGGGTTCTTCGTCGCGCCCGGCTGGGTGCTGACCGCCGCGCACGTGCTGAACTGGCGCGGGGAGGCCGACCGGGACGCGGTCTTCGCGGTGCGCGGCGGCGACCGCGTCAACGGCGGCGCCCCCGTACGCGCCCGTCTCGCACAGTGGCTGCTGTCGGACCCGGCAGGCGGCCCGGTGCCGATGGCGGAGGACCTGGCGCTCGTGCGGCTGCTTGAAGAGGGCGTCGACCACCCGTGCGTCTGGCTGTCGGACCGCGCGGTGCGGCACTACGGGCCCGCCTGGGTCTACGGCTACCGGCCCTCGCAGGAGCGCCCCGAGCGCCCGGTGTCATGGAGCGCGGAGCTGGACATCACCATCCACGACGACCGCTACGGGCTGCGCTTCTCGGATGTGGAGCTGCCCGCGGGGGTGTCGGGCGGCCCGCTGCTCGATCCCGAGAGCGGCGCGGTCGTGGCACTGGTCAAGGCGAAGCGCGAGGGGCGTGACGGGGGGCTCGCCGTGTCGCTCGGGGCGCTGCGGCGGTTCGGGCCGACGTACCGGAAGGTGATCGCGGACCACGACAAGTGGCACAGCCTGCGCGGTCTCGGCGGCGACGAGAGCTGGGTGCAGGCGCAGCACCGGGTGGTGATGGCGGGCCGCAACACCGGGGGCGCCGAGTGGACGCCGCGCGACCGCGGCAGGGCGCTGCGGCACCTGGCGACGCTGCCGCCCCCGCCGGACGGGCCCACGGTCGCGGCGCTCGCGCGCAAGGCGCGCAGCGGCATCTCCTGGCCGCAGGACACCCCTGAGCTGCACACCTGGCGCGACGGGCACGGGCTGCTGCTGGAGGGGACGGGGCCGCTCGACCCGCTGACGGGCCTTCGCTATCTGCGGCTCGTCGCGCTGTACGTGGAGGCGTGCGGGGGCTCGGCGGACGCGCTGACCGACTGGATCGCGGAGCGGCTCGCGGACACGCCGTCGCCGCTCGCGCACGCGCTGGTGACGGAGGCGCGGTTGCCCGGCGACCTGGCGCTCCCCGCGTCGGACGGGGTCCCGGAGATCGTCCCGTATCCGGGCCAGGGCGAGGGCACCACGGTGTCGGTGCTGCTCGACCCGGTGATCGGGGCCGACCCGCCGCACTTCTTCTGGCAGGTGCTGGTGGACCGCGGCCAGGCGGGGCCCGTGCTGTTCGCGACCGACAACTCGACCAACGGGCACCGTTCGGACGAGCTGGTGCAGGCGCTGCGGCCCTCGCTGACGGAGGTGTTCCACCAGCACGACCGCGCGGGCCGCCCGGTCCCGCTCGAAGTGGCGCTGCCCGCCGAGTACTTCGACATGGCGGTGCACCGCTGGCGGCTCGACGACATCGCCGCGCTGCACGACACGTACCACCTGGGGGCACAACGCCGCGTGGTGCTGCGCTGCCTCGCGCGCCGTGGAGAACCGGACGAACTCTGGTGGGACCGCTGGAAGGCGCTGACGGCGCAGCGCCCCCTGGAGGTCTTGCGGGTGCCGAGGCCGCGCAGCACACCGACCGCGCGCGCCTTCCAGGAGGCCCCGGCCGCGGCGGTACCGGTGATCTGCCGGTCCGTGGCGGAGGGCGCGGGGCAGGCCGCGATGCGCTTCGCCCTCGAAGGCGGGCACGGGCTCGCGCTGTGGCGCATCGACGGCCACGGCGGCGGCTGCACCGACGGCTGCGACGACCTGCACGCGCGGGTACGCAGGCTGCTCTCCTCCGTCGGCGCCCCCGACGAGCTGCCCGATGTGCTGCGCAGGCTGCGCGAGGACATCAGCGTGCAGCGCACCGCGCAGCGCTGGGCCGAGCCGCTCGCGCTGCTGTACGACGACCCGAGGCGCCCGCTGCCCGCGGAGGACGGCACGCCCCTGGACGCGCCGTCATGACCGCCGCGAGCCGGCGCGCGGGCGGCGCGGTGCCGGGGGCGCGCACCCGGCGCACCCCGCGGCACTCGGCCCCCCGCGGCACCGCCGCCCGGCGGCCTGAACCGTCCGGCGCCCCGGACCGCCGAAGGTACATTTTCAGGGGCCCGTTGTGGGCGCCTGTCGCCCCGGTCGGCCAGTACTCCGGCTGGCACATCCACCACCGACCGCCCACGAGGAGCACCCCATGAGCGACTGGTTCATCTACCGGGGGACCGGGGGGCCGGCCCCGGACAGGATTCGGGACCTGCCGGAGCCGCCGCCGTGGCGCCGCTTCGACGCGCCCGTGGTCCCGTACGAGGTGCCGCCCCTCGACTCGTCGACGAGCCGCAGGCTCGGCGCCCGCAGCGTGCCGCTGCCGGTGCAGGACGACGGCACCCTGGAGCTGATCAACGCGGCGCTCTACCTGCGCCGCCCGCTGCTCGTCACCGGGCCGCCGGGCGCGGGCAAGTCGACCCTCGCACACTCGATCGCGTACGAACTCGGGCTCGGCCGGGTGCTCGAGTGGCCCATCGTGTCCCGCAGCGAGCTGCGCGACGGGCTCTACACCTACGACGCCATCGGCCGGCTCCAGGACGCCCAGCTCGACCGGACCGTGCCGGGCGCCGACGCCGCGCCCGCCGACCGCTCCGGCGACATCGGCCGCTATCTGCGCCTCGGCCCGCTCGGCACCGCGCTCGTGGCCGCCGAGCGGCCCCGGGTGCTGCTCATCGACGAGCTGGACAAGAGCGATATCGACCTGCCGAACGATCTGCTGAACGTGTTGGAGGAGGGCCGCTTCGCCATCCCCGAGCTGGAGCGGATCTCCGACCGGCCTGGCCAGGAGACCGTGGAGGTGCTGACCGACGACGGCCGCCGGGTCCCGGTGACGCACGGTCAGGTCCGCTGCCACGCCTTCCCCTTCGTGGTGATGACCAGCAACCGCGAGCGCGAGTTCCCCGCGCCGCTGCTGCGCCGCTGTGTCCCGCTCGACCTGGAGGCGCCCCGCGACCAGCGGCTCGCGGCGCTGGTGCAGGCCCACTTCGGCGCGGGCGCGTACGAGGACAACCACGACATCGTCGAGCAGTTCACGGAGGCCGAGGCGGACGGCGCGCTGCGCCCCACCGACCAGCTCCTGAACGCGATCTTCCTCGCCCAGCACGCGGCACGTGGCGCGGCGGGGCGGCGCGGCGAACTCGCCCAGTTGCTGATGCGGCCGCTGGACCGCGGCCCACGATGAGCACCGGGGCCGCGAGGGACGGGGGCACGGCCGACCGTGCCGCCACGAGGGACGGGGGCGTGGCCGACCGCGCCCTCAGCGAGCTGATCTCCAGGATGCGGGAGGCGGACATCCCGCCGAGCGTCGAGGAGATGGCGGACGCGCTCTGGCTCGCCCGCTGGCTGCCCGCGGCGGCGGCCGACGGGCCCGCCGACCGTCCCCGCGGACCCGTCGAGCGGAACACCCCGCCACAGGGCCACAGCAACGGCCGCGGCTTTCGCACCCTGCCCCCGCACCGCCGCGGCGCCGACGAGGACGCGGAACCCGACAGCGAGCGGCTGTTCGCGCCCGAGGCCGGGGGCGACCCCGGGCAGCGCGGGCTGCGCACCGTGCAGGTCCCCGCGGCGCCCGCGCTGCCCGAGCCGCTGTCGCTCCAGCGCGGCCTGCGGATACTCCAGCGCTACCGGGCGCCCGTACGCCCCGTGCCGGGCGCCCTCGACGAGGGCCGCACCGCCGACCGCGCCGCCGAGTCCGGGCTCGTCCAGCCGGTGATGCGCAGCGAACGGCGCCGCGAGGCCAGGCTGCTGCTCGTGATGGACGTCTCCACCTCGACCATGGTGTGGCAGCAGGCCCTGGACGAGCTGCGGCAGGTCTGCGAGCGGGCCGGCGCGTTCCGCGAGGTCCGTGTCCAGTACCTGCACGCCGGTGAGGACGGTTGGCCCGGGTGCTCCGCCACGCCCCAGGGCGGCGGCCCCCTGCACGCCCCGGAACAGCTCAGCGACCCCACGGGACGCAGGCTCACCCTGCTGCTCAGCGACTGCGCGGGCCCCATGTGGCGCAGCGGCGGCATCCATCGCATGCTGTACCGCTGGGCGTCGACCGCGCCCGTCGCCGTGGTGCAGCCGCTGCCGCAGCGGATGTGGCGGCGCACCCATCTGCCCGCGGTACGCGGCATCCTGCACCGGCGCGAGGGACCCGCGGGGCGCCTGGTGTTCACCCCCGAGCGCCAGCCCGTGCGCCCCGGGGCGCTCCCGGTGCCGGTGCTCGCGCTGCGCCGCTCCTCCGTCGAGGGCTGGGCGCGCCTCGTCGCGGGCTCCACCGGGCAGAGCCTCACCGCAGCGGCCGGCTGGGTGCAGCCGCTGCACCCGCCCGCCACCAGCCTCGTCCAGGCCGCCCGCGAGCTGTCGGGCGCCGACCGGGTGCGGGCGTTCTCCCGGCAGGCGTCGCCCGAGGCGCGGCGGCTCGCGTCCTATCTGTCCGCGGTGCCGCTCTTCCTGCCCGTGATGCAGCTCGTCCAGCACGCGATGCTCGCGGGCACGGGCCCCGACGTCCTCTCCGAGGTGCTGCTCGGCGGCCTGGTGCGGCGCCGCGACACCGGGGAGGACGGCGACCCGCGCACCCTGCGCTACGACTTCCTGCCCGGCGTCGCCAAGGAGCTGCGCGGCAAGCTGCCGGTCGAGGAGGCGGAGCTGCTGTTCAAGCACTGCTCCGAGTACGTCGAACGGCACTTCGGGCGGGTCGCGCGGAACTTCCCCGCGCTGGCCGCCGGCTTCCTGCGCGGCACCGTCGACCCGGCCGCGGTGCGCCGCGCCGAGCCGCCGCTCGACGGGCACGAGGAGCCCGCGGGGCTCCGCGCCTTCGCGGAGGTCGCGGGCGAGGTGCTGCGCGACCTCGGCAGCCGCACCAGGGGCCCGCGGCTGCGCCCGCCCGACCCCAGGCTCGGCACCGCGGAGCTGCTGGAGCGCGGCCGGGACGCGCTCGCCGCCTTCGAGGCGGGCGGCCTGATCCGGGATCTCGACGACGCCGTCGCGCTCTGCCAGCAGGCCGGGGCCGTCGCCGCGGGCCCCGCGGAACGCGCCACCGCCGCCGAGGAACTGGCCAACGCGCTGCTGACCCGCTGGCGCATCCGCCGCGTCGGCGACGACCTGCGCGACGCCCTCTCGGTGCTCGGCACCGAGCCGCCCGCCGCCCCGCGCGCCGCGCTGCTGCGCGGCACCGTCCACTGGGTGCTCGCGGGCGCGCTGAAAAGCTCCTGGCTCGGCGTCGACGACCTCCCCGCCGACCTGCGCGCCTTCGCCCAGGAGTACGCCGACGCCGAGCGCCCCGGGCACCTGTGGGCGTACAGCGAGCTGCTGCGCAGGGCCGCGGACGACCTCGCCCGTGTCATCGCGGCCCCGCCGCTCGGCGAGCGCCCGAGCGGCGGCTACGACACCCTCGGCAACCTGCGCACCATCGGCTCCACCAGTTCCACCCGCACCCCGCACCCGCGCGCCGGTGACGGCGCCCGCCCGCCCTCCGCGCCCGCCGGGCCGCCCACCGCGGGCCCAGGGCGCGGCGGGCAGCACACCGGCGAGCACCGCGCCCGCCCCTCGGCGCCCGCTGCGCCTTCTGCGGAGCCCCGGCCCCAGCCGCGCGGCGCCGACCGGCAGCAGTCCGCGGGAGGCGACACCGGCGCGCACCCGCGGCCCGCCGAGGCGCCGGAGCCGCGGCTGCTCGCCGCCGAGACGCTGCCCACCGTGCTGGCGTTCCTCGCCGAGTGGGCCGCACCGCTCGCCGCCCCCGCGGGCCCCTTCCGCGCCGCGGGGCCCGAGGACTGGTACCTCACCCAACTGGAGCGCGCCGCCGTCGCCGCCGCGGCCCGCCTCGACCACCCGGCGCCCGAGCGCGGCCGCCTCACCCGCGGCCGCATCCGCCTCGACCTGGCCCGCCAGTACCTCGGCAGGGGCCCGGTCGCGCCCGCGGGCCCGCCCGACGAGGAGCGCGCCGCCGAGCACGCCAGGCTCGCGGGGGACGACTTCATGGCCGCCCTGCGCGAGGAGGGCGCGCTGCCCGCCGACGAGTCCTGCCGCGCCTGGCTCGACCTCGCCGCCACCATCGAGATCACCCGCCCCGCCGCGGGCGCGGCAGCGGAGGGCGAGCACCGGCCCGTCCTCGACGCCGTCTCCCGGGCGCTCGCCGCCGCGGGCGAAGAACCCGCGCTCCTGCTCGACTGCCACACCTGGTCGGCCCGGCTGCACCGCGACCACTACGAGGCCACCGGGCACCCCGCGGAACTCAACCTCGCCATCGCCGCCTGGCAGGAGGCCACCGCCCTCCTCGGCAGGGACGACCCGGGCCGCCCCGGCATCCTCGCCGAGTACGGCGGCACCCTGAACGACCGCGCCGAACTCCACATCGCCCGGGGCGGCCCCGAGGCCGCGGCCGAGGACGCGGGCGCCGCCGTGCGCGCCCTGGCGACCGCGCTCGACTGGACCCCGGGCGGCGACCCCGACCTCGCGAACCGCCGCAGGCTCCTCGGCGTCGCCCACCACCTGCGCTTCCGCTCCCAGGAGGAAGGCTTGACCGATCTCTACGAGGCCGACTGGATATTCGGCGAAGCGGCCAGGGAGGCCACCGCGGCCGACGACACCGCGCTCGCCGCCGACTGCTGGCTCCAGCGCGGCACCGTGACCATGGAACTCGCCGCCCGCCTCGGCTCCCCCCACCTCCTCCAGCGGGCCGAGGCGGGGCTGCGCACCGCCGCCGAGTACGCCGCGGAGGCCGGGGACACGCCGCGGCTCGCCCGCTCCCGGCAACTGCGCGGCCTGCTCCTCGAACGCCGCGGCGACACCGACCTGGCCCTCGCCGAGTACCGCTCCGCCCTCGACGCCGCCGAGCCCCCGCTCGACGACGACATCCGCCGCGCCGTCAGCCGCCTGACGACGGGGGACACAGCCGAGGGGGACGGGGAGTGACGCCTCCCACCCCTCCCCCCACACCCCCGGTCGGCGCCGCCGACCCGAAAGACCCGGCCGTACCGGACCGCCGGGAGCCGGTCGCCACCGCGCTCCACGAGGCGCCGCTGCCCGCGCTCACCCCGCCCACGCGGCCCCGGCACCCGGTGCTCGCGGCCATCCTCGCGGAGCTGGGGGAGCGCGCCACCGCCCGCGCGGAGGACCCGGGCACGTACCAGATCGTCGCCCAGTACGACGACGCCCCATGACGGCGGAGCCCGGCCGGGTCCCCGCCAGGGCGGCGCCGCGCGCCGCGCGGCCGCCCCTCGCACACCACCCGCCGCACCCGCGCTGGCCGCACACCGCACTCGACACCCGCGGCCACCGCCCGGTCCCCTTCCGGCAGTTCGTCCTCAAGGTGCACAGCCGCTGCAACCTCGCCTGCGACTACTGCTACATCTACGAGGGCCCCGACCAGAGCTGGCGGGAGCGCCCCGCCCGGGTCTCCCGCGCCACCATGGCCCTCGCCGCCGCCCGCATCGGGGAGCACGCGCGCCGCCACCGGCTGCCCGGCATCCGCGTCGAACTCCACGGCGGCGAACCCCTCCTCGCCGGCACCGCCCCCCTCATCCGCTACGCCGACGCCGTACGCGCCGAGGTCCCCGCCGACTGCCGGGTCACCGCCACCGTGCAGACCAACGGCACCCTCCTCACCCCCGAGGCGCTCACCGAACTCGCCGCCGCGGGCATCCGCGTCGGCCTCAGCCTCGACGGCGGCACCGCCGCCCTCGCCCGGCACCGCCGCGACCACGCGGGCCGGGCCTCCTGGCCCGCCGCACACGCCGCCGCCCGGCTCCTCGCGGGCCGTCCAGGCACCTGGGCGGGCGTCCTCACCACCATCGACCACGCCACCCCGCCCCGCGAGGTGTACGGCTCCCTGCTGCGCCTCGGCCCGCCCGGCATCGACTTCCTGCTGCCGCACGGCAACTGGCACACCCCGCCGCCGGGGCTCACCCCGCCGCCCGCGCCAGGACGCCGCCGCCCCTGGCCCGCACCGTACGGGCGCTGGCTCGCCGACGTCTTCGACGCCTGGTGGGACAGCCCCGCCACCCCCACCCGCATCCGGCTCTTCACCGAGATCACCGCCCTGCTCTACGGCGCGCCGAGCACCGCGGAGGCCGTCGGGCTCTCCCCGCTCGCCGCCGTCGTCGTCGACACCGACGGGGCCGTGGAGCAGGTCGACGCCCTCAAGTCGGCCTACCCCGGCGCCCCCGCCACCGGCCTCGACGTCCGCCACCACACCTTCGACGAGGCCCTGCGCCACCCCGGCATCGCCGCCCGCCAGCTCGGCGCCGACGCGCTCGCCGCGGACTGCCGCCGCTGCCCCGTCCACCGGGTGTGCGGCGGCGGCAACTACGTCCACCGCTACACCCCCGGCAGCGGCTTCCGGCACCCCAGCGTCTACTGCGCCGACCTGGAGCACCTGATACGCCATATCGCGGCCAGGCTGGCCGAAACCACCTGACCCGCGGCGCGCCCGGCACCGCCCCCCGGCCCCAACGGGCCCACGAACGCACCGATATGACGCACAATTGAAGACCCCCGAAACCCGCCGGGCCCCGGGCCCACCCGCTCCACCGCACCACCCGGGAGCACCGCACCCACCCCGGACCCGGGCCGCACCCCGAGCACCCCCGGTCCCCGAGACCGCCGAACCACCGCCGGCCGAGGAGCCTGACGACATGACGGCCAACACACAGCGCGACACCGCGGTACGGGAC
Source organism: Streptomyces sp. NPDC050560 (assembly GCF_044457285.1). NCBI lineage: Bacteria > Bacillati > Actinomycetota > Actinomycetes > Kitasatosporales > Streptomycetaceae > Streptomyces > Streptomyces sp. NPDC050560. Next base: position 440,829 of record NZ_JBITGT010000005.1, read on the forward strand.
CACGAGCGGCCCCACGTCACCGTCTTCTTCGCGGGCCAGAGCGAAGCCTGGGCCCGCTGGATCGACCACCAGCTCCGCTCGGCGGGCCGCGCGAGCACCGCCGTCCGCTGGAACCCGCTGCGCCGCCCCCAGGAGGGCGGCGGAATCGGCCTGCTCCAGGGCGCGCCTGGACAGGTGCTCGTCGTCGTCGACGACTGGTACGAACACCTCGGCACCAGCGGCCTCGACGCCTGGCTCGACGTGCTGCGCTCGCTCGATCCCGCACTGCGCGCGCGGGTCGGCGCCGTCAGCGTCACCACCCGCGACCTCTCCGACGAGATCGTCCCGCTCGCCCCCGTGGGACTGCGCGGCCTCGGCCCCGCCGCCGCCCGCGCCCTCGTCCTCCAGACCGTCGGCCTCGACGGCGCACCCGCCGCCGTCTCCCTCGACCGCGGCCCCCGCTTTCCCGACGACCCGCCCGAGATCTTCGGCGTGCCGCGGCGCAACCGCCGCTTCGTCGGCCGCGCGGACCTGCTCGACACCGTCCGCGGGCGGCTGTCCGTGCCCGGCGAGCGCGCCGTGCTGCACGGCCCGGGCGGCGTCGGAAAGTCCCAGCTCGCCCTGGAGTACGTCCACCGCTTCCGCGGCGAGTACGACATCGTGTGGTGGGTCGGTGCGGCGGGCCGGGTCGCCGCCCGCGAGCAGTACGCGCGCCTCGGCGCGGAACTCGGCCTGCCCGGGCACAACGAACTCCAGCACACCATCGAGGCCGTCCACCGCGAACTCGTGCGCACCCGCCGCCCCTGGCTCCTCGTCTTCGACGGCGCCGGCGCCCCGGAACGCCTCAGCGGGCTGCTCCCCGAGGGTGGCCGCGGCCATATCCTCGTCACCACCCAGGACCTCGACTGGGCCGCGCAGGCCGAGTCCGTCGCCGTCGACGCCTTCGAGCGCCAGGAGTCCGTCGCGTTCGCCGCGCTGCGCAGCCACCGGCTCACCGAGGAGCAGGCCGACCAGCTCGCCGAGGCCGTCGAGGACCTGCCGCTGCTCCTCGACCAGATGGCGGCCTGGCTCGACGTCAACCCCATGGCCTCCGTCACCGAGTACATCGACGACATCAGGGAGGGCAGGCCAGGGCAGTTCCAGGTGGTGCCCTCGCCCAGCTATCCGCAGAGCTTCCAGGTCGCCTGGGCCAAGCTCCTCAACACGCTGCGCGACACCTCGCCGCCCGCCTGGCACCTGCTCCACCTCCTCGCCCACTTCTCGCCCGACCTCGGCCCCGTACGGCTGCTGCGCGCCGCGCTCGGCGGCCCCGGACTCCCCGAGGGCCTGCGGGAGCTGTCCGCCGAGCCCAGCAGTTGGAACGCGGCGCTGCGCAAGCTCTCCGAGATCACCTCCATGCGCGTCGAGTACGAGCAGGGCCCCCACCTCGACATCCAGACCATCGGCACGCTGCGCATGCACCGCCTCTTCCACGGCTACGTGCGCTCCGTGCAGTCCCACGCCGAGGCCCGCAAGTACTCCGCCATCGCCCGCCGGGTCCTCGTGCTCGCCGACCCCCGCGATCCGGCCCCCGCCGCCAACTGGCCCCGCTACGCCGAACTCATCCCGCACCTCGAACCCTCGGGCGCGCTGGACTCCACCGACACCGACGTCAGGGCTCTCGTCCTCAACTGCATCGAGTACCAGCGGGTCCGCGGCGAGTACGAGGACGGCCTCTGGCTCAGCGACGAGGCCGCCACCCGCTGGCGCGGCACCCTCGGCGACACCCACAGGTCCGTCCTGGTCGCCCGCCACCAGCACGCCAACATGCTTCGCAGGCTCGGCAGATACGGGGAGGCGGAGCACGTCGGCAGGGACACCCTCGCCCTCCTGCGCGAGAACCCCGCCACCCGCCCCATCGAGCTGATCCGCGCCGAGGACGGCCTCGCCGGCACCCTCATGGCCAGGGGCCGCTTCGACGAGGCACGCGCCCTCGTGGAGAGCGCCGTCGCCCGCGCCGCCCAGGAACTCGGCGAGGACGACGTCCCCCGCACCCTCGCGCTGCGCAACAACCTCGCCGTCGCCGTCGGACTCCAGGGCCGCTACGAGGACTCGCTCGCCCAGCACCGGCGCGTCCTGGGCGCCAGGGTGGAACTGCTCGGCGGCAAGAACGCCCTCACCCTCGGCTCGGCCCTGCGCACCGCCCGCATGCTGCGCCTCCTCGGCCGCTATCGCGAGGCCCTGTCGGAACAGGAGCGCAACGCCCGGCTGCACGCCCAGGTCCTCGGCAAGCGGCACGCCGAGACGCTGGCCGCCGAGCACCACCACGCCCTCTGCGCCCGCCGCGTCGGCGACCTCCAGCTCGCGCACGCGCTGCTGCGCTCCGTCCACGAGCGCCAGCTCGACCGCCGCGGCGCACGCCACCCCGGCACCCTCATGGCCGCCTGCGACTACGCCATGCTGCTGCGCGAGCTGGGCCGCGGCGGCGAGGCACGCGAGCTGCTGACCGGCGTCGTCGACGACTACCAGGCGCTCCTCGGACCCGAGCACCCGTACGCCATCGGCGCCAGGGACAACCTGGGCGTGCTCATGCTCGACGACGGGCAGGCAGCCGCAGCGGCGGAGCTGTCCAGGATCACCGCGGCCGAGATGGAGGAGGCCGTGGGCGACGACCACCCGTGGACGGTGGGCTCCCTGCTCAACAGGGCCGCCGCCGTCGCCGCGCTCGGCGGCACCGAGGACGCGGCCGCGCTCGGCGCCGACGCCCTGGAGCGCGCCACCCGCACCCTGGGCGCCTCCCATGTGCTGACGGCGACTGTCCGCACCGGCCTCGCCCTCGACCTCGCCGCCCTCGGCGACCCCGCCGCCGAGGGGCACCGCGCCCGCGCGCTCGCCGACCTCACCGCGCTGCTCGGCGAGGACAACCCGCACGCACGCTCCGCGGCCGCCGGCACCCGCCCGCACTGGGACTTCGAGCCGCAGCCCGTGTGACGACCCCGGGGGCCCGTGCAACTGCCCCCCGCCCCGGGTCGGCCGGGAAAGGCGAAGGCCCGCCCCGTACGACGACGGGACGGGCCTCGCGGGTCGCAACCCGGGCGGCGCGGGTCAGAGGTCGAAGACCTCGTGCACCAACTGCTCCTGCTCCGCCTGGTGCCGCTTCGCCGAGCCCACCGCGGGCGACGAGGAGTGCGGCCTGGAGACCCGGCGCAGCCGCTCGCCGTGCGGCACGTCCTCGCCGACGGCCAGGTCGAGGTGGTCGATCAGGTTGAGCGCGATGAACGGCCAGGCACCCTGGTTCGCCGGCTCCTCCTGCGCCCACAGGTACTTCTCGGCGTTCGGGTACTTGGCGATCTCCGCCTGCAACTCGGTGCCGGGCAGCGGGTAGAGCCGCTCAAGACGGATGATCGCGGTGTCCTTCGACTCCCGCTTCTGCCGCTCGGCCTCCAGGTCGTAGTAGACCCGGCCGGTGCAGAACACCACCTTGCGGACCGCGGCAGCCTCGACCGAGTCGTCCCCGATGACCGGCCTGAACCCGCCGGTGGTGAACTCCTCCGCCTTCGACGCCGCCGCCTTCAGACGCAGCATCGACTTCGGGGTGAAGACGATCAGCGGCTTGTGGTGCGGGTTGTGGACCTGCCAGCGCAGCAGGTGGAAGTAGTTCGACGGCAGCGTCGGCATGGCGACCGTCATGTTGTTCTGCGCGCACATCTGGAGGTAGCGCTCGGGGCGCGCCGACGAGTGGTCGGGGCCCTGGCCCTCGTAGCCGTGCGGCAGCAGCAGGGTGACGCCCGAGGTCTGGCCCCACTTCTGCTCGGCGGAGGAGATGAACTCGTCGATGACGGTCTGCGCGCCGTTGGCGAAGTCGCCGAACTGCGCCTCCCACATCACCAGCGACTCGGGCCTCGCCAGCGAGTATCCGTACTCGAAGCCCATCGCCGCGTACTCGGACAGCAGCGAGTCGTAGACGTTGTAGCGGGCCTGCTCGTCGGTGAGGTGCTGGAGCGGCGTGTAGTCCTCGCCGGTCTCCCGGTCCACCAGCACCGCGTGCCGCTGGCCGAAGGTGCCGCGCCGCGAGTCCTGTCCCGACAGGCGCACCGGGGTGCCCTCCAGGAGCAGCGAGCCGATCGCCAGGGTCTCGCCCATGCCCCAGTCGATGGTGCCCTCCTCGACCATGGCCGCGCGGCGCTGGAGCTGTGGCATCAGCCGCGGGTGCACCGTGACCCGGTCGGGGGTGTTCACCTGGGACTCGGCGATCCGCTTGACGACCTCCTGCGACACGGCCGTCTGCACCGCCACCGGGAACTCCGGCTGCGGCTCGGGCACCTGCGCCGCCGGGGTCTCCGCGGTGACCTCGCGGACCTCCGTGAAGACCTTCTCCAACTGGCCCTGGTAGTCCTGGAGCGCCTGCTCGGCCTCTTCGAGGGTGATGTCGCCCCGGCCGATCAGCGACTCGGTGTACAGCTTGCGCACCGAGCGCTTCTTGTCGATCAGGTCGTACATCAGCGGCTGGGTGAAGCCCGGGTTGTCGGACTCGTTGTGGCCGCGGCGCCGGTAGCAGATCAGGTCGATCACGACGTCCTTGTTGAACGTCTGCCGGAACTCGAAGGCGAGCCGCGCGACCCGCACGACGGCCTCCGGGTCGTCGCCGTTCACATGGAAGATCGGCGCCTCGATCATCCTGGCCACGTCGGTGGCGTACATCGAGGAGCGCGCCGACTCCGGGGGAGCGGTGTAGCCGACCTGGTTGTTGATGACGACGTGCACGGTGCCGCCGGTGCGGTAGCCGCGGAGCTGTGACATGTTCAGCGTCTCGGCGACCACGCCCTGGCCCGCGAAGGCCGCGTCGCCGTGCACGGCGACCGGGAGCACCGTGAAGTCGGTGCCGCCCTTGTTGATGATGTCCTGCTTGGCGCGCGCGACGCCCTCGACGACCGGGTCGACGGCCTCCAGGTGCGAGGGGTTCGCGGCCAGCGTCACCTTGACCTGCTCGCCGTCGAGCCCCGTGAAGGTGCCCCCGGCGCCCAGGTGGTACTTGACGTCGCCCGAGCCGTGCATCGACTTCGGGTCGAGGTTGCCCTCGAACTCGCGGAAGATCTGCGCGTACGACTTGCCGACGATGTTCGCCAGTACGTTGAGACGGCCGCGGTGGGCCATGCCGATGACGACCTCGTCGAGCCGGGACTCGGCCGCCGCGTCCAGCACCGCGTCGAGCAGCGGGATCACGGACTCGCCGCCTTCGAGCGAGAACCGCTTCTGGCCGACGTACTTCGTCTGGAGGAACGTCTCGAACGCCTCGGCGGCGTTGAGGCGGCGCAGGATGCGCAGTTGCTCCTCGCGCTCGGGCTTCGCGTGCGGGCGCTCCACCCGGTCCTGAATCCACCGGCGCTGGCCCGGGTCCTGGATGTGCATGAACTCGATGCCGGTGGTGCGGCAGTACGAGTCGCGCAGCACGCCCAGGATGTCCCGGAGCTTCATCATCGAGCGCCCGGCGAAGCCGCCGACGGCGAACTCGCGCTCCAGGTCCCACAGGGTGAGCCCGTGCTCGTTCACATCCAGGTCGGGGTGCTTGCGCTGGCGGTACTCCAGCGGGTCGGTGTCGGCCATGACGTGGCCGCGGACCCGGTAGGAGTGGATCAGCTCGAAGACCCGGGCGGCCTTGGTGACGTCGTCGTCGTGCGAGGCGTCGATGTCCTTGAGCCAGCGCACCGGCTCGTAGGGGATGCGCAGCGCCTCGAAGATCTCGTCGTAGAAGTCCTCCTCGCCCAGCAGGAGGTTGGCGACGATCCGCAGGAACTCGCCGGACGCGGCGCCCTGGATGACCCGGTGGTCGTAGGTGGAGGTGAGAGTCATCACCTTGGAGATGCCGAGCCGGTTCAGGGTGTCCTGGGAGGTGCCCTGGAACTCGGCCGGGTACTCCATGGCGCCCACACCCATGATCACCGACTGTCCGGGCATCAGCCGCGGCACCGAGTGGACGGTGCCGATGCCGCCGGGGTTGGTCAGCGACACGGTGACGCCCGAGAAGTCGTCCATCGTGAGCTTGTTGTCCCGCGCCCTGCGGACGATGTCCTCGTACGCCTGCCAGAACTCGAAGAAGTTGAGCGTCTCGGCCTTCTTGATGCCGGCCACGACGAGCTGCCGGTCGCCGTTGGGCTTCACCAGGTCGATGGCGAGGCCGAAGTTGATGTGCGCCGGCCTGACCACGGACGGCTTGCCGTCCTTCTCGCCGTACGACCAGTTCATCGACGGCATGGCCTTGATCGCCTTGACCATCGCGTAGCCGATCAGGTGCGTGAAGGAGATCTTCCCGCCCCTGGCGCGCTTCAGATGGTTGTTGATCACGATGCGGTTGTCGAACAGCAGCTTCACCGGGACCGCGCGCACCGAGGTGGCGGTCGGCAGTTCGAGCGAGGCGTGCATGTTCCGCGCGACGGCGGCGGAGGGGCCGCGCAGCGGCACGTACTCGGAGGCGTCCTCCGCCGCGTCCTTCGCGTCCGCGGCCTTCGCGCCGGCCGCGGGCTTCGCCGCGGCGGCCTGCGCCGGGCGGGCGGGCGCCTGGGCGGGCTTCGGGGGAGCGGCGGGCGCGGCCGGGGCCGCGGCCTTCGGCGCGGGAGCGGGAGCGGCGGGCGCCGCGGGTGCCGTCTTGGGGGCGGGCGGCGCGGCGGGCGCCTGCGCGGCGGGGGTGCCTGCCGCACGGGCGGTGCCGGTGGCCCCCGCGGCCCCGTCACCGGCCGTGGCGGCTGCCCCTGGCTTGTAGTCGGCGAAGAAGTCCCACCAGGCTCGATCCACCGAATTGGGGTCCTGGAGGTACTGCTGATAGATCTCGTCGACGAGCCACTCGTTGGGACCGAAGGCGGCGGCAGGGTCCGGGCCCTGCCCCTCCTTGCCGGTGGAGACGCTCGAATTACTGGGGGACTGTGGCGACACGGCGGTAACCGCCCTCTTCCGCTTCACAAGGTGATGGACAGCGGGAATAAAGGCTACGCCCCCTTTGCGGGGTCATGCAGTCCGGAGCGACCATACGTCGCGTAGATCACATCGGGGCGCGCGTTTCGGGATGTGGGATGGCGGGAATTACTTTGGGTTTTTCGAGCAAGCGTGGAGCTGGCCCGTGGTACTCCCGAAGCAGCGCCGTTCGCGAGGCGCGTCGCAGGGCGAGTGAGCCGAAGGGGCGCGTTGGTGTCCCGTGTCCTCGCGCGCGGAGGGGAGCGACGAAGGAGCGTACTGAGCACGGGAGGGCGCGGGACACCAACTCCAGCGCCCCGGAGGCGAACGAGCCTAAATCAGGGGGGCCCCGGCAGAGACACCCTGATCCGGCATCCCCGCCGTGACTCCGCCACGCCTATGCGACCGCCGTGCAGGTCGACCGCCCAGCGGGCGATCGCCAGGCCGAGGCCGGTGCCGCCGTCGCTGACGGCCGCGCCCGCCGCGCCGCGGTTGAAGCGTTCGAAGACGCGGTGCCACTGGGAGCGGGGGATGCCGGGACCCTCGTCCAGGACCTCAAGTTCCAGGGAGTCCGGCTTCGGGCCCGGCCGCGCCTTCACGGTGACCTGGCCGTGCGGGGGGCTGTGCTTGACCGCGTTGTCGATCAGGTTCGCCATGACCTGGTGGATGCGCTCGGGGTCGGCGTGCGCGGTCAGCTCGGGCGGGTGCACGTCGAGCCGCAGATAGACGTCCGTACGGGTGTGGTGGCCGGAGCCGGTGGCGATGCCGCCGCGCGCCGAGGCGACCATGTTGGCCTCCTTCAGCACGCCCGACAGATAGGGCCACACCTCGAACCTGCGGCTCTTCAGCGGCACGACCCCGTTGTCGAGGCGGGACAGGTCGAGCAGCGTCTCCACGAGCCGCCCCAGGCGCTCGGTCTGCTTCAGCGCGGTGCGCATGGTCTCGGGGTCGGCCGCGGAGACCCCGTCGACGACGTTCTCCAGCACGGCGCGCAGCCCGGCGATGGGGGTGCGCAGCTCGTGTGAGACATTCGCCACCAGTTCCTTGCGCTGCTGGTCCTGCTGCTCCAGGTCGTCCGCCATCCGGTTGATGGTGACGGCCAGGTCGCCCAGCTCGTCCCTGCGCCCCGCGCCGCGCACCCGGCGCGTGTAGTCGCCGTGCGAGATGGCGCGGGCGACGGTGTTCATCTCGTCGAGCGGCGCGGTCAGCGAGTGCGCCACGAACTGGGTCAGCAGCAGTGTCGCTATCACCGAGAACACCGTGATGAAGCGCAGCTCCGTCTCGGTGCGCACGGCGATCATCAGCAGGCCCGTGGTGATGAACACGGAGACCACCACGAGGGTGCTCAGCTTGTTCTTCACCGAGAAGAGCGAGAACGCCGCGAGGGCGGAGAGGCCGGGGAGGGACGAGAGCGCCGGGGGGAGCGTCCCGCGGCGCCGTGGTCCTGTCCACCGGGGGCGCCGGCCGGGTCCCGTGTGCTGTTCTTCGCCCGAGGGGGCCGCGGGCCGGTCTGGGATGGCGGTCATCGCCGCACCGTGCTCACCGTGCTCACCTCGTGTTCGGTGTCCGCGGCCCCGGGTGGGGGCCGGTCATGGCGTCGGCGTCTCCAGCGCGTACCCGACGCCGTGGACGGTGCGGATGCGCTCCGCGCCGATCTTGCGCCGCAGGGCCTTGATGTGGCTGTCCACCGTCCTCGTACCCGAGGCGTCGGCCCAGTCCCACACCTCGGCGAGCAGTTGCTCCCTGGAGAGCACCGCGCGCGGCGTGTTCGCCAGGCAGACCAGCAGGTCGAACTCGGTCGGGGTCAGGTGCACGTCCTCGCTGCGCACCCGCACCCGCCGCTGCGCGTGGTCGATCTCCAGTTCGCCCAGGCGCAGGATGCCGCTGCGGGGCGTGGTGGCCGCGAGCGCGGCGCGCTCCACCCGGCGCAGCAGTACGTGCACCCGGGCGGCCAGTTCCCGCATGGAGAACGGCTTCGTCATGTAGTCGTCTGCTCCCACGCCTAGGCCGACCAGCATGTCCGTCTCGTCGTCGCGCGCGGTGAGCATCAGCACCGGTACGGGGCGCTGCGCCTGGACCCGGCGGCAGACTTCGAGGCCGTCGAAGCCGGGCAGCATCACGTCGAGGATCAGCAGGTCGGGCTGCCAGGCGTCGGCGGTGTCGACGGCGGTGGGCCCGTCGGTCGCCGTCTGCACCAGGAACCCCTCGGCGCGCAGCCGGGCGGAAATGGCCTCGACGATCGTGGCGTCGTCCTCGACAACGAGGACGCGGCGCTGCGCGCCCGCCGCCCCGGCACCGTTGTGGGAGGTGTGTGTCTGCTCCATCGCCCCGCCCCTGCCTGTTTCTTACCGGAATCCGTGGGGGTGATCCCATGTGTGCGGTCGGCGCCAGGCCGGGCCGGGCGCCGATCAGCAGCGTAAGGGCTTGTGCCTGCCCGCGGCTATCCAGCCCTGACCGCGAGATGCACGACGTCCGGAACGCCCCGGGGGACGGGGATCTGTTCTGTACGCACCTTCTGGAACCCCGTGCGGCGCAGCCGCTCCTCGAACCCGGGCGAAGGACGGGCCGACCACACGGCGAGCACGCCGCCCGGGGTGAGCCGTGCCAGACAGGCGGCGAGGCCCCGGGGGGAGTAGAGGCCGGCGTTGTCGTCGGTGACGGTCCAGTCGGGCCCGTTGTCGATGTCGAGGCAGAGCGCGTCGTAGCGGCCGTCGGCGTCCCTGAGGTGGGCGATGAGGTCGGCGCGCACCACGCGGGTGCGGGGGTCGGCGAGCGGCCGCGCGGTGAGGTGCGCGAAGGGGGCCCCGGGGCCGGTGTGCCAGTCGATGACCGCGGGCTCACGCTCCACGACGGTGATACGGCCCCAGCGATGCTGCGCGGCGGCGTGGGCGAGGGAGAAGCCGACGCCCAGGCCGCCGACGAGCAGGGTGGGCCTGGCGCGGCCGTCGAGGGCCGCGAGGGCGTGGTCGACGAGGAGGCGCTCCGAGCGGCCGTCGGAAGTGTCCATCAGGAAGCAGCCGTTGGCGATGATCTGGAGCAGGTCGCCGTGCCGCCGCAGCACGACCTCCCCGTAGGGCCCCTCCCGCCGGTCGAGCACCTCGGGCGGCCCCGGTGGCGCGGCCCTGACGGCGGCGGACGCTTCCGGTGCTGCTGCTTCCGCCGCTTCCGCGGCTTCCCGTGCTTCGGGCGCTTCGGGTGGGGTGGGCATGGCCCCATGGTGGCCCCCGCGCGTCCCGTGCCGCACACCGAGGGTGGCGGGCGGAATACCCGGGGGCGCCGTGGCGCTGCACGGCACCGGTGGCCGCACGGGGTGGCCGGGAGAGGCGGGACGCGGCGATGGCGGACGAGGCGGGGTCGTGGGAGCGGCGGAGGTTCCTGTTCGTGCTGGCGAGCACCAGGGAGGGCGGCAACTCGGAGGCGCTGGCGAGGCACGCGGCACGGTCGCTGCCCGACGCGGCGGCGCGCACCTGGGTCAGGCTCCGTGACCTGCCGATGGAGCGCTTCCGCGACGTACGGCACGACGGGGCGGGGGAGTTCCCCCGTCCCGAGGGCGCGCTGGCCGACCTGTGGCGGGCGACCCGTGAGGCGACGGACGTGGTGGTCGTCTCGCCGCTGTACTGGTACAGCCTGTCCTCGGAGGCGAAGCTGTACCTGGACCACTGGTCGGGCTGGTTCCGGGTGCCTGGCGCCACGTTCCGCGCGGACATGGAGGGCTCCACCCTCTGGGGCGTCACCGCCTACCACTCGCCGACCCCGGAGCACGCGGACCCCCTGGTCGGGGCGCTGCGCAACACGGCCGACTTCATGCGGATGCGGTGGGGCGGCGTGCTCCTCGGCAAGGCGGTACGGCCCGGAGACCTGGGTTCTGACCCGACGGCGGCGGCCGAGGCGGCGACCTTCTTCACCCGGCCCCTGCACACCCCGCCCGCCACGGCCGCGCTCCCTGCGGTACGCCTCTGAGCCCGGCGCCCGCCCGCCGCCGTCCCCCGGGGCCCCCGCGCGGCGGCGCCTCCCGTGAGGGGCCGCGCGCGGGCCTTCGCGCTCTCGCGCGCGGGCCCTCAGGTTCCGCGGGTGGCCTCGGCGGGCCCCTTGGGTTCGGTAAGCCCCCGGGCTTCGGCGGGCCCCTTGAAGACATAGCTGCTCAGCGGTGCCCGCACCTCCCACCCCAGTGACGTGTACAGCTCCCGTCCCTCGGGCGAGGCGCCGAGGACCGCGCGGTCGGCGCCGCCGTGGTGGGCGGCGGCGTCGAGGACGCCCAGCACATGGCTGCCGAGGCCGCGGCGGCGGTGGGCGGCGCCGGTCTCGATCTGGTCGACGACCGCGGTGCGGCCCCGCACCGCGACCTGGCCGCGGGCGGCGAACGCGCCGTCGGGCGCGGTGAGGAGCACCCGGGTGACGCCCTGCCTGGTCCAGCTCCGCCGGTGGTAGCCGTCGGGGGGCCCGCCGGGCGCACGGCCCGTGACGCGCGTGGTCATCAGATGGCCGGGCTCGTCCACGCGCCAGCCGGGGCCGAGCCAGGGGCCGATCGAGGACTGCTCGGCGAAGACCTTGATCCAGTGCCCCGGCACGGCGCCCTCGGCGGCGACGCGGCGTACGGACGACTCCTCGGGGCGGGTGATCACATACCGCGTGACCTGTGTGACCTGTCCGACGTCGACGGTGAGCCCCCAGTCGCGCGGCACCGGTTCCGCGGCGCCGCGCGAGAGCACCCAGCCGGCCACCCAGCTCTCGGCCACACAGGCCGTGTCGTCCCACGGCCGCGCCGCCGCCGCGTCCCCGCACCCCTCTCCGCCGCCTTCTCCCGCGCCCGGCGCCGCCGTATGCCCGGCACCCTCCCGACCACTCCGTACGGACGTGAACGCCACGTCTGCACCGCCCCTCCTGCTCGACCCCACGCGGCACGCACCCCGGGGGCACGCACCTCTGCGTGTAATAGCCTCTGCTGACTTGCAGCCATTACACACGCTCACCCCGCCGACCTCCACCCCTTTTCCGCCTCTTCCTCCTCGGGGTTCCTCCTCCGCCCCTCCCGGCCGATCCCGCGAGCCGCCGGGCGCCGGGCATAACGGAAGCTCCGCGCGCTGTTGCCCAAGGAGGCGCAAGGCGCCGGAACCCCGGTCGTGAGGGCTCCCGTCCCCTGATCGCTGACAGCGAACAACCCCCGGGGAACATTCATCGGCTCACAAGCATTGAGTCTGCATAGCTCAACTTGACTGCCGAAGGGGAGATCATGGCTACTGAGTCCACCGGCCCTGACACGTCACTCGCCCTGCCCGTGCTGCCGCTCGACGACGAGGTGGTCCTGCCCGGCATGGTGGTCCCGCTCGACCTGAGCGACACCGACGTGCGGGCCGCCGTGGAGGCGGCGCAGGCCGCCGCCAGGTCGGCGCCGGGCAAGCCGCGGGTGCTGCTGGTGCCGAGGATCGACGGCACCTACGCGGGCACCGGTGTGCTCGGCACCGTCGAGCAGGTCGGCCGCCTCGCCGACGGCGACCCCGGCGCCCTGATCAGGGGCCGCCACCGGGTCCGCGTCGGCGCGGGCACCACGGGTCCCGGCGCCGCCCTCTGGGTCGAGGGGACCCGGATCGACGAGCAGGCCCCCGACCCGCTGCCCGGCTCCGTCACGGAGCTGGTGAAGGAGTACAAGGCCCTCGCCACCGCCTGGCTGCGCAAGCGCGGCGCCTGGCAGGTCGTGGACCGGGTGCAGCAGATAGACGACGTGTCCCAGCTCGCCGACAACTCCGGTTACTCGCCGTTCCTGACCACCGCCCAGAAGCTGGAGCTGCTGGAGACCGGCGACCCGGTCGCCCGGCTGAAGCTGGCCACCGGGCAACTGCGCGAGCACCTCGCCGAGCAGGACGTCGCGGAGACCATCGCCAAGGACGTGCAGGACGGCGTCGACAAGCAGCAGCGCGAGTTCCTGCTGCGCCGTCAGCTCGAAGCCGTGCGCAAGGAGCTGCGCGACCTCAAGGGCGGCGAGGGCGCCGAGGACGAGTCCGACGACTACCGCGCCCGCGTGGAGGCCGCCGACCTGCCGGAGAACGTGCGGGACGCGGCCCTCAAGGAGGTCGAGAAGCTGGAGCGGGCCAGCGATCAGAGCCCGGAGGGCTCCTGGATCAGGACCTGGCTCGACACCGTGCTCGAACTGCCCTGGAGCGAGCGGACCGAGGATGCGTACGACATCAGGGGCGCCCAGGCCGTGCTCGACGCGGAGCACGCGGGCCTCGAAGACGTGAAGGAGCGCATCACCGAGTACCTGGCGGTGCGCAAGCGGCGCGCCGACCGCGGCCTCGGGGTCGTCGGCGGCAGGCGCGGCGGCGCGGTGCTCGCGCTCGTCGGCCCGCCCGGCGTCGGCAAGACCTCGCTGGGCGAGTCCGTCGCGCACGCGATGGGCCGCAAGTTCGTACGGGTCGCGCTCGGCGGCGTCAGGGACGAGGCGGAGATCCGCGGCCACCGGCGCACCTACGTCGGCGCGCTGCCCGGCCGCATCGTGCGGGCCGTCAAGGAGGCCGGCTCGATGAACCCCGTGGTGCTGCTCGACGAGATCGACAAGGTCGGCTCCGACTTCCGCGGCGACCCCGCGGCCGCCCTCCTCGAAGTCCTCGACCCGGCGCAGAACCACACCTTCCGCGACCACTACCTGGAGGTCGAACTCGACCTGAGCGACGTGGTCTTCCTGGCCACCGCCAACGTCCTGGAGGCCATCCCGGAGGCGCTGCTCGACCGGATGGAGCTGGTCAGGCTCGACGGCTACACCGAGGACGAGAAGGTCGTCATCGCCCGTGACCACCTGGTGCCGCGCCAGTTGGAGCGGGCCGGTCTCAAGGCCGACGAGGTGACGGTCGACGAGGGCGCGCTGCGCAGGCTCGCGGGCGAGTACACCCGCGAGGCCGGGGTGCGGAACCTGGAGCGCTCCATCGCCCGGCTGCTGCGCAAGGTCGCGGCCCAGCACGAGCTGGGCGAGGCCGAGCTGCCGCTGACGGTGTCGGGGGACGGCCTCAGGGACCTGATCGGCAGGCCGCACCACGTGCCCGAGTCGGCCCAGGACCCGGCCGAGCGCCGTACGGCGGTGCCGGGCGTGGCCACCGGGCTCGCGGTGACCGGGGCGGGCGGCGACGTGCTCTTCGTGGAGGCGTCGCTCGCGGACCCGGAGACCGGCGGCTCAGGTCTCACCCTGACCGGGCAGCTCGGCGACGTGATGAAGGAGTCGGCGCAGATCGCGCTCTCCTTCCTGCGCTCGCACGGCGCGGAACTGGAGCTCCCGGTCGGCGACCTGAAGGACCGCGGGGTGCACATCCACTTCCCCGCGGGCGCGGTGCCCAAGGACGGCCCGAGCGCGGGCGTCACCATGACGACGGCGCTCGCGTCGCTGCTGAGCGGCCGTCTTGTGCGCACGGACGTGGCGATGACCGGTGAGGTCTCGCTGACCGGCCGGGTGCTGCCGATCGGCGGCGTCAAGCAGAAGCTGCTGGCGGCGCACCGCGCGGGTATCACCACCGTGGTGATCCCGAAGCGGAACGAGCCCGACCTGGACGACGTCCCCGCCGAGGTGCTGGAGAAGCTGGACGTGCACCCGGTGACGGACGTCCGGCAGGTGCTCGAACTGGCGCTGTCCGCGGCGACAAGCGACAGCGCGCCCGAGGTGCGGGCGGCGGCCTGACCCCCGGCCCTGAGGCAGGGCGCACGGCGAGGGGCGGCGGGTCCACACGGGCCCGCCGCCCCTCGCGCCGTTCCCGGCCGCGCCCGCCGCTATCCGTTGGCGAGCGCCTTCACCCGGCTGAGCGCGCCGTTGAAGTGGTTGTGGTCGCCGACCGTCTTGCCGGTCGAGGTGTACTGCCAGATGGTGTGGAAGTCCCAGCCCTTGGGCAGCTCACCGATCGATCCTGAGTAGCGCGCCACCCACAGCGGGTTGACCTTGCTGAACGCGGAGGAATTGCCGGTGCAGTCCTTCCACCAGCTCGTCGCCGTGTAGATCACCGGGTCCCGCCCGGTGCGGGACCTGTAGGTGTTCACGAAGTCCCTGATCCAGCTCACCATCTGGGCGTCGCTCTTGCCGTAGCAGGAGGCCCCGTACGGGTTCCACTCGATGTCCAGCACGCCCGGGAGGGTCTTGCCGTCCTTCGACCAGCCGCCGCCGTGGTCCACGAAGTAGTTCGCCTGGGCGCGCCCGGTCGTGGTGTCCGGGGTGGCGAAGTGGTACGAGCCCCGGATCATCCCGGTGTTGTACGAGCCGTTGTACTGCTGCGTGAAGTTGCCGTTCCGGTACGACGTGCCCTCGGTGGCCTTGACGTAGGCCCACTTCACGCCGCTGTTCCAGAGCGACCGCCAGTTGACGTTGCCCTGGTGGCTGGAGACGTCCACGCCCTCGGTCCTGGCGATCTGGATGCCGCGGGGCTCGGCCGCCGCCTGCCCCTCGCCGTCGTGCGAGAGGACGCCCATGCCCATGTACGCGGAGCCGCGCTCGGGGCTGTCGGCGGCCGCGGTGGCGGGGGTGAACACGGTGAGGGACGCCAGGGAGAGGGAGAGCGCCGCGAGGAGCACCCCGGCGGCCTTGGTGGGTACGCGTCGGTCCGTTCCGGACCCGTGGACGGGCATTGCGCGCCTCCGAAGACTTCGGTTGAGCCTGGTGGGGTATTCCTATTCTTATGTCCTGGTACGTCCGGAAACGTGACGACGCGCCAGGGGAGGCCCCTGTTCGTGTTGTCAAAGGCATGACACACCGTCATGCGGCGCTGTCACGGGCGTGACGCACGGGGGCGGAGGGGCCCGGGTGGCCTCGCTCGTCCCCATCTGAGAAATACTGGAAGAGCTGCGGCGGTGGCGGCGGATCGCGGGAGGCTTCAGGACCGGGAAGCCGGAATCTACACAGGCTCGGGTGGCGAGGTGCAGAAGGCGGACGACGGCGGGAATCCCGCCGGGGGCAACGACTGGGGCCCCGACGGGGAGGCTCCCGAATTCCTCGCGCTCGAAAGGGAATTGACGGTATTCATGCGCAGGGCGCGGGCGTCCTCGGGGGAAATGGCCCGCGAGGTGCACCCGGAACTCGAACCGTCCGCGTACGGGCTGCTGCTCAGGCTCGAAGGGGCGGGGCCCCAGCGGGCCACGGACCTCGCGCTGTACATCGGCGTCGGGAAGGCGACCATGTCCCGGCAGCTCCGGGCCCTGGAGACCATCGGCTTCGTCACCCGTGAGCGTGATCCCGACGACGGCCGGGCCTGGCTCGTACGGCTGACGCCGGAGGGCGCGTCCCGCTTCGGCGCGGTACGGGAGGCGCGCCGCGCCCGCTATGTACGGACCCTCTCCGACTGGACCCCCACGGAGGTGGCCACCCTGGCCTCCCTCCTCCACCGCCTCAACTCCGTGACACCCCCCTGAGAACCGCTCCCCTCAACCACGCCTGCTCCCGCCTGCGACGGGCTCCCTCTCCTTGCCGGGAGTGCGCTCTCTTGCCCTTGCTGTGGGGGCCCGAGGGGGCGCCGCCCCCTCAAATCCGCCGCAACGGCGAGCACCCCGAACCACGCTTCCCGGCGGTGCCGAACTCCCCGATTCCATCCGCCCACTGGCCGAAAGCCAGAAAACAGGCTCCCCGGGGCCGAGAGGGCGGCACGCCCCCTCACGGAAGGGCAAGAAAGGCCGCGGCCGCGTCATCGTGCGTCTTGGAGCGCCGCAGCACCGCCCGCCCCGCTCCCGCGTCGGCCTCCTCCAGCCCCCGTACCCGGTCGATCAACCCCTGGGGCCCCTCCGCACGCAGCACCTCGAAGCACGCCGACCAGTCGCCCGCATGGAACTTCTCCACCCAGCGGCCGGCGCCGTCGGTGAGGGCGGCCAGGGCGCGCACGCGTGCGCGGGGGTGCGCGCCCGCGACCGCGCGGGCGGCGACCCCGGGGTCGGCGGCGGCCGTGAAGAAGCCGCCCTCCTTGTTGCGCACCGTCGAGTCCGCGACCGCGTCCGACACCAGCGACCCGCGCGGCACCCGCGCCAGCCGCTCGTCGAGCACCGGCACCACCTTCCCGTCGTCCAGCGCGAGCAGCAGCGCCGAGTCGGACAGCACCAGGTGCTCCACGCGCTCCTCGTCCCACCGCGCGAGCACCACCGTCGCCTGCGGCGTCCTCGGGTGAGAAAGGTCACACGTTTGCCGATGGGCGTCGGCGGTACGTCCGATTGACTCGGAAAGCACCTCACGGAGCGTCAGGTCACGCCGCGAAACGGACAGTTCGCCCAGTGCGCCCCCCAGCCGGGCCGTGAACCAGGGGACGGAGTGCGAACAGCCGTCACCGTCGGCGGGAGGGGTCACGCCGTCCAGGAGTACGAGGGCGCCACCCTGTCCTGACGCGGGGAGCGCCACGGACACGAAGTCCTCGTTGTCGCGGTCGCGGCTACCCGGTTCGGTAGCGAGTTCGATGCGCATCCAGCCAGTCTGCACGAGTGCTCCATAGCTTCTCCACGCCGCACCTGCGGACCGTACGGAGGCAAGGAACACCAGCTCAGGGGCGTGCGCCGAGCCGTGGCGCGGGCTCGTGCGCGAGGCGGCGGGGCATCCTGCCAAAGCCGGTGTCGCACTGCAAGCGCCCGCGTTTCCAGGGGTGATGACCATGCCGGTGGAACTTGCCGGGGACTCTCGCGCGCGGTTCACTCCTTCGGGTGGTGGGTGAGGTGATGTGCGGTTACCGCCCACGTGCACTGGAATGGTCGGATGCCGAACCGGAAGGCACGTGTTGACGGGGCCTCACCCGGCCAGGAGCAGACGAGTACAGGAATGCGAGCACCGGTGCAGGAGAAGCGGCCTCGGCTGGGGGGCAGGCAGGCGGCGTCCTCGGGCGGGACGGGCGGCCCGGCCGGCGCCCGCAGGACCCGGCGGACGGCGGGCGGGGCGGGGCGTACCCCCGGCACCGGCGACACCGCCCGGGGCCACGGCCCCCGTACGTCAGGAACCGGAAGCGAGGAGAGCGCCGCCGACACCGAGGACCCCACCTCTTCGCACGCCCCCGACGACCCGGACACCCCGGGCCCGCGGGCGCCGTTCACCCCTGCCCCGGCCTCCCCCGCGGACCCCGGGACCGGGACCGGCGTGTCCGCCGCGGACCCCCTCGCGCCCCAGGCAGGCCCTTTCACCCCTCAAGCGGGCCCCCTCACCCCTCAGTCGGTTTCCGGCCACCGTGCCCCCGGCGCCCACAAGGCCCCCGGCACCCAGGCCCCGGGCGCTCCGGCCGCGTCCTCCGCCGCCACGGGCGCCACCGCCCCCGTACCGCCGACCGCCGAGGGTGGCCGGAATTCCACCCCCCGCTCCACCTCCGGCACCCCCGGCGCCGTACCCTCGGGTGCCTCGGGGGGCCAAGACGCCTCCCGGAACACCCTCCAGAGCACCGCCCCCGTACCCCCGGCAGCCCCAGGGACCTCAGACGTGCCCTCGCCAATCTCCGGGACCCCCACTCCCCAAGCCCCATCCGAAGGACCCCGCACGGCCCCCGCCGACGCGGCCCCCACCGCCACCGCGCCCGCGCCGGGCGCCGGGCCGCCCCCCGCGGGCCGCGGCCGGCGCACCCGTGTGCGCCGAAGGCTCGGCCTCGCGGTCGTCGTCGTGGCCGTGGCCGTCGGCGGCGCCGCCGCGCCCGGCCTGCTCGGCTCCGTCGAGCGGCTGCGCGACGCCCAGTCCCTCGTCTCCCTCGCGGAGCGCACCCAGCACGCGCTGACGCTGGCCCACGCGCTCGCCGACGAGCGCGACGAGGTCACCGCCTACATCGCCGCGGGACGCCCCCACGACAAGGAGGTCGGCCGGCAGCGCGGCGCCCGCGTCGACCGGGACGTCGCGGAACTGCGCACCGACGCGCCCCCCGCACTCCGCGGCGACCTCGACAAGGTGGCCGCGGTGCGCAGGAGCGCCCTCACCGGCAAGGAGAGCGCCCTCGACGCCCACGAGGCGTACAGCGCCGTGATCCTGCGCCTGCACGCGCTCGCCGAGGAACTCGCCGCCGACATGCCCACCGGCACGGACGACGGCGCCCAGTCCCTCGCCGACCTGGACACCGCGGTCGAACAGGCCGCCGCCACCCGGGGCCTGCTGCTCGCCGCGCTCGCCGTGCCCAAGGGCGCGGGCACCACCGTCTACGACCCCGCCACGGGAGCGCCCAGGACCTCCTACGACGAGTCGTCCGAGGACCGCGAGCAGCGCGACGCGCTCACCGCGGCGGCACAGCTCGCCCGGCTGCGGGAGAAGGCCGCCCACGCCCAGTTCGAGGACGGCGCCCCCGCCTCCTACACGGCCGCGTACGACTCCACCGTCAGCGGCCCCGACGCCAACGCCGCCGAGAAGGCCCTCGACGGGCTCACCGACAGCGCCACCCTGTCGTCGGACGAGAAGGGCACCGACCCGAAGAAGCTCGACGCGAAGCTCACCGCACGCGTCGAGCTGATGCGCGGCGCGGAAAGCTCCCTCAGCGACCGTCGCACCAGGGAACTCGCCGCCCTGCGCGACGACGACGTCACCGCCCTCGAAGTCAGGGCGGGGCTCGCCGCCGCCTGCCTGCTGCTCGCGGTCGCCGCCGCGCTCGGCGCGGTCCGTGGCCTCACCAGGCCGCTCGCCGTGCTGCGCCGCGGCACCGCCAGGCTCGCCGCCGCGGAGCCGGGCACCGGGGAGCCGATCCGCTTCACCGGCCGCGACGACGAGTTCGCCGACGTCGTACGGTCCGTCAACGCGCTCCACGAGCGCGCCGCCGCCCTGCGCGCCGCCCCCGCCGCGGCACCCCGGGCGCCCGCCGCCCCCGAGGGCGCGGCAGCGGCGGCCGCCGAGGAGCGGGCCGCGCTGCGCGCCGCCCTCGACGAGACCACCGCACGGCTCGGCAGGCTCACCGACAGCGTCGAGGGCACCTTCGTCGGGCTCGCGCTGCGCACCCTCGGCCTGGTCGAGCGCCAACTCGGCGTCATCGAGGGCCTGGAGGAGAGCGAGGAGGACCCGGACCGCCTCGCCACCCTCTTCCGCCTCGACCACCTCGCCACCGTGATGCGGCGCCACAGCGAGAACCTCCTGGTGCTCGCGGGCGCCGAGCACGGCCACCAGCACCACGGCCAGGTCCCGCTCGTCGACGTCGTACGGGCCGCGGTCAGCGAGATCGAGCGCTACGAGCGCGTCACCATCGCCTCGCTGCCGCCGCACGCCGACGTCGCCGGGTTCGCGGCCGACGACCTGAGCCATCTGCTCGCCGAACTCCTGGAGAACGCCACGGTGTTCTCCCCGCCCGAGGGCGCCGTCGAACTCTCCGGCTGGCTGCTGGAGAGCGGCGAGGTGATGCTGTCCGTCACCGACGAGGGCATCGGCATGGACGCCGGACGCCTCGACGCCGCCAACGCCAGGCTCGCCGACCCCGATCCCGCCGCACCCGCCCGCCCCACGGGCGACGGCGACGGGCTCGGACTCGGCTTCTACGTGGTGGCCAGGCTCGCCGGGCGGCACGGTGTACGGGTACGGCTGCGCGAGCAGAAGCAGGGCGGCATCGCCGCCGTCGCCGTACTGCCCCCGGCCCTTGTCACCCACGGCAGCGTCGACCCGCTCGACCGCCCGGCCGGGCCGGACGCACCACGGCGGCCGGACCAGCACCAGCGGCAGGGCTTCCAGGACCGGCCGGGCCTCCAGGCGCAGCAGCAGCCCGGGCTCACGCCCCGGGCGCGGTCCGACCGGGAGCGGGCACGGCCCGCGGCGCCCGCGCCCGCGCCGCACCCCGCCGTCGGCCCGGGACAGCACCCGCCCCTGGCCCAGGACCAGGCTCAGGACCCGGCCGCGGACACCCCCACCGCCGACCCCCTGATCGCCGCGGCCGAGCGCACCCTCGAATTCGCCGCGCCCGAGCCCGCGGCGCCCCCGACCGCCACCCCCCACCCCGCGCCCCCTGTTCCACGGGTCACCGCGCCCCCCGACCAGGGGCACCCACCGGAGGCCCACCCGGAACACGCCCCGGCGCCCCGGGCGCCGCAGCGCCCCGCACCGGTACGCGTCACGCGGCCGGGCCAGGGCGTTGTCGGGCAGGGCCCCATCAACCCGTACGCCATCGGGCCCGACGCCCACGAGCGCACCAGCGACCGGGCACCGGGAGCCGGCGGCGCGCCGCCGCCCGACGGCACGGGGCGGCACCGGCTCACCGAGAAGGGCCTGCCGAAGCGCAGGCCGAGGATCACCCCGCCCGCCCCGGCCCCCGCACCGCGTGCGCGGGGCGTCGACGCCGAGGCGCTGCGCAGCAGGCTCGGCGGCTTCCAGCGGGGGGCGCTGGAGGGCCGCAGGGACGCGGAGGCGGAGATCGCCTCGGGCCGCCCGCCGGGAGCGACGGGCGGCGCGGTGCGCGCCGCGGAGCCCGGGCCCAGGCCCGCGGCGGACCTCAACCGATCCGAGGGGGACTCAGCCGAGGAGGCATCCAGTTGACTGCCCGCAGCACCCATGGACTGAGCAGCCAGGCCCGCAATCTGCACTGGCTGCTGACGAACCTGGTGGAGGAGGTGCCGGGTCTGCTGTCGGTCGCGGTGGTGTCGTCCGACGGCGTGCTGCTGCTCTCCTCGGACTCGGCGGCCGCCCAGGCCCCGAAGGCGCCCGAGGCGCCCGCAGAGCCGGGGACGCAGGCGCGCGGCGGGGGCCGGGGCCCCAAGGGCACGGTGGGCGATCTCGCCACCATCGTGTCCGGGCTCGGCAGCCTCACCGTCGGTGCCGCCAAGCTGATGGACGGCGGCCGGGTCAGACAGACCATGGTTGCCATGGAAGAGGGCAGCCTCTTCGTCATGGCCATCAGTGACGGTTCCCTCCTCGGCGCGCACGCCACCCCCGACTGCGACATGAGCGTCGTCGCCTACCACATGGCGCTGTTCGTGGGCCGCGCGGGACACGTCCTCACCCCCGAGCTGCGGGGCGAGCTGCGCCGCTCGATGGACTCCGCCGCGGCGGGCGAGCGGGTGCCGGGCTCCCGCAGACCGCCCCAGAAGGAGCAGCTCGCCGGCCGCCCGGCGGGAGGGGCCAAGTGAACCACCTCCCCAGGCGGGGCGGCATGCCGTCGAGGGTGCGGCCCTACTCGCTCACGGGGGGCCGCACCCGGGGCGACCACACGCTGCTTGTGGAGACGTTCGTGGCCGCGATCGAGGCGCCGCAGGAGCGCCTCGCGCTCACCCAGGGCGACCCGAGGGCCCGGATGATGCCGGAGCTGCGGGCGATCGTGGAGTTGTGCCGACGGATGCGAACGGTCGCGGAGATCGCCGCGCTGCTGCGGATGCCCCTCGGGGTGGTCCGGGTGCTGCTGAGCGACCTCGCGGACCAGGGAAAGATCCGTGTGTACGGAACGGGTCACGGCGAAGGACAGCCGGACCGCGTGCTGCTGGAAAGGGTGTTGAGTGGACTTCGCCGTCTCTGATGTATCCAAACCCCCCACGAGAGGCGGCGACGCCGCCGGGGCGGCCGAACCCGCGGACCTCACGGGCGCTGCCCCGGGTCCAGAACCGGGCGCCCCCGCCGCGGGCCCCGCGCCGGGCGGCGCCGCGCCCCCGGACGGCGGGCCGCCCCCACAAGGCGAGGCGCCTGCGGACGCGCCGGGCACCGCCACGGCTGACAAGGTCGACGGGCCCGACGAATCCCGTGAGACCGACGCGGCCCGTGGGACCGGCGAGGCCCGCGGGACCGACGCGGCGGATGAGACCGGTGAGGCGCAGGAAGCCGATGAGGTCGGCGGGGTCCGCCAGGTCGACGGACCCGACGCGGCCGACGGGGCTTCGGGCCCGGCCCCCGGCAGCGGCGCGTTCAGCAGTTTCGAGGCGCTGCTCGCGGGCGACGAGCCCGAGGAGGACCTGCGGTCCTGGCAGAAGGACCGCACCAAAGCCCCCCTCGCCACGAAGATCGTCATCGCGGGCGGCTTCGGCGTCGGCAAGACGACCCTGGTGGGCACCGTCTCGGAGATACCGCCGCTCCAGACCGAGGCGCTGATGACCGAGGCGAGCGCGGCGACCGACGACATCTCGGCGACCCCCGACAAGGGCACGACCACGGTCGCCATGGACTACGGGCGCATCACCCTCGACGAGGACCTGGTGCTCTACCTCTTCGGCACGCCGGGGCAGGAGCGCTTCTGGTTCATGTGGGACGACCTGACGCGCGGCGCGATCGGCGCCGTCGTCCTGTGCGACACCCGCAGGATCTCGGACTGCTTCCCCGCGCTCGACTACTTCGAGAGCAGCGGCCTGCCGTACGTCGTCGCCGTCAACCACTTCGAGGGCAGCGAGCTGTTCGACCCCGAGGACGTGCGGGACGCCCTCACGGTGCCCGACGACATACCCGTACTGATCATGGACGCCAGGAAGCAGGGCCCCGTGGTGGACACCCTGCTCGCGCTCGTACGCCACGCACTCGAAGTGGCCCCCGACTAGCCACGGGCCCCGCCCGTACCACCGGGCCGCCCGCCATGCGGCGCCCCCCACCGGCACCGCGACACCCCCCCGAAGTCCCCCCCACAGCCACGAAGGACCCCCCGAAGCAGAACCCCCCGGCCGCGAGAACGCCCCCCCACATCCGCGCCCGCCCGGGAGCACCGCCCCGGCCGCCCGGCGCCCGATGCCCGTGCCCGGCGTCCGCCCCACCCCGCCACGCGCCCGAAGCCCACGCCCCCGGGCCGGTCGCCCCTGCCCGCCCGGCGCCCGATACGCTGACCGGCGATGAATACCGGGACGGCATCGCGCCACACACGGACAGGCGACCCGGTGCCCCACTGAGCGCCGCGCGGGCCACCGCACGCCCGCGGTCCGAACCGGGACCCGCCGCCGCGCGGGGCCCGCCCCGTCGTGTCGATTACAGGCCCACCACCTCGACACGACAGGAGAAACCCATGCCCCTCACAGACGTACGAATCCCCACCCAGGACGGCACGGCCGACGGCTTCGCCGCCCTCCCCGACGGCGGCGGACGGCACCCGGGGGTGCTGCTGTACGCGGACGCCTTCGGGGTGCGGCCGGTGCTGCGCGCCATGGCGGCGCGGCTGGCCGCACACGGCTACTACGTGCTCGTCCCGCACTTCTTCTACCGGCACGGCACCGCGCCCCTGGCCGAACTCCCCGAGCACATCGACCAGGACACGAGGCCCGCGGTCATCGGGAAGCTGATGCCGTTCGTCGACGCGCACACCGCCGACCGGGTCCTGCGCGACGCCGACGCCTACCTCGACTTCCTCACCGGCCGCCCCGAGGTGGCCGAGGGCCCTGTCGCCGCGGTCGGCTACTGCGTCGGCGCCGTCCTCGCGGTGCGGACCGCCGCCGCCCACCCGGGCAAGGTGGCCGCCGTCGCCGGATTCCACCCCGGCGGGCTGGTCACCGACGCGCCCGACAGCCCGCACCGGACGCTGCCCGGGCTCACCGCCGAGGTCCATCTTGGTCTCGCCGTGGGCGACATGAAGCCGGCGGCCGTCGAGGAGTGGCGCCGGGCGCTCGACGCCACCGGGGTCGACCACACCTGCGAGGTCTACCCCGGCACCCAGCACGGCTTCACCATGGCCGACACCTCGTCCTTCGACCAGGCCGCCTTCGAGCGCCACTGGGACCGCCTGCTGCCGCTCCTCGACCGCAACCTGAACAGGGGCTGAGGCAGGGCGGAACGGGGCCCGGCCCACCGGCGCCCGCCCGCCGGTCGGTCACCCGCCGCTCGGTCACCCGGTGGGGAGGTCCCCGTTCCGCAGCGCCTCGATGACGTCGGCGTACATGACCGCCCTGATGCCCGCCAGGTTCGGCCCCGCCTTGGCGCACTGGGCGGCGGCGCGCTCGACGGCCGCGTCGAGCACGGCGCCCTCGGCGGCGGTGGCGTCGACGATCCCGGCGGCGAGCGCGTCGGTGCCGCCCCAGCGGCGCCCCGTGACCATGGCCTCATGGGCGGTCGCGGGGGCCAGCCTCGACCTGATGAGACCCGCCATGCCCGGCGAGAACGGCATGCCGAGGTCCGCCTCAGGCAGACACCAGAAGCCGCGGTCCGCGCGCATCACCCGCACGTCGCAGGTGAGCGAGAGCATCGCGCCCGCCGCGAAGGTGTGGCCCTGGAGCGCGGCCACGGTGACCATCGGCAGGCCGAGTAGCCGGGCGAACAGCCGCTGCACCTCGGAGAGGTAGTCGCGGGTCCGGTCACCGTGCGCGAACAGCCAGTCGAGGTCGAGCCCGTTGGAGAAGAACTTCCCCCGCGCCGCCAGCACCAGCGCCCGGGGCCCCTCGGTCTTCTCCACCTCGTCGAGGAGGGAGCCCACGGAGCCGAGCCAGTCCGGGTGGAAGCGGTTCTCGCCGTCCCCGATGTCGAGCACGAGCACGGGGGAGGTCCCGGTGCCGTTCGGGACGTCCCGGCGTTCGAGTACGGGCATGGCCGCTCCCTGGGTGCGCGGAGGGACAGGGGAACGGGCGCGGACGCGCGAACGGCGGAGCCGGCCCGGTACACCCGCACCTACCGGTCGGTAACAAGTCCGATCGGCATATTACACACGCCCGCCACGCCTGTCTCCGCCCCCGCCCGCCCCCGGCGTCCCTGGGGAGGGGCCGACGCGCGCCCCGCGCCCCCGGCGCCTCACCCCGGCCGCACCACGCCCCGTACCGGATTCGCCCGCATCGGCGAGACGGTGACCACGGCGCCGGGGTGCGGGGCGTGCACGACCCTGCCGTCGCCCACGTACATCCCGACATGGGTGGCGCCGGGGAAGTAGATCACCAGGTCGCCCGGTCTGACCCGGTCCACCGGCACCTTCGGCAGCCGCGCCCACTGCTGCTGGCTGGTGCGCGGGATGGTGACGCCCGCGTGCGCCCAGGCCCGCGAGGTGAGCCCGGAGCAGTCGTAGGAGTCGGGCCCCGTGGCGCCCCACACGTACGGCTTCCCGAGCTGCCGCAGCGCGTAGGCGACCGCCGCGGCGCCCGCGCCCGCCGAGGGGGCACCGCCGTCCGCGGCGGCGGGCGCGCCCGCGGCGCCCGCGGCCCTGGTGTCCGTGGGGGAGCCGTCCTCAAGGCGGCGCAGCGCGGCGAGCTGGCCTTCGTCGAGCCCGGCGAGCCGCTTCTCCACCCCGGCGAGGCGCTTGCGCATCCGGTCGCGGTCCGTGCGCTGCCGCTTCGCCAGCTTCTCCTGCGCGGTGAGGGCGCGGTCCGCCTCGGCCGCGAGCCGCCCGGCGGTGCGCTCGCCGCCGGTCAGCCGCCGCACGGCCGCCGCCCGGTCGGCGGACAGCCGCTGGATGACATGGCCCTGGTCGGCGGCGCGCTGCGGATCGCGGGAGAGCAGCAGCCGCAGATACGGGGAGAGCCCGCTGCTGCTGCCCTGGTACTGCTCCCTGGCCAGCCGCCCCGCGGCCTGCCGCCCCCGGTGCGCGGCGGCCCGCGCCGCCTTGAGCCGCCGCTGCAACCGCTCGGACTCCGCGCGCCGGTCGCGCAGCTTCTCGGCCGTCGCGTTGTACGTCTCCGTGGCCTGTCCCGCCTGCCGGTACGCGCCGCGCAGCTCGGTCAGCAGCCCCGCGGCCGAGGCCGCGCGCGCGGGCCCGGGGCCCGGGGCCGCCGCGGCCTGCTGGGCGGGAACGGCCAGCGTTCCGGTCAGTACGGCGGCCGTCGCGAGGGCCGTACGGACGCGGGGCACGAGTGCGCGCGCCACGATGTCACCTCCACCGCGGTACGGCACGCCCGCACCGCAAGGTGAACCATCGCCCCGGTCCCCACCGCGCCCCCGCACCCTCCGCGCGCCGCGGGGGCGCGTCTCACCCGCGGGGGTGAGGGCACGCGGCGTTCGGCGCAACCCCGGTTGCGGTGCCGCCGCCGCGCCCCCGGCTCACCGCCCCCGCTCACTGCCCCCGGCTCACCTCCCGCTCACCGCCCCGGGCGGCCCGGCCTTGTCCACGGCCATTTGAGGCCGGTCGCCGCGGCGCCCTCGGGCTCGTACTCGTAGCGCCACCCGAGGTGCAGCCCGAGCCGTCGGCTGCGGGCGGCCTGGACCCGGCGGTAGACGAGCACCGTGGGCTCGCCGCCTTCCGGGTCAGGCACCGGGACGCGGTAGTACTTCGGCGGCTGCCCGGTCGGCCCGACCAGCACCGGCAGCACCCGGCCGTCGAGCGGCCCGCCGTGGAAGGGGGTGTCTTCGCTTCTCACCCGGCCAGTGTCCCGCGCCGCTCCTGGGCGGCGGCGCGGCGCCCCCCGCCGGGGCTCAGGCCAGCAGCCCTGACGAGCGCCACATCCGGCGGCCGACGCCCTGGAGCACGCCGATGTCGTCGAGGAAGTCCGTGAGGCGCCTGGCGCCCGACTGCATCACGTCCCTGCGGTGCGCGCTCGCCCGCACCTGGGCCAGCGCCTCCGCGCGGTCGAGGCCCACGTCCGTGTACACCTGGGGGTTGACGAAGGCCACGGAGAAGATCCGGGCGGCCTGGCCGCTGGTGACCCGGGTCAGATTCCGCTCCCAGCGGGGCGCGGTCACCATCTGGCGGCGCAACTCCTCGCGGGCGTAGCGCACATGGCGGGACTCCTCGATCACATGTATCCGCGTCACGCCCCGCACGAGCGGCTGCACCCGCTCGTCGGGGAACGTGAGGCGCTGCATCCAGTCGAGGATCTCCTCGCCGAGCAGGGTGCAGGCGAAGGAGCCCGGGGTGGTGGAGACCGCCTTCATGACCCGGCCCACGTTGTGGTGCAGCCGGGTGACCGGGTACGCGGGCGCGCCGCCGCGCCGTATCAGCCGCGCGAACATCATGGAGTGCCGGCACTCGTCCGCTATCTCCGTGAGTGCGTAGCGCACATGTGCGCTGGTCAGCGGCTTGTCATAGATGTGCCGTACGAGGAGCTGCATCAGGATGATCTCGAACCAGACCCCGAGCGAGGCCAGCGACGCCGCCTCGTGCCTGGCGAGGTCCATCCGCTGCTCCTGCGGCATCCGCCGCCACAGCGGGGTGTCGTAGAGCGAGACGAGTTCCGGCGGCCAGAACCACTTGTCGGGATCGAAGGGCGCGTTCCAGTCCAGCTCCGCGTCGGGGTCGAAGGAGTGCTTGGCGGAGGCTTCGAGCAGCCGCCGCGCGACCCCCTCGCGGTCCTTCAGCGGCCCGAGCGCGTCGCGCGGTGTTCCGTCCTCGGTCAGGGCCGTCACGTCGGTCCCCCTTCACCAGTCGCGGACAGCGGTGGTCCGGCATGTGTTACCGCCGGTCACACCCTTATGAGACTACGTGTCAGCAACGGCGTCAATGCCTGTGGACACAGGGGCGAACGTCAACCGTCCGCAGGCGCTTTCACCCGCATGCGTGGCCGTGCAGATTTTCGGCTGGGTAGGCTGGTGCGACCTGGCAGACTCCGTCGCATGGGAGCGCTGATGATGGCCACGGCCGAGGATCACAACGCGCGAGGGCCGTACACCTACCCGGTGCCGCCCGTGGACGGGTGGAAGGCGGAGGACCTCGACACCATCCCCGGGCTCCCGCCGCACACGGAATTGATCGACGGGGGTTTGTTCTACGTGAGCCCGCAGGCCGATTTCCATATGGCTGTCCTGCGCTGGTTGGAATCAGCGCTGTGGAACCAGGCGCCGGACGAGTTGTACGTCGCCAGGGAGATGACCGTCAGGCTCTCGCCCCGTGACCGTGTCGAGCCCGACCTCATGGCGGTGCTGCGCAGCGAGCGCACCAGTGTCCGCCAGACCTGGTACGAGCCCTCGGCGGTCCGGCTGGCGGTCGAGATCGTCTCCCCCGAGTCCGCGGTGCGCGATCGCGGCGTCAAGCCCCGCAAGTACGCGGAAGCGGGCATCCCGCACTTCTGGCGCGTCGAGGAGAACGAGGGACTGCCCGTCGTCTACGTACACGAACTCGATCCGGTGACCAAGACGTACGCGGTGAACGGGATCTTCCACGGCAAGCTCGCGGTGGATCTCCCCTTCCCGATCACGGTCGACCTCGCGGGAATGCGCTTCTGACCGTCAGGCCCCCCTCACCACCGCCCCCATGACCCCCCGCGCGATCGGCGCCGCCAGCCTGTTGCCCGAGACCTCGCC
This sequence comes from Streptomyces sp. NPDC050560, assembly GCF_044457285.1. NCBI lineage: Bacteria > Bacillati > Actinomycetota > Actinomycetes > Kitasatosporales > Streptomycetaceae > Streptomyces > Streptomyces sp. NPDC050560. The sequence continues at coordinate 469,714 of NZ_JBITGT010000005.1, forward strand.
GCGCTCGCCCTTCCCGCTCTCCACCACCACCGCCACCGCCACCGAAGGGCGGTCCGCGCCCCGCGGTTTCGCCCACGCGATGAACCAGGCGTACGGGGCGCCCGTGTTGTCCACGCCGTGCTGGGCCGTGCCCGTCTTGCCGCCGACCTCGACGCCCGGCACCGCCGCGCCCGTCCCCGTGCCGCGCTCCACCACCCCCGTCATCAGCTCCCGAAGACGCGCCGCCGTCCCCGCGCTCATCGCCCGGCGGGGCTCGGCACGGCCCGCGGTGCGCACCGGGCGCCCGTCCGCCGTCGCCACCCCGTCCACCAGGTACGGGGTCCGCACCAGGCCGCCGTCCGCGACCGCCGCCGCCACCGACGCCATCTGGAGCGGCGTCGCCCGGGTGTCGAACTGCCCGATCGAGGACATCGCCAACTGCGCGGTGTCCATCCGGGTGTCGAACGTCGACGGCGCCACCGGCAGCGGCACCCCGCGCGCCCGCCCGTCGAAGCCGAACCTGCGCGCGGTCTCCGCCATCGTGGTGAGCCCCGTCCGGGCGCCGAGCCGCGCGAAGACCGTGTTGCAGGAGAAGAGGAACGCGTGCCGCAGCGACGCGTCACGGCAGCCGTCCGTCTCGTTCGTCAGCCGGGTGCGGGTGCCAGGCAGCCGGTACGGGTCGGGGGAGTCGGTCGGCGCGTCCAGGTCCCGCACCGTGCCCGCGTCGAGCGCGGCCGCCGCCGTCACCACCTTGAACGTCGAACCGGGCGGATACGTCCCGCGCAGCGCCCTGTTCAGCATCGGCCGCCGCGCGTCCCGGTTCAGCCGCCGCCAGGCCCGCGCCGCCCCCGCCCCGTTCCCCGACAGCTCACCCGGGTCGTACGAGGGCGTGGACACCAGCGCGAGCACCCGCCCGGTGCCGGGCTCCACCGCCGCCACCGCGCCCCGCCGCCCCGCGAGCCCACGGAACGCGGCGCGCTGCGCCGCAGGGTCGAGCGTGGTCGCCACCCGCGCGCCGCGCCGCCGCGAACCCCACAGCGGGCGCAGCGCCTCGTCGCTGCCCGACAGCAGCGCGTCCTCCGCCGCTTCGAGGCCCGAGGCGCCGTACGCCTGCGAGGCGTACCCGGTCACCGGCGCGTACAGCGGGCCCTCGGTGTACGTGCGCTCGTAGCGCAGCCGCTCGCCGGTGTCCCGTGAGCCGGTCACCGCGCGCCCGCCGACGAGGATGTCCCCGCGCGGCGTGCCGTACCGCGCGATCGCCGCCCGCCGGTCCGCCGGATCGCCGGCCCGCTCCCCGGACCGCACCACCTGCACCCGTACCGCGTTCGCCACCAGGGAGACCAGCAGCAGCGCGCACAGCAGCGCGGTGTGCCGCACCGCGCGCCTCACCGCGCCGCCCCCTCGGACGCCCGTGCCCGCCCCGCCCCCGCCGCGGTCTCCCGCTCCGCGGCGCGCGCCACCCGGAACAGCTCCCGGCTGCCGTCGTAGCGCCGCCGCGCCGCGTCGCCCATCCGCACCAGCAGCGCCACGATCACCCAGTTGGTGACCACGGAGGAGCCGCCCTGGGCGAGGAACGGCATCGCCATGCCGGTCAGCGGGATAAGACCCGTCACCCCGCCCGCCACCACGAACACCTGGAGCGCGAGCACCGCGGCCAGCGCCACCGCCAGCAGCCGCCCGAACGGGTCGTCCAGCACCAGCGCCGTACGCAGCCCCCGCTCCACCAGCAGCGCGTACAGCACGAGCAGTGCGCACAGGCCCGCGAGGCCCAGTTCCTCGCCGACGGTCGCCAGGACGAAGTCCGACTTGACCGCGAACCCGATGAGCGCGGAGTGCCCGCGGCCGAGCCCGGTGCCCGTCACGCCCCCGGCGCCGAACGCGAACAGCGACTGCGCGAGCTGCCCGGGCCCCTGGCCCGCGTCGATGGAGGCGTACGGGTGCAGCCAGTCCGCGATCCTGCCGTGCACATGGGGTTCGAGCAGCCCCACCGCGAGCGACCCGGCCGCGCCGAGCAGCAGCCCGGCGCCGATCCAGCGCAGCCGCCCCGTCGCCGCGTACAGCAGCACCACGAAGAGGCCGAAGAACAGCAGCGAGGTCCCCAGGTCCCGCTCCAGCACGAGGACCAGCACGCTCAGCAGCCACACCCCCGCCAGCGGGCGCAGCGCCCGTGTGCCCGTGCCGCCGCGCGCGGCGGTCGTGGCGAGGCGGCCCGCGAAGAACACCGCGAGCAGCACCTTCGCGAACTCGCCCGGCTGGAAGGAGAGCCCGCCGAACCTGACCCAGATCCTGGCCCCGTTCACCGCGGGGAACAGCACGGGCGCCACCATCAGCGCCAGCGCGGCCACCGCGGCGGCCGTGGCGTGCCGCTGGAGGCGCCCGTGGTCGGGCAGCGCGACCACCACGAGCGTGAAGAGGGCGACGCCCAGCGCCGACCACACCAGTTGGCTGCCCGCCGCGTGGTCGCCCGGGGTCTCCAGGTCGAGCCGGTGGATCAGCACCAGGCCCACGCCGTTGAGCAGCACCGCCACCGGCAGCAGCACCGGATCGGCGTACGGGGCACGCAGCCGCACCGCGAGGTGCGCGACGAGCGCGAGCGCCCCGAGGCCCGCGCCGTAGTCGAGCGCGTGCCGCGGCGGCGCGCCGTCGACCGCGAGCCCCACCGTGCAGTACCCGGCCAGACAGAGCGTCACGGCCAGCAGGATCAGCGCGAGTTCCGTGCCCCGGCGCCGGGGCGGCCGGGCCGCTGCCGTGGTTCCCGTCATGCCCGGAAGGTAACAAGCCGGACGATGATATGCCCCGTTATGGGGCGGTACACGGAGTGTGGGCCCGCCGCCCGTGCGACGGGCCCACCGGGGGGGCGCGGGGTCAGCACCAGCGGGGCGGCTGCCCCACGGTGGCGATGTACCGCGAGGAGCCCCAGGCCCAGGTGCCGTCGGTCAGCAGGTACCAGACCCTGTTGCCGTCGACGCTGCCGCCCTTGGCCTTGCAGAAGATGTCCACGTACGAGCCGTACGGGACGCTGCGGATGACCGCGCTGTCCCGGTTCGGCGCGTCGCGGAGCAGCAGCCCGCCATGGGCCGTCACCCGGCCCTTGTACGTCGGCGGGTCGTTGTGCGCGGGCGCGGCGGCGAACGCGCCGCCGCCCGCGACGAGCGCGGTGAGGACGCCGCAGGACGCGGCTATGCCGAACCGGGCGGCGGTGGACCGCAGGGACATGAGACCTCCTTGGATACGGGTGGTGCGGGTGACACGGGCATACGGGGTGTAGTGCCTCACGTCACCCAAAGTCACCCTAGGAACGGGCCGTTACGGGCCGCAGCTCGGGCTGCGCCATAGGGGTGCGCGCGGGCGGCGGCGCGCGCTGTGGCGTGCGGGGGCGGCCGTGGGGAGCGCGCGGGGGTGCACGGGGCGCGCGAGGCATCCGGAGGGTGCGCCGTGGTGTCACGGGTGTGCCGCGGCGCGCCGGGCCGCCCCGTCGGCGTCTCCTTGCCGAGGCGGCTGTGCGCCTGTTCCCATGGAAGTCGGCGGACCCGGAGGACCGGGCCGGCCGTCTGCGGTGCGGGAGAGGTCACGGAGGGTGCGGGTCACGGTGGCGTACTGCTATGCGGTGGGTGTGCGGACGAGGCGCCCCGGGCGGCGGGGGTGCGGGGCATGACGGGCGGCGGGCTGCGCGCGGTGCCGACGCGGCGCGGCGGCAGGGACCGTATCTACGTGACACGCCAGGACGGCCAGACCGTCGCCTGGTACGACCGGGACGAGGCCCGGGTGAACCTGCTGCACCGGGAGCGCGCCGACGACGTCCTCGACGTCCTCGCGCCGTTCCTCTCCGGCGAGGTGGCGGTAGGACCGCCGCCGGTGCCCGGCACGGCCGAGCTGGCCGGGCTCACCCTGCACCCGGACGACGACCTGGCGCCCAACCGTCCGGGCGAGGCGCTGCGGGTGGCGCTGGAGCGCGCGCCCGCCCCCGCGTCCCCCATGGCCCGCAGGCTGCGCCCCGACCCGCGGCGCCAGGAGCTGGCCGCGCAGGAGGCGGTGGGCGCCGTGCTGGAAGAGCTGGAGGGTGCGGGCTGGCGGGCGCTGCACTCGGTGCCGCTGCCCGGCGGCGACCGCGTCCACCATCTGCTGATCGGCCCCGGCGGGGTGCTGCTGCTGCACGCGCTGCCCGCGCACCGCCAGCGGGTGCGGATCGCGGCACCGCTCGTCGGGGTCGGCAGGGGCGCGCCGCGGCCGGTGCTGCGCACCCTCGCGTCGCTTGCCGACCGGGTGGCGCACACCCTGACCGCGCAGGTGCGGGCCCATCTCGTGCTGGTCGGCGCCTCGTCGGTACGGGTGACGGCACCGCCGCGCGACGCGCGCGTCCTGCCCCTGGAGGAGGTGCCGGGCCTCGGCCGCCTCGGCGGCGAGCTGAAGCCCGCCGACACCGAGGCGGTGTACGCGCTCGCCCGCGACCGGCGGACCTGGGTGTGAGACCGGCGGACCCGGGCGTGAGCGTCCCGGCCCGGGCGGGGGAGCGCCGGACGGCGCAGACCTCGGCGGCGGCCTGACGACGGCGCCCGCCCGTACGACCACCCGGCGGTGCTGCTCGGCCGGGCGGCGGCCCTCCGGCACCGGTACTCGGCCCTGCGGACGTCTCCCGGCCGCGTTCAGGCGGGCAGGGGTGCCGCGTGTTCGTCGAGGGAGGCGAGCGGGTCGCCCTCCCGGTCGATCCTGGCCGGCAGGCCGGCCGCGGTGAACGCCAGCGCGTCCGCCGAGCCGCAGCCCTCGACCTCCGCCCAGCCCACCGGCGCCGACACCAGGGGCAGGCGCCCCACCCGCAGCGTGTAGGCGACGGCGGTGGTCTTCGCCGCCGCGTTCTGGCTGAAGTCCACGAAGACCCTCCCGGGGCGCAGGCTGCGCGTCATCCGGTGCGTCACGAGGCCGGGCAGCGCCCGCTCCGCCGCCACCGCGAGCCGCCTGGCGTACGCGGTCACCGCCGCGGGGTCGGCCGCGGGGGCCAGGGACACCAGCAGGTGCAGCCCCTTCGAGCCCGAGGTCTTCGCCACCGCGTGCAGCCCGTCGTCCGCCAGCCGCTCCCGCAGCCACAGGGCGACCCGGCAGCAGTCCACCACGGTGGCGGGCGCACCGGGGTCCAGGTCGAACACCATCCGGTCGGCGCGCGGCGGCGCGGGGGCGCGCCACTGCGGGGCGTGGAACTCGGTCACCAGGTTCGCCGCCCACATCAGCGACGGCAGGTCCTGCACCATGACCTGCCGCGCGGGCCCGTCGGAGTGCGGCACCTCGGCCGTGCTCACCCACTCGGGCGTGCCGGGCGGCACGTTCTTGGTGAAGAACCGCTGGCCCCCCGGCCCGTCCGGATAGCGCAGGAAGGACACGGGACGGTCCCTGAGCTGCGCGAGCAGCGGCCCCGCCACCGACGCGTAGTAGTGCAGCACCTCGCCCTTGGTGAATCCGCGCCCGGGATCATCCGGGGGCCCGGGATAGATGACCTTCTCCAGGTTGGACAGCGGAATGCGCCGTCCCTCCACCTCCGTGATCGGCGTCATACCATGACAATCTCATGGAAAACGGTTGATACGCAGAGTCGACGGCGGCGGGACACGGCCCGCGGGACAAGGGGTGCGCAACGTGCGATCCATATGGAACGGCGCGATCTCCTTCGGCCTGGTGAGCATCCCCGTCAAGCTGGTGAACGCCACCGAGAACCACTCCGTCTCGTTCCGGCAGGTCCACACCGCGGACGGCGGGCGCATCCGCTACCGCAAGGTGTGCGAGCTGGACGACGAGGAGGTGAATCCCGACGAGATCGGCAGGGCGTACGTGGAGCCGGACGGCACGGTGGTGCCGATCACCGACGACGACCTGGCGTCCCTGCCGATCGCCACCGCGAAGACGATCGAGATCGTGGCGTTCGTGCCCGCGGACCGGATCGACCCCCTCCAGATGGGCACCGCGTACTACCTCGCGGTGAACGGCCCCGCCGCCGCGAAGCCGTACACGCTGCTGCGCGAGGCGCTGGGGCGCAGCGACCGGGTGGCCGTCGCCAAGTACGCGCTGCGCGGCCGGGAGCGCCTCGGGATGCTCCGTGTCGTGGGGGACGTCATCGTGATGCACGGCCTGCTCTGGCCCGACGAGGTGCGCAGGCCCGAGGACGTGGCGCCGGAGACCGAGGTGACGGTGCGCGACGCGGAGCTGGACCTCGCGGACGCGCTGATGGACACCCTGGGCGAAGTGGACATCTCCACCCTGCGCGACGAGTACCGCGAGGCCCTGGAGGAACTGGTCGCGGCCAAGGCCGCGGGGCAGGACGTGCAGGAGGGCGGGGGAGCGGCGGGGGCGGGCCGGGGCGGCAAGGTCATCGACCTGATGGCGGCGCTGGAGAACTCCGTAGCGGCGGCGCGCGACACCCGGGGCGGGCCGCAGGAGGCGGCGCCCCGCAAGAAGGCCGCGCCCCGCGGGAAGAAGACGGCGGGGCGGGCCGCCACGGGGGCGGGCAAGCGGGCAGCGCCGGACGAGCGGGGCGCGACCGCGACCGGCAAGCGGGCGTCCGCGGGCGGCAAGCGGGCCGCCGCCAAGAAGTCCGCCGCGAAGAAGACGGCGCCCGCCAAGCGGGCGGCGCCGCGCAAGAAGGGCGCCTGAGGCGGCCGTGGGGCGTGCCGCCCGGGTGGCACCGGTGCCCGGCCGTACGCCGCGGGTGCGGGGGCGGCGGCCGGGGCGCCGGTGCCGTGCCGAGGGGTCAGCTCGCCGCCGGGGTGCCGGACGGGGCGACCGAGCCGAAGTTGTGGACCGCCTGGTAGTAGATCCACGCCGTGGAGTCGCAGGTCGCCTTCGTCGCGCCCGAGTACCCCGTGCAGACCCGCTTCAGGTCCGCGTAGAGCATGTCGTCGAGCCGGTCCTTGTTGGCGGGGAAGGTGCCGAGGTCCTTGTAGTTGCGGTAGCCGAAGTCGTGCCGCGAGCAGGCGTCCTTGAAGGGGAAGCCGAGCGGGTTGTCGGGGGAACTGCTGCAATAGTCGGTGGACCAGTCGAAGGCGTAGTCCGCCCATGCCGCCTGGTTGTTCCTGGCGGCCATGAACGCGTTGTAGCTGCTCTCCGAGGTCTGGGTGAAGCTGCTGAGCACCTCGGCCTTGTCGGCGGGCACCGCGGCGGACGCGGTGGCGGCCGGAAGCAGGGCGGCGGACAGGGCGAGGCCGACGACGGCCAGGGGGGCGGCGAGTCTGCGACGCATGGCTAACTCCTCCATCGTTCGTGTCGAGTCGGGCGCCATGGGTTTGTCATGGGCCCGCCACACCGCCGGCGCTCGCCCCCCGAGGCCGGGTGGGAGGAGTGGCACGGCACACCGGCACACGCCGCCGCGCGGGCGGGTGGGCGAGTGGCGTCCTCGAAGCCCCCGTCAGGCGGACGCCGTACAGCGTGACTTGAACCCCGTCACAGTAGCCGCGCCCCGGCGGCCAGGGGATGACCCCGCCCTTGAATCTCCCCAACCGGAGGATGACCCGTGTGCGTACCGGCGCCCGTGCGCACGGCGCGCACTCCGCCGCCGGGGGCGCGCGAGGGGAGTCCGCGCCGCTTCGGGGTGTCGTTACGTACACCCGGCGGCCACGCCCTGGAACCCGTGACCGCCTCGCCCGTCACCCGGCAGAATTGACCGCATCGCCGGGGAAGACACCGCGGAAGAACTGAGGAAGTGACGGACATGCGTGTGAAGAACGCGGTGGTAACCGGGGCGCGGGCGCTCGCGCTCGGTGTGGTCTGCCTGGCCGGGTCGATCACCCTGTTCGTGTTCTGCGTCGTCTCGATGGTGCTGATCGCGGTGGGCGTGGGCATGGTGACCACGCCCTGGGTGCTCCAGCTCGTGCGCACGTACGCGAACTGGCGGCGGGTCCTCGCCGCCGAGTGGGGCGACGTGAAGATCCCCGCCGCCTACCGGCCCCTCCCGCGCGACCTCGGCCGCGGCCCGCTCGGGCAGATCCAGAAGTGCTTCGCGCTGCTGCGCGACCCCTCGACCTGGCGCGACATCCGCTGGCTCTTCGTCGACATGACGGCGGGGGCGGTGACCGCGCTGGTCCCCGGGGCGCTCGTCTACTACCCCGTCGAGGGCCTGCTACTCGGCCTCGGCCTGTGGACGGTGTTCGTGGGCGACGGCGGCCGCTACTGGTACGCCTTCGTGCCGGTCGACGGCGAGGCCACCGCCCTCGCGGCCACCGCGGTCGGCGCCGCCCTCGCCTTCGGCGCCGTGCTGACCGTGCCCGCGCTGCTGCGGGCCCACTTCCAGCTCTCCAGGGCGGTGCTCGCGCCGAGCGCCGCCGAGCTTGAGCGCCGCGTCGAGGAGCTGACCAGGACCAGGCACGACGCCGTCGACACCTCGGCCGCTGAGCTGCGCCGTATCGAGCGCGACCTGCACGACGGCGCCCAGGCGCGCCTCGTCGCCATGGGCATGAGCCTCGGCACCATCGAGGCGCTGATCGAGCGGAACCCGGCCAAGGCGAAGGAGCTGGTCGCGAGGGCGCGCTCGGACTCGGCGGAGGCCCTGGGGGAGCTGCGTGACCTGGTGCGCGGCATCCACCCGCCGGTGCTCGCCGAGCGCGGCCTCGGCCCCGCGGCGCACGCCCTCGCGCTCAGGATGCCGGTCCCCGTCGAGGTGGACATCGAGCTGGACGGCCGCGCCGAGGAGGCGGTCGAGTCGGCCGCGTACTTCGCGATCAGCGAGATGCTGACCAACGCGGCCAAGCACGCGGAGGCCGAGCGGATGTGGCTGGAGATCGGCTACCGGGACGGCATGCTCAAGATCACCGTCACCGACAACGGCAAGGGCGGCGCCAACCCCGACGGCACCGGCATCCGCGGCGTGGAACGCAGGATCGCCGCCTTCGACGGCATCCTCGCGGTCAGCAGCCCGCACGGCGGCCCCACCATGGTGACCATGGAGATCCCCTGCACCCTCGCCCACCGCACCGGCAGCAGCCACTGAGCCCGCCGGACGGGCCCGCTCAGGAGTCCCCGGGGCCGCCCGCGAGACCGTGCAGGATAAAACGGGTCAGGGTGTCCACCGCCTCCTCGTCCGTCGGGCACCGCCCCCCGGCGGCCGCCCCCGACAGCAGCCAGGTGCGGCTGAACTCGTTGAGCAGCGCGAGCACCGCGGAGGCCACCAGGTCCACCGGGCCCGGCAGTTCGGCCCCCGCACTCCGCATGTCCGCCAGGTGTTGGCGCAGCACCTCGCTCTCCGCGTACTGCAACGCGTCGAGCCGCCGCGCGAAGGCGTCGTTGACCAGCGCGGCCTCCTGGAGCGCCCGGATCTCCGGCAGGTGCGCGCGGTACGTGTGCCACACCACCGCCACGTGCCGGCGCAGGTGCTCGGGGTCGGAGAGGTCGTGGTCGGTGCCGTGCCCGGTCAGCTCCCGGCCCGCGGCGTCGACCCAGTCGGTGACCAGCGCCTCCAGGACCGCCTCCTTGCTGGGGAAGTGGTTGTAGAAGGAGCCCGCGGCGCGGCCCGCCTCCGCCGCGATGTCGCCGATCTTGGCGTTGATGAAGCCCTTGCGCGCGAACACCGCCCTGGCCGCCTCCTTGAACGCCGCCTCGGTACGGGCGGCCCGCGCCCTGCGCAGGGTGCCGGGACGCTCCTGCCCCGCGGCGCCCTCCTGGCCCGTCGGACCGGGTGCGCCGGGGGGCGGCTTCGGGGTCATGGTGGGCACTCCTCATGGCTGCGTGGGGTCCGGTGGGCACCGGGGGACGGGAACAAGGGTGACCCCATGATGAACCCGCCGCGCCCCCGCCGCTCCCCGCCCCCGGGCCGGCGCACACCGGGCGGTGACCCCGGGAAACCCCTGCTTCCACCCCGGTTTTCCCCGGTATCGGGCGTTCGCACCCAACTCCGCGCACGTTGTGCGCCGTTCCGACATAGCATGAGCGCCATGGTTGCCATCGAAGACCCGGTGGAAGGACACGCCTCATGAGCGCGCCCGGGGGAAAGCTCCTCGCGGTCAGCGACCTCCATGTCGGCATGCCAGAGAACCGGCCCATCACCGAGTCCCTGCGCCCCACCTCCGACGAGGACTGGCTGATCGTCGCGGGCGACGTCGCCGAGCTGAGCACCGACATCGAGTGGGCCCTGACCCTGCTGGCCGAGCGGTTCCCCAAGGTGGTCTGGGCACCGGGCAACCACGAGCTGTGGACCCCGAAGGACGACCCGGTACAACTGCGCGGCGAGGCCCGCTACCGGTACCTCGTCGAGATGTGCAGGGGCCTCGGCATCAGCACCCCGGAGGACCCGTTCCCGGTGTGGCGCGGCCCCGAGGGGCCGGTGGCGATCGCCCCCGTGTTCGTGCTCTACGACTACTCGTTCCGGGTGCCGGAGGCCGGCAGCAAGGAGCACTCGCTTGAGCTGGCGTACGAGGCGGGCGTGGTGTGCACGGACGAGTTCATGCTCCACCCCGACCCGTTCGCGTCCCGGGACGACTGGTGCCGGGCGCGGGTGGCCGAGACGGAGCGCCGCCTCGCCGAGCAGGACCCGGACGTCCCGCTCGTCCTCGTCGGGCACTGGCCGTTCGTGCGCGCCGTCACCGACATCCTGTGGCGCCCGCTGTTCGCCCAGTGGTGCGGCACCGACCTCACCGCCGACTGGCATGTGCGCCACAACACCGCAGCCGTGGTGTACGGGCATCTGCACATCCCCCGTACCACCTGGCACGACGGGGTGCGCCACGAGGAGGTGTCCATCGGCTACCCGCGCGAGTGGCGCCGCCGCGGCCACCCCCGGGGGCTGCTGCGCCAGATCCTCCCGGCGCCCGCCCCCGGCGACGGCCGGGCCGTGCCCGCAGGCTCGGGCACCGCCGCGCGACCGCCCGCGGGGCCCGCATGATCGACGCCCTGCTGCCGCCCGACGTGTCCTGCGCCCACCGCAGGGACGACACCGAGGCCGCCGAGCTGTTCCCCGAGGAGGCGGCGGCCGTCAGCAAGGCCGTGGAGCGCCGCCGCAACGAGTACGCGACGGTGCGGCTGTGCGCCAGGGAGGCGATGGCGGGGCTCGGGCTGCCGCCGGTGCCCGTGCTCTCGGGGCCGCGCGGCGAGCCGGTGTGGCCCGAGGGGATCGTGGGCAGCATGACCCACTGCACCGGCTACCGCGCCGCGGTCCTCGCCCACGGCAAGCGGATTCGCGCCCTCGGTATCGACGCGGAGGAGCACGGTCCGGTCCCCGAGGGTGTCCTAGAGGCCATCGCGCTGCCCGCGGAGCAGGCCAGGCACGCGAGGCACGCGGCCGGGGAGCCGGGGGTGCACTGGGACCGGCTGCTGTTCAGCGCCAAGGAGAGCGTCTACAAGGCGTGGTTCCCGATCGCCCGCAGGATGCTGGAGTTCGAGGAGGCCGACCTGGTGTTCACCCGGGAGCCGGGGGCGGAGCCTGGCGGTACGTTCCACGCCAGGCTGCTGGCCACCGCGCCGGGGGTGCCGCCGTCCTTCGACGGCAGGTGGCTGGTGCGCGACGGCATCGTGCTGACCGCCATCTGCCTCCCGGCGGACACCGCACCGCACGACTGACCCGCCCTGACACACCGTCACCTCGCGGTGTGCACCGTACGCCCGCGCCGCACCCGTGCGGGGCGGGCGCGGGTTTCCCGCCCTAGGTCGTGTCGTTTGGATCTTCGTGGACCAGGGTGCGGCGTCAGATGCGGTGCATCGCAAGGCGGAGGATCGTCCTCGTACTGGGCGTACGTGGACGGTCCGACAACGCGGCGAGGTGCCGTAGCTGGCGTCGCGCCCCCGCGAAGATCCGAACGACACGACCTAGCTGCCGCTGCCGCCGCTGGAAGCGGCGGCAGCGATGGCACCGTCGCGGCGGCGGCGGTTCATCAGGACGAAGCACGCCGCGAGCGTCACCGTCTCCACCTGGTCCCAGTGGCCCACGACCGTGCACTCGGGCGTCCTGCCGAAGCGCGGCAGGAACACCTCGATGCGGTCCGCGCCCTGGCTGACCACACCGCGGTAGCCCTTGAAGCGCATCTTCACCTCCCACCGCACCCTGCCCTTGCCGGGCACGAAGCTGTCCTTGGGGCTGAGCTGGAGCACCGGCTTCTTCTCCGTACCCGCCCGCGCCTCGCGCCGCCTGCGGTCGGTGATCTCGATCGGCAGCGACCCGCCACCCGCCTCGATCTCGGCGCGCTTCAGGCGCAGTGTGCCGGTCCTGAGGACCGCGGAGGTGGACGGCCCGTCCAGGAAGATGTTGCCGTGCTCGTGCCGCATGGAATACGTCGTAGCCATCCGTCGGTCCTTCTCTCTCCTGTGCCGGGCGTACGGGCGGCCGGGTGCTGTCGCGCGGTCCCCCTGGGGGAAGCTGGCCCCGGCCGCCACCCGCAAACCCCGGCCCACGCTACGTTCACACTACGTGCACGACCGTGCGGCGGGTTCCGGAAGTGTGTTTCAGTGCGCTTCCGCGCCCGTGAGCTGCCTGTCGACCAGCCGCAGCACCTCCGGCGCGTGGTCGACGAGGTAGAAGTGCCCGCCACGGTAGGTGTGCATCTCGAAGCCGCCGTCGGTGTGCGCCTCCCACGCGGCGGCCTCCTCGGCGTTCACCTTGGGGTCGGTGTCGCCGGTCAGCACGGTCACCGGGCAGGTGAGGCGCGGCCCCGGGGTGTGCTCGTAGGTCTCGATGGCCTTGTAGTCGTTGCGGATCGCGGGCAGCACCATGCGCATCAGCTCGTCGTCGCCGAAGACCCGTCCGTCGGTGCCGCTGAGCGTCTTGACGTCGGCGATCAGGCCGTTGTCGTCACGCTGGTGCACCCGCTCGTCGCGGTGGGTGGAGGGGGCGCGCCGCCCCGACGCGAACACCCGTACCGGGGCCCGCCCCGACTCCTGTCCGCGCAGCGCCACCTCGAACGCGAGGATGGCGCCCATGCTGTGCCCGAACAGGGCGTACGGGCGGTCCACGGTGCCGAGCACCGCCTCGGCGACCTGGTCGGCGAGCGTGCCGAGATCGTCGACGAGGGGTTCCCTGTGCCGCTCCATGCGGCCCGGGTACTGCACGCAGAGCACGTCGAGTCCGGGGCTGAGGGCCTGGGCCATGGGCCGGTAGAAGGCCGCGGAGCCGCCCGCGTGCGGCAGGCACACGAGTTGGACGGCGGCCTCCTCGCTGGGGAAGAAGCGCCGTATCCAGGCGTCGTAGTCGTTCATGCGGGCCTCTCTCGGGTGGTGGTCGGCCTCAATAGTCGCAGCAACGAGGTGTCGGCCACGCGCATATCCATCGAAGCGGTTCCGAGTCGAGAGGATTCCCCAGTGAGTGAGAAGGCGCGTATTGAACCTGGCGGGTCGGCCCAGCCGTTTGGTCTACGACCACGCCGGACCAGGCGCGGTCGTCACCATAGTCGGTCACAGGACACGACAACCGCCGTGGCCGGGTGGGCGACGGAGAGGAAGACGAGATGCCGGAACCGGCACAGAGCCAGTCAGCGTCGGGGCAGGGGGACGGTCGGACTCAGGGGTTTTCTGGCGTCCCGGCTGCGGCCGCCAGCCTCTATGTGAACGTACCTCCGTCCCAGAACGCGGCCAGCCAGTCCTATGCAGGGCAACTCTCGCTGGAGCAAGAGCGATACAGGCAGCAGATGCTGAGTATGGGTTACGACCACCCGTACCCTGGCCAGTTGGCGCAGGACACACAGCGTCAGATCGCGAGCGCAGCCCGGCTCAATGCCGGCGCCGGAAGCGCGCCGGGGCCGTCGAACCAGTACTCCAACTCCCCAGCCGCCGGTCAGCAGGCGTACCACCAGCAGGCGTACAACCAGGGGCAGACCGGCAACCGCCCTGCCAAGGCTGCCCGGTCCAAGTAGTACCAGTCGTCACCGAGGTGACGTGACGGACGGTTGCCACGATGCGTCGTGGGACACATCGCCACGTCATGCGCTCGGACGTCCGGCTCACCCCTTCACTGCGTGGAGGTGACCGTGGGACGGCCAACGTCCCTGAATCGCTTGAACGTTGGCCGTCCCACCGGCGGCGATACACCGCCCGCCAGCGAAATGACCTGAGGCGGCACTGTTCCGGGAGCCGCGCGGGGGATTGGGGTCGCGAGTGGTGTGAAACGCGGCGCGGGGTGCGGTGTGTTCCGGCAACCCACCCACCGCATCGCGCCGGTTGCACCCCGGACGGGATAAGCACGGCCCGCAGTGGGCATCCCGTTCGCAGCACCCCCGTTCCTCCGCCGCCGCGCGGTGTCCACGGACGGTGTGTTCGTGTGCGGCCCACCCACCCCGCTTTGGGGCGCGACGCCCGCACCCCCGGCACACCCCGCCCCCGCACACCGCCCCCGGCACCCGCACACCCGCAGCGCACCAACCGCCTTCCGCATCCACCGGCGTCCACGCCAGGGCGGCCGGTCAGGAGTTCCGCCGTGCCTCACCACATCCATGTTCCGGGCCCGCCCGCGGCCGCCGCACCCGCCGACCACCCCCACCCCCCGGCGCACACCCCGCCCCCGCTGCCACCCGACGTGGCCGCGATGCGGGCGGACGCCGCCGACGTGCTCGACGACGACACACCCCCGTTCTGCGCGCAGGAGCACGCCCTCACGGTGTCCAGGATGCGTGCCTGTCTGCTGCTGCTCGCCCCGCGCGTGGCACACACCGCCCGGCTGCTGCCCGAGGGCGGCAGACGCACTGCGGCCCTGGTGGCGGTGGCCGAGGCGTGGAAGGTGCTCGGCGCCGACTCGCACCCCGACACCACGGGACCCGGCGCGCGGACACCGTGCCCGCGCCGCCTCGCGGCCACGGTGGAACTCCTCTGCCGCCAGTACGAGCGCCTGTGCACGGCGTTCTGGACGCCCCCCGTCGCACCCGGCCCCACCCTGGTGGCCGCGGGCGAGCACTGGGACGCGGTGCGGGTGGCACACCCCCTCGGCGCGGGTGCCCTCGGGCGTCTCGGCCCCGACACCGGGGCCGTGCTGGAGGACCGGTCGAGCCGGGTGCTGTACTGGCTCGTCGAACGGGGCCGCGCCGACGCCTGGCGGCTGCCCCCGGCGTACGTACGGGTGCTGGGCACGGGTACGTATGTCGCCGTACCGCCCGCGCATCACACCGAGGGGCGCCGGGTGCGCTGGCGGGTGCCGTGCGCGCCCCCCGTCTGCCTGACCCGTCCCGCGCGCCTCCACGAGGCGCTGACCGCGGAGTTGGCGACCGCGCCCGGCCCCACCCCCGCCGACACCCCCGGGCCGCGGCCCCGGGAAAGCGGTGCCACGGGCCCTGCGGTGCGCACCGGCCGGGAAGGACCGCGGGGCCGGACGGCACACACCAGCCAGGAAAAGCACTAGGGCGCAAAACGGGCCCTGAGGGAGTTCAGCGTCGGGCAGGCGCAGGGCGCGGCGGACGCAGTGCCCCCGCCCTGCCCGGCCCGCCCTGCCCGGTGCGACCGGCTACGCCTACTCGACCCACCCGTGCTCGGCCGCGAACTCGACGAGCGCGCCCCGCAGAGCGAGCACCTGGTGGCCGGAGAGGTCAGGGGCCTTCGTCAGGAGGAGTTCGGTGGCGAGCCGGGTGAAGTCGGCCCGGGCGAACACCTCGCAGGTGTCGTCCGCCGCCCCCTCGCCGCGCGGCGCCTGCCGGGCCGCGGGGGGCGGGGTGGGCACGTCGTCCTGGCCGCGCGAGTCGTCGAGCGCGCCGCTCGGCAGCGGGCCGCCGACGGGCACCTTGCCGGGCGCGGGCGACAACACCCGCACACCGAACGCCTTGAGACCCCGGCCGCTGTCGACCATGCCGAACTCGACACGGGTGCCGCAGGTGATGGAGGCACCGCGGTCGCTCAGCTCGTTCGCGTGCACGAAGACGTCGTCACCGCCCTCGTCCGGGGCGATGAAGCCGTAACCCTTGGTGTCGTCGAACCGAACGACAACTCCCTGTGCCATCTCTGCCTCCTGCTACCGACCGACATCCACCGCTTGTTCGTCCCGCTCCCCGCTTCGCGGGAGAACCGGCCCGCGGCACGGCGCAACCGCCCCCGGGCGCGGCCAGCCTAGCCACCCGGCGCCTCGCCGGACAACCGTACGGGCACCGCACCGCGGCCCGAGCCACCCCCTGCGCGGCAGGACCCGGCGTTACTGTGGTCCCCGCACCGTCCATGCCGCCGCGCACCGCGGCGGCCCGGCGGGCACCAGGACGGCGACGGGCGGGGACGGGAGAGCGCGTGAGCGAGGAGACCTACACGGAGCGGGGGCCCGGGCAGGGGGCGGGGGCCGCGGCGCAGCCGCAGCCCCTCCTCGGCCCGCTCACCACCGCCGCACACTTCCTCGTCCTCACCGTCGACCCCGGCGGCGAGGAGCGCGTGCGCGACGTGCTCCAGGACCTGTCCGGCCTGGTGCGCTCCTTCGGCTTCGGCGCCCCCGAGGCGGGCCTGAACTGCGTCGCCGCCGTCGGCGCCGACGTCTGGGAGCGGCTGTTCGCGCTGCCGCGCCCCGCGGAGCTGCACCCGTTCCGCGAACTCCAGGGCGCCGCACACCGCGCCCCGGCCACCCCGGGCGACGTGCTCTTCCACATCAGGGCGTACCGCCAGGACCTCTGCTTCGCCCTGGCCACCGAGATCATGGCCAGGCTGCGTGGCGCCGTCACCGTTCAGGACGAGACCCAGGGCTTCAAGTACCTCGACTTCCGGGACCTGCTGGGCTTCGTCGACGGCACCGAGAACCCGCAGGGGCGGGCCGCGCGCGAGGCGGCGGTGATCGGCGCCGAGGACCCCGCGTACGGCGGCGGCAGCTACGTCATCGTGCAGAAGTACCTGCACGACCTGGACGCCTGGAACACCCTGCCCACCGAGACCCAGGAACGTGTCATCGGCCGCCGCAAGCTCGACAACGTCGAACTGCCGGAGACCGCCTCCCACGTCGCGCTCACCACCATCGAGGAGCCCGACGGCACCGAGCGCGAGATCCTGCGCGACAACATGCCCTTCGGCAGCCCGGGAGCGGGGGAGTTCGGCACCTACTTCATCGGCTACGCGCGCACCCCCGAGGTCACCGAGCTGATGCTGCGGCGCATGTTCCTCGGCACCGACGCCGCGAGCCACGACCGCATCCTCGACTTCTCCACCGCGGTCACCGGCACCCTCTTCTTCGCGCCGCCGGCCGGCTTCCTCGACGACCTGCCGCCGGCCCCGGCCCCCGCGCACAGCGCCCTCACGGAGAGCGGCACCGGCGCGGCGGCCACCGAAGGCAGCACCCCGCCCCGGCACGACGGCAGCCTGGGCATCGGCGATCTGAACAGGAGCACCGCCCCGTGAACAACCTGCATCGCGAGCTGGCACCCGTCTCCGCGGCCGCCTGGGCGGACCTGGAGGCGGAGGCCACCAGGACCTTCAAGCGGCATGTCGCGGCCCGCCGCATCGTGGACGTACCGGACGCCGCGGGGCTCGAACTCGCTGCCGTGTCCACCGGGCACCGCGACGCCATCGCACCGCCCGCCGACGGTGTCACCGCCCATGTGCGCCGCTCCCAGCCGGTGGTGGAGCTGCGGGTGCCGTTCACGGTGGACCGCGAGGAGGTCGACAACGTCGCGCGCGGCGCGAAGGACGCCGACTGGCAGCCGGTGAAGGACGCGGCGCGCAAGCTCGCGTTCGCCGAGGACCGCGCCGTCTTCGAGGGCTACCCGGCCGCCGCCGTCAAGGGGGTGCGCGCCTCCTCGTCGAACCCGCCCCTCACCCTCCCCGCCGACGCCCGCGACTACCCCGACGCCGTCAGCCAGGCCATCACCGCGCTGCGCCTCGCCGGTGTCGAGGGCCCGTACAGCCTGGCGCTGTGCGCCGAGGCGTACACCGCGGTCAGTGAGACCTCCGACCACGGCTACCCCATCCACGAGCACCTGGCGCGGCTGCTGAGCGGCGACATCGTGTGGGCGCCCGCGATCGACGGCGCCTTCCTGATGTCCACCCGCGGCGGCGACTTCGAGCTGTGCCTCGGCCAGGACGTGTCCATCGGCTACCTCGGCCACGACGCGACCAGTGTGCAGCTCTACTTCCAGGAGAGCCTGACGTTCCTCGCCCACACCTCCGAGGCCGTGGTCGCCTTCACCGGCGCCGCCCGCCCCTGACACCCACGCGGACGGCCTGGCCCCCAGGAGAAGGGTGCCGGGCCGTCGGCGTTTCCCGGTGGTCCCACCGGTTCAGTACAGCGTCGGCTGAAGCGCGCCCTCGGCCTCCAGCAACCGCCGCTTGCGCTCCACCCCGCCCGCGTAGCCGCGCATCGAGCCGTCGGCGCCGATGACGCGGTGGCAGGGCCGCACCACCAGCAGCGGGTTGGCCCCGATGGCGGCGCCCAGGGCACGCAACCCCTCACGAGGAACCCCTAGTTGCTCCGCCAGCTCCCCGTAAGAGCGAGTAGCGCCGTACGGGATGCCCGCCAGGGCGTCCCAGACCCGGCGCTGGAAGGCGCTGCCGCTTTCCGTGAACTCCAGGTCGAACACGGTCAGTTCACCCGCGAAGTAGGCGCGTAGCTGCCGCGCGACCGCCGCGAACGCGGCCGGGTCGCGGCGCATGCCGCGCGGGTCGGGAGCGCCGCGCTGCCCCTCCATGGTGAGCGAGGCGAGGGCCACGCCCCCGGGCGCCGAGGCCGACTCCACGCCCGTCAGCAGCAACTCCCCGAGGGGGCTTTCCACGGTCGTCCAGAGCGTCGGTGCCGTGCCGGTGGTGGGTGTGCTGGGTGTGGTGCTCATCGAGCCGCCGTCCTCCCGGGCCGTCCCCGGCCCCGTCCGTGCTTATGTGCTTGCTTACGTGCTTGCTTCGTGTTCAGCGCCGCCACCACCGACAATGCCGCTTTCCCGGTCCCGTTGCTGGCGGTTTTCGGACGTCGCGCGGGGGCTCAGGAGGCGTCGTGGAACACCAGTCCGAGGGTGTGCCTGGAGCCCGAGCGCACCGTGCTGACACCGTGCCGCATGGGCGCGTTCGACCACCCACGCTTCGAGGGCACCGGGCGGTCCCTCGTGGTGAACACCAGGGCGTGCCCGCGCGGCAGCACGGTGGCGAAGCCGCGGGACTGGGCGCGCGCCCGCTGCTCGGTCATGAGGAACTCGCCGCCGGTGAAGTCCTCCCCCGGCGCGTCGAGCCCGACCACGACCTGGAGCGGGAACACCTTCTCGCCGAACACGTCGCGGTGCAGCGCGTTCCAGTCGCCCGCGCCGTAACGCAGCAGAATCTGCGCCGACTTGTCCTGCCCCGCCGCATGACACTCCGTCAGCCACCGTTCGAGTGTGTCGGGCCAGGGCGCGTCGCGGCCGAGCCGCCCCGCCCACTCCCGCGCCACCGGCAGCAGCCGCGGATAGAACGCCTCCCGCAACTCCCGTACCAGCGGCGGCAGATCGTGGGTGAAGTAGCGGTAGCGGCCGGAGCCGAAGCGGTGCCTCGCCATCTCCACGGTGGTGCGGAAGCGCTCGGGCTCGTCGAAGAGTGCCGCGGTCGCGGCGCACTCGGCGGGGTCGAGCAGCGGTCCCGTGAGGGCGCTGCCGTACGCGTCCAGGTCGGCCGTGACGGTGTCCCAGTCCAGCGCGTCGACCCGGGCGGCGAGCGGCGCGTGGCCGCGCCGTGCCGCGCTCGTGGTGGTGCTCATGGTTGCTTTCCTTCGTCGGGTGCGGGCGTCTGTGCCCCTGCCTGAGTGGGTGTGGGTGTGGGTGTGGGTGTGGGCGGTGGTCCGTGGTGGCGTGCGGCGCGCAGCAGGTGGTGGGTGGCGTAGGAGCGCCAGGGGCGCCAGGCGGGGTCCGCGTCGGGTGTGAGCGGCACGTCGGGGTCGCCCAGCGCCCGCATCCGCACATACGCGGCCGTCTCCTCCGCCACCCCGGGCACCGAGAGCAGCGCCTTCTCCGCCGCGTCCCGGTCGGCCCCGGCGTCGAGCCGGACGGCCCCCTCCGCGAGCGCCGCGGCCAACGCCCGTACGGTGGCGGCGCGTTCTGGCCCGACACCGTCCGTGCCGCACAGGGCCGTCTCCAGGGGCGCCACCGCGAGCGTCTCGGGCCCGGGGAAGGTGTGGGTGAGGCCGCAGTCCGGGGCGGCCAGGGGGCGCCCGTACGCGGCGACGAGCGCGCCGCCCAACCGGGCGCCCTCCGCGGGGTCGAGCCCCTGTCCGAGCACGGCGAGCACCGCAAGCTCCGCGGGGTCCGCGGCCCCCGGGGCGCGCAGCCCGGGCCGCGCCGCCACCAGCGGCCCGAGCACCGGGTCGGTGGCGAACGCCGCCGCCACCGCGTCCGGGTCGGCGTCCAGGTCGAAGAGCCGCCGCGTCCGCTGGGCGGCGGTCGTCAGATCGCGCGGGTCGTCGAGGCGCAGCGCGCAGTCGAGCCAGCCGTCGCCCGCCGCCTCCCGCACCTCGGCGGTCCCGCCGCCGTGCGGCAGTGCGAGGGTGCGCCGGTAGCGCCGCGCGCCCGCGTCCCCCGTCACCTCCTCGACACCCGGTACGGCGCGCTCCGCGAGGAAGTCGAAGATGTCCCCGGTGTCGTACGCGCCCCGGTACGCCAGCCGCAGTGGCACTCCGGCCGCCGCCCGCGCGCCACCGCGCGGCTTCGCGGCACGCAGCTCGCCAGGGGTGGCCGCGTAGATCGCCCGCACCGTGTCGTTGAACTGCCGCACGCTGGAGAACCCGGCCGCGAACGCCACCTCGGCGGCCTGCATCGGGGTGGTCTGGAGCAGGACGCGCGCGATGTGCGCACGCTGCGCCCTGGCCAGCGCGATCGGTCCCGCGCCCACCTCGGCGGTGAGCTGGCGCTGCACCTGCCGGGCGCTGTAGCCGAGGCGCGCGGCGAGACCCGACACGCCCTCGCGGTCCACGACGCCGTCCGCGATGAGCCGCATGGCGCGGCCCACGAGGTCGGCGCGCACGTTCCACTCCGCGGAGCCCGGAACCGCGTCGGGGCGGCACCTGCGGCAGGCGCGGAAGCCGGAGCCCTGGGCGGCGGCCGCGGTCGGGAAGAAGCTCACATTGCGGCGGCGCGGGGTGGTGGCGGGGCAGCTCGGCCGGCAGTAGATGCCGGTGGTGCGCACCGCGAAGAAGAACTCCCCGTCGAAGCGGGAGTCCCGGCTGCGCACCGCCGCGTACTTGATGTCATCGGGAGTCACACCCCCAGTGTGCGGCGCCTCCCCGGCCCTGGCTGGCGGGAATCGGACATGGCTCTCGGCGTGCGTGCGGCCCCCTCGGGACGGCGCGAAAGCCCCGGTGGCAGCGCTGCCGCCGGGGCTTTCGCGGGTGGGTGCGCCGTTACGACGTGTACCTGCCGCCGTAGCGCTGCCTGAACCGCTCCACCCGGCCCTCCTGGTCGAGGACCCGGGCGGTGCCGGTGTAGAACGGGTGGCTCGCCGACGACGTCTCGACGTCGATCACCGGATAGGTGTTGCCGTCCTCCCAGCGGACGGTCCGTGCCGAGTCCGCGGTGGAACGGGTGAGGAACGCCGTGCCGACGGCCGTGTCGCGGAAGACGACGGGGCGGGACACGGGGTGGATGCCTGGCTTCATGAGGAACGACTCCCCTCGGGTCGTGCGGGTGGCGGGTCGGGGGACCCGGGTGCGGGGCCGCGTGGTCAGCGGCTCTCCCGGTACGGCACGTGCGCCCCCTTCACCGGGTCGTACTTGCGCAGCTCAAGACGGTCGGGGTCGTTGAGCCGGTTCTTGCGGGTGACGTAGGTGTGCCCCGTGCCCGCGGACGAACGCAGGGTCACCACACCGCGGACGGCGGAGCCCTTGCGAGCCATACGGCCTCCTCTCCCTCCCGGGCCGTGACCCGGGACCGGACGCTTACTAACCCTCACAACGGAGGGAGGGGGTTATGTATTCCCGGACGTCCCGCCCGTGGCGCGGCCTCTGTCCGGCGGCGTGCGCCCCTACCTCGCGGAGCGCGACTTCGCCGTCCTCACCGCCCGCGACCCCGAGGGCACCCTGTGGGCCACCGTGCTCACCGGCGCTCGCGGCTTCCTCGACGTGCGGGACGCCGCCACCCTGCGGGTGGGCGCCCTCCCTGCCCCCGGCGCACCCCTCTTCCGCCCGGCGCCCGGGGCGCAGGCGGGCCTGCTCGTGATCGACTTCGCCACCGGCGACACCCTCCGCCTCTCCGGCACGGCGCGGGTCGCGTGGACGGCCACCGGCACCCCCGGCGACGACGGCGGCACCGGCCGCCGCGTCCTGTTCCACCCCGACCGCGTGCGCCGTGGCCACACCCCGCTGCACGCGTCCCCCGCCACCCCCGACCGGCACAACCCGCCCCGCACCGACTGACACCGCCAAGGACGGTGGCCGGGGCCTGTACCGCACCTGGGCCCGTTCGCCCGCTGCCCGGCCGCTACTCCTCCGCCGGCTCCACCACGAGCGTCGTGTACTGGTTGTCCACGGCGTCCACCATCACCAGCGCACAGGCCCTGACGACCGCCCGGTAGACCCGGCTCACCGGGAGGCCGGGCAGCGGGGCCACGGGGTAGGGGCTGGGGAGGTAGCTGCTGTTGCCGCCCCGGCTCGCGTGCACATGGCTCATGTACCTGACGCCGGTGTCCAGGTCGAGCAGGGCCGGATACGCGCAGGCGTCCTCGAACGACGGCCTCTTGTACCGCTTCTTCTCCGGCCGGGTGTCGGCGAACTCGGTGATCTCGACCCGGTGCCCTACGGGTATCGCGGCGGGGTAGTTGAGGGAGAGGGTGACGGTCATGCGGGGAGCGTAACGGCGGGCGGTTGCGCGCCGGTGGACGGAGGGTGGCACCCCCCCCGCCGAGGACCGGTGCTACTCCTCGCCGCCCTTCACCGACCGCACCCCGCCCCGCAGGAACGTCATCGCGAGGGTGATCGCCTCCTGGGGGTCGCAGGACTCGCGCTGATCGTGGAGTTCGGTGACCACCGCCGCGGCCGCGGCGGCGATCATGCGGGGGGCGAAGGCGTTCTCGGCGATCCCGGTCTCCAGGGCCACCGCGTCGGAGGCGGCGTGGGCGGCGTCCGTGAGGCGGGTCGCGCGCATCGCGCGCAGCTCGGGGTTGGCCTCGAAGGCGCGGCGGGAGAGGGTCGCGGTCTCGTCCTCAAGGGCCACCTCGTCGCGCATCCAGCGCTCGAAGACGTCGAGCATGGTCTCGTCCGCCTGCGGCTCGCACAGCAGCTCGGTGAGCCGCCGCACCGACGCGTCGAAGTCCGCGAACGCGATGTCCTGCTTGCGCGGGAAGTAGAGGGCGACGGTGCGGGGGGCCACCTCGGCGGTGTGGGCGATGTCCGCGATGGTCGTGGCCTCGTAGCCCCGCTCGGCGAAGAGCCGGAACGCCGCCCGGACGATCGCCGCGCGCCGCCGCGCCTTGCCGCGCTCCCGCAGGCCCGGCCTCGGCTGCTCCCCGGCGTCGGCCCCCGGCGCCTCCCCGGCCTCGCGCCCCACCGCGTACTCCTGCATGGCATGAGCATACCCACCGCGTCCATTTTTGCATTCGATAGTAAGTATGCATAGTCTGCAAAAAGACCGTTGAGGGTGCCATCGGCGCCGAGGGAGGACACATCGTGGCCGGACGGCTGTACGCATGGGCACGCTGGGTGGTACGGCGCCGGGGGCGGGTGGTGGCCGTATGGCTGCTGATGCTCGTGGTGATCGGCGGTCTCGGGATCACCCTGCACGGCAAGATCAGCACCGAGTTCGACGTGCCGGGCGTCGAGTCACAGCAGGCCCAGGACCTGCTGAAGAAGCAGTTCCCCGAGGCCGCGGGCGGGGTCTCCCGGGTGGTGTTCGAGGCGCCGGAGGGCGACACCCTCGCCACCCCCGAGGTGCGCGCCGCGATCGGCGCGGGCCTGAAGCGCGCGGCCCGCGTCCCGCACGTCATCCAGGTCGCCGACCCCTCGAAGACCGGCACCGTCTCCCGCGACCGCACCATCGGCTACGCGGACGTGCGCTACGACGACATCCCGCAGAACGTCCCCGAGTCCTCGAAGGACGACCTCAGCCGGGCCATGGACCCGGCGCGGGACGCCGGGATCACCGTCGAGTTCGGCGGCTCCGCCTCCACCCCGCCCGTCGAGGTCGGCGGGCCCGCCGAGGTCATCGGCGTGGTGGTGGCCTTCGTGGTCCTCGCGGTCGCGCTCGGCTCCCTGCTCGCCGCCGGGATGCCCCTCGTCACCGCGCTCGTGGGCGTCGGCATCGGGGTGCTCGGGGTGCAGTTCGTCTCCCGCTTCATCGAGATGACCAACACCGCGACGGTGCTCGCGCTGATGCTCGGCCTCGCCGTCGGCATCGACTACGCCCTCTTCATCGTCTCCCGCCACCGCGAACAGCTCGCCGAACCCGGCTCCGACGTCCGCGACTCCATCGCCCGCGCCACCGCCACTGCGGGCAGCGCCGTCGTCTTCGCCGGGGTCACCGTCGTCGTGGCGCTCGCCGCGCTCTCCGCGGTGGGCGTGCCGTTCCTGACCGTGATGGGGCTCGCCGCCGCCGCCACCGTCCTCGTGGCCATCCTGGTGGCGCTCTCCCTGGTGCCCGCGGTGCTCGCGCTCGCCGGGGAGCGGCTGCGGCCGCGGCGCGGCCGGGTCCTCGGCAGGCGGTCGGCCGAGGGCGGCGCCCCCGGCGCCTGGGGCCTCGCCTGGGGCCGCGCGGTCACCCGCGCGCCCCTCCTCTTCCTGCTGGTCCCGGTGGTCGCGCTGCTCGCCGTCGCCGCCCCCGCCCACGGCCTCAGGCTCGGCCTGCCGAGCAACGAGACCCAGCCCGTCTCCAGCACCCAGCACAAGAGCTACGACCTGCTCGCCAAGGGCTTCGGACCCGGCTTCAACGCCACCCTCATCGTCGTCGCCGACCTGCACGACGTGCCCACCGGCCAACGCGCGGGCGTGGTCAAGCAGCTCGCCGGCACCGTCGCCAAGGACCCCGGCGTCGCCACCGTCACCCCGCCCACCGCCAACAAGGAGCGCACCGTCTCCGTCGTCGGACTCGTCCCCAAGACGGGCCCCGACGCCACCGCCACCTCCGACATGGTGCACCGGCTGCGCGACCACGGCACCGGCGCCGTCACCGCCGCGGGCGGCACCGCCTACGTCGCCGGGGCCACCGCGGGCGCCATCGACGTCTCGGGCAAACTCTCCGACGCGCTCCCGCTGTTCGTCGCCATCATCGTCGTCCTCGCCCTGCTGCTGCTCTGCCTCGCCTTCCGCTCCGTCCTCGTACCGCTCAAGGCGGTGCTCGGCTTCCTGCTGTCCATCGCCGCCTCGCTCGGCGCGGTGGTGTGGGTCTTCCAGTACAGCCACCTCGGCGGTGTGTTCCAGGTGGCGGCGCCCGCGCCCGTCGTCGCGTTCCTGCCGGTGCTGCTGATCGGCGTGCTCTTCGGGCTCGCCATGGACTACGAGGTCTTCCTCGTCAGCCGGATAAGGGAGCACTACCACCACGGCGGCGACGCCCGCGAGGCCATCGTGCACGGCATCGCCCGCAGCGGCCGGGTGGTCACCGCCGCCGCGCTCATCATGACGGCCGTCTTCGGCGGGTTCATCTTCAACCACGACCCGATCATCAAGTCCATCGGCTTCGCCCTCACCGTCGGCGTCCTCATCGACGCCTTCGTGGTACGCCTCACCGTCGTACCGGCGGTTCTCGCCCTGCTGGGCCGCCACGCCTGGTGGGTTCCGCGGTGGCTTGACCGTACGCTGCCGAACGTGGACATCGAGGGAGCCGACCTGCCGCCACGGCCGGACGCGCCCCTCGCCACGAAGGACACGGGAGCGGCGGGGCCGCGCGGCTGACCTCCCGGGGCCCCGGGCGGGCCCCGGGGCCCGGACCGCCGCGCGGGCGCCGCCGCAGGAACGGCACCACGGAGGCGGTATGAGCATGGGGGACGCGGGCGCGGCACAGCGGCGGGGGCAGTGGCTGCGCCCCATGCGGGGCCGCGCGCCCGACGAGGAGCACCGCGCCAGCACCCCGCTGGAACTCCTCTTCGACCTCTGCTTCGTGGTCGCGGTCTCCCAGGCCGCGGCCGAGCTTGCCCACACCCTCGCCGACGGCCGCACGGGACCTGGCGTCCTCGGCTACGCCATGGTGTTCTTCGCCATCTGGTGGGCGTGGATGAACTTCACCTGGTTCGCCTCCGCCTACGACACCGACGACGTCGCCTATCGCGTTCTGACGCTCCTTCAGATGGCGGGCGTGCTCGTGCTCGCCGCCGGTGTCTCCGACGCGTTCGGGGACTACGACTTCCGTGTCGTCACCGCCGGTTACGTGGTCATGCGGCTCGCCATGGTCACCCAGTGGCTGCGCGCCGCGGCCCAGGACCCGCGGCGCCGCGGCGCCGACACCCGCTACGCGATCGGCGTCGCGGTCGTCCAGGCGGGCTGGGTGCTGCGGCTGCTGCTGCCGCACCCGTACGACTACGCGGGCTTCGGCGTGCTGGTGGTCGCGGAGGTGTGTGTGCCGCTGTGGGCCGAGTCGCGGCGCGAGGCCACACCCTGGCACGCGGGACACATCGCCGAGCGGTACGGCCTGTTCACCATCATCGTGCTCGGCGAGGTCATCCTCGCCACCACCACCGGCATCCACTCGGCCCTCACCGAGCACGGGGTGTCCGCAGAGCTGCTGCTGATCGCCGCCGGTGGGCTGCTGCTCGTCTTCTCCCTCTGGTGGACGTACTTCAGCGGCGCCGAGCCCGAACTCCCCGCGCTGCGCACCGCGTTGTCCTGGGGCTACGGCCACTACCTCGTCTTCGCCTCGGGCGCGGCGCTCGGCGCGGGCCTCGACGTCGCGGTGGAGACCGCGGAGCACCGCGACCATCTCGCCGACACCACCGCGGCGTTCGCGGTGGCCGTCCCGGTGGCGGTGCACCTCGCCGTGCTCGCGCTCCTGCACCGGCTCGGCCGTATGCGCGCCACCGCGCACCTCCTCGTCGTCACGGCGGGCGCCGTCGCCGTCCTCGTCCTCGCCTCCCTCGCGGGCCAACTCGGCCTCGACTGGGCCATCCTGGGGATGGGCCTCGCCGCGGCCGCCACGGTGGCGGGGAACGTGGCACTGGGACACCGGCCGGTCGCGGGACGGGCGGGGTAGGGCGCCGCGGGCGGGGCGACGGGGGAGCAGGCGGGCTTTCGCGGCACTCCTGGCAGCGGTTGACGCGTGTGTCTAGTACCGGTTGACGCGCGCGTCGCGGCGGACCCCCGCGTCCAGTACCCGGGCCGGTACCTGCGCGGAGACCGTTGGCGCGGCGCGTCGGTCCTTCTCGGACGGCGCGTCGGCCCCTCCCGGAATGAAGCCTTCATCCCGGGGCATCTGCATCACCGTTCGACGAGTGCTCAGGCGGTGTCCGGTCCCGGGCACGACACTCCGACGAGACGCGCCGTGCGGTCCACGGTGCTGCGGAAGGCGGTCATCATGGCGCAGCAGGACATCCGGTACCCCCAGCAGAATGACATGCCCATGCGGAGGAGTAATGGGCTCGCCATCGCGGCCCTGGTGCTGGGCATCCTGGCCTGCGTGCTCTTCTGGACGGTGGCCGGGGGCATCGTCCTCGGCCTGCTCGCCCTGGTCTTCGGCGTCATCGGGGCCCGCAGGGCCCGTGGCGGCACCGCGCCCCACCGCGGCAAGGCCATCGCCGGAGCGATCCTCGGCGTCCTCGGCCTCATCGTGTCCTCGGTGATCCTCGCGGCGGGCATCTCCATCTTCAACTCGGACGAGTTCCACGACTACAACGACTGCATGAAGCACGCCAACAGCCAGTCCGACAAGGACCACTGCGCGAAGGAATTCAAGAACGACCTGAACGACAAGTGACGGACGGCGGCGCGGCCGCAGCCGTGGCCATGGCGCTGCGGCCGCGGCAGTAGCCGCCCCGCGGTCGCGCTTGCGGTCGCGGCGCGTGGCCGGGACCCGTCCGGCGTTCATACGGCCGGCCCTGAGGCCGGCACCCCGAGGTCTCCGGCGCTGCCGAGGCCGTTGGCATCCCCCGGGCCCTCGGCATTCCCCAGGGCCTCGATGGACTCGAAGTCCCGGTGTTCCAGGCATAGTTCACCCGCCGCCAGGTTCTCGCGGAGATGGCCGGGGCTGGTGGTGCCCGGCACCGGCAGCATCGCGGGGGAGCGCGCCAGCAGCCACGCAAGTGCCACCTGCGACACGGTCGCCCCGAGCCGGGCCGCGACCGGCTCCAGCACACCGCGCACCTCGGCGGGACCCCCGGTGTCCGTGGGCGCCCCGGGCCGCGAGAGCGACACCGGCTGCCACGGCGAGAACACCGCGCCCGCCTCCTCCGCCGCCGCCAGCAGTGCGGTCTGGCGCCGGTCCACCACGTTGAAGTGCGCGGTGACCGCCGCGACATCCACGATCCGCCGGGCCGCCCCGAACTGCTCCACGGTCACGTTGGAGAGCCCCACCTCCCCGATCACCCCCTCGTCCCGCAGCTCCGCAAGCACCCCGACCTGGTCCTCGAACGAGGCGTCGCGCGCATAACCGCTATGCAGGTAGTACAGGTCGATCCGGTCCACCCCCAGCCGCCGCGCGCTCATCCTGGCGCTCTGCCGCAGATACGCGGGGTTGCCCACCGCGCCGATCGTCTCCAGCGGGCGCCCGCCGCGCACCAGACCACCCTTGGTGGCGACCACCACATGCTCCGGGTAGGGGTGCAGCGCCTCGCGGATCAGCAGCTCGTTGCTGTGCGGCCCGTACACGTCGGCGGTGTCGACGAGGGCCGCGCCCTCCTCGACCGCCTGCCGCAGCAGCGCGATCCCGCCCGCGCGGTCCTCGTAGGTGCCCCAGAGACCGGGCCCGGTCAGCCGCATCGCCCCGAACCCGACACGCCCCGCGAGCACCTTCCCGCCGAGGGCGGGGCCACCACGCCCCCGGTCGCGCACACCGCGTCCCATCACACCCACCTTCCGTAGTCCCGTCCCCCGGTCCACCCCCACCGTCGCCCGGCGCACCGGGCGCGTACCAGGGAGCGCCCTGCCTATGCGGACCAGTACCAGGCACGAGGGGCCCGCCGGGCGGACACTGGAACCATGGACGACCGACCCGACACCCGCCCGGGTCCCCGGGGCGGCCACCGCGGCAGCGCTCTGGGTGCCTTCCTGCGCGCCCGCCGCGGCGCGCTCGACCCGCGCGGGGCCGGTCTGCCCGACGACGGCAGGCCCCGCCGGGTCCCCGGCCTGCGCCGCGAGGAACTGGCCCAGCTCGCCCACGTCAGCACGGACTACGTGGTACGCCTGGAACAGGGCAGGGCCCACCGGGTGTCACCCCCGGTGCTGAACGCGCTCGCCGACGCCCTGCGTCTGGCCCCCGACGAGCGCACGTACCTTTTCACGGTGGCCGACGTGCCCCAGCTGGCCCCCGCCGGGCGCCCCGCCCCGCAGCGCGTCGACTCCCGGCTGCGCCTCCTGCTCGACGGCATGCACGACATCCCGGCACTCGTCCTCGGCCGCCGCACCGACGTCCTCGCCTGGAACCGCGCGGCGGTCGCCCTGCTCACCGACTTCGCGGCGGTGCCACCGGGGCGGCGCAACCTCTACCGCATGACGTTCCTCGACGACACCTACCGCTCCTTGTACGCGGACTGGCCGCACGCCGCCCGCGACTGCGTCGCCATGCTCCGCATGGAGGCGGGCCGCCACCCCGACGACCCGGAACTGGCCGCCCTGATCGACGAACTCCGCCGCGCCGACCGCGACTTCGCCACCTGGTGGGAGAGCCACCGGGTGAGCGGCCCCCGACAGCTCACCAAGACCTACCTCCACCCCGTCGCGGGCCCCCTCACCCTGGACGTCCAACAACTCACGGTGGACACCTCCCCCGACCAACTCCTGGTCGCCTACACGGCCCCTCCCGACACCCCGTCGTGGGAGGCCCTGCACTTCCTGCTCCGGTGGTCACCATCGTCGACAAGTTGACGTCCCCGGGCGGGGGAGTGGCTGTCAACTGCCGCAGGGCAGCCGGGTCTTCCAGGCTTGGGCATAGGAGGCGACGAAGCGCCGCATCTTCTCGCCCATGTCGCCGTCGGCGCGTGGCGCGTTGACGTAGACGGAGAAGGCGCCGGACTTCTGTTTGGTGTTGGCGCAGGGGAAGGCGGTGGTGGCGCCGTCTTCCCAGTAGACGTAGCGGCCGTGGTCGGTGGAGGGGGCGCCGTACTGCAAATGATCGACGGCGGAGTCCTTGGCCGTGAAACCGGCGGGCCTCCAGGTTCCTTCGATGCCGATCTGTACTTTGTTGTCGATATGGATGTCGCAGTAGAGGTGCTGGGGGATATCTCCCGTCGAGGCCGGCCGCGGGTCGATCTCGTCCCCGCCAGGGAGTACATCCTCGACGATGTGTTCGTCGAGGACGGGGACTCCGCAGAGTGACTTCGGGATCTGGTAGTTGCGTTCTTTGCCGCCGCACGCCCCGAGCAGTGCTACGAGGAGGGTGGCCCCGACAGCGGCAGCGCCCAGCCGGCGCACGTGGTCCCCGGTCACTTGGCATCCCCGCCGTTCACCGCGTTCACACCCGAGTTGAATCCCGCACTCGCCCCGGACACGGCGGAGTCCTGGAAGTCGCTGACACTGGCGTCGCTGAACCTGTCCCCGGCTGCTGTTTCCACGATGCTGCGGGTGGAAGCGATGACCGCGTTCCGACCGCCGTGATACTCCTCCGATGACTCTCTGGCGGCATCGTCGGCCGAATCGGCCGCCACACTCTTGAGAATGCTCTCTTCGAGGTCCTCCTTGGCCCAGCCGATGGAGGGCCCGAGGATCGGAACCTTCTCCGCGCCCTTGTCGATCCCCATGCCGAGGAGGCGGTCCGCCCACTTCATCTTGTCGGCCGCCGCGTCATTGAAGGCGGAGTCGGCCGCGGCGTGGTGTGCCACCACCGCGTCGGAACGTGCCTGGCTCATGATGCCAGCGATCATCCCTCCGGGCTCGACACCGTTTCGTAGCCGCTCGCTGGGGTCCACTCGTGTCTCGCTCGGGTCGTTCAAGACGTGATCGACAATGTTCGCGGTGTAAGCCTGCTGGGCACTTGTGATTGACGCGTAAGCGTGGGGGTCCTGCCCGACTTCCCCCAGGAATGCCGTGGCTCTTTCCGGATTGATCTCGACCTGCTCACCGAAGGAGGGGAAATGATCCGCTGTTCCTCCCACCACGCCGCGCTGAAAATCACCCATGTACTCAGCCGTGATATCCCCGAGACTCTCGCGCATGCCCCACAATGGGCCACTGCCTTCGTCGTCCGCGCCGCTCTTGAGATCGTGCCGGATCAGTTCCGGATGTTCGCCGAACTTGTCGACCAACTGCCCTACGAGGGCGGCCTGCTGCGTTCCGTGCATGATTGCCGGCCCGCTGTCGTCGTCATAAGCCCGTCCGGTCGTGGCCGCCTCCAGCGCATGCCCCAGCGCGGTCGGCCCGAACTGGTGGTCGGTGAAGGACTTTTCGCCGTTGGCCGCGGGGAACGGCTCGTTGTTGTCGGTCGACCACTTGAAGTTCTCGTCCGTGAAGTGGTTGAGATAATTCCTGTAACCGACCTTGCCATCCTCGATCTCCGAACCGTTGTCGTCATACGGCGTCGGCTCATCGTGGAAGAACGCCGTCGCGGCCGCGGGACTATGCCCCAACCCCTCCAACACCCCGCTCAGCGGGTCCTGCCCCTTCCCCAGTTTCCCGCTGGGATTGAACCCGTACGCGTCACTGCCCCCGACCTCCCGGTTGATGTCGAACATGTCGGGATGCCTGTCATGGAGTTGGGTGATGTGTTCCGCGACGGGGTTGATGAAACGGGCGTCATAGTCGCCGTAGCGCAGCATGCCGCCCAGCACCTGGTACCCCAGCGGCTTGTACATCTGCCCGTCCACCCACGCGATCTGCCGGGTGCCGAGCCGACGGAACTGCGCTCCCCAACTGTCCGAAAGATGCTCCCGGTTGTCGGGATCAGTCGCCGTCGCCAACGTCATACCCATATTCCGCTGGAGCTGTCTCGCCAGGTCAAGCCGCGTCTTGCCGGCATTGTCGGCCGTGCCGTCCGTCGCCATCTCCGCGTAGAACTCAAGCGTCTTGCGGGGCCCGCCGAGCCCCTTGAAGAAATCGGTGGCGAACTCGCCGTCCCTGGCGCCGCCGTTGTACTTCAGCAGCCGGTTCAGCTCACGGAACTGCGCGTCTGTCATCTTGTCGCCCCTATTGGCGAGTTCGATAGCGCGTTCCGCCTGGGCGTCGTTCAGCGAACCGTACTCGTGGTGGCCCGCGTTGTACGCGTCCTTGCCATGGATGCGGCCGAGTGCCAGCTTCACCGACTGGTCGATGTCCTCGGCCTGCCCGACCTTTGACGTGATCTGGGCGGCGTAGTGCTCGGTCTGCTTCTCCAGGTCCTCCTTGGCGGGCTCCCCGGGGGCGGCGTACTGGGTCACTGTGACGGTGGTGTCGCCGTTGTCCTTGACGACCAGGCCCCTGCCCTCGGCCTCGTGCACGAGGGACGTCACGCTCTTCTGGAGCGTCACCAGCTCGCGGTGGGCGTCGTCGAGCACGTCGAAGACGCTCTTCGCCTCGCCGTGCAGGTCCCGGAACTCCTTCGCCGTCCTGGCGACGAACCCCCGCGTCACTCCCGCGTTCACCCCGGCCCACTTCGCCGAGTCCGCCTTGGCCTTGAGGCCGTCCCTGGCGCTGTCCGCCAGGGTGGAGAGGTGGTCGACCGCCGTCTTCCAGTCGCCCACCGCCGTCCCCAGCGGGCCGAGATCGACGTCCATCAGGTCCCGGTAGGAAAGCGGCATCCTCGTCCCTCTCCTACTTGAACAGGTCGTTCAGTTTCGACGTCGGCGTGTCCGGCAGGCTCGCCGCGATATGGGTGTCGTCCTTCGTGTGCAACTTGGCGCTGTAGTCGAGATGGTTGGAGATGTCCGCGCACGCCTGGAGCACGGCCTTCACCTGCTTCGTCCAGTACTCGACGGTGGTGCCCATCGCGGGCCCCATCGCGAAGTGCTGCTTCTTCAGCGCCGCGGCGGCGCGCGCCGTGGACCCCTCGCCGCCCTTCTCCGCGCCCGCTCCCGCGATGTCGGCCTGTTTGCGCAGATGGTCGTGGAGGACGAACGCCTCGTGGCCCACGGCCCCCAGGTCGTCCTGGTGCACGACGAGATCGCCGTCGCCGTCGCCCTGGTCGCCCGGGTACTGGTTGAGGCGGGTGTGCGCGGTGCGCCGGTCCGCCGCCCGGCCCTTCAGCTCTTCCCACTCGTCCCAGCCCATCGCGACGCCTTCCCTGAGCCCCACATCCACGCGGTCGGGCCGATATGATCCCATGAGAAGCAAACCGGAATGCCTGTTTCGGTCAATCGAAACCGGCGAACGGCCTCCCGGTGCGCCGCCTGGAGCGGTCGCCCTCCCCGGCCCTCGTCAAACTCTCCCCAGCTCCCCGTCCGCCCTGTTGACACCCCGAGGGCGACCGCTGGACCATCACGGAGGTCGAGAGAGCGCTCTCACAACGCTCCGACGACTGGCGGGAGTTCCGGCCTCCCGCCGCACCACGCGTCACACCCGTACGGCCCGCCCCACCCGTCCGCGACGAGGCGGACCGGGGCGGCGGGCCCACAACCGAAGACTTCGAGAATTCGAGAGGTACCCCTCATGAGGGCCACCCGATCAGGGTCTCTCCGGCGTCCCAGACGCCTTCGGCGGTCGCCCGGAGCCGCCGTCATCCTCGCGCTCGCGCTGCTGGCGTCGGCGTGCTTCTCCCTCGCCTCGGCCTCCGCCGCCTCCCTCGGGAGCGCGGCGGCCTGCGCCACCACCACCGCGGCGGTCGGCAAGGCCGCCACCGCCTCCTCCGTACAGGACCCCGCCTTCCCCGCGTCGGCCGCCTTCGACGGCGACACCGGCACCCGCTGGTCGAGCGGGGCCGCCGACCCCCAGTGGCTCCAGGTCGACCTCGGGGGCCCCACCGCCCTCTGCGGCGCCGAGCTGACGTGGGAGGCCGCGTACGCGAAGGCGTACCAGATCCAGGTCTCCGACAACGGCTCCGACTGGCGCGACGTGTACTCCACCACCAGCGGCGCGGGCGGCACAGAGAGCCTCTCCTTCGACGCGACCGCCCGCTACGTGCGCCTCTACGGCACCGCGCGCGCCACCGAGTTCGGCTACTCGCTGTGGGAGTTCTCGCTGCGCACCGAGGGCGGCTCCGACGACCCGCCGCCGGACGGCGGCGACGGCGACTGCCCCTGGGTGGGCTCCACCGCCCCGGTCGCCGAGCGCGTACAGCAGGTCATGAGCCACATGACCAACGCGCAGAAGGTGTCCATCCTGCACGGCAACAACAACGCCTCGCCCTACATCGGCAACATCGACGGCATCCCGTCGCTCTGCATCCCCGGCATCGGCCTCCAGGACGGCCCGCACGGCGTCGGCGACGGCCTCGGCGGCGTCACCCAGATGCCCAGCGGCAACCTGAACGGCGCCACCTTCGACGAGGGCCTGATGGAGCAGTACGGCGCCGCCATCGGCGAGGAGTTCGCGGGGAAGGGCGCCCAGGTCGCGCTCGGCCCCACGGTGAACCTCGTGCGCGACCCGCGCTGGGGCCGCTCCTTCGAGTCGTACGGCGAGGACCCGTACCTGAACGGCCGGATGGGCGCCGCCGACATCCGCGGCATCCAGAGCGCCGGGGTGATGGCCGAGGTCAAGCACCTGGCCGCGTACAACATCGAGCACCCGGACGGCACCGTCGTGGTGGACGAGCGCACGCTCCAGGAGATGTACCTGCCCGCGTTCCAGACGGCGGCCGAGGACGGCGCGGTGGCGGCGGCGATGTGCGCGTACAGCGTCGTGAACTCCGTCCCCGCCTGCCAGAACCCGGACCTCATGAACAAGGGCCTGTACGAGCAGGCCGGCTTCGGCGGCTTCGTCACCAGCGACTGGGGCGGCACCCACGCCACCGAGGACTCCGCGAACGCGGGCCTGACGGTGGAGATGCCCAACGGCTACTTCTTCGCGGACTTCCTCGCGCAGGCCGTCGAGAAGGGCACCGTGAGCCAGGCCACGCTGGACACGATGGCGAGCCGACTGCTGACCCAGTACTTCGCGTTCGGCCTCTTCGACAAGGAGCCCACCGGCGACCGGGACGCCACGGTCACCACGCCGGAACACGTCGCCGTCGCGCTCAAGGGCGCCGAGGAGGGCACCGTCCTGCTGAAGAACGACGGCATCCTGCCGCTGTCCGCCGACACCACCAAGTCCATCGCCGTGATCGGCGTCGACGGCGGCGCCGGGGTGCAGACCATCGGCGGCGGCAGCGCCACGGTCACCAGCTCAGGCACGGTCTGGCCGATCACCGGCATCGAGAACCGGGTCAAGGGCACCGACACCACCGTCACCTACAACGACGCCACCGACCTCGGCTCCGCGGTCGACCTCGCGCGCGGCTCCGACGTGGCGATCGTCTTCGCCAGCGACAACTACGGCAACGAGGAGCACGACAGCGACACCCTCGACCTGCCGAACAACCAGAACGAGATGATCAGCCAGGTCGCCGCGGCCAACCCGAGGACCGTGGTCGTCCTCAACAACAACTCCGCGATCAACATGCCCTGGCTCGACTCGGTCGCGGGCGTCTTCGAGGGCTTCTACCCAGGACAGCAGATCGGCACCGCCATGGCGGAACTGATCTTCGGCGACGTCAATCCGTCCGGCAAGCTCCCGGTCACCTTCCCGAAGTCGCTGCGCGACGTGCCCGCCAACACCCCCGCGCGCTGGCCGGGCACCGGCGGCGAGGTCGACTACAGCGAGGGGCTCGACGTCGGGTACCGCTGGTACGACGCGCAGGACATCGCGCCGCTCTACCCGTTCGGATACGGCCTGTCGTACACCACCTTCGGCTATAGCGACCTGGATGTCGGCGCCCTGTCGGGCGGCACCGCCAAGGTCACCGCGACCGTGCGGAACACCGGCTCACGGGCCGGTACGGACGTCGCCCAGTTGTACGTGGCGGCCCCCGCGTCCGACGGCGAGCCCCCGCACCAACTCCGGGGCTATCAGCGGGTCACACTCGATCCCGGGCAGTCGAAAACCGTCACGTTCACACTCACCGCGAAGGATCTCGCTCACTGGGATACGGGCAGCCACGGCTGGACCACCACCCCCGGCTCCTATCAGATCCTCGTCGGCGACTCCTCCCGCGACCTGCCGCTGACCGGCACCCTCCAGGCGGCGTCCGGGGCCGCCGCCAAGGCCGCCGCCCCGGCGCAACAGGGGCCGCGGGGCATGAGCAGCCCGCACGGCAAGCGCGTCGACTGGTCGCTCGACGGCGGCGCGGCCACGTACACGGCGTCGGACCTGCCGCCCGGCATCGCCCTCAGCGACAAGGGCCGCTTCACCGGCGCCGCGACCCGCACCGGTACGTGGACGGTCACCGTCACCGCACGGGGCGGGCCCGCGGGCGCCTCGGGCTCGACCCGGTCGTTCGTGTGGACGGTCACCTGAGGGAGTGCACGCTCGCCCGAGCAAGGGCGGTCGCCTGGAAAGCGGACGACCGGTCAAGGAAAGGAAGCTGAAGTGGCCACGGTCTGACCACGGTTGATCAGGCCGGGCCCCGGACAGGATGCCCCCGTCGCCAGGGTCGGGGGCATCCGTCCGTCATGGCCGCAGGGGGCGGCGCCGGGGCCGCAGTGGCCCGCACGCGCGCGTGCCGGGCGTCGGCGTCACACGTGTACGGCCCGCGCCCCGCGCCACCGCCCCCGCGGCGGCCGTCAGAGCCCGTTGTACGAACCCCCGTTGACGTGCAGCACCTGGCCGGTGACGTGCCCGGCCCCGGGGGAGGCGAGGAAGCAGACGGCGGCGGCGATGTCGTCGGGGCTGCCCGCGCGGCCGTTCGCGGACCGGCTCACCAGGGACTGCCGCCAGTCGTCCGTCATCAGCCCGCGGAAGAACTCGGTGTCTTCCACCAACCCGGGCGAGACCACGTTCGCCGTGATGCCGCGGGGGCCGAGCCGCCGGGCCAGGCCGACGTTCCAGGACTCGACGGCCGCCTTCATCGCGCCGTACGCCCCCTCGCCGTTGCGGCTGCCGAGCGAGCTGAGGCTGACCACCCGGGCGCCGTCGCCGAGCCGGGGCTCCAGCGCCTCCGTGACCAGCACCGTCGTCATCAGGTTCAGATCCATGTCCGCGTACCAGGCGTCACGCACCGCGCGCAGATCCCCCGGCTCGGGCGCGGGCCGGTCCAGCGCCGCCGCCCCGCCCGCGTTGTTCACCAGCACGTCCACCCGCTCCGGCAGCCGCCCGAGCGCCTCGGCCACCGCCTCGGGCGACGCCGCGTCGAACGCCACAGGGCGCACCGCGCCTGGCAGGTCGGCCGCGGTCTTCTCCAGCACCTCCCGGCGCCTGCCCGCGACCACCACCTCGGCGCCCTCGGCGGCCAGCCGCCGTGCCACCTCCCGGCCGATGCCGGTCCCCCCACCCGTCACCACTGCGGTACGCGCCACGTCTCTCCTCCGTCAGACCGCACGGAAGCCGGACCCCTTCGGCCCGCCCTCTCCGCTCTCCGCCTCTCCGGTACCTCTCCGTCGACGATACGCAACGCAGCGCTACCGGCGCGTCCCGTCGTCAACCCGGGGCCGGGTCATCACCCTTGGGGCTGATACGGGGCCGGTGCGCGGCCGCGGCGCGGAGGGCCGGGGCAGCGGTGCGGCGACCGCTCCGGCCAGGCACTTCGGTGCTTTCCCCGGCGTCTCTTCCCCGGCCCACGGCCGTATCTGGCCGGAACCTCAAGCGGACCTGGCCCGGTCGCTCAGGAGGGGGTGTCACATTGCGGTGGTGGGCGAGGAGCCAGGCCGATCCCCGGTCGCGGCCCGACCCCGCGGAGGCCCCGCACAGGCGGCCTCCCGTGCGGCGCGCTGCCCGTGGCACGCCGCACAGGACCGGGAAGAGCCACGGGTGCAACGGGGAAACGGGGACGGGGACATCGGGATGACAGTCATGCAGGAGGGCGCCGCTGGCCAGGAGCTGGCCTTCGAGCGTCCCGTCGAGCGTTCGCTGGTACACAGGCGCGCGGTGACCGAGGTGTACGTCACCGACACGCGGCCCGTCAGCGGCATCCGCTTCGCGGTCGCCGCCCAACTGCCGCGCAGCCACCGCTACTTCACCGACCACACCGGATACGCCGCGCCGGACCGCCTGGACCGCGGCGGCAGGACGGCCCCTGCGGGGGCCACGGGGGCGGCCGGGCCCGCGGAGACCACAGGACCCGACGGCGACGGTGGCGGCCGCCCGGCCGCCGCCCGTACCACGGCCACCGCGGGCGGCTCCGCGGCGCCCGCGGACGGCTTCGCCGCCGATCCGCTCCTTCTCACCGAGTGCTGCCGCCAGGCCGCCACCACGGTCGCGCACCGCTACCTCGGCGTGCCACCGGACACGGCGTTCCTGGTGACACGCTGGACGGCCCGGTTCACCGCCGCCGCCCCGCAGCCGCCCGGCGGAGGACCGGACGAGCTGACGCTGCTGGTCGGCGCCACCGACCTCAGGGAGCGCGGCGGGCGCCTGGAGTCCGCCACCCTCGACGTGGACCTGGCGCTGAACGGCACCCCGGCGGGCCACGCCACCATCGGCGCCGCCTACATGCCCTCCGGGCGCTATGCCGCGCTGCGCGCCCTGCGCCGCACCACACCGCCGCCGCTCACCAGCGCGCTGCCGCCCCGCGCCGGGGGCACCGTGGCGGCGCCGGGAGCGGTGGGCCGGAGCCTCCCGGAGAACGTCGTGCTGACCGACGCCACCCCGACACCGGACGGCGCCACGGCCAGGCTCGACGTCCCGGCGGGCCACCCCGCCATCTACGACCACCCGCTCGACCACGTACCGGCGATGGGGCTGATCGAGGCGGCCAGGCAGGCCGCCCTGTACACGGCGAGCCGCGGCGAGCGCGCGCTGCTGCCCCAAGTGGCGGGCTTCGACGCCGAGTTCGGGCGGTTCGCCGAGCTGGACGCCCCCACCACGGTCACCGCACGGCGCCGTGGCCCCGTCGCGGGGCCCCCGGCGGGACACACCGTCGCGGTGGACTTCCGCCAACTCGACACCGTGATCTGCGCGATCACGGTCACCCTCGCCGACACCGGCCACCGCCCCGGCACCCGTGACGGCGCCGAGGCCCGCCGGGGAGCACGCCGATGAGGCTGACCCGGCAGCTCTCGTTGCTCGCCGGGGCCTGGCTGCCACCGGACAGGGACACCGCGGACCTGGCGGTCGCCTCCGGACGGCTGAGCGCCGCGACCGCCCGCGACCTCGGTTACACCGAGCTGCCCGTCTCCGCCGGCACCGCGCCGCCCGGCATGGCCGTGCGCGCCGCCCGCGCTCTCCTGGACCGCGGCGGCGTCCCCGCCGAGGCGCTGTCGCTCCTGCTGCACGCCAGCGTGCACCACCAGGGCCACGACGCCTGGTCGGCGCCGCACCACATCGCCGACCGGCTCGGCGCCCACCGCGCGACCCCTGTCGGCGTGCTCCAGCAGTGCAACGGCGGCGCCGTCGGCATCGAGCTTGCCGCGGCCCGCCTCCAGGGCGACCCCGCCGCGGGGCCCGCCCTTGTCACCACCGCGGACCGGTTCCTGCTGCCCAGTTGGGACCGCTGGCTCACCGACTACGGCATGGCGGCGGGCGACGGCGCCACGGCCGTCCTGGTCCACCACCACCGCGGCCTCCCGGCCGACCTGCTGCTCCACGCCGTCCACACCGAGGCCGCGTCCGAGCTTGAGGTGATGCACCGCGGCGACGACGAGCTGGACGCCGCCCCGCTCGGCCACGGCTCCATGATCGACGTGCGGCGCACCAAGCGCGCCTTCGTGCGCGAGTTCGGCATCGAGCGGTTCACCAAGACGGCGCACGACCGCATCCGCGCCGTCGTGGCCCGCGCGCTCGCCGACGCGGGACTCGCGCCCGACGATCCACGGCTGCGGTACGCGGTACTGCCGCGGCTCGGCGCCAAGGCCATGCGGGAGGCGTACGTGCCACCGCTCGTCGAGTCCACCCCCGCCGAACTGCTCGACCTCGGCAGGGAGAGCGGCCACCTGGGCGCAGGCGACCTGAACGCCTCCCTGGCCGACCTCGTCTCCCGGCACCTGCTGGAGCCCGGCGAACACGCCCTCGTACTCAACGGCGGCGGCGGCTTCACCTTCACCGCCGTGGTCGTGGCCGCCCCCACCACCCGCTGACCCGGCGCCCCGCGACGCGCAGGGGCGGCCATCAGCACGGCGGCCTCGCACCGCCGCACCCGGGCGCCCCGGGCCGACGCCCGCACCCGGCACCGGGGGTCCGGCCCGGCGGAGGCGACACCCACCGGCGCCGTACCCGGGCACGCCTCGCACACATGCCGCCGTACCCGACCGGCCGCCGTACGAACGCCCGACCGGCCACGGCACGCCGCACGGCCGCCCCCATCCCACGCACGCCCCACCCACCACGCCACCACACGACCCCACCCACCCGCATGACCAATCCACCCGCACAACGAATCGACCACACCCCCAAGGGAGTCACGACATGCCCGTTCAGGACCGCTTCTACCAGCTTCTCGACCGCATCGGTGTCCCCACGGACGCCCTCCTCCCCGGCGCCACCTTCGAGTCCCTCGACTTCGACTCGCTGGCGCTGATCGAGCTGGGCGTCGCCATCCAGAAGGAGTTCGGCGTGATCGTCGAGGAGAGCGAACTCACCCCGGAGCGCACGCTCGGCGACATCGTCGCGCTGCTCGGCACACAGAGCGCCGCGGCCTGATGGCCCCGGGGCGCCGCACGCGGTTCGACGTCGCGGTCACCGGGCTCGGCCTGGTGACCCCGGCGGGGACCGGCGTGGAGAAGAACGTGAAACGCGTGTGGGCGGGGGAGTCCGCCGCGGCCAGGACGGACGAACTGTCCGGCACGGCCGTCGACTTCTCCTGCCGGGTCGAGGACGTCGATCCGGCGGCCGCCCTGGG
The DNA here is from genome assembly GCF_044457285.1 of Streptomyces sp. NPDC050560. Taxonomy (NCBI): domain Bacteria; kingdom Bacillati; phylum Actinomycetota; class Actinomycetes; order Kitasatosporales; family Streptomycetaceae; genus Streptomyces; species Streptomyces sp. NPDC050560. The sequence continues at coordinate 510,483 of NZ_JBITGT010000005.1, forward strand.
CCGCAGGGCCGCCCTGCGCATGGACCGGGTCAGCGCCCTCGGGGTGATCGCGGCCCGCCAGGCCGTCGCCGACGCGGGCCTGGACAGCACGGAGTGGGACGGCGCACGGGTGGGCGTGGTCATCGGCACCTCCTTCGGGGGCTCGGCCACCTTCGAGCGCGAGCACCGCACCTGCCTCGACGAGGGGCCCGCGCTGGTCTCGCCCACCCTGATGGTGATGGCGCCGGTCAACATGACGGCCGGGTACATCGCCATGGACTGCCGCGCCCTCGGCCCCAACCAGGTGGTGTCCACGGCCTGCGCCTCCGGCACCACCGCCGTCGGCTTCGGACGCCAGCTCCTGGAGTCCGGCATGTGCGACGTGGTGCTCGCCGGAGGCAGCGAGGCCGCCCTCACCCGCACCGGGATGGCAAGCCTCCACAAGATGGGGGCGCTCTCCCGCCGCGGCGACGACCCGGCACGCGCCTCACGCCCCTTCGACCTGCACAGGGACGGCTTCGTCGCGGGCGAGGGCGCCGGGGTGCTCGTCCTGGAGCGGATGGCGGACGCCGCCGCCCGGGGCGCCCGCGTCCGGGCCCGCGTCAGCGGCTTCGGCGCCTCCGCCGACGGCCACCACCCCTCCGCGCCCGACCCCGCGGGCGGCGGCGCCGAGCGGGCGGTGCGCGCCGCACTCGCCGACGCCCTGACCACGCCGGGCGACATCGGACACATCAACGCGCACGGCACCTCCACCCCGCTCGGCGACATCGCGGAGGCGCGCATGATCCGGCGCGTCTACGGCGCACACCCCGCGGTGACCTCCACCAAGGGCGCCATCGGACACCTCATCGGCGCCGCCGGAGCCGTCGAGGCCGCCTACACCGTGCTCGCCGTCGAGCGCGGCGAGATCCCGCCCACCGCCAACCTCACCCGCCAGGACCCGGACATCGAGGCCGACATCGTCACGGCGGCGCCACGCCGCGCCCCGCTGCGCGCCGCGGCCTCCCACTCCTTCGGCTTCGGCGGGCAGAACGCCGTGATCGTGGTGACCGCCGCATGAGACGCTCCGCACTCGTCGTCGGCGGCAACCGCGGCATCGGCCTCGCCGCGGCCCGCGCCCTGCACACCGCGGGGCACCGCGTCACCGTCACCCACCGCTCGGGGCCACCGCCCCCCGACCTCACCGCCGTCCCCTGCGACATCACGGAACCCGAGGCGGTGCGGCGGGCGTTCGCCGACGTCGAGGCCGCCCAGGGCCATGTGGAGATCCTCGTCGTCAGCGCGGGCATCACCCGCGACGGACTGCTGCCGGGGCTGCGCGACCAGGACGTGGACGACGTCCTCGCGACCAACCTCCGCGGCGCCATCCGGGTCGTGAAGCACGCCGCCCGCTGCATGCTCGGCGCCCGCTGGGGCCGCCTCCTGCTCATCTCCTCCGCCGTCGCACTCCAGGGCTCGCCAGGACAGACCCACTACGCCGCCTCCAAGGCCGCCCTGATCGGCCTCGCCCGCTCCCTCGCCTGGGAACTGGGCTCCCGCGGCATCACCGCCAACGTCATCAGCCCCGGCCTGATCGACACCGACATGACCAGCACCCTCACCGAACGGCGGCGCGCCGACTACCTGCGCTCCACCCCGCTGGGCCGCCCCGGCACCCCCGACGAGGTCGCCGCCGCCGTGCGCTTCCTCGCCTCCGAGGACGCCGCGTACATCACCGGGGCCGTCCTCCCGGTCAGCGGCGGACTCGGCATGGGGCACTGACACCCGGCCGCGCGACGGCCGCACAGAAAGGCACACCACCATGCCCGTCGGCTTTCTGGCGCTCGGCTCCCACCTGCCCGAGCGGATCGTCACCAACCACGACATCGCCTCGTGGACCGGCGCCACCCCCGCGTGGATCGAGGAGCGCACCGGAGTGCGGGAGCGGCGCTACGCGTCGCCCGGCACCACCACCTCCGACATGGCCGCGCTCGCCGCCGCCGAGGCGCTGTCCACCCCCGGCGTCTGCCGGGAGCGGCTCGCCGCGCTCATCGTCGCCACCTGCACACCCGACTCGCCCCAGCCGTCCACCGCCGCCGTCGCCCAGCACCGCCTCGGCCTGCCCGGCGTCCCCGCCTTCGACGTCAACGCCGTGTGCAGCGGCTTCCTCTACGGGGTCGCGGTCGCCGAGGGGCTGCTCGGCGGCCGGATGCGCGGCGAACAGGTGCTTGTCGTGGGCGCCGACATGTTCTCCACCGTCATGGACCGCACCGACCGCAGGACCGTCAGCCTCTTCGGCGACGGAGCGGGCGCCACCGTCCTCGGCGAGGTCCCCGAGGGCTACGGCATCGGCGCCATACGGCTCGTCACCGACGGCGCCCTGCACCACCTCGTCGGCGTCGAGGCGGGCGGCACCCGCACCCCGCTCGACGCCGCGGCCCGCGAGTCCGGCGCGCACCTCTTCCACATGGACGGCCGCGCGGTGCGCGACTACGCCCTCGCCACCCTCGACAAGGTCGTCGGCCAGACCCTCGGCGACACCGGACTCGGTCTCGACGACATCGACCGCTTTGTCTTCCACCAGGCCAACACCCGCCTCCTGCAAGCCTTCGCCAAGGACGCGGGAGTGCCCCGGGGCCGCCTGGTGCTCACCGCGCCCCTGATGGGGAACACCGCCGCCGCCTCGGTGCCCCTCACCCTCCACGCCACCCACCGCGAACGCCCCCTCGCACGGGGCGAGCGCATCCTGCTCGCCGCCGTCGGCGGCGGCATGACCGCCGGAGCCATGCTCCTGACCTGGTACTAGGCCCGGCCATAGGCCCGGCCACCGACCGGGGCCGCACGAAGGACACCACGATGGGACGACTCGACCACACCGTCGCGCTGATCACCGGAGGCACCCGCGGCCTCGGCCGCGCGATCGCCGAAAGCTACCTCGCCGAGGGCGCCACCGTGATGTGCGCCGCCCGCGGCCCCCACGACATCGGGGAACTCACCGACGAACACCCCGGCCGCCTCGCCTACCGGCGCGCCGACATCACCGACGAGGACGACGTACGGAGGCTGGTGGCCGCCACCGTCGACACCTTCGGCTCCCTCGACGTCCTGGTCTCCAACGCCGGGGTCAGCAGGGACGGCAAGATCGCCGGGCTCTCCCTCGACGACTGGCACAGCACCGTGTCGACCAACCTCACCGGCACCTTCCTGTGCACCCGCGCCGCCATCGGGCCGATGACCGCCCAGGGCGGCGGCCGCATCGTCAACGTCTCCTCCTGCCTCGCCACCCGCACCGCCGCGGGCGCCGCCGCGTACAGCGCGAGCAAGGCCGCGGTCGAGATGTTCAGCAGGACCTCCGCCGTCGAACTCGCCCCCCGCGGCATCACCGTGAACTGCCTCGCCCCCGGCTACATCGACGAGGGCATGGGCCGCCAGGTCGCCGCCACACCCCGGGCCTGGGACACCTACCGGCGCCGCCTCCTCGCGGGGCGCCTCGGCACCCCCGCGGAACTCGGCGCCGCCGCCGTCTTCCTGGCCTGCGCCGACAGCGCGTACGTCAACGGCCATGTGCTGGAGGTCAACGGCGGCCTCCTGTGGGCCGCGTAACGCGCAACCGCCCCCGCGCCCGGCCGCCGACGCCCGCCGCACGCCCCCGAGCACCCACCACGCCCCCCGGACCTCCACGCGCCCCCCACCACAGCCGCGCGCCCCCGCGTCCGCCGGGCGCCCGCCCCCCGCCGCACCCCGTGAAGCCCAAGCGACACAAGGAGACACCACCCATGAGCGACACCACCGCCGCGCGGCCCGTCGTGGCGTTCTTCGACGCCGACGAGACCCTGACCGCGATGAAGGGCCTCTTCGAGCTGCTGCGCCACCACATCGCGGCGTCCGACCCCGAGCCGGCCTCGTACGATCGCCGGGTGGAGCCGCTGCGCCGGTTCGCCGCCGCGGGCGGGAGCGCCGCCGAGGTGAACGCGAAGTACTTCGCACTCCTCGCCGGCACCCCGTTCGACCAGGTGATGGCGGAGGGCCGGGACTGGTTCGGCAAGCTCCGTGCCGGGGGCGTGCCGTACATCGACGCGACGGTGCGGGCGCTGCGCGCCCACCAGGAGGCCGGGCACCTCACCGTCGTGGTGTCGGGCTCCTGGCTGCCCTGCCTCCAGCCGGTCGCCGACGACCTCGGCATCGACCGGGTGCTGTGCACCAGGCCCGAGACCGACGCCGAGGGCCGGCTCACGGGACGCGTGGCGCACGCCATGTTCGGCGCCCACAAGGCCGCGGCGGCGTTCACGACGATGGCGGCACACCGCGCAGCGCCCGAGGACTGCTACGCGTACGCCGACGACGCGGGCGACCTCGACCTGCTCGGCGCCGTCGGCAACGCCGCGGTGGTGGGGGAGAACCCCGCCGTCCTCGCCGTCGCCCGCGAGCGCCGCTGGCCCGAGCTGTCCGCGGCCCCCGTCGCGGGCACCCGGCGGCTGCACGCCTGACAGAACCATCCACCAGGCCACCCCAGAAGCGGAGCCCCCCTTGTCCCCCACCCCAGCGCAAGGCCCGGCGGGCCGCCGCGCACGCGGCAACCCGAAGGCCACCCTGACCGCCGCCTGTGTCGCGGGGCCGCTGATGACCCTCGTGGTCACGGCGCCCTCCGTGGCGGTCCCCGACATCAGCGCCGACCTGCACAGCGGGCTGCCCGCCGCCCAGTGGGTCGTCGACGGCTACATGCTCACCGCCTCCAGCTCGATGGCGGGGATGGGCTCGCTCGCCGACCGGGTCGGCCACCGCCGCGTCTTCATCGCGGGCCTCGCGTTCTTCGCGGTGTGCATGGCCGTCGCGGGCCTCGCCGGGGACATCGTGCTGCTCAACGTGGCGCGCGCCGCCGCGGGTTTCGGCGGCGGCGCCTCGCTCGCCAGCGTCACCGCCATGCTCGCCCGCGCCTACGACGGCCCCGGGCGGGCCAGGGCGTTCGGCATGTTCGGCACCTTCTTCGGCGCCGGGCTCGCTTTCGGACCCATGGTCGGCGGCCTGCTGGTGGGGCTCTCGGGATGGCGCGGGGTGTTCCTCACCATGGCGGTGCTCGCCGCGCTCGTCGTCCCCGTCGCCCCGCTGCTGCCCGCCCCCGTGCCCGTGGCGGACAGCCGCTTCGACTGGCCCGGCACCGCGGCGTTCAGCCTCGCCGTCGCGCTGTTCGTCCTCGCGCTCGTGGAGGGCTCGGGGCGCGGGTGGACGAACACCCTGGTACTGGGCTCGCTCGCCGGGAGCGTCCTGCTCGTCGTGCTGTTCGCGTTCATCGAACGGCGGGCCGCGGAGCCCATGTTCGACCTGCGGCTCTTCCTCGAACCGAAGTTCGCGGCGATCTGCCTGGTGCCCGTGGTCCTCGCGTTCAGCTTCGTCGCCCTCGTCATCGTCCTGCCGCCATACTTCAGCGGCGTCGACGGCATGTCGCCCGCCCGCATCGGCGCCGTCCTGCTGCTGCTCACTGGGCCCTCGCTGCTGGTGCCCGTGCTGGTCGGCTCCGCCGGCTCGCGCATCGGCACCAGGACCCTGTTCGTGGCGCTGCTGACACTCTCCGCAGCGGGCGCCGCCTGGCTGACGGTGCTGCGCCCCGGCGCCCCCGTCACCACCCTCGCCGGGCCGCTGCTGTGCATCGGCGTCGGATACGGCCTCGCCCTCGGGGTGCTCGACAACGCCTCCGTGTCCACCGTGGAGCCGGAGCGCATGGGCATGGCGGCGGGCATGTTCAGCACCGTCAGGCTCACCTCCGACGTGGTCGCGATGGCAGGACTCGGCGCCCTGGTCGCGGGCTTCACCGGCCGCAGCCTCGCGCACCACGCGGAGACCGCCGCCCACCCGGCCGGGGTGGACACGCTCACCTCCCGGCTGCTCCAGGGCGATCTTGCGGGCGCCGCCCGGGGACTGCCGCCCGGCGCCGACGTGGACGCGTTCACCCACGCCGCGGCGGCGGCCTACACCAGCGGACTGCACGCCACGCTGTGGATCGTCGCCGCAGGCTGCGCGCTCAGCGCCCTGCTCACCGGGCTGCTCCTCACCGGCCGCCGGCCGGAGGCCGCCGGGGCGCCCGCGGCTGTGGACGGCGGCGGCAAGGACGCGGTCGGCGCCACCACCGACGGCGGCTGACCCCGCCCGGGTCGCCGCCCGCCCAGGACCACAAGCCAAGGAGTCGGCCATGACAAGCGCCCCGCCCACCTGCTTCGGACCCGTCGAGATCCTCGCGCCCTTCCGCGACGAGCAACTCATCGCCCGTATGGGCATCACCCTCACCTCGTACGGCCCCGACCTGGTGGAGGGCACCATGCCCGTCACCGGGAACCGCCAGCCCGTCGGGCTGCTGCACGGCGGCGCCAGCGCGGTGTTCGCGGAGACCCTGGGCTCCCTGGCCGCATGGCTGCACGCGGGCGGCGACCGGATCGCGCTCGGCCTCGAACTGTCCTGCACCCACCACCGCGCGGTGCGCTCGGGGCTCGTCACCGGCGTCTGCCGCCCGCTGCACGTGGGCCGCAGTTGTGCGAGCTATGGCGTCGACATCATGGACGAGGGCCGCCGTCTCGTCTGCACGGCCCGTCTGACCTGCACCTTCACCGGGCCGGGACGGCGCAGGTGAGGGCCGCCGCGGCACGCTGTGCGATAGTGCACGCATGCGGAACTCACCGGGCGTCGACACCGGCGCCCAGGACGCCGCCGACACCGGCCCCGAGGCCCTGGGCCATGCGCTCAGGCGGGCCGAACTCGCCCTGGTCGGCCGCAAACGCGGGGCCCTGCGGGCGTTCGACCTGACCGTCCCGCAGTACGACACCCTCACCCTGCTCTCCCGCGCCGACGGCATGTCCGCCGCGCAACTCGCCCGCGCCTGCCTCGTCACCCCGCAGACCATGGCCACCGTCCTGTCCAATCTGGAGGACAAGGGACTCGTCGAGCGGCGCCCGTCGCCCCTCCACCAGAAGGTGCTCGTCACCTGTGTCACCGAGGAGGGGCGCGCGGTCGCCGCCCGCGGCCGTACCGCGGTCGCCGGCGTGATGGACCGGCTCACCGGAGGCTTCAGCGCCGCGGAGACCGCCGAGTTCCGCCGCCTCCTCGACCGCGCCGCCGACCTGCTGGAACCCTCCGACGACTGAGCCCGCCCCCGGCCCGTCGCCCCTCTCCCGCCGCGGACGCATCGATACGCACAAACATCCCCCCTCGAACGGGTGCGCAGAATTCATCAACCGGAAGAGTGCTGCCCACTTCATCCGAAACGAGATCTTTATATACGCGTCTGCTAGGGTTGTTCAGTGAATTAGAAGCCAGGCGCACAGCAGTCGGGGGACCGGGGGGTCGGGCGTGACGCATTCCGCGTCGATTTTTTTCCAGCCCTCAGATTCCACGCTTTTCATACAAGAGCCCTGGCTTCCGCAGTGGAAGTGCCGACGCCCATAGCGCGGCGCGGATGTGTCCGCGTCACGGGCCAGTCGGCCAGTTCAACGGGGGTTCCACTCAGCAGGACGCCCGGTCCTCGCGACCGGGGCTCCGCGCCGGGTACCCGATGAACATTTTCGACTGCCTTGGCCAATTCCTGTTGCGTGGGGGATGCAATGGATATCAGGATTCTTGGTCCACTGTCTTTAAAAGACGCTGTGGACAAAGTGGCGATCGCACCCAAACCAAGGGTGGTTCTCGCCGTTCTGGCAAGCATGGCGAATTCGGCCGTGGCGACCTCGGCCCTGGTACGGGAACTCTGGGCGGAGGAACCGCCGCAGAGCGCGACGGCGACCGTGCAGACCTATGTGAGCCAGCTCCGCCGCTCCCTTGCGGAGGCGCTCGGCGACCGTGCCGCGGCGGGCGCGGCGGAGCTGATCGTCGGCGAGGGCGGCGGCTACCGGCTGAGCACCCGATGGCTCAGGATCGACCTGGCCGAATACCGACGGCTCGACCGGCTCGGCACCGAGGCCGTCGAGTCCGGTGACTTCACCGCGGGCGCCGACCTCCTGCACGAGGCGCTGGCTCTGTGGACGGGGGCGCCGTTCGCCAACGTCGAGGCGGGCCCGCTGATCCAGTCGCAGATCCTCCAACTGGAGGAGCGGCGGCTGCACACCACGGAGCGGCGCATCACCGCCGATCTGTGCCTCGGCCGGCACCAGCGCCTGGTGGGCGAACTGCGGCATCTGGTCACCCAGCATCCGCTGCACGAAACCCTCCATGGCCATCTGATGTTCGCGCTGTACCGCTGCGGCCGGCGCGCGGAGGCGCTGGCCGCGCTGCGGACCCTGCGGGAGCGCCTGGTGGAGGAGCTGGGCCTGGAGCCGACCCCCCGTCTGCTCCGTCTCCAGCAGGCGATCCTGACGGCGGACCCGGCGCTCGACTCGCCGTCGCCCGACTGGTTCGGCCTCACCGGGGTGCCCGACAGGGCCGGGCTGCGCCGGGCCGCCGTGGGGGAGGGCTGAGCATCTGCCCCGGGGCGCCGCGGGGCGGCCCCGGGGCACCGTCAGTCCCGCCCCACCAGAAGGCAGGACCAGGTGAACCCGGCCCCGGCGTTGACGACCAGCGCCCTGTCGCCGGGGGAGAGGATGCCGCGGGCGCTCAGTGCGGCGAGGTTGGCCGCGGTGTCGCCCGCGCCGAGATGGCCCGTGTCGCGCCCCAGGTCGACGATCTCCGCGTCGGTGACCTCCGCGATCGCCGGGCGGTACGCCTGGTCCAGCGTCTTGGCGCCGAGCCGGGGCAGCACCACACAGCGCAGCCGCGGATCGTCCGCGGCGAGGCCCGCGTCGCGCAGGCTGGCCCGCAGCACCGCGTGCATGCGCTCCCGCCCGGCCGCCGCGAACGTCTCGATCCCGTGCTCGGCGAGGAACGCCTTCTTGGTACGGCGCATGTCGACATGGGGACTGTGCCAGCGGGCTGCGGGGCTGAACGCGTCGTCACCGCGGTGCATGCGCTCCAGCTCGGGCGCGGCCCTGGTGTTGACGGCGTACAGCGTCAGCTCCGCGCCGTCGGGCCCGAGGCGGTGCAGCAGCAGCGCCGTGGCGCCGTCCCCGTAGCCGATGCCGTAGTCGCTGCGCCAGCGGTCGAAACCGGGCTCGGCGAACCGGTCGGCCGTGGTGATCAGGGCGTATCCGAGGCCGGGCTCCAGCAGGAGCCTGGCGGCGGCGAGTTCGACGGCGGCGGCCCCGCCGTTGCAGAGCTGCTGGACGCCCAGCGGGGCGGCGGCCGCGATCCCGAGTTCATGGGCGATGTAGTGCGCGGGCGACCACAGGTCATGGCCCTGGTGGTGCAGCCACGCGTGCAGCGCCATGCCCACCTCGGCGGGCTTGACGGCGGCGGCGTCGAGACTCGCGCGGGCGGCGAGCACCGCCATCTCCGGCGGCGCCGACACGGCGACGGGCAGGGCGGAGTAGCCGAGTTCCGCCGCGGTGTCCGGCTCGACCCGGCCCTGGGCGACGGCGTCGGCGGCACGGTCGGACTCGGGCGGCAGCCAGGCGTACAGACCGGACATGCCCAGGGGCTCTGACAGGCGCACGGGGCCTCCTCGATCGCTGCGTCTGTGAGGCCCTGCGGCCCCACAGACGCAAATGACAGACCACTGTCTGAGGACAGACCTCTACTCTATAACAGAGTTCTGTCTCTCGGGGCCGGAGAAGAGTGAAGACCCCTTCGAGGGGAGCCCGCAGGCGCGAACGCGCACACCACGACGACCGAAAGAAGGCGCCGCACCCATGGCCGAGACCCACCCGGATACCGACGCAGACAGCCACCCGGACAACGACTCAGGCACCGACTCCGGCATTCGCGTGACCACGGACGACGCCGTACGCACCGTCACCTTCGCCAGGCCGGAGCGCCGCAACGGCATGGACCTGGCGATGTTCCGCGGCTACTTCGACGCCCTCGCCGAGGCCGACCGCGACCCGCGGGTACGCGCGATCGTCGTCACGGGCGACGGCGGCAGCTTCTGCTCCGGCGCCACCCCGGCGCTCCTCGACGAGCTGACCGGGCCCGCCGCCCGCCGCGACCTCGCCGAGCACCTGGGACACCCCCCGCACCTGCCGCTGACCCTGCGCACCCCGCTCGTCGCGGCCGTCAACGGCAGCGCGGCGGGGCTCGGCCTGGTCCACGCGCTCGGCGCCGACGTCCGCTTCCTGGCCGACAGCGCCCAGCTCTCCACGGTCTTCGCCCGCCTCGGCCTCGTCGCCGAGTACGGCGCGGCCTGGCTGCTGCCGCGCCTCGTCGGCACCGGCGCCGCCATGGACCTGCTGCTCTCCGCCCGCCCGGTCGGCGCGCGCGAGGCGCTGCGCATCGGCCTCGTCCAGTACGTCACCCCGCGCGCGGAGGTGAAGGACCGCGCCACCGAGTACGCCCGTCAACTCGCCGCCACCTGTTCACCCGCCTCCCTCGCCGCGATCAAGGGCCAGGTCCTGCGCGGCCTCGACCAGGGGGCGCAGGCAGCAGTCGCCGAGTCGGTGGCGCTCATGCGGGAGTCCTTCGAGAGCCCGGACTTCACGGAGGCGATGCGGGCCGTGCGGGCGCGCCGCAAGCCGGTGTTCTGACCGCGGGACACGGAGGTGGCCTAGCCTCTCTGACGTGTTGTGAACGTGTTGCAGCACTTTGAAACGCTTTGAGGGCGCTCGGGGGCCGGCGCAGGCGGCGGGGCCGCCCGGTCGGTTCCCTGGGGCGCCGCCGACCGACCGCGCGGCACACCCCCGTGGCCGCGCCGTACCCGAGAGGGGCGACATGCCCTCGACCGCAGCACCTTCTGTGGTGCTCACCGCGGAAGCCCGCATCCGCGCCGACCGGCGCGCCGAGTTCCTGGCAGCGGCCACCGCCCTGCGCACCGCGAGCCGCGCCGAAGACGGCGTCATCGCCTTCGGCTTCTACGAGGACCCCACGGAGCCCGGGCTGTTCTTCTTCCGCGAGGAGTACCGCGACCAGGACGCCATGGACCGCCACATGGCGCTCCCGCACGCCCAGGAGTACGTCCGTGCCCAGGGCGGCTGGCTCGCCGAACCCGCCACCGCACGGCTCAGCGCGACCGAGACCGTGCGGGAGTTCCACATCCAGCCGCTTACCTGACACCGGCCACACGCCCCGGAAGCACCGCCTCCGCCCGCTGCGAACTGGGGCTTCAGTGAACGGCAAGGGGTTCGCAAGGGGACCTCGTCCGGGTCTTGTCCTGCTCTGTCCGCGGTCTCCCGTGATCCACAACCGGGGGGTGTCACATTGTTCGGGGGCACCGCTGTCTCCACCTTCGGGGGCCACCACGCGCCCCAGTGAGGAGACACGCATGCACCAGCGAGTGTTGATCGTCGGGGGCGGCCCCGTCGGCCTCGTCCTCGGCTGTGAACTGCTGCGCCAGGGGGTGGAGGTACGCCTCGTCGACGCCGACCGGCGCCCTTCGCAGCACTCACGCTCCAACGTCATCTGGTCCCGCAGCCTGGAACTGCTCGACCGCGTCGGGGTGGTGGACGCCCTGCTCGACGGCGGCCACCAGTGCGACGGACTCGCCTACTACTCCTACGGGCGCCACCTCGGCAGCACCCTCGTCAGGCGGCTCGACAATCTCCTCTACCCCTTCGCCCTGATGATCCCGCAGAGCGACACCGAGACCGTGCTGCGCGGGCGCCTTGAGGAACTGGGCGGCCAGATCGAGCGGGGGGTGCGCCTCACCGGCCTCGACACCTCGGGCGGACGCCCCGAGGCCAAGCTCGAACACGCCGACGGCACCGTCGAGGAGACCACCGCGGACTGGCTGATCGGCGCCGACGGCGCCCACAGCACCGTCCGCAAGGAACTCGCCATCGACTACCAGGGCCCCCAGGTCAACGTCAGCATCGCCATCACCGACGCCGTGATGGACACCGCGCTCGACGAACGCCTGGCGCACCACTGCTACTCCCGCACCGGAGCCCTCGTACTGGCACCGCTCGGGGGCGCCCGCTACCGCATCGCCGTCTCGGTACCGCACACCGAGGACGCCACCCCGCCCTCGCGCGCGCTCTTCCAGGAACTCGTCGACGACCGCGCCCCCGGCACCAACACCGTCGGCAGCCTGAACTGGAGCACCGTCCACCGCATCCGGTGCGCCACCGCGGCCACCTTCAGGCACGGCCGCTGCTTCCTCGTGGGGGACGCCGCACACATCGTCAGCCCCGCCGCAGGCCAGGGCATGAACACCGGCATCCAGGACGCGGTCAACCTCGGATGGAAGCTCGGAGGCGTCCTGCGCGGCACCCTCGACGCGCGCGTGCTCGACTCCTACGACGCGGAGCGGCGCCCCGTCGTCCACCAGGTGGCACGCGCCGCCGCCCTCCAGACCCGCTTCGGCGTCGTCGGCAGCCGCTACAAGATCGCCGTGCGGGACACGGCCGTCCGCGCGGCCCACCGCACCGGGCTGCTCCAGCGCTATGTGGCACCCCAGTTGAGCCAGGCCGACGTCCACTACGGCGAGCGGCCACGCCGCCGCCTCCCGCTCCCCGGCCGCCCCGATCCCGCACCCGAGGGCGCCAGGCTCCCGCTCAGGCTCGGCGGCGCGCCCGGGGCCGTACCCGGCGCCGGGCACTGGCCCGCCATCGCCGCCGACACCTTCACCGTCCTGCTGTGGCCCGGCCGCGCCGCGGGCAACCCCCGGTGGGGCACGGCCAAGGACCGCGCCCGTGCCTCACTGCCCGAGGGCGTGGCGTCCCTCGACGTCCCCGCGAGCGCACCCCGCGCCCTCGCCGCCGCCCTGGGCACGGCCCCCGCCGCGGTTCTCGTACGGCCCGACGGGCACGTCCTGGCCCGCGTCGGGATGGGCGACCCGGGAGCGGTCGGGCAGGCCGTCGGCCGGGCGATGCGGGAGCTGTGACGCGCGGGCGGCGACCGGCTCCCCGGTGCACCCGGGGACTCCCCGGTGTACCCGCGCCTCGGGGCCAATTCGCCGTCAGGAAGCGGAAGGAGAGCGACCGTTTGTGACCAATGAGGCGGCTGGGAAATCCGTGCAACCCCCGGCGAGGTCCGCCTGTCTAAGACATGACGTCCAGGGAAACGCGGCCTTTCCGAGGGGCGACGGCGGCCCGCGGGGCCGTCGGCCGCAGGCCGTCCCTCCGGCCGCCAGGCCCTGGCCCGTCACCGAGCACGCTTCCCGACCGACCTGGAGAGACCCCCATGCGCCTTCGACCCCCCTCCGCCCTGGCCGCCGCCGTGGCGACCGCCGCCGTCGCCGTGCCCCTGGCCGTACTCGCCCCCCTGGCGCAGGGCGCGGAGGGAACCCCCGACCTGGTGTGGTCCCCGCTGACCGACGACGGCTTCGAACCGGGCACCGTGCACCACCAGTCGGTGACGATCACCAACGAGGGCACCGCCACCGCGCGCGACATCGTCTTCAGGACCACCCTCACCCGCGGCCTCGACTTCCCGGGACCCGTGGCCGGCTGCTCTTACGGCACCGACGCCGACCAGGTCAAGGAGGCGGTCTGCCACCTGGACAAGGCGATAGCCCCCGGCGCGAGCACCAAGCTGTCGCTGCCGGTGAAGGTGCTGGACAAGGCACTCTTCGAGACCATCGGCTACGGCACCAGCGCCACCGGCGCCGACCCGGGCGACAGCCTCGACCAGCTCACGCTGCGCGCCGACAACACCGCCGACCTCCAGGCGGCAGGCGACAAGGCGGCGGGCGCGCCCGGCGACACCGTCGACGTGACGGCCACCCTGAAGAACAACGGCCCCGGCTGGGTGCGCCAGAACGCCAGCGACGACCAGGCGGCGCTGCTGGTGAACATCCCCAAGGGCACCACCGCGGTCGACGTCCCCGGGGACTGCACCCCGTTCCACATCGACGGCCCGAGCGGCGAGCCCGGCGAGCCCGGCAAGCCCCAGTACGTGTGCGCCCCGTCCGACTACACCCTGGACGCCACGTCCTCGTACCCGTACACCTTCGGCCTGAAGATCGGCGCCGGCACCGAGGGCACCGCCAAGGGCTCGGCGAAGGCGACGTCGGTCTACGACATCGACCCCGACTACGACGCCGACCTCGCCAACAACGAGGCGCCGATCACGGTGGACGTCCAGGGCTGACAGCCCCGCACGGCACCCGCGCCCGCCTGCCCGCCCCTCAGCGGCTCCAGGCGGGCGCCCGCCTGCGGTGCAGTTCGCCGCCCGCGGTGAGCGCCGCCGCGGCCCGCCGCCCCGTGGCGCCGCCGAGCCCCGTCCCAAGACGCAGCGCGCGCAGCGTGAGGACCTGCGCCGCCATCAGCGCGACCACCGGGTCGGGGGAGTCGAGCAGGTCCGCGCAGCCCGGGTCGTCGAGGTCGTCGCGGGTGAGGCGCCGGCCGCCGCACACCTCGCCGATCAGCTCGCCCACCCGCTCCCGCAGCGGTCCTGTGGCCTCGCGCTCGGCCCACCGCAGATACGGCAGCTCGCGCGGCCCCATGGCGACCACCACGGTCTCGGCGAGCCTCCTGACCGCCGGGTCCGGGCTGAGGAGCTGGTGCGCCTGGCAGACGGGGATGCAGGTGCAGACCTTGTTGCAGGTACAGATCTGGCCGCCGGTGCCGCCGCCGATCTCATAGGACGGCGGGTCGTCGTAGTCGGGCGGCGAGTAGGTGTCGGGCGGTGTGTACGCCGGTTCGGTGTCCGGCGGCGAGTAGGTCTCGGTGGGCTCCGTGGAGTCGCCGGGGGAGTCCGACGGCGAGGGGGAGTCGGAGGGCGACGAGGAGTCCGACGAGCCCGGGTAAGGGGACGTGGGGGTGTCGGAGCCCTTGTCGTCGCAGCCGCTCAGCAGCAGCGCGGCCGCGACCGACGAGGCGATCCCGGCGCCCAGGAAGCCGCGCCGCCCCGACTTCGCCTCCCACGGCGGCCTGGTGATGGGCAGGATCTCCACGGGGCCGGTGGACCCGTCGGCGTTCACCCGCTGGATCTCGTAGCGGGGCGCCGCGGCCTGCGGCTTCTTCTCCCCACCCTTGCCCGGGCGCCGCGGGCGCGGCCAGGGCAGCATCACGTCATTCATGGTCACCTCCGGCCGCGGCGGCGGCGAGTTCGGACGCCGCGCCCTCCTGGGCTCCGTGCACGGCGCAGGGCGTCTCCTGCCCGGCCCGCCACATCAGGCCGCCCGACTGGGCGATCCGGGTGAGCAGTTGGTCCTTCACCAGCTCGCGGGTGATGTGGCAGCGCTGCGAGCCGACGAACTCGCCGCGCCCGTTGGCGGCGAGCGACTTGTGGTAGCAGTCGCCCGCGCAGTTCCACCTGGCGAAGCAGCCGTCGCAGAAGGACCGGTTCTCGACCCCCAGATCCCGCAGCCGCTCCAGCCGGTCCATGTCGAAGGCGTAGCCGTCCGCGTCGGGCGCCCCGTAGAGGAAGACGTCGGCGAACTCGTTGTCCTCGGCGAACGCCTCGAAGCAGGCCGACACGTTCCCCGAGGGCGTCAGGCAGAAGTTGTCCTGGGTGATGCCGCAGAAGTGGTTGCTGACGGTGCCGACCCTGGCGGCGCTGTACAGCAGCTCCTGCCCGTACCGCGCGGCCCGGCCCTGCGCCTCGCGGAAGGCCGCGATGAACTCCTCGGTCTCCGCGTCCGGTTCGCCCTCGTGCCTGCCGAGCTGGTAGGCGGGCTCCACCTGCACCCGCCGGGGCGCGAAGTTCGACAGGACGAACTCCACGGAGTCCGGCAGCAGCGGAATCTGCTCGGCGGTGACCGTGAGCCGCACCGCGAAGGGGTAGTCAGCCTCCGCGAAGCGCCGCATGGTGTGCATGACACGGGCGCTCGACCCCGTGCCCCGCACCGTCGGCCGGTGCTTGTCGTGCACCTCGGGCAGCCCGTCGAAGGACAGGCTCATCCCCCCGTTGAGATGGGCGATCATCCAGTCGATCTGCCGGTCGGTGAACACCCCGTTCCCCGCCGACGCGGCGATGACCTCCAGGTCGCCCGCCTGCTCGCGCGCGTAGGCGAGCGACTCCGTCATGAGGTTCCAGTGGACGCTGGGCTCCCCGCCGCCGTGGTAGTTGACCCCGGCGAACGGCGCCCCCTGCCGCTTGGCGTTGGCGACGACGAAGTCGATGCCCTGCCTGGCCACGTCCATGGACATATAGCTGGCGGGGGCGTCGCCCGCCGAGGCGTAGCAGTAGGTGCAGCGCAGATTGCACGCCGTCGTCAGGAACAGCGTCACCTCGGTCGGCTCGGGGGTGCCCCGGCGGCGGGTGACGGGCGGCCGCGGCCTGCGCCGCAGCCCGGTCTCCTCGACCAGCGCGGCCACGCTCGCGTCGCCCTGCCCCCCGGCTAGGACGTCGGACACCGCCGCCGTCATGGCCTCGCTGGCCGCGAAGGCCACGCCGTGCAGCGGCGCGTACACCAGATACGCCTCGTCCTCCAGCGGGATGGCGAAGACGTCGGAATGTCCGTTCAATGAATCGCTCCAAGCCGCTCGTCACTGTCCGGCTGGCGCACGACGGCCCTGCCGCCCGTGCGCCCCGTACCTCGGCGCGCGCGGGACGTGGGGCGGTCCGTCGCACCGGGACCCGGCCGCACCGCCATGGTGGAGCGGCCCCGGCGGGACGGGTCCCGGCGCGGGGGAGCGCAGGGGCGGGGTCCCGTCCGGCAACGGATCACGCACGCGCGTGGAGGGCGGGCACGCGGAGGCCGGGCGGGCGGCGGTCGGGCGGGTGGCGGTCGAGCGGTGGGGGAGCGGTTCAGCCGGAGACCCGCCAGGCCCCCGCCACGACTCCCGCAGCCACCGTCACCACCGAGAACGTCACCATCACCCCACGCCCGGTCGGACTCCACCAGGCGCGCTGGGCCCACTCGTACGCCGCCGACGCGCCCGCCGCGGCGGCGCCGGTCCGCGCCCCGGCACTCACCCCTCCGGCCGGAAGGCCGCCCTCCGCCGCGAGCGGTCGGCCAGGGGAGGTGGAGCGGCGGGCGGGAAGGGGGCGCGCGGGGAAGCGGAGGGCGCCGCGCCGGGCGCCTGAGCGCGCCGACCGCACCTCGGGCCACCGGAGCAGGGACCGGTACCGCACGGCCCCGGACCGCCGCCTCGGCACCGGGGGGCGCTGCACTCGGGGCAGCAGCGACCAGCATGGGGGGAGGGGCTTCGCCGTCGAATCCGTTCCTTCCATACCGGCCTCAACGAACAACAGGCCCATTCGGGGACGGCCCCGTCAACGCCCGGCACACTTTCCCCTGCGGGAGTGGGCCGTACGGCGGCACCGCCGCGCGCCGCCCCACCCGTCACACCGTCCACCACAGCGGAAACGAGGGATGCCCCATGGCCACCGTGGTCGAACTGGCCCGCTTCACCGTTCACGAGGGCGCCGAGGAGGCGCTGCGGCGAGAGCGCCCCGCGATGCTCCGCGCGCTGCGCGAGCGCTTCCCCGGCTGTCTGGCCGCCTACCTCACCAAGGAGGACGACGGCGGCTGGCTCGACATCGTCGTCTGGCGTGGCAGGGCCGAGGCGGAGGAGTCGGCGAAGCTGGCGAGCACCGTCCCCGAAGTCGCCTCGTGGTTCCGGCACATCGCCGAGTCCGGCGGCATCAGGCACGCCGAGGTGGTGGACGCGTGGCCCGCGCCCTGACCGCCTCGCAGCGGCGCCGCCCGGCCACGGGACCGCACCCGCCGGGTGGGCGTTGACCTGCCCAAACGGGCTGTGGCAACCTGATCGCCCGTTACATCCGCCCGACCCCCGGGAGCCGTGATCGTATGCGCTCGGACCCCTGGCCGGCCGACCACCCGGTCCTTGAGGCACTGCGCCGCCGCCGCGACGGCGACCGGTCGGCGGGCCCCGACGGCCTGAAGATCGGTCTCGCCGTCGAGGGCGGCGGCATACGGGGCGTGGTGTCGGCCGCGATGCTCTGCGCATTGGAGGACCTGGGCTTCCGCGGCGCCTTCGACGCGGTCTACGCGGCGTCCTCCGGCTCCATCAACAGCGGGTACTTCCTCAGCGGCGACACCTGGCACCGCCTGTCCATCTACTACGACGACCTCGCCACCCGCCGCTTCGTCGACCCACGCCGCGCCCTCAGGGGCAACATCATGGATTTGGAGTACGTCTTCGGCATCGTGGACCGCGTCAAGCCCATGGACTACCGCGCGGTCCTCGCCTCGCCCACCCGGCTGCATGTCGCCGTCACCCTGGTCGACGAGCTGCGCACCGCCGCGGTTGCCGACTTCGACGGTGCCCGCGACCTGCGGGCCGCCCTGGTGGCGAGCACCTGGCTGCCCATCGCCCTGCGGGGCACCGCGAGTTACCGCGGCAGCCGGGCCCTGGACGGCGGGGTCCTCACCCCGCACCCCTTCCGCCTCGCGCTGGCGGACGGCTGCACACACGTCCTGTCCCTCAGTACCAAGCCGATCGCACCGCCCCCGGCCCGCATCACCGTCGCGCAGCGGTACGCCATACGCCATCTCGACCGGGTCCGCCCCGGCCTCGGCGCCGGGTACCGCGACGGCCTGGTCCGCTACCGCGACGAGCGCCGCACGCTCCAGCACCGCATGATCCACCCGGGCAGGGCCCCGTACGTGCTCGACCTTGCCCCGATGCCCTGGATGCCCGAGGTGAAGCGGTACGAACTGGACCCGGGCCGCATCATCGCGGGCGCCCGTGGCGGCTACGAGGTCATGTACTGCGCGATGGAGGGGGTAGAACCGCGCCTCCTCCACGAGAACCGGCTGCGCGCCGTCCCCCGCCTCACAATGGTGGGCGTGCCTCCCCCACCCTTCGGGCAGTGGGGCAGCACCTGACCGGCCCCGGCACGGACGAACGCGCCCGCGCCGACTCTGCTCTTCACGGCCGAGAGCGAGCTGTTCTCGCGCCACCGGCGCAGCACCGTCGGCCCGTAGCGGCCGTGCCGCCCGCCGAAGCCCATGGGATCGCTCCCACGGAGCAGGGCCACGGCGCGTATCCGTTCTCCCGGTCGGCGGCCGCGGCGCCGGTGCCGTCGCTCCGCTCCGGGGTCTGGTCAGGGGCGGGCCGCGTGCAGTACGTAGGTGCGTATCTCGGGCGGGATCAGCGGGGAGATCTCGGCGGTGGACTCCAGGCCGTGGTCGTGCAGCAGGTCGCGGATTGCGTCGAGCCTGCCGTCGATGTCCTGGACCTCCATGATCACCTGATCGGTCTTCGGCCAGTCCCCGGCGTCGACACCGAGCAGCACGTCAACTTCCGCCCCCTCGACGTCCACTTCCACGAGATCGACCCTGCTCCCCTCGCTCAGAAAGGTGGAAAGCTGCTCGATGCGGGCGCGGACCTGGTGGCCCGTGTGCTTCTCCTCGACGACGGACGCCCCCTCGATGGGCGTCAGAACCGCCTTCTGTAGCTTCTTCTCCTCCGGATAGCGCGTCGAATTGCCCAGAATCACGGGATAGTAGGTGAACGCCACGTCGTCGTCGCGTTCCGCGCCCAGCGCGCAGGGGTGCACGGTGACGTTTCCGAGGCCGTGCATCCGTATGTTCCTGCGCAGCACTTCCAGCGTCTCCGGGATGGGTTCGAACGCCAGGATCTCGGCCCCGGGCCACCGCTGGATCGCGTAGAGCGAGAAGAGCCCGATGTTCGCCCCGACATCCACGGTCAGGGGCCGGAGGGAAGGGCCCACAGCCTCGCCCGGTCACGGAGCCGGAACCAGATGCCCGCTTCGACGCGCCGTGGCTGGGTGGGGGGGTGCGGTAACCGCAGGGTGGATGTTCGCGGCCCACCGCGATCCCGTCCACCGCTGGACACCGCCGCGCACAACGGCCACCCCCTGCCCGACACCCCGGCCGCACCTCCCCCCCCCGCCTGCCGAAAGCCCCGCCCCGGCCACCCCGACGTCCTCCGTGGGCAGAGCACTTATGCACAGAAGGAGGGCAATCCCGGGTTGTTCGGCAGCCCGTTTCCGAGTCGATCACCACGGGGCTCCCCCCGTGCGCCCTCCAGCACAAGGGACCGGGCCGGGTCACCAGGTGACGGGCAGCTCGTACGCCCCGTAGACGGCCATGTCGCTGCGCATGGGCACGTCACCGGCGGGCACCGCGAGCCGCAGGCCGGGGAAGCGGTCGAGCAACCCGCGGTATCCGGCGGCTAGTTCGATGCGGGCGAGGTTCTGCCCGAGGCACTGGTGGATGCCGTAGCCGAAGGCCAGATGGTTGCTGCGGGGGCGCCCCACGTCGAGCAGTTCGGGGGCGTCCACGAGGGACGGTGCGCGGTTCACCGCGGGAACCGAGACCGCCACGGACTGCCCCGCCCTGACCAGCACGTCACCGACGGCGACATCCTCCAGTGCGACCCTGACGGGGAAGGCGTTGACGATGCCGAGGTAGCGAAGCAGCTCCTCGACCGCGCCCGGGACCAGGGAGTCGTCCTCGCGCAGCCGGCGCATCTGGTCCGGGTGCCGCAGCAGGGCGAACGTACCGAGGCTCAGCATGTTGGTGGTGGTCTCGTGCCCGGCGATCAGCAGGAGCCGCGAGATGCCGACGATCTCGGCGTCGTCCAGATCGCTGTCCGAGACGAGGAGCGAGATCAGGTCCTCCTGCGGCGCGCGCCGCCTGACCCTGACCACGTCGGCGAGCAGCGCGTCGAGCGTGGCACGCGCAGCGCCGACCTCCCCGTCGGTGGCGTGCTGATGCAGGAGACGGCCGCTGGCCTGCTGGAAGACCCGGCGTTCCGCATACGGCACGCCCAGCATCTCGCAGATCACCAGAGAGGGGACCGGCAGCGCGAAGTGCTCGACCAGGTCGGCAGGCCGCCCCGCGGCCTCGACCGCGTCGAGGCACTGGGCCACGATGGCGCCGATACGGGGTTCGAGCGCGCGCATCCGCCGCAGGGTGAAGTAGCCGGTGAGCAGGGACCGGTAGCGGTGGTGCTCGGGCGGGTCCATGGTGAGGAACATGCCGGGCCCGTTGCCCTTCGCCTCGCGGATGGCGCGGGGGACGGGGCGCACGGTGTCGTCCCCGCGCCAGCGCTCGGCGCTGAAGCGCCCGTCCTGGAGCACCGCACGGGCCTCGTCGAAGCCGGTGACCAGCCAACCCGTGCTGCCGCCCGCGAACCTGAGCGGGCTGACCGGAGGGCCGGAGAGCAACACGGGCTGCGGGTCGACGTAGTTGGACCGCTCGCCTGGGTAGCGGGGCGGGGTGTCGTCGGAGTCTTGGCGGGAGGCGGTTTCGCGCGGGGTGTTCGCTGGGGCGCTCACTCGTTCTCCTGGGGCTCTCGGTGTGCTGGGACACCGGGGAGGGCGCGGGCCCGGCGACCGTACGAGCCGTCGATCGGTGAACCGACAGCCCGGCCGTGCCCTGGCCCGCAGGGCGGGCATCCACTGTATATGCGACGTTCGCCATATTATGGTCGGATTTGGCGACAAACGCGCCGCGCTCCGTCACGCGGCCGTCGCCGCCCCCGGCGTCGGACGAGTTACCGATGGCCTTCCGGCGGGCGGCTGCGGACCCTGCGAGCCGCACGGCGGGGTGGTTCTGGGGCCACCGACTATGGGGGTGTTGGGCCGCTGGTGGGCCGAACGGGCCGTTCATAGCGTTGTGCTCATGATGAATGACACGAACGAAGAGCGAAAAGGCGCTACCCGTCGGACGGCGCTGCGCGGGCTGGGACTCGCGGTGGGGGGCACGGCGCTGGCCACCGGGTTCGGAACCTCGCCGGCCGCGGCGCACCCGCGTCGCGGGCCCGGAACGTACGTGCTGGTGCACGGTACCCACAGCGCCGGGGCGTTCTGGATGCCGATCGCGCGGGAACTGGTGCTGCGCGGCCACCGCGTCGTCATGGTGGACCAGCCGCGGCACGGCGCGGAGGCTTTCGTGGCGGAGTCGTACCAGCGGCAGGACCTCACGGCGATGGCGGTCGAGCCCTCCCCGCTGAAGGGCCTCGGGCTGGACGACTACGAGGCGCGCGTCACGGGCATCGTGCGGCAGGCCGCACGGAACGGCCCGGTGGTGCTGGTCGGGCACAGCCTGGGTGGCGTGTCGGTCAGCCGTGTCGGCGACGCGGTCCCGCACCTGCTTCACCACATCTGCTACATGGCGGCCTTCTGTCCCAGCCGCGTCCTGCCCACGGCGGACGCCTGCACGGCGGCACCCGAGAACGCGAACGCCGTCAGCCCGGTGGAGCTGACAGTGGGCGACCCGGACCGGCTCGGGGTATTGCGGCTGAACTTCCGTACGGGTGTCCGCGGTGAGCTGGCCCTCCTGAAGGAGATGATCTGCGCGGACTACCCCGACGCCGACTTCCGCCGGATACTGGCCGGGATGCAGACCGACGAGCCCGTCGCCGCCTATGCGGGCCGAGCGGTCGGCCGGGCCGGCGGCTGGGGACGCATTCCCCGCACATACCTGCGTTTCGGCAAGGACCGTACGATCGCCACCGCGCTTCAGGACAGAATGATCGCGGAAGCCGACGCGTCCACCCCCGGCAACAGCTTCCGCGTGCACGATTTCCCCGGAGCGTCACACGTCGGCCCGCTGGACCCCACCCCGGTCGCGGACGTCCTGGACACGCTCGCAGGGTAGGGGGCCAGATTCTGTCCGGCGAAATATGTGACCTTCTGATTGATTGCTGACGGTTCGCCAGTGAGACCATCGCCGTGTGGGCGCACCCAGTGGCTCAAACTCGACGGCTCCCGCCCCGGAGGCGGCGGCCCCTACCGGCCATTCCGCCCCTCGCGACGCTACGGGCCCTGCTCCGTGGGAACGGCGGGCAGACCTGCGGCTCCTGTCAAGGTCGCGGGCTCCAGGAGTCTCGCCACTACCGCCTGGATGATGACGTCGTTGGCTATCCGCTCGCTCCCCACTCCGGCGATGTAGAGCCGGAAAGGCACAACCAGCAAGAGAGCCCACCAAGGGGAATAGAGCCAACTGAGCGCCGCTGCCAGACCTGCCAGGGAGTAGGCGACGTTCTTGCGGAACTCCGCCTCGCCCACGGCCCGGTCGTACTCGTTGAACAAGTCGTAGTTGGCGATCAGAAGTTTGATACGAAGCTGCCTGGTCTCACCAAGAACGTCTCGTGCCACAAGGTTGACCACACCCCGCTCACCCCGCTCACGCCGACGGTCTCTGGCCGCCCCTGACCTCGGGACCGGCACCCGCCCTTGTTCTTGAAGGAAGCGGACCAGGTCATCGAATGCGAGCTTGGACACGCGCGGAGTGAGGGTCAGCTGAATGTTCCTCAGCCTCGCCGTCTTCCGCGCTTCCTGCACATTCACATCGGAAACCCGGACCATCAACATCGCGCCGACGAGATACGCCGCAAATGCTGCGGACGCCAGCAATCCGGCAGAGCCCATCAAACCGCCGAGACGATACAGCGACGCCCACACACCCCGTGCTTGCTCCCGTGTCGGAATCCGATGTTCCACCGTCAGCCAGAGCGTCAAGAGCCATATGCACCCCGCAGACAGTGGTGCCCGGACGTCACGAAGACCAGGTAGCAGATTCGCCAGCATCTCTCTTCCTTGATCCAAGGTGCTCGCAGCATGGGACAGCAGGGTTTGCGGAGTACTGAGCGGCCGAGCCTGAGACACATGCTGAACCGGTGGTCGCGTCCCATGGGAGGAGGTGGTCGTCCGCGTCCAGGGTCTCGCTGGACAAGGAGACGGCAAACAGCTACGTCCGGCGGCATCCGCCTGCGCATATACGAAGACCCCGGCCTCAGCGCTTCCGCTGGTGACGGGGTCTTTGGGCACCTCATACAAGGTGCCCCCGGCAGGATTCGAACCTGCGCACACGGCTCCGGAGGCCGTTGCTCTATCCCCTGAGCTACGGGGGCGTGTCCGGTGTGGACGAGAAGAACAGTACCAGGCTGGGGGTGGTGGTCATGAACGGGTTTTGGCGGGTGGGGGCGGGGGCTTGTCCCCCGCAGGGGTGGAAGTGGGGAAAACCCGGACGCGGCGACCTCGGGCCACCTACTCTCAAGTTGTGCCAGGCGCGTCCGGCCGGGTGCTTGTTGTCGATGACAACAAGGTGATCCGGCAGCTGATCAGGGTCAATCTCGAACTTGAGGGGTTTGAGGTCGTGACCGCGGCCGATGGTGCCGAGTGTCTTGACATGGTGCATCAGGTGCGACCGGATCTGGTCACACTCGATGTCGTCATGCCTCGGCTCGACGGGCTGCGTACGGCGGCCAGGCTGCGTGCCGACCCCCGTACCAGTGCCCTGCCCCTCGTCATAGTCAGCGCGTGCTCGCCGCACCAGAGCGAGGTCAGGGTCGACGCCTTTCTTGCGAAGCCCTTCGAGCCGGCCGAGTTGGTCAGGACCGTGCGCCAGTTGCTCGAACGGCGGCGTTACGAGGAGGCCGAGGAGCGGGAGAGGGACGCGCGGGGTGGCGACGCCCCGGGGGCGGAAGGTTCGGGACTCGGCGGGCGTCGGGACGGGCCGCGCACGGGACGGGATCTTGAGGAGGGGGCCGGAAGGGGCTTCGGGGGCTAGCTGTGCAGAAGGCCGGTTCGCCGTGGTCTCCGCGCTCGCCTCGTGGCCTTCTCGTGGGATTCCGGAGGTCTCCCGGTCCGCCCTTTCGTGGCGTTTCGGTACGTGGAATCCGGGGGGCTGAAAAGTGGCGTGCTCCCATACGCTTGTTCCCGTGAACCCCGTGGAACTCTCCCGTACCGTGCTGCGCGCCGTCGAGCGTGCGGTGGCGGCGGGTGAGCTGGTGGTGGCCGTGCCCGAGCGTGCCGTGGTGGAGCGGCCCCGGGCCGGTGGGTGCGGGGACTACGCCACCGGGATCGCGCTTCGCGTCGCCGCAGAGGCGGGGGTGCCGGGGCGGGAGGCCGCCGGGGTGCTTCGGGAGCGGCTTCTCGACGAGCCGGGCATCGCACGCGTCGACATCACCGGGCCCGGGTTCCTGAACATCACCCTCGACGGTGCCGGGGCTCGGGCCGGGGGTGTGGGGGTGCTGCGGCGGATTCTGGAGGGCGGTTCCGTCGAATTCGGGACTGCTCGGGGGAGCCTCGGCGGGGCCGGTCGGCCCGGTCGGCTCGGCGAGTCCAGCGGTCCAGGGGGGCCCGGTGGTCCGGACGTGGCCGGGGGCGAGGGGCTGGGGGTCGTGCTCGTGCGTCCGGTCGAGGTGCGTGCCGTTGTGGTGGCCGATGCGCTCGGGCGGTTGCTGCGGGCGCAGGGGGTCGTCGACGTGCGCTTCGAAGACGATCACGGGGCGGAGGGCCGTCGCGGCATCGGCGCGGGCGGTGTGCCCGATGCGTGGGTACGGGGGTTCGGTCTTGGGCCCGCCGCCTCCGGCGCCCCGGCCACGCCCGGCGCCCCGCACACCACCGCGCCCCCCGCTGCCGCCCCCCGTACGTCCCCTTCCGACGCCTCCCCCTACCCGAAGCGCTATGTCCGTCCCCTGCCCGCCGTGTCCGACCCCCTCGTGCTGGGGCGGGACGCCGGGCGCTGGGCGTTGCTGGCGCCCGGCGCGGGGCGACGGGAGCTGGGGCGGGAGTGCCTTGTGCAGCGGGACTCGAACCCGTTGTTCCGGGTCAGGTACGCCCACTCCCGGGCCAGGGCGCTGGTGCGCGAGGCAGGTCGGCTCGGGTTCGCGAGCCGGGTCGACGAGGCCGAGGCGGTCCTGCTCGGGAGTGATGCGGTGACCGGCGCCGTGGCGCCCACCGGTGCTGGCACCAGTGGCGCGATGCCCAGTGGTGCCGTGACCGGCGATACGGCGCCTGGCGGCCCGGCAACCAGTGGCGCGACGCCCGCCGACCCGCCCACCCCCGGCGCTGCGACCACCCCCGGCCCTTCCACCGACAGCGAGGCGCCCGCCACCGCCACCACCCGCCTCCTGGACCTGCTCGCCGATCAGCCCGCCGAGTTGCGTATCGCCGCGCGGCTCGGGGCGCCCGATCGGGTCGCGCGGGGGCTGGTGCGTATCGCGGACGCCTTCCTCGCCTTTCACGGGGCCGTGCCCGTCCTGCCCTCGGGCGACGAGAAACCCTCGGCCGCCCACCGGGCCCGGCTCGCCCTCGTCGAAGCCGCCGGGACGGTGCTGGCCGGCGGCCTGACCCTGCTGGGCATCGACGCCCCCGACCTCATCTGAACGTCAACGAACCGAAAGAGCACAGCAAGCCATGAGCCGTTCCGCACACCCCGCAGGGCCCCGACACGGCGACGTACTGCCCGAGGGGCACCCCACGGCGCCGCCCGCCGACCTCAACGCGCTCGACCCCAAGGTGTGGGCGAGGACCGTGCGCCGCGCCGACAGCGGGGTGCTGACCGTCGGCGGTATCGAAGTGACGCGGCTCGCCGAGGAGTTCGGCACCCCCGCGTACTTCCTCGACGAGAGCGACTTCCGGGCACGGGTGCACGACTGGCGCACCGCGTTCGGACCGGGCGCCGACGTGTTCTACGCGGGCAAGGCGTTCCTGTCCCGGGCCGTCGTGCGCTGGCTGCACGAGGAGGGCATCAACCTCGACGTCTGCTCGGGCGGCGAACTGGCCACCGCGCTCGACGCCGGGATGCCCGCCGAGCGCATCGCCCTGCACGGCAACAACAAGTCGATGGCCGAGATCGAGCGGGCCGTCGAGGCGGGGGTCGGGCGGATCGTGCTCGACTCGTTCCAGGAGATCGTGCGGGTCGCGCACGTCGCGGACCGGCTCGGCAGGCGGCAGCCGGTGCAGATCCGGGTCACCGTCGGCGTCGAGGCGCACACCCACGAGTTCATCGCCACCGCGCACGAGGACCAGAAGTTCGGCATCGCGCTCGCGGACGGACAGGCCGCGGAGGCGGTGCGCCGCGCCCTCGGCCTGAAGGGCCTCGAACTCGTCGGCATCCACTCGCACATCGGCTCGCAGATCTTCGACACGGCCGGGTTCGAGGTCGCGGCCCGCCGCGTCGTCTCACTGCTCGCCGAGATCCGCGACGAGCACGGCGTCGAGCTGCCCGAGATCGACCTCGGCGGCGGCCTCGGCATCGCGTACACCAGCGAGGACGACCCGCGTGAGCCCGCGCAGATCGCCAAGTCGCTCGGCGAGATCGTCACCCGCGAGTGCGAGGCCGCCCGGCTCAGCACCCCGCGGATCTCCGTCGAGCCAGGCCGCGCCATCGTCGGGCCCAGCGCCTTCACCCTCTACGAGGTCGGCACGGTCAAGCCGCTCGACGGGCTGCGTACGTACGTCTCCGTCGACGGCGGCATGTCGGACAACATCAGGACCGCGCTGTACGACGCCGAGTACACCGTGGCGCTCGCCTCCCGGGCCTCCGACGCGGAACCGATGCTGGTCAGGGTCGTGGGCAAGCACTGCGAGAGCGGGGACATCGTGGTACGGGACGCCTTCCTGCCCGCCGACCTGGCGCCTGGGGACCTGATCGCGGTGCCGGCCACGGGCGCGTACTGCCGCTCCATGGCCAGCAACTACAACCACGCGCTGCGCCCGCCGGTCGTCGCGGTCGCGGGCGGCGGGGCCAGGACGATCGTCCGCCGGGAGACCGAGGAGGACCTGCTGCGGCTCGACGTCGGCTGAGGCGCCGGGTGTCCGGACGAGCGGCCGGGTGCCCGGCGGGTCCGATGCCGGGGGAGTGACGAAAGATACGGCGCCCGGGGCCCGCCGCGGCGGAGAATACGGGGGCGGCGGGCCCGGGAGGAGCAGGTCCGGCACCATGGGGCGCGGGCGGGAGTCCGTGGGCGCGTGCCTGGCCGAAAGGCGCGCCAGAACGGAACGGCAGTCCCGATAATGGTACGCACATCTCACAATCCGGACGGTCGGCTGTGGTTGCCTTCCGGTGCGTGAGACTTGACACCCACGATGGAGAAGCGAGGTCGGATGATGCGTAAGCGTCCGCTGAAGGTGGCGCTGCTGGGCTGCGGGATCGTGGGCTCAGAGGTGGCGCGCATCATGACGGCGCACGCCGACGACCTCGCCGCCCGGATCGGCGCCCCGCTCGAACTCGCCGGGATCGCCGTGCGCAGGCCCAGCGTGGTGCGCGACGGCATCGACCGCTCCCTCGTCACCACCGACGCGACCGCCCTCGTCAAGCGCGGCGATATCGACGTCGTCGTCGAGGTGATCGGCGGGATCGAGCCCGCCAGGTCCCTCATCACCGCCGCGATAGAGCACGGGGCCTCCGTGGTCTCCGCGAACAAGGCCCTCATCGCCCAGGACGGCGCTGCGCTGCACGCGGCCGCCGTGGAACACGGCAGGGACCTCTACTACGAGGCGGCCGTCGCGGGCGCCATCCCGCTGCTGCGCCCGCTGCGGGAGTCGCTCGCGGGCGACCACGTCCACCGGGTCGTCGGCATCGTCAACGGCACCACCAACTTCATCCTGGACAAGATGGACTCCTCGGGCGCGGGCTACCAGGAGGCCCTGGACGAGGCCACCGCCCTCGGCTACGCGGAGGCCGACCCCACCGCCGACGTGGAGGGCTTCGACGCCGCCGCCAAGGCCGCCATCCTCGCCGGTATCGCCTTCCACACCCGGGTCAGGCTCGACGACGTGCACCGCGAGGGCATGACCGAGGTGACCGCCTCGGACTTCGCTTCCGCAAAGGCGATGGGGTGCACCATCAAGCTGCTCGCCATCTGCGAGCGCGCCGCTGACGGCGCGTCCGTCACCGCCCGGGTGCACCCGGCGATGATCCCGCTCAGCCATCCGCTGGCCTCCGTCCGCGAGGCGTACAACGCGGTCTTCGTCGAGTCGGAGGCCGCGGGACAACTGATGTTCTACGGCCCGGGCGCCGGCGGCGCCCCCACCGCGTCCGCGGTCCTCGGCGACCTGGTCGCGGTCTGCCGCAACCGCCTCGGCGAGGCCACCGGGTTCGGCGACTCCGCGTACGCGCGACTGCCCGTCTCCCCGATGGGCGAGGTCGTGACGCGGTACCACATCAGCCTCGACGTGGCCGACAAGCCCGGGGTGCTCGCCCAGGTCGCGACGGTCTTCGCCGAGCACGGCGTATCCATCGACACGGTGCGCCAGCAAGGACGGCAGGACGGGGCCGAGGACGCCTCGCTCGTCGTCGTCACCCATCGCGCGTCGGACGCCGCCCTCACGGGGACGGTCGAGGCGTTGCGCGGCCTCGACACCGTGCGTGGTGTCGCCAGCATGATGCGGGTTGAAGGAGAGTAACCGGCGATGGCCCAGACGACCCACCAGACGAACCACCGGACGACCCATCAGTGGCGCGGAATCATCGAGGAGTACCGGGACCGGCTCCCGGTCTCCGGCACCACGCGGATCGTGACGCTCCGCGAGGGCGGCACCCCGCTGGTGCCCGCGCAGGTGCTGTCGGAGCGCACCGGGTGCGAGGTGCACCTCAAGGTCGAGGGGGCCAATCCGACCGGTTCCTTCAAGGACCGCGGCATGACCATGGCCATCACCAAGGCTGCGGAGGAGGGCGCGCGCGCCGTCATCTGCGCCTCCACCGGCAACACCTCGGCGTCCGCAAGCGCGTACGCCGTGCGCGCCGGGATGATCAGCGCGGTGCTGGTGCCCCGCGGCAAGATCGCGCTCGGCAAGATGGGGCAGGCGCTGGTGCACGGCGCGAAGATCCTCCAGGTCGACGGCAACTTCGACGACTGCCTCACCCTCGCCAGGGGCCTGTCGGAGAACTACCCCGTGGCGCTGGTCAATTCGGTCAACCCGGTCCGTATCGAGGGGCAGAAGACCGCGGCGTTCGAGATCGTGGACGCCCTCGGCGACGCCCCCGACATCCACGTCCTGCCGGTCGGCAACGCGGGCAACATCACCGCCTACTGGAAGGGCTACCGGGAGTACGCGGCCGACGGGCCCGCCACGCGCACCCCCCGGATGTTCGGCTACCAGGCGTCGGGTTCCGCGCCCATCGTCCGCGGCGAGGTCGTCAAGGACCCGTCGACCATCGCCACCGCGATCCGTATCGGCAACCCCGCGTCCTGGCAGTTCGCGCTCGCCGCGCGCGACGAGTCCGACGGCCTCATCGACGAGGTGACGGACCGTGAGATCCTGCGCGCCTACCGGCTGTTGGCCGCCGAGGAGGGCGTGTTCGTGGAGCCCGCCTCCGCCGCGTCCGTGGCCGGGCTGCTCAAGGCTCACACGGCGGGGAAGGTCGACCCGGGGCAGCGGATCGTCTGCACGGTGACCGGGAACGGCCTCAAGGACCCCGACTGGGCGGTCGCGGGCGCCCCGCAGCCCCGTACCGTCCCGGTCGACGCCGCCGCCGCGGCACAGCATCTCGGCCTGGACTGAGCCGTCCCGGGACCCCGTCGCGGGCCCCGGCGGCGGGGCCGCGGCCGGTTCCCGGGCCACGCCCCGGCCGCCACCCGCGGTCGGCTCCGGGGCCACGCGACGGCCGCCGTCGCGACAGGGCGGCCCGTCCCGACGGAGTGCCCCGTCCCCGCCTCCCGCCGCGGATGGCCGCCCGCGGCCACGAACCGTGCCCCTCCGGGCACGGCCACAGCGTGCCGCGGCGCGCCCCGCGTGCCCTCGGGGGCAGCGGACGCGTTCCCTCCGGTACCCGGAAGGGCCCGACGCGTTCGCATATGCGACGCCGGACGGCGGAAAGCAAAGCGGGAGGCTCTGTTCCGGTACGGCGCCCGTGGCGGGGCCCCGTATGACCCCGGCCCGGCCACGGGAGGCCAGGGCCCCCTTGGACCACGCCGCAGCGAGGGTTCGCGCCAGGCCGGGCGGGGCAATGGGGGCACAAGGGGGCTCACGACACGCACCGTGCGCCTCCTGTGCGCCCTGTGTCGTGGCAGAACCTTCCTTCGATAGGCTTGCCCCACCCGCTCTGCCGCATATGCAGCGGCGCCCTCCGACACGGCTCGGCCGTGGGCGCCCCGGGTCCCGTCACCTGCCGCACCCCAGGACACGCCAGCAGCGACCACGCCAGGAACACCGCAAGCCGGGCCACCGCACGGCCCGGGTGCCCCGAATCTCCCGAACAGCCAAGCCCACCAGCACATCCCCCAGCGCAAGGAGAGTCGTCGAGCGATGGCCGGTCCCGCCTTCCGTGCCGCCGCCGTCCGGGTGCGCACCCCCGCGACCAGCGCCAACCTCGGACCCGGCTTCGATGCCCTCGGTCTCTCCCTCGGCCTCTACGACGACGTCGTGGTACGGGTCGCGGACTCCGGCCTCGACATCGACATCGCGGGCGAGGGCAGCGAAACGCTCCCCCGCGACGAGAACCACCTGCTGGTGCGCGCCCTGCGCACCGCCTTCGACCTGCTCGGCGGCCAGCCGCGCGGCCTTGAGATCGTCTGCGCCAACCGCATCCCGCACGGCCGCGGCCTCGGCTCGTCCTCCGCCGCGATCTGCGCCGGCATCGTCGCCGCGAGGGCGGTCACCATAGGCGGCGACGCCCGCCTCGACGACACCGCGCTGCTCGAACTCGCCACCGAGATCGAGGGCCACCCCGACAACGTCGCCGCCTGCCTGCTCGGCGGGTTCACGCTCTCCTGGACCGAGGGCGGCGCCGCCCGCGCGATCAGGATGGACGCCGCCGATTCCATCGTTCCGGTGGTTTTCGTGCCCGCCAGGCCCGTACTCACCGAAACCGCGCGCGGTCTGCTGCCGCGCACCGTCCCGCACGTCGACGCCGCCGCCAACGCGGGCCGCGCCGCACTGCTCGTCGAGGCCATGACCAGGCGCCCGGAACTGCTGCTCCCCGCCACCGAGGACCGCCTCCACCAGGAGTACCGGGCCCCCGCCATGCCGGAGAGCACCGCACTGGTCGAGCGGCTGCGCGCGGACGGCGTACCCGCCGTGATCTCCGGCGCCGGGCCCACCGTGCTGGCCCTCACGGGCGAGGAGGAGGCCGAGAAGGTCGCCAGGCTCGCCGGGGACGGCTGGGCGGCCAACCGGCTGCCGCTGGACGGCAAGGGCACCTGCGTCCTGCCGCTGACCACGAACAGGGCCGGATAAACGCCCGTGTGTGCCGGATTTCGAGAGGGGGAATGTTTGTTGCATCCGGTAGTGTTAATCTCAAGTCTGCACCCGACCCCACCATGGCGAGGTGCTTCGTGTCCCTGTCGGGGACAGACATCCTTCCGGGAGCCTCCCGATCCGTTCGGTGCCCTGCACTGAGCGGTCACCCGAGCACGCTCCGGAACCGGCGTGACCCAGCCGCGTGACACAGCCCATGCGTGGCACGGCTCCGGGAATCGCCATCACCAGTTGTTTCTTCCGCCGCTTTGGCGGACCACCGCCCCGGCACGGTCCATCCGACAGGGCCGCCGGACAGCACAACCGGTCGCCGAGCCAGACAGGCCGACGTCCGCTCCAGGGAAGGACCCTTCGTGAGCGACACCACCGATCTGATGGGCGTGACTGCCGACAGCACGGTCGACACCGCTGCCGCGCCCGCCACGGACGCCAATGCTGCGCCTGCCACCGGTGCAACGACCGGGACGCGGCGCCGCCGCGGCACCGGCCTCGAAGGCATGGTGCTGGCCGAGTTGCAGCAGGTCGCATCGGGCCTCGGGATCAGGGGCACCGCGCGGATGCGCAAGAGCCAACTGATCGAGGTCATCAAGGAGGCACAGGCCGGGGGCGGCGCCGCCAAGGCCCCCGAGTCCGAGGCAGAGCCCAAGCCGAAGCGGCGGGCCACCTCAAGGGCGCGTACTGGCGAGGACGGCAAGGACGGCAAGGCGGACAAGCCCGCCAAGGCCGCGAAGAACGCCGGAAAGCCCGCGGGCGACGGGACGGCCCCCGAGGCCCCCGCGAAGACGGCGCCCAAGGGCGGCGAGCAGGCCCAGGACGGCGCCCGCGCCGCCCAGCAGCAGATTGACATCCCAGGACAGCCCGCGAGCGACGACCAGGCGCCCGGTGAGCGCCGCAGGCGCCGCGCCACCGCGGAGGCGGGCAGCCCCGACGCGCGCACCGACGCCGAGGCCAAGTCCGAGCCGAAGGGCGAGGGCGGCTCCCAGAACGGCGACCAGCAGCGCCAGCACGACGGCCAGGGCGGCGGCGAGCACGAGGGCCGCCAGAGCCGCAGGGAGCGCGGCCGCGGCAGGGACCGCGACCGGCGCGGCGGCAAGAACGACGACCAGGGGCAGAACCAGCAGGGCGGCGGCCAGCGCCAGCAGGGGGGCGGCGGCGGACGCCAGCAGCAGCAGGACGACGGCTACGACGACGACGGCGGCGGGCGCCGCGGCCGCCGCGGACGCTACCGCGACCGCCGCGGGCGGCGCGGGCGCGACGAGGTCGGCGAGCCGCAGATCACCGAGGACGACGTCCTGATCCCGGTCGCGGGCATCCTCGACATCCTGGACAATTACGCCTTCATCCGCACCTCCGGCTACCTGCCGGGGCCGAACGACGTGTACGTCTCCCTCGCCCAGGTCCGCAAGAACGGCCTGCGCAAGGGCGACCACATCACCGGCGCCGTGCGGCAGCCCAAGGAGGGCGAGCGCCGCGAGAAGTTCAACGCGCTGGTCAGGCTCGACTCCGTCAACGGCATGGCGCCGGAACACGGCCGCGGCCGCTCGGAGTTCAACAAGCTCACCCCGCTCTACCCGCAGGACAGGCTCCGTCTGGAGACCGACCCCGGGGTGCTGACGACCCGGATCATCGACCTGGTCTCGCCCATCGGCAAGGGGCAGCGCGGCCTGATCGTGGCCCCGCCGAAGACCGGCAAGACCATGATCATGCAGGCCGTGGCCAACGCGATCACGCACAACAACCCCGAGTGCCATCTGATGGTCGTCCTCGTCGACGAGCGTCCGGAAGAGGTCACCGACATGCAGCGCTCGGTCAAGGGCGAGGTCATCTCCTCGACCTTCGACCGGCCTGCCGAGGACCACACCACCGTCGCCGAGCTGGCCATCGAGCGCGCCAAGCGGCTCGTCGAGCTGGGACACGACGTCGTCGTGCTGCTCGACTCCATCACCCGCCTCGGCCGCGCGTACAACCTGGCGGCGCCCGCCTCCGGCCGCATCCTCTCCGGCGGCGTCGACTCCACGGCGCTCTACCCGCCCAAGCGGTTCTTCGGCGCCGCGCGCAACATCGAGGACGGCGGCTCGCTGACCATCCTCGCCACCGCGCTCGTCGACACCGGCTCCCGCATGGACGAGGTGATCTTCGAGGAGTTCAAGGGCACCGGCAACATGGAGCTGAAGCTCGACCGCAAGCTCGCCGACAAGCGGATCTTCCCCGCGGTGGACGTCGACGCGTCCGGCACCCGCAAGGAGGAGATCCTGCTCAGCGGCGAGGAGCTGGGCATCGTGTGGAAGCTGCGCCGGGTGCTGCACGCCCTCGACCAGCAGCAGGCCATCGAACTGCTGCTGGACAAGATGAAGCAGACGAAGTCCAACGCGGAGTTCCTGCTCCAGATCCAGAAGACCACCCCCATGCCCGGCGACTGACAGTCCCCGCGCACGGCCCCGCACGAAGCCGCCCCCGCCACACGCCGTGGCGGGGGCGGTCGTGCGTCGTGCCGGGGTTCGTACGGCCACGCCCGAGACCTATGCCACACCCCGGGCGCGAGTGGCCGGAAAACGGCGGGGCAGGGGCCACGAGGACCACGGGGGCGCAGGCCCCCGGCGGGTTCCGGCGGGTCCGCGCACGATTTCCCGGATCTTTTTCCGGAGAGCGCGCATCACACCTGAGGTGACTGACCCCGCGAAGGGCGGGGTACCCGGCCGTTTCGAGAACCGAGGAGACCATGGCTGACGAGAGCACCGCCGCCCGGGACGAGGGACGGCGCCGCAGGCCCCGCAGCAGGCGCCGCAAGGCCCTGCTGGTGGCGGCGTGGACCGCGGTCGGCCTCGTGGTGGTCGGCGGCAGCGGGCTCGGCTACCTCTACGCCAAGCTGAACGGCAACATCAGCGGCGTCGACATCAACGCCGCCCTCGGCGGCGACCGACCCGCCGACCCGGACAACGGCTCCATGGACATCCTGGTACTCGGCTCCGACTCCCGGGCGGGGTCCAACGGCGAGTACGGCAAGGACGAGGGCTCGTCGCGCTCCGACACGGCGATGATCGTGCACGTCTACAAGGGGCACAAACGCGCCAGCGTGGTGTCCATACCGCGCGACACCCTCGTCACCAGGCCCGACTGCAAGACCGACAAGGGCTCCGAGGCCGCCGGCGGGCGCGACCAGATGTTCAACACCGCCTACCAGGTCGGCGGGCCCGCCTGCGCCGTCAAGACCGTCGAGGCGATGTCCGGGATCAGGATGGACCACTACCTGGAGGTCGACTTCACTGGCTTCAAGAAGCTCGTGGACACTCTGGGCGGCGTCGACATCACCACCAGCAAGCGCATAGACGACGACAAGAGCCACCTCCACCTCGCGCCGGGACCCCACACCCTCGGCGGCGAGCAGGCGCTCGGCCTCGTCCGCACCCGGCACGGCGTCGGCGACGGCAGCGACCTCGGCCGCATCCAGCTCCAGCAGGCGTTCATCAAGGCCCTCATCGGCCAGGTCGAGCAGGTCGGCCTGTTCAGCGACCCCAAGAAGCTCTACGACCTCGCCGACACCGCCACCAGCGCCCTGACCACCGACTCCGACCTGGACTCCGTACGCAGCCTCGCCGGATTCGCCGGGGGCCTCAAGGGCATCGGCGCCGACCACATCGACATGGTCACCCTGCCCGTCAGGTACGACCCCGCGGACCCCAACCGGGTACTGCCGCAGGACCGCCAGGCCCGCCAGGTCTGGGACGCCCTCAGGGCCGACCGCACCATCCCGGCCTCCGCCACCAAGGACTCCGCGGGCGACAAGGGAGACGCGAAGGACGTCGTCGCCGGACGCTGACACCCGCGCGGGGCCGCGGTGGCCCAAGGTGAACGGCCGCTCACCGCACGCCACCGCGGGCACCCGGCGGAATAACCGCCCCCCGCCCCCGGTTTTGGGACATGCGGCCAGGACTGGCAGACTGGTACGTCGGCTCCGGTTCACGCAGCGCACTCCCGCGCCTGCGACCCGGCGCCCTCCAGAACCTAGGAGAGACCTTGAAGCGCGACATCCACCCCGAGTACGCCGAGACCCAGGTGAGCTGCACCTGCGGGGCGTCCTTCACCACTCGCAGCACCATCCAGGGCGGCACCATCCGTGCCGACGTCTGCTCCGAGTGCCACCCGTTCTACACGGGCAAGCAGAAGATCCTCGACACCGGTGGCCGCGTGGCCCGCTTCGAGGCCCGCTTCGGCAAGGCCGCCACCGGCTCCCGCAAGTAGCGACCTCCCGGGGGGCGTCCCGTTCGGCCTGCGCGGGGTCGCGACGACAGCTACGGCATCCGACCGCGCCCTGTTCCACGAAGATCGACAAGACGCCCCCTGACGCCGGTCCTCGGCAGCCCCCGCCCGGGGCGGCCGGGACCGGCGCTTTTTTCCCGGCCGGGGCCCGGGGACACCCCGGCACGGCGGCCCGTCCCGCCCTCATCGCACGCAGATCAGGAGCCACGGAAGATGTTCGAGGCGGTCGAGGAACTCATCGGCGAACACGCCGACCTGGAGAAGCGGCTCGCGGACCCCTCCGTCCACGCCGACCAGGCCGGGGCCCGCCGGCTCGGCAAGCGCTATGCCGAACTCACCCCCATCGTCGACACCTACCGGCTCTGGAAGCGCACCGGCGACGACATCGAGACCGCCCGCGAACTCGCCGCCGAGGAGCCCGACTTCGCCGCCGAGGTACGCGAACTCGAAGAGCAGCGCGAGCAGGTCACCGAGAAGCTGCGGCTGCTGCTCGTGCCCCGCGACCCCAGCGACGACAAGGACGTCATCCTGGAGATCAAGGCGGGCGCGGGCGGCGACGAGGCCGCGCTCTTCGCGGGCGACCTGCTGCGGATGTACCTGCGCTACGCCGAGCGCGTCGGCTGGAAGACCGAGGTCATCGACGCCACCGAGTCCGAACTCGGCGGCTACAAGGACGTCCAGGTCGCCGTGAAGACCAAGGGCGGCCAGGCCCCCGAGCCGGGCCAGGGCGTCTGGGCCAGGCTCAAGTACGAGGGCGGTGTCCACCGCGTGCAGCGGGTCCCCGCCACCGAGTCCCAGGGCCGCATCCACACCTCCGCCGCGGGCGTGCTCGTCACCCCCGAGGCCGAGGAGATCGACATCGAGATCAACCCGAGCGACCTCAGGATCGACGTCTACCGCTCCTCGGGGCCCGGCGGCCAGTCCGTCAACACCACCGACTCCGCCGTACGCA
Source organism: Streptomyces sp. NPDC050560 (assembly GCF_044457285.1). Lineage (NCBI taxonomy): Bacteria > Bacillati > Actinomycetota > Actinomycetes > Kitasatosporales > Streptomycetaceae > Streptomyces > Streptomyces sp. NPDC050560. Next base: position 547,411 of record NZ_JBITGT010000005.1, read on the forward strand.
TCACCCACCTGCCCACCGGCGTCGTCGCCTCCTGCCAGAACGAGAAGAGCCAGTTGCAGAACAAGGAGCAGGCCCTGCGTATCCTGCGCTCCAGGCTCCTCGCGGCGGCCCAGGAGGAGGCGGAGAAGGAGGCCGCCGACGCCAGGCGCAGCCAGGTGCGCACCGTCGACAGGTCCGAGAAGATCCGCACGTACAACTTCCCCGAGAACCGCATCTCCGACCACCGGGTCGGCTTCAAGGCGTACAACCTCGACCAGGTGCTCGACGGCGAACTCGACGCCGTGATCCAGGCGTGCGCCGACGCCGACTCGGCCGCGCGGCTCGCCGCCGCCTGACCCCGCCGCCCGCGGCACCCGCCCCACCCGCCGTACCCCACCGCCCGGCACGACCGGCACCAGCCCAGCCCCGGAGGACCAGCGTGAACCTGCTGCTCGCGGAGGTGGCCCAGGCCACCCAGCGGCTGGCCGACGCAGGCGTGCCCTCGCCGCGCAACGACGCGGAGGAGCTGGCCGCCTATGTGCACGGCGTCAAACGGGGCGAGCTGCACACCGTCAAGAACGCCGACTTCGACGCCCGCTACTGGGAGGCCGTCGCCCGCCGCGAGGCCCGCGAGCCGCTCCAGCACATCACCGGGCTCGCCTACTTCCGCTACCTCGAACTGCGGGTGGGCCCCGGGGTCTTCGTGCCACGCCCGGAGACCGAGTCCGTCGTCGACTGGGCCATAGCGGCCGTACGCGCCATGGACGTCGTGGAACCCCTCGTCGTCGACCTCTGCGCGGGCTCGGGAGCCATCGCGCTCGCCATGGCCCAGGAGGTCCCCAGATCCCGGGTGCACGCCGTCGAGCTGTCCGAGGACGCCCTCGTCTTCACCCGCGAGAACGTACGGCGCACCGAGTCCGCCGGCGGCTCCCGGGTCACCGTGCACCAGGGCGACGCCCGCACCGCGCTGCCCGAACTCACCGGCCAGGTCGACCTGGTGGTGTCCAACCCGCCCTACATCCCGCTCACCGAGTGGGAGTACGTGGCGCCCGAGGCCCGCGACCACGACCCGGACCTCGCGCTCTTCTCCGGCGAGGACGGCCTCGACACCATCCGCGGCATCGAGCGCACCGCACACCGGCTGCTGCGCCCCGGCGGCATCGTCGTGGTCGAGCACGCCGACACCCAGGGCGGCCAGGTGCCCTGGATCTTCAGCGAGGAAGCGGGCTGGGCGGACGCCGCCGACCACCCCGACCTCAACAACCGCCCGCGCTTCGCGACCGCCCGCAAGGCGCTGCCGTGACGCCCACACGACCAAGACCGCATGTGTTCCAGGAGGCCGACTGATGGCACGGCGCTACGACACCAATGACGCGACCGACCGCACCACCGGGCTGCGTGAGGCGGGGTCGGCCGTCCGCAGGGGCGAGCTGGTCGTGCTGCCCACCGACACCGTGTACGGCATCGGCGCCGACGCCTTCGCGGGCGAGGCGGTGGCCGACCTGCTGGAAGCCAAGGGCCGCGGACGCAGCATGCCCTCGCCCGTGCTCATCGGCTCCCCGAACACCCTCCACGGGCTCGTCACCGACTTCTCCGAGATGGCGTGGGAGCTGGTGGACGCCTTCTGGCCGGGCGCGCTCACCCTGGTGGCCAGGCACCAGCCCTCGCTCCAGTGGGACCTCGGCGACACCCGCGGCACCGTCGCCGTACGGATGCCGCTGCACCCGGTGGCGATCGAGCTGCTCACCGAGGTCGGCCCGATGGCGGTGTCCTCGGCGAACCTGACGGGCCACGCGGCGCCGGAGACCTGCGACGCCGCCCAGGACATGCTCGGCGACTCGGTGTCGGTCTACCTCGACGGCGGGCCCACGCCGGGCAACGTGCCGTCGTCCATCGTCGACGTCAGCGGCAAGGTGCCCGTGCTGCTGCGCGCCGGCGCGATCGACGCGGAGGAGCTGCGCAAGGTGGTACCCGACCTTGAGGTGGCCAGTTGACCGCCCCTGAGGGGCGTGGCATAGGCACCGGGGAGGCCGGGGGCACCTTCCGCATTCTCCACGTCAGCACGGGCAACGTGTGCCGCTCGCCGATCACCGAGCGGCTGACCAGGCACGCCCTCGCGGACCGGCTCGGGCGCGGCGGCGGGCTCGCCGCGGGTTCGAGCGGCGGGCTCATCGTGGAGAGCGCGGGCACCTGGGGCCACGAGGGGGCGCCGATGGAGGCGCACGCCGCCACCGTGCTGGCCGACTTCGGGGCCGACCCCGCCGGGTTCACCGGGCGTGAACTCCTCGACGAGCACGTGATCAGGGCCGACCTGGTGCTGACCGCGACCCGCGACCACCGGGCGCAGGTCATCTCCATGGGGCACTCGGCGGGCCTGCGCACCTTCACGCTCAAGGAGTTCACCCGCCTGGTGCGGGCCATCGACCCCGCGACGCTGCCGCCGCCCGACGAGGGCGTCGCGGAGCGCGCCCACGCGCTCGTGCGCGCCGCCGCCGCGCTGCGCGGCTGGCTGCTCGCGCCGTCCGCAGAGGCCGACGAGGTGTACGACCCGTACGGGGCGCCGCTGACCTTCTTCCGCTCGGTCGGCGAGGAGATCCAGGAGGCCCTGGACCCGATGCTGTCCGCGCTGACCGGGTACAAGTAGGCCCGTCGGCGGTGCCCGCGCCGCTCGCGGCCGCGAGCGCACACTGCGGCGGTGGGAACTTTTCGTGAGCCCGGTGCGTCACACGGGTGGGTGGGTGAGGGCTGCCCCCGACAGGCGGCCTTCGGCGGCGGGCGGGCTCCGCGGGGGCATTAGGGTGTGGGGCTGTGACGGCCAGCGATACCTGTGGGGAAGCCCGTGCGTGAATATTTGCTGACGCTCTGCATCACGATCGCGGTGACCTACCTGCTCACGGGGCCGGTGCGGAAGTTCGCGATCATGGCGGGCGCCATGCCCGAGATCAGGGCCCGCGACGTGCACCGGGAGCCCACGCCCCGGCTCGGCGGCATCGCGATGTTCTTCGGCCTGTGCGCGGGTCTGCTGGTCGCCGACCATCTGCCGAGCCTCAACGAGGTGTTCGCCTCCCACGAGCCGCGTGCGCTGCTCTCCGGGGCCGCGCTGATCTGGGTGGTCGGTGTCCTCGACGACAAGTTCGAGATCGACGCGCTGATCAAGCTGGGCGCCCAGATGATCGCCGCCGGTGTGATGGTGGTGCAGGGCCTGACCATCCTCTACCTGCCGATCCCCGGCGTCGGCATCGTGGCGCTCACCCAGTGGCAGGGCACCCTGCTGACGGTGGCGCTGGTGGTGATCACCATCAACGCGGTCAACTTCGTCGACGGCCTCGACGGGCTCGCCGCGGGCATGGTGTGCATCGCGACCATCGCGTTCTTCATGTACGCCTACCGGATCTGGTACGGCTACGGTCTTGAGGACGCGGCGCCCGCCACCCTCTTCTCCGCCATCCTGATGGGCATGTGCCTGGGCTTCCTGCCGCACAACATGCACCCCGCGCGGATCTTCATGGGCGACTCGGGCTCGATGCTGATCGGCCTGGTGCTCGCCGCGGGCGCCATCTCCATCACGGGGCAGCTCGACCCGGACGCGCTGAGCCTGTACTCCGGCTCCGTGCGCAACACCGTGCACCAGATGGTGCCCGCCTACATCCCGCTGCTGCTGCCGCTGACCATCATCGCGGTGCCCGCCGCCGACCTGGTGCTCGCGATCGTGCGCCGCACCTGGCGGGGCCAGTCGCCGTTCGCGGCGGACCGCGGGCATCTGCACCACCGGCTGCTGGAGATCGGGCACTCGCACAGCAGGGCCGTACTGATCATGTACTTCTGGTCGGCGCTGATCGCGTTCGGGACGCTGGCGTACTCGGTGAACTCGGCGTCGATGTGGATCGTGCTGACGATCACCGGCCTGAGCGCGGTCGGCCTCGTGCTCCTGCTGCTGCCCCGCTTCAAGCCGAAGACGCCGCTGTGGGCCGAGCACGTGGTGCCGCCGCGCTACCGGGGGCGGCGGCGCGGGCGCGCGGAGGCGGTGGAGCCAGAGCCCGCGGCCGGGGACGCGGCGGAGGCGGAGAATACCGCGCAGGGCCGGACGCAAGAGGCCACCGCCGAGGAGGAATCCGGCGAACCCGCCCTTGCTGGGGCGAACGGCACAAACCGCACATCCGGCCCATCCGCCTCCGGTACCACCGGCGTTACGCGTCCCGCCGTCAACGGCGCGACCGCGATGGGAACCCGTTCGCGCTCGGCGTTCTCCCGAGTGCGCAGGGGAGGCGCCGAGGGGCCTCGCTGACGGGGCGAAAACGGTCCAATATCAGGCAAGTTACCCCCTGTCCTGCACATGCGCGCGGCATCACTCTCACGTGTGACGGCGACCACATCCACCAGGTAAAGACCTCATCAAATAGTTTGTGATACCGTTCACGAAACCCCGGGACAGGGCCGAAGGACCGTAGGTCGACAGGCTTTTGCGCATCACAGCCCGAGGTTTTCGTGCTCCCGTCCGGGACTAGGCTCGTCCACCGCGACGCCCTTCTCCCGTGCTGTGCCGACCCTGACCACGCCACGCTCTGCATCCCCGCCGTCCCCGCTGTCTCCCGCTGCCCCGCTCACCCCACGCCCCTTGGAGTTGCCCTCATGCCCTCCAACGACGTCCGGAACCTCCTCCAGACCGCCGTGCCCACCGTCGCCGCCGGTGCGATCGCCACCGTGGTCAGCGCCGCGGTCGTCGGCGGCAAGGGGGCACTGGGCGCCGTTGTCGGATGTGCGGTGGTCATCGCCTTCATGGGGCTCGGGCTCTACGTGCTCCAGCGCACCGCGGCGTCGCTGCCCCAGCTCTTCCAGGCCATGGGACTGCTGCTCTACGTCGCCCAACTCCTGCTGCTGCTGATCTTCGTGGCGCTCTTCAAGGACACCACCGCCTTCAACCCCAGGGCATTCTCCGCGACCCTCGTCGCCTGCACCGTGGTGTGGATGGCCGCGCAGGCCAGGGCCCACATGAAGGCCAAGATCTTCTACGTGGACCCCGATACGAGCGGGGGCGACAAGGCCGGGAACCCCGAGAAGGCCGAGTCCGCATCGTGAGAAGTAGGGCCGGGATAAGGGCGCGCCACCGCTCCTGCTATGGTCCGGTGCCAACTGCGGCGCCGCGGGCGTGGCCTTCCGAACCGACGCCCGGTCCGGAGCGAGGCGTGAAGCCCGGCCGCAGTCCCCATACCCGCCACACCAGTCCGGTGCCGAACCGCGGCCCCGTGCCGTGCCGACACAACGAGGTTGCCGAACCCATGCCCCACGCTGAAGGAGCCCGCGGTGAGTGCTGACCAGACCCAGCTCGCCTTCGACTGGAGCTGCCGCATCCTGTCCGACAACGGGTGTGGTTTTCCGGCACCGGGCCTGAATTCCTTCCTCTTCGAGCCGCTCTTCTCGTGGGGCAGCTTCGAGTTCAACAAGGTCATGCTGCTCGCCCTGCTGACCACGGTCGTCCTGGTCTGGTTCTTCTGGGCCGCCTTCGGCAGGGCCAAGGTCGTCCCCGGCAAGCTCCAGATGATCGCCGAGGCCGGCTACGACTTCGTACGCCGCGGCGTGGTCTACGAGACCATCGGCAAGAAGGAAGGCGAGAAGTACGTACCGCTCGCGGTGTCGCTCTTCTTCTTCATCTGGCTGATGAACATCTGGTCGGTGATCCCGCTCGCCCAGTTCCCGGTCGGCTCCGTCATCGCCGTGCCGATGTTCCTCGCGATCGTCGTCTGGCTCGTCTGGGTCTCGCTGACCTTCAAGAAGCACGGCTGGGTCGGCGGCTGGAAGAACATCACCGGCTACGACAAGTCACTCGGCGCCGTGCTGCCGCTCGTCATGGTCATCGAGTTCTTCTCGAACCTGTTCGTGCGGCCCTTCACCCACGCGGTACGGCTCTTCGCCAACATGTTCGCGGGCCACCTGATGCTGGTCATGTTCACCGTGGCCTCCTGGTACCTGCTGAACAGCTACATGATCCCCGCCGCGGGCGTCTCGTTCGTCATGACGCTCGTGATGATCCTCTTCGAGCTTTTCGTGCAGGCCGTGCAGGCGTACGTGTTCGTGATGCTGACCTGCTCGTACATCCAGGGCGCGCTCGCCGAGTCGCACTGAGCACGACCCACCGGCACGACCCACCCCTGAACGTCCGGCGGCCAACCACCGTCGGCCCTTGTAAAGAGAAGGAAGAACCGGCATGTCCGCTCTCCAGACCCTCGCCGCCACCGACATCACCGGCTCGCTGGGCTCCATCGGCTACGGCCTCGCCGCGATCGGCCCCGGCATCGGCGTCGGCATCGTCTTCGGCAACGGCACCCAGGCCCTCGCCCGCCAGCCCGAGGCCGCCGGTCTGATCCGCGCCAACCAGATCCTCGGCTTCGCCTTCTGTGAGGCCCTGGCCCTCATCGGCATCGTGATGCCGTTCGTGTTCGGCAAGTAATCGACGCATCGACGCTTGCTGACGCATCTCGACGAAAGGCACTGATGTGATCGCCAACCTGGTCGCCATCGCGGCCGAGGAGGAGCAGAACCCGCTCGTCCCGGCCTGGCCCGAACTGGTCGTCGGGGCCCTCGCCTTCGCCATCGTCTTCTTCGTCTTCTACAAGAAGCTGCTCCCGCGCATCAACGAGGTGCTGGAAGAGCGTCGCGAGAAGATCGAAGGGGGCATGGAACAGGCCGAGGCCGCCAAGACCGAGGCCCAGAGCGTGCTGGAGCAGTACAAGGCCCAGCTCGCCGAGGCCCGGCACGCTGCCTCGTCGCTGCGCCAGGAGGCGCAGGAGCAGGGCGCCGCGCTCATCGCCGAGATGCGCGCGGAGGGCCAGCGCCAGCGCGACGAGATCGTCGCGGCCGGACACGCCCAGATCGAGGCCGACCGCAAGGCCGCGGCGCAGACCCTCCGCCAGGACGTCGGCAGACTCGCCGTCGAACTCGCGGGCCGCATCGTCGGCGAGTCCCTTGAGGACCACGCCCGCCAGAGCCGCACCGTCGACCGGTTCCTCGACGAGCTTGAGACGAAGGCCGAGGCGAACGACGCCGCGGACGCCGGGGCCGCCCGATGACCGCGACAGGTGCGAGCCGCGAGGCGCTCTCCGCCGCCCGCGAGCGGTTCGACGCCCTCGTGGACAGCACGCCCGCGAACCCGGCCGTCCTCGCCGACGAGCTGGCCTCCGTCACCGCGCTGTTCAACCGCGAGGTCGCGCTGCGCCGGGTGCTCACCGACCCGGCGCAGCCCGCCGAGGCCAAGGCCGACCTGGTCGGCAGGCTGCTCGGCGGGCAGGTCGGCGGGGCCACCGTCGACCTGGTCGCCGGCATGGCGCGCTCGCGCTGGTCGCGCTCCCGCGACCTGGTGGACGCGCTGGAGGAACTGGCCCAGATCGCGGACCTCACGGTCGCCCAGCGTGACGGCAGCCTCCACAGCGTCGAGGACGAGCTGTTCCGGTTCGGCCGGATCGTCGCCGCCAACGCCGGGCTGCGCTCCGCGCTCACCGACCGCACCGCCACCGAGGCCGCCAAGGGCAACCTGGTGCGGGAGCTGCTTGAGGGCCGCGCCAAACCCGTCACCGAGCGCCTCGTCGTGCGTCTTGTGACGCAGCCGCGGGGACGTAGCCTGGAGGCGGGACTCGATGCGCTGTCCCGGCTCGCCGCGGAGCGCCGCGACCGTGTGGTCGCCGTCGTCACCACGGCGGTGCCCCTGAGCGACCAGCAGAAGCAGCGCCTCGGCGCCGCGCTCGCCAAGCTCTACGGCCGGGCCATGCACCTCAATCTCGACGTGGACCCGGAAGTACTCGGCGGCATCAGGGTGCAGGTCGGCGACGAGGTCATCAACGGCAGCATCGCCGACCGCGTCGACGAGGCGAGCCGCCGCCTGGCCGGCTGACCAACTCCACACGAGCAGTACCACGGCCCGCGTTGGGCCGAGCCAAGGACACATGTCTCTGGGGCCTGCGGCGGAGCCGCCATCGGGCAAAACCCAGATCCCCCAAGGAAACTTCGGGCCCAACAAGGAGAGCAGGGAATCCAGATGGCGGAGCTCACGATCCGGCCGGAGGAGATCCGGGACGCACTGGAGAACTTCGTCCAGTCGTACAAGCCGGACGCGGCCTCGCGCGAGGAGGTCGGCACGGTCACGCTGGCCGGAGACGGCATCGCGAGGGTCGAGGGACTGCCCTCGGCCATGGCCAATGAACTGCTGAAGTTCGAGGACGGCACCCTCGGCCTCGCGCTCAACCTCGAAGAGCGCGAGATCGGCGCCATCGTCCTCGGCGAGTTCAGCGGCGTCGAGGAGGGCCAGCCGGTCACCCGCACCGGCGAGGTGCTGTCGGTCGCCGTGGGCGAGGGCTACCTCGGCCGCGTCGTCGACCCCCTCGGCAACCCCATCGACGGCCTCGGCGACATCGAGACCGAGGGCCGCCGCGCCCTCGAACTCCAGGCGCCCACCGTCATGCAGCGCAAGTCGGTGCACGAGCCCATGGAGACCGGTTACAAGGCCGTCGACTCCATGGTGCCGATCGGCCGCGGCCAGCGGCAGCTCATCATCGGCGACCGCCAGACCGGCAAGACCGCGCTCGCCGTCGACACGATCATCAACCAGCGTGACAACTGGCGCACCGGCGACCCTGCGAAGCAGGTCCGCTGCATCTACGTCGCCATCGGCCAGAAGGGCTCCACCGTCGCCTCCGTGCGCGGCGCCCTCGAAGAGGCCGGCGCGCTGGAGTACACCACCATCGTGGCCGCCCCGGCGTCCGACCCCGCGGGCTTCAAGTACCTCGCGCCCTACACCGGCTCCGCCATCGGCCAGCACTGGATGTACCAGGGCAAGCACGTCCTGATCATCTTCGACGACCTCTCCAAGCAGGCCGACGCCTACCGCGCCGTCTCCCTGCTGCTGCGCCGCCCGCCGGGCCGCGAGGCGTACCCCGGCGACGTCTTCTACCTGCACTCCCGGCTGCTTGAGCGCTGCGCCAAGCTCTCCGACGACATGGGCGCGGGCTCGATGACGGGCCTGCCGATCGTCGAGACCAAGGCCAACGACGTCTCCGCGTTCATCCCGACCAATGTGATCTCCATCACCGACGGGCAGTGCTTCCTTGAGTCCGACCTGTTCAACGCGGGCGTACGCCCCGCGCTGAACGTCGGCATCTCGGTCTCCCGGGTCGGCGGCTCCGCCCAGCACAAGGCGATCCGCCAGGTCTCGGGCCGGCTGCGCGTGGACCTCGCCCAGTTCCGCGAGCTTGAGGCGTTCGCCGCCTTCGGCTCCGACCTGGACGCCGCCTCCAAGGCACAGCTCGGCCGCGGCCAGCGCATGGTGGAACTGCTCAAGCAGGCCCAGTACGCGCCGTACCCGACCGAGGACCAGGTCGTCTCCATCTGGACCGGCACCAACGGCAAGATGGACGACGTCCCGGTCGAGGACATCAGCCGCTTCGAGCGGGAGCTGCTCGACTACATGCACCGCGAGCAGAAGCCGCTCCTCACGTCCATCGTCGAGGGCGCCAAGATGTCCGACGACACCATCCAGAAGCTCTCCGACACGGTCGACACGTTCAGGCGGACGTTCGAGACCTCCGAAGGAAAGCTCCTCGGCGACGACACCCCCGCCGCCGCGAAGTGACCACGGAAGGGACCTGACTCATGGGAGCGCAGCTCCGGGTCTACAAGCGTCGCATCCGGTCCGTCACCGCGACCAAGAAGATCACCCGGGCGATGGAGATGATCGCCGCCTCGCGCATCGTCAAGGCGCAGCGCAAGGTGAACGCCTCCACGCCCTACGCGACCGAGCTGACACGCGCGGTCACGGCGGTGGCGACCGGCTCCAACACCCAGCACCCGCTGACCACGGAGGTCGAGCGGCCCGCCCGCGCCGCGGTGCTGCTGCTCACCAGCGACCGGGGACTCGCCGGTGGCTACAACTCCAACGCCATCAAGAAGGCGGAGGAGCTGACCGGGCGGCTGCGCGGCGACGGCAAGGACGTGACCACGTACATCGTCGGTCGCAAGGGTGTCGCCTACTACCAGTTCCGCGAGCAGAAGATCGCGGACTCCTGGGCGGGCTTCACCGACGACCCGTCGTACCAGGACGCCAAGCAGGTGGCCGACCCGCTCATCGAGGCCATCCGCCAGGCGACCGACGAGGGCGGCGTGGACGAGCTGCACATCGTCTACACCGAGTTCGTCTCCATGCTGACCCAGACGCCCAAGGACGAGCGGCTGCTGCCGCTCAGCCTCGACGCGGTCTCCGCGTCCGCGAACGGCGGCGCCGCGGACGGCGAGGGGGCCGGGCAGGCCGCCTCCAAGGGCCAGCTCATGCCGCTCTACGAGTTCGAGCCATCGGCCGAGGACGTCCTCGACGCCCTGCTGCCGCGCTATGTCGAGGCCCGGGTCTACAACGCACTGCTCCAGTCGGCAGCCTCCAAGCACGCGGCCACCCGCCGCGCGATGAAGGCGGCGACCGACAACGCCGGGGACCTCATCAACACCCTCTCCCGGCTCGCCAACGGGGCCCGGCAGGCCGAAATCACCCAGGAAATCAGCGAGATCGTCGGTGGCTCCAGCGCCCTGGCCGACGCGAACGCGGGGAGTGACAAGTAATGACCACCGCAGTTGAGACGGCCGTCGCCACGGGCCGCGTCGCCCGGGTCATCGGCCCGGTCGTCGACGTGGAGTTCCCCGTCGACGCCATGCCCGACATCTACAACGCGCTCCAGGTCGAGGTCGACGACCCGGCCAACGCGGGCGAGCGCAAGACGCTGACCCTGGAGGTCGCGCAGCACCTCGGCGAGGGCCTGGTGCGCGCCATCTCCATGCAGCCCACCGACGGACTGGTACGCCAGGCCGCGGTGACCGACACCGGTGACGGCATCACCGTGCCCGTGGGCGACTTCACCAAGGGCAAGGTGTTCAACACCATCGGCGAGGTGCTGAACGTCCCCGAGGAGAACGCCAACATCGGCGAGCGGTGGTCCATCCACCGCAAGGCGCCCTCCTTCGACCAGCTTGAGTCGAAGACCGAGATGTTCGAGACCGGCATCAAGGTCATCGACCTGCTCACCCCCTACGTCAGGGGCGGCAAGATCGGCCTGTTCGGCGGTGCGGGCGTCGGCAAGACGGTGCTCATCCAGGAGATGATCTACCGCGTCGCCAACAACCACGACGGCGTCTCCGTGTTCGCCGGCGTCGGTGAGCGCACCCGTGAGGGCAACGACCTCATCGACGAGATGTCCGAGTCCGGCGTCATCGACAAGACCGCCCTGGTCTTCGGCCAGATGGACGAGCCCCCGGGCACCAGGCTCCGCGTCGCGCTGGCCGGCCTCACCATGGCCGAGTACTTCCGCGATGTGCAGAAGCAGGACGTGCTGTTCTTCATCGACAACATCTTCCGCTTCACCCAGGCGGGCTCCGAGGTCTCCACGCTGCTCGGCCGCATGCCCTCCGCGGTGGGCTACCAGCCCAACCTGGCCGACGAGATGGGCCTCCTCCAGGAGCGCATCACCTCCACCCGCGGCCACTCGATCACCTCCATGCAGGCGATCTACGTCCCCGCCGACGACCTCACCGACCCGGCCCCGGCGACCACCTTCGCGCACCTCGACGCGACGACGGTGCTCTCCCGGCCGATCTCGGAGAAGGGCATCTACCCCGCGGTGGACCCGCTGGACTCCACCTCCCGCATCCTGGACCCGCGCTACATCTCGCAGGACCACTACAACGCCGCGATGCGCGTGAAGACGATCCTGCAAAAGTACAAGGACCTCCAGGACATCATCTCCATCCTCGGCATCGACGAGCTGGGCGAGGAGGACAAGCTCACCGTCTTCCGCGCCCGCCGAGTCGAGCGCTTCCTGTCGCAGAACACCCACGTCGCCAAGCAGTTCACCGGCGTCGACGGGTCCGACGTGCCGCTCGACGAGTCGATCGCCGCGTTCAACGCTATCTGCGACGGCGAGTACGACCACTTCCCGGAGCAGGCGTTCTTCATGTGCGGTGGCCTTGAGGACCTGAAGAACAACGCCAAGGAGCTGGGCGTCTCCTGACCCGGCGCCGCGCGCGGACGGGGACCCCGGTGGGCCCCCGTCCACCGGTCCGGCGACGGGCCACTAGAATCCGACACAACACCCGGCCGCCGCCGGGTGCCGACCCGAGGAGCCCCCTTTGGCAGCAGAGCTGCATGTCGAGCTGGTCGCAGCCGACCGCCAGGTCTGGTCGGGCGAGGCCACCCTGGTCGTCGCGCGCACCACATCGGGCGACATCGGCGTCATGCCAGGACACCAGCCGCTGCTCGGTGTGCTGGAATCGGGCCCCGTGACCATTCGCACGACCGGCGGCGGCACCGTGGTCGCCGCGGTGCACGGCGGCTTCGTGTCGTTCGCCGACGACAAGCTGTCGCTGCTCGCCGAGATCGCGGAGCTGTCCGACGAGATCGACGTCAAGCGCGCGGAGCGGGCACTCGAACGGGCCAAGTCCGACGCGGACGCGTCCGCCGAGCGGCGCGCCGACGTACGACTGCGGGCGGTGGCAGTGCACTGACACCCGCGCGGAGCGAGACCCTGGCCGTGCCGTCCTGACCTTCCCACCAGGCGAAGGCCAAGGCGGCACGGCCAGCCTCAGCCGCGGCCGGGACCGGAGCATCCGGACCCGGCCGCGGCTGCGGCAATGCTGGATCAAATCGAATTGTCCCGTTACCGATGAGGTACCAGAGAGGCGAGGAGGTCGGTGCCGATGATCCTCGCTTTGCTGGTGTGCGGTATCGCGGTGGTGGTGCTGGCGGTACTGGGCCTCTTCGTGCTGGGGCTGCGCCGCAGGCTCATCCAGCGCTCGGGCGGAACGTTCGACTGTAGCCTGCGCTGGGACACGGTCCCGACGGGGGCGGGGGCGCCGCCCGACACCAGCGGCAAGGGCTGGGGCTACGGGGTGGCACGCTACAACGGCGACCGTGTCGAGTGGTTCCGGGTCTTCTCGTACGCGCCCCGGCCGCGCAGGGTGCTGGAGCGCGGTGCGATCGAGGTGGCGGGGCGGCGGCGGCCCGCGGGTGAGGAGGAGTTGGCGTTGCTCTCCGATGCGATGGTTCTCAGTTGTCTTCATCGGGGGACGCCGCTTGAACTTGCCATGAGCGAGGATGCGTTGACGGGGTTTCTGGCGTGGCTTGAGGCTGCGCCGCCTGGGCAGCGGGTCAACGTCGCGTGAGATCTGGCTGGCGTGATGCTTGGCTGGCGTGATTCTTCTGTGCGGGTGCGTTGGGGTTGCTCTGGCGTTTTTGCCCACCCGCCCACCCGATCACGGTGTCAAATGCCCTGTTCCTGGGCCAGTACCGCTGCCTGGAGTCTGCTTCGTAGGTTCAGTTTGCTGAGGATTCTGCTGACGTGGGTCTTCACGGTGGCCTCCGCCATGCTCAGATGTGCCGCGATGTCGGCGTTGGACATGCCGCGGCCGAGGCACGAGAGGACCTGACGCTCCCTGCGGGTCAGGGCGGCCAGCTCCGCGGGCTCCGGCGGGGGCGGGGCGTGGCCCCGCGGCGGTGCGGGCGCCGTGGCGAACTCCCTGATGAGCCTGCGGGTGACCGCCGGGGCGATCAGCCCCTCGCCGCGTGCCACCGTGCGCACCGCCGCCAGCAGCTCGCCGGCCTCCGCGTTCTTCAGCAGGAAGCCCGACGCGCCCGCGCGCAGCGCCCCGAAGACGTACTCGTCCAGGTCGAACGTGGTCAGTACGAGGACGTCCGCAAGCCCCTCCGCCACCACCGCCCGGGTCGCGGACACCCCGTCGAGCCGCGGCATCTGGATGTCCATCAGCACCAGGTCGGGGCGGAGCCCGCGGGCGAGGGACACGGCCCGCTCGCCGTCCTCGGCCTCGCCCACCACCTCGATGTCGTCGGCGCTGCCCAGGATCAGTACGAGGCCCGCGCGCACCGCCGACTGGTCCTCCGCGACCAGTACCCGGATGGTCATGACGCTCCCGTCCGCCGGGGCCCGCCGCGCCCGGCCGTGTCCGTCGGCAGTTCTGCGCACACCCGCCACACCTTGCCGTCCCCGCCGCCTTCGCCAGCCTCTTCGGCCCCTCCGCCCCCTTCTTCTCCTTCGCCTGCTTGGTCTGCTTCCTCTGCTTCGTCTGCGGTGGCCCGCTCGGGGCCCGCGGTGAAGGTGCCGTCGAGCAGTTCCACCCGCTCCCGCATCCCGATGAGGCCCGCGCCCGCGCCCGGCGCCCGTGGCCCGTCACGGCGGCCGAGTGGGCTGGTCACCCGGACCACCAGCGCCCCGGGGCGCTGCCGCAGCGACACGGTGACGGTGCCGGGGGAGGCGTGCTTGAGGGCGTTGGTCAGGGACTCCTGCACGATCCGGTACGCGGCGAGATCGACCGGCGCCGGGAGCTTCGCCGCGGGCCCCGAGGGCCTGCCGTCGGCCACGCGTACGTCGAGGCCGCCCGCCCTCGCCTGCTCGGCGAGCGCGCCGAGGCCGTCGAGTGTGGGGGCCGCCGTGGGCGCCTCGCCCGCCTCTCCAGAGTCGCGCAGCAGCCCGATAAGACGTCGCATGTCCGCGAGCCCCTCCACGCTGTTCTCCCGGATCACCGAGAGGGCCTGCCGGGTGGTGGCCGGTTTGTCGAGGGAGAGCGCGGCGGTGGCGTGGATGGCGATGGCCGACAGGTGGTTCGCCACCATGTCGTGCAGCTCACGCGCCATCCTGGCGCGCTCGGCGCTCACCGCCTGGGCCCGGTCCATCTCGGCGAGCAGCGCGGTCTGTTCCGCGCGCAGCCGCGCCGCGTCGGCGGCCTCCCGGTGCCCGCGCAGCAGCGCCCCCGTGGTGGTGGGCGCCCAGCAGACGAGGCCCGTGAGGACGCCGATCAGCAGCGCCTGCGGGTCCCTGAGCCAGATCAGCGAGCCGACCGTGACCGCCATGGTGATCAGCCCCGTCACCAGCGGCATCCGGCGGGCCTGCCCGGGGCTCCCGTAGAGCACGCCCGCGTACAGCAGGTCGGTGAACATCAGGATCGTGCCGAGGTTGCCGGGGGTGACCTGGTCGAAGACGACCGCGGCGGTGCCGCCGAGCACCGCGGCGCGCGGCCGCGTCCTGCGGACCAGTTCGAGCAGCGCGATCAGCAGCAGCGGCGGCAGCGACCAGGCCGCGCCCAGCGGCCCGTACTCCTGGGTGTGCAGTCCGAGCGACCACAGCAGCAGCCCGCCGAGCAGCCCGGCGGCTGCGATCAGCGCGTCGTGCGGATGCGGGCGCGGGGGCGGGGACGGCATGGTCCCATCCAAGCACCGTGGCGCCGCCCGCCTCTTGTCCAAGGAGAGGAGGCGCCGGCGCCCGCTACATCGAAGGATGCAGCGGGCTCTCGTCTCGGGCGACGACGCGCCGGGCGTGGCCCCGGCGGCAGTCTTGAGGCCGGACGGAAGGAGTCGGCCGTGGTCGTGGGACTGGTCATCGCCTGTGAGGTCGCGTTCTGGGTCCTGCTCGCCCTGGGCCTCTTCCTGCGGTACGGGGCGGGGCTGCGGCGCACCGGCGCGGCCGTGCTGCTGTGCGAGCCGGTCATGGAGGTGGTGCTGCTCGTCGCCACCGCGGTGGACCTGAGGAACGGCGCCGCGCCGGACTGGAGGCACGGGCTCGCGGCGCTCTACATCGGCTACACGGTGGCGTACGGGCACTACACGGTGCGCTGGCTCGACGGGAAGGTGCGCCACCGCTTCGCGGGCGGGCCCGAGCCGGTGAAGCCGCCCAGGTACGGCATGGCGAGGGCCAGGCACGAGGGCGTGCTCTGGCTGCGCACCCTGCTGGGCGCGGCCGTCGCCTGCGCGCTGCTCCAGGCGGCGATCTGGTACGTGGGCGGCGCCGGGGACACCTCGTCGCTGCGGAACTGGCAGTGGGTGGCGCTGCGCGCCCTGGGGCTGCACGCGGTGATCGCCGCCACGTACGTCATCTGGCCGAAGAAGGAGAAGGCCGCGAAGGCGGCCGGGGCGGGGACGGGGCCCGGGGTCCGCTGACACGGCAGGGACGGGCCCCGGGCCCCGTGGCCGTCCCGGCGCTCAGCGCTCCCCGCCGGGCACCCACAGCACGTCGCCGCGCTCCCCGTTCGCCGCCCTGGCCAGGATGAACAGCAGGTCGGAGAGGCGGTTGAGATAGGTGGCGGTCAGCTCGTTCATGCTGTCGGCGTGCGCGTCGAGCGCCGCCCAGGTGGACCGCTCGGCGCGCCGCACCACCGTGCACGCCTGGTGCAGCAGCGCGGCGCCCGGGGTGCCGCCGGGCAGGATGAAGCTGCTGAGCTTCGTCAGCCGCTCGTTGTACTCGTCGCAGTCCGCCTCAAGACGGTCCACGTACGCCTGCTCGACCCGCAGCGGCGGGAACTCCGGGTCGGGCACCACGGGGGTGCACAGGTCGGCGCCGACGTCGAAGAGGTCGTTCTGGACGCGGGTGAGGACCTGCGCCATGTCCTCGGGCAGTCCGCCGAGCGCGAGCGCGGTGCCGATGGCGGCGTTGGCCTCGTTGGCGTCGGCGTACGCGGCGATCCTGAGGTCCGTCTTGGGGACCCGGCTCATGTCGCCGAGGTTGGTGGTGCCCCGGTCGCCTGTCCTGGTGTAGATGCGGGTGAGTCTGACCATGGGGCAAGGGTAGTTATGCCTCGGTGCGCCGGATGACGCGCGCGCCGGCCGCGAGCGCGAGCGCGGCGAGCGCCACGGCCGCGAGCAGGCCGTAGAGCATGGCGGCGGTGGCGTAGTGCCCGGTGTAGCCGTCCCGTACCGCGTCGGCGAAGTACCGCAGCGGCATGAAGTGGGAGAGCGTGTCGAGCCAGCCGGGCGCCAGGGCCATCGGCAGCATCAGCCCGGAAAGCAGCATCGACGGCATGGTGACCGCGTTGACGACCGGGCCGAACTCCTGCGGGGTGCGGGCGCGGAAGGCGAGCGTGTACGAGAGCGACGCCAGCGCGAGCGCGAGCAGCGCCACGAAGACGAAGCCGAGCAGGACGCCGGGGAGCGGGGCGCGCAGCCCCATCGGCAGCGCGACGAGGACGAGCAGCACCGACTGGCCGACGAAGAGCAGGGTGTCGCGCAGCGCCCTGCCGAGCAGCAGGGCGGTGCGGCTCACGGGCGTCACCCGCATCCGCTCCATGACGCCCAGGTTCTTCTCGATGATGATGCCGAAACCGGCGAACGAGGCGCCGAACAGCGCCAGTTGGAGCAGCAGCCCGGGGACGAGCACCTGCCAGGAGCTGCCCCGCGAGCCGAGCGGGAGGCCGGTGAGCAGCGGCCCGAAGAAGAGCAGGTAGAGCAGCGGCATCAGGATGCCGAAGAGCATCTGGAAGCGGGAGCGGAGGGTCTGGCGGGCGTACCGCCGGAAGATGAGGGCGGTGTCGGCGGCGAGTGCGGACATGGCGGGCGTTTCCCTGGGTGGTGGGCGGACGGGGGAGTGCGGTGGTCAGACCGCGAGCGGGGCGGCGTCGGCCGGTGCGGGGCCGTGTCCCGTGAGGGCGAGGTAGGTGTCCTGGAGGGTGGCGTCGAGGGAGCCGCCGTAGCGGAGCTTGAGCGCGGCGGGGCCGCCCTCGGCGGCCACCACGCCCTTGTCGATGACGACGATGCGGTCGCAGAGCGCGTCGGCCTCGTCCAGGTAGTGCGTGGTCAGGCAGACGGTGGCGCCGTGCCCGTCGCGCAGGGCGCGCACCAGGTCCCACAGGGCCGCGCGGGCCGCGGGGTCGAGCCCCGTGGTGGGCTCGTCGAGGAAGAGCACCCGCGGGCGGTGGACGAGGCCGAGCGCGATGTCGAGGCGGCGGCGCTGGCCGCCGGAGAGAGCCGCGGTCGGGCGGCCGAGCAGTGCGGTGAGGTCGAGGTCGGCGGCCAGTTCCTCGGCGCGGGCGGCGGCCGTGTCGGCGCTCAGCCGGTAGAGGCGGCCCTGGGTGACCAGCTCCTCGCGGACCTCGACATGGGGGTCGAGGCCGCCCGACTGGGCCACGTAGCCGATGCGGGCGCGCACGCCCTGGGGGTCGCGCAGCAGGTCGTGCCCGGCGACGGTGGCGTGGCCCGCGGTGGGCCGCAGCAGTGTGGTGAGCATCCGCAGGGTGGTGGTCTTGCCGGCGCCGTTGGGCCCGAGGAGGCCCACGATCTCGCCCTCGGCGACGGACAGGTCGATGCCGCGGACCGCGTCGACGGGGCCCGCCTTGGTGCGGAAGGTGCGGCTCAGGCCGCTGGTGGTGATGACTGCCATGCCCCACAGAAAAACAGAGCGACTTAAAAATTGCAATGCCACCAAAAATGTAGGGTCCCCATCGACGGGTAGGATCGGGCCGGGCGGCGCACGGCCCGCGCCCCCGCGGAGTACGGCAGGGAGGGTGTGAGGAGTGGCGGCGAGCGGCGAAGGTGCCCCGGAGGAAGGGGGCCTGCGGGAGCGCAAGAAGCGGCGGACCAGGCAGTACATCTCCGATGTGGCCACGGGCCTGTTCCTTGAACGCGGCTTCGACGCGGTCACCGTCGCCGAGGTCGCCCAGGCCGCCGACGTGTCCGTGAACACCGTCTACAACTACTTCCCGGCCAAGGAGGACCTGTTCCTCGACCGGATGTCGGGCGTCGTCGACCGCCTCTCGCGCTGGGTGCGCGGCCGCGACACCGGGGAGTCCGCCGCCCGCGCGGTGCTGCGCGAGCTGCGCGACGAGGTGGAGGCGGTGTCCCCGCGGGTCGGCCTGATGGCGGGCTACGACCGCTTCATGCGGGTGGTGCACGGCTCCGCCGCGCTGCGCTCCCGGCTGTGGGCCGTCCAGCAGACGGTGCGGGAGAACCTGGAGGCCACCCTCCGCGAGGAGACCGGCGCCGCGCCCGACGACCCGCTGCCCGCGCTGATGGCGGGGCAGATCAACTGGGTGCACGAGACGGCGATGGGCACCATCGGCCGCGAGATGGTGCGGCTCGGCGATCCCGCGGTGGTCTCCAGGGGCGCGCTCGAAGTGCTCGACGCGATCGAGGACCTGCTGAGCGAGCGCGTACTGAACTACGCGGTACGCGGCGGCTGATGACACGGCGGTGGGCGGCGCGCCCCCGCGGCGCCACGCCCGGGACCGCCCGGCCCCCCGGTCCCAAGTGCCGGTCGGGGATGTGAAGTCCGTCATGTGAGACGTGACACGCATCTCCTCGGCCCCCACAACGCCCGCTCAAAGGCTAGGGTCCCGGGGCAAGGCGACACGCCCGTGCACGCCGTCCGCCGCCCCGGCGCACGCGGAGCGCGGCACGGGCGCGCGCCGCAGGGCACACACGACAAAGGAGTCGGACAGTGGCACGCAAGCTCGCCGTCATCGGAGCGGGACTCATGGGCTCGGGCATCGCCCAGGTGTCGGCGGCGGCGGGCTGGGACGTCGTCCTGCGCGACGTCACCGACGAGGCGCTCGCCCGCGGCCGCGGTGCCATCGAGGCGTCCTACGGCAAGTTCGTGGGCAAGGAGCGGATGACGGCGGACGAGGCGGACGCCGCGCTCGCCAGGATCACCCCCACCACCGACCTCGGCGCCGCCGCCGACGCCGACATCGTCGTGGAGGCCGTCTTCGAGCGGCTCGACGTGAAGCTCGGCATCTTCCGCGACCTCGACACCCTCGTCGGCCCCGGCACCGTGCTGGCCTCCAACACCTCCGCGATCCCCATCACCAAGATCGCGGCGGGCACCTCGCACCCCGAGCGCGTGGTCGGCACCCACTTCTTCTCACCGGTCCCCATGATGGCGCTGTGCGAACTCGTGCGCGGCCACAAGACCAGCGACGAAACCCTCGCCACCGCACGGGAGTTCGCCGAGTCCATCGGCAAGACCTGCGTCGTCGTCAACCGCGACGTCGCCGGGTTCGTCACCACCCGCCTCATCACGGCGCTCGTGGTGGAGGCCGCCAGGCTGCACGAGTCGGGTGTCGCCACCGCCGAGGACATCGACCTGGCGTGCCGCCTCGGCTTCGGGCACACCATGGGCCCGCTCGCCACCGCCGACCTCACCGGGGTCGACATCCTGCTGCACGCCGCCGAGAACATCTACACCGAGACCCAGGACGAGAAGTTCGCCCCGCCCGAGCTGATGCGCCGGATGGTTGACGCCGGTGACATCGGCCGCAAGAGCGGGCAGGGGTTCTACGAGCACTGACCACCAGCGGCGCGCCGATGCCGTGTAACCCCCACGGGGCCCTGGGCCCGGCCCACGCGGTCACCCCCAGGGGCGATTTCGATATCGGTTCGCTTACAACCAGAAACGTATCCGCCCGGGCGGCAGTCAGGTGCAGTGACATGAACGGACGTCACACCCACCGCTCGCCACACGGACGACACCCACCCGACATACGCGTGCCGCACTGACGACACGGGACCGACGCACTCTCGGGAGCGCATATGCACATCAGGGGCGACCACGCCGAGCTGGTCGTCGGGGGCCGCCTCGACGTCCACAGCGCGGCGGACGCCCGTACGGCCCTGCACTCGGCCATCGACGACGGCGTCGGTGACCTCGTGCTCGACCTGACCGAACTCGACTCCTGGGACGCCACCGGGCTCGGTGTCATCATGGGCGCCCACCGCAGGGCGGGACGCTGCGGCCGCCGCCTGGTGCTGCGCGGTGTGCCGCCCCAGATGCGCCGGCTGCTGGTGGCGACCAGGCTGCACCGCATCCTCGCCATCGAGGGCGGAATCCGGCTGGAGACCCTGCCCCGGGTGTGACACTGTCGCGGCGCAACGGGGGCGGCCGGGACACCGCGCGCCCTACCCGGGCAAACGGCGCGAGCGGACGGAAAGCGGGGGCGACCGGGGCGACGGGGCGGGATCGGCCGAGACCGTGACGTGTCGGGCCGCGGGCACCCCGGCTGTTCCGGAGCACCGGCCAAAGGACTACTGTGCGGGGGCCGTTACTCGACGCCCCGGAACCGCAGAAAGCAACCAGCACGGTGTGCCAGGCCCGCGGCGGCCCCGCACACACCGCTTTGGGGAGTATGGACCATGGACCCGAAGAACCGGGGACCCGAAGGCTACGACACCCAGGGACCCGAGCAGGGCCCCCGCCCCGTGGGCCTCCCCGAACCCGACGCCCCCGCGCCCGGCGGTCCCGCGCCCGCCCGCGTCGTCCAGGTGGTGTCGGGCGACCTCCTCGTCACCGTCAACCCCGTCGACGGCAGCGAGGTCGAGCCCTGCCCGCCGACCCGCCGCCCCGCGTCGCCCGCCGCCAGGTACTCCGCCGCGGAGCGCGCCGAACTCGGCGGCGCGGGCCGCGCCGTGCGCCCCGGGGCCGCCCTCGCGCCGCTGCCGCTGCTCGACCGGCAGGAGGAGCGCGGGCGCGTCGTCAGGCTCCTCGCCCGCGGCCGCTCCGTGCGCCTGACCGGGCTCGCGGGCGCCGGGCGCTCCGCGCTCCTCGACGCCGTCGCCGACGACTGCGTGGGCTTCGCCCCCGACGGCGTGGTGCGCCTGAGCGGCCATCGCCGCACCCCCAGGGAACTGCTGTACGAGCTGTACCGCACCGTTTACCGCGCCGAGGACCACCGCCCCGCGCCCGAGGACATGGCGGGGCAGCTCGACACCGTGGGCGCCATCGTCGTCGTCGACGACCTGGAGTTCGGCGGCGACACCCTCGACGAACTCCTCGACGCCACCCCTGAGTGCGCCTTCATCGTCGCCTGCACCCCCGACGTGCCCGGGCCCTCGCCCGAGGCCCAGCTCGAAGAGGTCTTCCTCGCCGGGCTCAGCCGCGGCGGCAGCCTCGACCTGCTCGGCCGCGCCACAGGACGCCCCCTCACCGACGACGAGACCCAGTGGGCCGGTGACCTCTGGTTCGAGTCCGGCGGCCTGCCCGTGCGCTTCGTGCGCGCCGGGGCGCTGCTGCGCGGCGCCACAGGACCCGACGCCGCGCCGGGGGAGCCCGCGCCGCCGCTGCCGTCCGTCGCCGACGTGTCCGCGCCCGCCGTGCTGCTCGCCGCCGGGCTCGGCGAGTCGGCGCGCGCGGTGCTCCGCCTCGCCGTCGCGCTCGGCGGCGAGGTGCCGCACCAGGCGCAGCTCCCCGCCCTCGTCGACGACCCGCACGCCGAGAACGCGCTCGCGGAACTCCTCCAGTGCGCCCTGATCACCCCCGTGGGCGGCCGCTACCGGCTCGCGCACGGTGTGCAGGCGGAACTTGAGGCCGCCAGGTTCGTCACCGCCGCCGGGAGCGCGGAGCTTCTTGAGGCCGCGGGCGGGCACTACGCCTGGTGGGCCGGGCACCAGGCGGTCGCCTCCACCCAGGTGCTGGCCCAGTCCGACGCGCTGCTCGCCGCGCTCGCCGCCCTGGTGGTACGGGCCACGGCCGCCGCCCAGGACGGCGGGGGCACCGCGGGCGAACTGGCCGTGAAGCTGGCCCGCACCGCGGCGCCCGCGCTCGCCGCCGGGCTCGACTTCGGCTCCTGGGAGCGTGCGCTGCGCGCGGGGCAGGAGGCCGCGCGGCTCACCGGTGAGGTGGCCCAGGAGGCGTACTTCCACCATGAACTCGGCGTGCTCGCGCTCTGCTTGGGCCGACTTGACCGGGCGCGCGCCGAACTCGAAGCCTCCATCGGGCTGCGCGGCGCCCTCGCCGACCGCCGCGGCACCGTCGCGGGCCGCAGGGCGCTCGCCCTCGTCGAGGACCGCTCGGGCGACCTGCCGGGCGTCACACCGCCGCTCGGCCTGCCCGCCGTGGCCGCACCGCCGCCCGCCGACGGGCCCGCCCTTCCGGTCCCCGCCCCGGCGGTGCCCCAGGCCCCGCAGCCGCCGACGTCGCTCACCCCGGCCGCCGCTGCCGCCGCCGTGGCCGCCTTCGACGCGCTGGACGCGGCCGAGGCGCCCGCCGCCGCGGACGAAGGGCCCGCGACCCTCGTCGCCAGGGCGCCGGGCGACGGGCAGGGGCCCGCCGAGGAGCCGCCGCTGAAGCACCGCAGGCGGATCAGGACCACTCGGCGCAACCTGGTCTCGGCCGGGGCGGGCGCCGTGCTCGCGGCCGTGCTCGGCACGGTGGTGACCCTCGGGGCGACCTCCGACAGCGACACCCCCTCGGACCACGTCGGCACCTCGCCGTCCGTCAGCGACGACGACGACGAGGGCGGCGCGAGCGCGGCCGACCCGCCGCACGACACCAGCGCCAGCCCCAGCACGTCCAAGAAGCCCAAGCACCGCAAGGAGCCCTCGGACTCGCCGAGCGCGAGCACGTCGGGGGGCTCCACCGCGCCGGGGGACGAGGAGAGCGGCAGCGGCGGCGGCTCCCGGCACGGCTCGGGCGGCTCGTCCGGCGGCTCGCACCACTCCTCGGGGCCGTCGTCGAAGCCGCCGTCCCACCACACCTCGAAGCCGCCCTCGGACCCCGACAGCCCGCCCCCCGACGACCCGACGTCGCCCCCGCCCGACTCCGACGAGCCCACCGACCCCGGCTCGCCCACCGACGAGCCCTCGGACCCGCCGAGTTCCGACGCGGACACGGCCTCCCAGACGGCGCCCGTCGGGTCCGACGACACCGCGACGGCGGCGGTCCGGTAGCGGCCGGAGGCACGCACAGCGGCGGCGCGGGGGGGCCCGGGGGGCCCCCCCCCCCCCCCCGGGGCCCCCGCCCCCGCGGGGGGGGGGCGGGGGGAAAAGCCCCCGCGTGTGGGGCGAGCTGGCCCCCCGGGCCGGGGTGTGCAGGGCCGGGGCG